>CALJHX010000033.1 GCA_937770485.1 uncultured Verrucomicrobiae bacterium | reverse complement strand
GACCTGAATATCCACATGAATCAGGGCACGATTGTCATGGAGCAACTGAACACCCTTTTAACCAACGGCGGAATCGGGGCCTTCTTCGCAGCCTGTGTGCTTTACATTTTCCTGCGCCGAGCCCGGATGACAGTGATCATCGCCGGAGCCATCCCGCTGTGCCTGTTCATCGCCGTGGCCACGATGTACTTCGCCGGCGAGACCCTGAACCTGCTAACCATCCTCGGGCTGGTATTGTGCATCGGGCTGCTGGTGGACAACTCAGTGGTGGTTGCCGAGAATATCCAGCGTCATTATCAGGCCGGCCTGCCACGCCGCGAGGCCTGCATCAAGGGCGTCCAGGAAATTGGCCTCGCCATCACCACGGCCACCCTCACCACAGTTATTGTGTTCCTGCCAGCCGTGCTGGTGGAGGGCGAAATGCGCTTCTTCATGATGCGTCTGGCCCTGCCGGTCGTCGTGGCGCTGCTTGCCTCGCTTGGCGTGGCACTGGTCTTCATCCCGCTCTGCGTGTACCTGACCCTCTCCACGCGAAAGACCGCAACGACCGCTTGGCCAAGACGGCTGGCCGATGCCGCGCGCGCTTGGCTGGAGAAAATGTACGATGCCTCCTTTGGCCGGTTCAACCGCTGGTACAACCGAGCGCTTGGCTTTTTCCTGAAACGCCGGCTCGACCTGGCCTTTCTCATGCTTGTCCTCTTGGCCGCCACCGTTTTTGTGTTCGATAAAATCGGCTTCGCGGTTCAACAGGAGAAAGACATGGCATCGTTCCACCTCTCGTTTCAATTTCCCAGCCGGTTCACCTTCGACGAGCGCACCGAGTACTTCAAACAGGTCGAGAAGAAACTCGACGAGCGGAAAGACTACTACGAGTTGGACGGGTTCATCGTCTTTTATAGCACTTGGTTCGGCCAACTGGAGGGATGGTTTTCGCGGGATCGGGAAGGCACCGTCCCCGCCCGCGAAGTCGCCGAGCGAATTTACAAGGAACTGCCCAAAATCCCCGGGCTGAAAATTGATTACCAGCAGTTTGGCGAGGGGGAGGAAAAACAGGATAAAAAGGAACAGCACTACATCCGACTCTCAGGCCAGGACCCGGAGCAACTCGATGCGTTGGCCGACGAACTCAAGCCGCTCTTCCGAAACATCCCCGGCGTGATCGCCCTCAATGAGCGGGAGGACGAGACCCCCAACGAGCTGGCCCTGCTCGTCGACCGCGACCGCGCTAGCTCCATCGGCGTGAACCCAAATACCCTCGCCGGTGTGGTCGGTTACGCCCTACGCGGCAGCACGCTTCCCCGTTTTAGCAGCGACGGCCGGCAAATCCCCGTTCGTATCCGTTACAGCGAGGAGGATCGGGCTGAACTGGCGGACTTGAATAACTTCCTCGTTCCCACCGAGGATGGCCGGTTCAGCTCCATCGGTACACTCACGCGGCCGGCCATGCTCAACAGCCCCCGCTACATCAGCCGCACCGACAAGCGCGTCAGCTACACCATCGGGCTGGAGCTCGAGAGCGGCAAGGAAGAGGAGACCCGCAAGTCCATCGAGGCAGTCAAGCGCAACATCGACCTGCCCGAGGGCATCACGTTCAGCGAAGTGCGAAAGCGGTTCGACATGGAGGAAATCTTAAACGGCCTTTTCGCCCTGGGGTTGGCCATCGTTTTCATTTACCTGCTAATGGCGTTCCTATTCGAGAGCGTGATGATGCCCCTCTCGATCGTACTGACTATCCCGCTCGCAGCGATCGGCTCGGTGTGGATTCATCTCATCGCCGGCAAGGAGATGGACTTCCTCGGCATCATCGGGTGCGTACTGCTCGTCGGTGTCGTGGTGAACAACGGCATCGTGCTCGTCGACTACGCCAACCGCCTCCGCCAAGCCGGCATGGAGCGCACGCAAGCCCTGCTCAAGGCCGCCGAGAACCGTTTCCGCCCGATCGCCATCACCGCGCTGACCACCATCATCGGCATGATCCCGCTGACCCTGAGCCAGTCCAGCGAAATGGGGATGAGCTACAAGAGCTTCGGCCTGACGCTCATCGGCGGCATGACCTCGGGCACCCTGCTCACCCTCCTCGTCGTCCCCGTATTTTACACCCTGTTCGACGACGCCCAACAGGCCGTCCGCAACACCCTGGCCAGCGTCATCCGCCCCCAAGCAAAGACCGCTACAGCCAAATAAACCCCGCCCCGCTTGGCCAAGCGCAGCAAAAAAGCCGAAAAAATGGCTTGTCACGGCTGGTTTTTAGGGTAAGTTTCGCAACCCCTTTCAGCAAGGGAGGTACAAAATGTCCAGAGTTTGTCAACTAACAGGCACCGGCCCCGTCACGGGGAGCCGCATTCGACGTAGCGGTAAAGCCAAGAAAAAGGGCGGCATCGGCATGCACGTCACCAAGGTCGTGAAGCGCCGTTTCCTCCCGAATCTGCAGCGCGTCAAGGCCATCATAGATGGCGAGGTGAAGTATATCCGCGTCACCGCCAAGGCCATCAAGAAGGGCCTCGTCACCAAGCCACTCAAGCGCACCTGGAAAAAGGGCGAAGCCTAAGCCAAGCCGGCAACAAATTTTAAGGGACTCGAAAGAGTCCCTTTTTTTGTGCCCAAACGCGAGAAATCTCGAATAGAGACGATTGGACGCAAATTAAAGGAGTTAAACGCAGGACACCAAAAAACAAACATGGATGGACAGGATTTTTTTATCCTGTGCATCCTGTCCATCGATACTAAATCAAAAACTCATCACGAAAACCCGTGAGAATCCTTGGCCCAACTGAAAACTTTTCAAACTCCCTTGGCCAAGCGCTCGATGTCCTCCTCATCAAGTTCGTCCAACTCACGGCCAAGCCAGCGCTGTAGCAACCCTTGGCTTGGGCTGAACATCCACGCCAGCGCGAACAGCGCCGAGCCGGCGACCACCATCGCCCCGGCGGGCGAACAATTCAGCCATGTGGCCAAGTGGATGCCGCCCACCGCGCTCAGCAAGGCGTGAACGACGGTGATGCCAAACATCGGCGGCAACCGATGCGCCAGTAGCGACGCCGTCGCCCCGGGCAATATCAACATCGCTATAACGAGGATCGCGCCGACCGCCTCGAATGCGCTGACAATGATCACCGAGAGCATCCCCATCAGCGCGTAATGCACCACGGTGGAGTTGATGCCCAGCGACGACGACAAGCCGGAGTCGAAACTCGTCACCAGCAACTCCTTGTAAAACACCACGATCAACAGCAGCGTGATGCCGGTGACCACCGCCATGCGGATGACCGGCGGCGGTGCGATGGTCAGCAGGTTGCCATTGAGAAACATCTCCGAGTTGAGCCCCGGGATGTTTTTCACTACCGACAATGCATTCGGCCCCAGCTCGGTCTTCACGAGGTCCAACGGCACGAACGCGATCTCGCCGTATAGCACGCACTCCGCATCCAGATGAACCGCGTCCGTTTGTCCCAAGCTGATCAGGATCACGCCGATGGCGAACAGCGTCGAGAAAGTGATCCCGATCGCCGAATCCTGTTTTACGCGGGTTTTCTTGTGTATCAACTCGATCATCACCGTCGTCACGATGCCAGCCCCGAGCGCTCCAATGAACATCGGCAGGGTATTGAGACTGTGCGACAGCAAAAAGGCGATGGCCAAACCTGGAAGAACACTATGGCTGATCGCGTCGCCGACCAGCGCCATGCGGCGGAGTATGAGGTAGTTGCCGATCAGCCCGCACGCGGCGGTGATCAGGAACCCCATCAGCACGATCCAAAATGTTGTCGGCAGATTCTCCGTCCACGGCTCGACCATGACCCGTTGCCACTCGAAGGCTGGAATGAAATCGTTCACAAGTTCCTGCCGTATCCGCTTGGCCTCGCGGCCGCCGGCGTGAACGGCTTGTGAATATCTGCAAAGCCGGGGATGGCCCGGCCGTGCGGATCGCGTGTCGTGTCATCGAGCATCCGCTCCAACTCGCGCACGACATCGTCGCCGAGCAAGTGCTCGATTTTCTCAGCGTCATCGTGCACGTGGTCAGCGGCGATGTTGGCGGCGTTGGTCAGGTACAGCTCCCACAACCGATGGTTGCGGACAATCGTGCAGGCCAGTTGCCAGCCGCTTGGGGTGAACAAAATCTTTTTGCCCTCCTCGTGCAGCGTGACGAATCCGTGTTGTTTCAGCGCGCTCGCCTGGCCGGATACTTCGTCGGGCGTTTCCCGGCGGCGCTCCGCCAACTCCTTCAGTGAGACGCTGTCCTCCGGCTCAGCATCCCGGCGTTCCAAAACCTGAAACAGTGCCTTGAGAGTGTTCTCCCGCTGCACCCGCTTGGAGCGCGACAAGTGCCGCCACCAGCGCGTCAGCACGCCGTGCCTTGGCCCGCCGAAGAACGCCACCGCAAACAACGCGCTCGCACCCAGCACCATGCACGGCCCGGTCGGGATGTTCGGCTTGAGAAATGAAATAAACGCACCAAGAACTCCCGACCCCACACCGAACCCCACCGCCAACAGCAGCATCCGGTGCATGCGATCGGTCAGCAAATACGCCGTCGCCGCGGGGGTAATCAGCATCGCCGACACCAGCACCACGCCGACCGCCTGCAGCGCGATCACCACCGCGAACGCCACCAGCAGCATCAGCCCGTGATGAATCCACTCACTCGGCAGCGCAATCGACCGCGCAAACCCCGCGTCAAAACTCGTCACCAGCAGTTCCTTGTAGAACACAAACACCACCGCCACGATCAGCAGTGTGACCGCAAGCATCAGCCGGATATCGTCCTCATCGATCGCCGCCGCTTGGCCAAACATGAACTTGTCGATCCCACTCTTGTTGCCAGTGGGCAAATCCTGAATCATTGTCAAAAGACAGATGCCCACGGCAAAAAAAGACGCCAGCGTCAGGCCAAGCGCCGAGTCCTCCTTGATTTTAGTAGTCTGTTTCAGGGTGTTGACAAGAAACGTCCCGGCCACGCCGGCCACCACCGCGCCGCAAAAAATCAGCGCCGGATTCTTGGTGATGTTGGCCACGTCGAAACTCCAGTCAAACAGCCCGCTGGCGCTCACGCCGGAAAACAGGAAGCCAACCGCAACGCCGGGCAACACCGCGTGCGACAACGTGTCACCGACGAGTGCCATTTTTCGCACGACGATAAAGCAGCCCAGCAACCCGCACGAAATGCCGAGCAGCACCGAGCCAATCACCGCATAGCGCACCGACGGATCACGGAACGAAAAAAAACGCAACGCCTGTTGGCCAAGCGACGTCTCCTCCGCAACGTCACCGATCTTCGCCGCCCAGGCACTCTCCGGCTCCACAGCCAACAGCGAAAACACAGCCAGCAGACCAAGCGCGTGTACCGCACCCAATCCCCGCTTGGCCAAGGTTTTTCGCTGTTGGTTCATCGGTTACTTGGCGCGCTGCCCGACTGCATCCGCCACCTCGGAAAGAATCGTCAACCGGCCGCCGTACGTTTTCTGAAGCAGCTCGTAAGTGAACACCTTTTCAGTCTCGCCGTAGGCCACCACCCGCATGTTGAGCAGCAGCAGTTGGTCGAAATAATTGCGCGCCGTCGGCAGGTCGTGATGCACCACCAGCAGCGTCTTGCCCTTTTCCCGCAATTCGTGCAGCAGCGAGATGATCGCCGTCTCGGTCGCGGCGTCCACGCCGGCGAACGGCTCGTCCATGAAATATATGTCGCTCTCCTGCGCCAACGCGCGCGCCAAAAAAACACGCTGCTGCTGGCCGCCGCTCAAGTTGGAAATCTGCCGCTTGGCAAACGGCAGCATCTTCACCTTGTCGAGACAGTCTCGGGCGATCTCGCGATCAGCCTTCTTTGGACGCTTGAACCAGCCGACATGGCCGTAGCGGCCCATCATCACCACGTCCATTACCGTGACCGGAAAATCCCAGTCAACCGACTCTCGCTGAGGCACATAGCCGACTCGCCGACGATTCTCATTGTACGTTTTCCCAAAGATCTTCACCCACCCGCTACTCGGCGGCACCAGGCCCATGATAGCCTTGATAAGGGTCGATTTGCCGGCGCCGTTCGGCCCAACAACCCCGACCAGTTTACCCTTGGGCACCTTCAGGTCGATGCCCCAAAGCACAGGTTTCTTGTGATACCCAGCCGTCAGGTCGTGAATCTCAAGCGGAATGTCCTCGCCTTTGGTTGCCGGGGAATCTGTCATGTTAAAAACTCAGGTTAACCCGCAGACCAAACACGAGTGCGTCGTCGAGTTCGCCGGTCGCACCGGGGTCGTCGACCCACTGCACGCTTGGCTGAATAGTGAAGTCGTCGCTCATCACATACTCGTACGCAGCCTCGACCACAGTCTCAGTGGTACGCCCGGGGAGATCGTCGCTGATGTGCGCGTGCGACAAACCAAGCGCAGCGGTGTCGATGTCGCGGCCGGGGATCAGGCCAACGTAGCTTGCGCCAGCTTGAAAGCTGTAGTCCACCTCACTGCGATCTTTCGGCGCAAAGCCAAAACGCACGAACAGCTTCAACCCTTGGTCGCCGTACTCGCGGTAAACCATCTGCTCGCCGGACGCGTACACCCCCTGTATTCCGTCGTGTGACGCCCCACCTCGGAAGTCGCGAAACTCGGCCGAGTGCCACCAGCCACCGAGTTTATACGTGCCGGAGAGGTCGTCAACATCCTCTGCCTGGTTGTGCCGATAGCCGACTTCCACCATGCCGAAAGTGCCTTGACTGTTACCCAGTTCCAAGTGCAAGCCATGTCGGTTGACCGTGTCATCACTTTCGGGCGAGTCGAAGGTGTCACCATCGAAGACTCCGACCTGGCCATACCACGCCTCGCTTGGTTCCCAGAGCAACCGCAGGCCAAGCGCGGGAATGTAGAACGCCGGGCCGGTATTGACCGTGTTCATCGAGATAAATTCCGGCCAGCCAAAGGTCGCGTTGAGAAACGGGTCTGTAGTTTCGAGCGTCGAGAATTCCTCATCTGCCAGCAGCAACCCGACACGCAGGCTCAGCGACTCACCAGCGAACTGTTTCTCCACCCACGACTCGTAAAGCCGCACACTTCCGTAGCCCTCGATGTTGCTCACACCCAACATGTCACCGCTGCGGCTGCCGATGCCGGAGCCGTGCAGATCCATACCGCTCAGATGCATCTTAACTCCTTCCCAACCAATCGCTTGACCAAGGTCTGATTCAATGCCGAACGAGGCTAGGCCATTATAACCGGTACCGGTGTGGTCGCCGCCGGAGACGTTGCTCAACACCTCGCCTGTGTAGTCAAAAAACAGGTCGATGCCATGATCGTTTTTGAAGGTGGTAAACTCGCCCGAAGTTGCAAGCGACAACGGCAGGACTCCCACCAAAATTATGAATGCAGTTTTCAACGTTTGAAATATTTCGGGTCACCTAAGGGCATCAACGACAGTGTTGATGTTGTGCTTGAGCATCCCGACAAACGTGCCGACGTCGTACTTTTCGCCGTGCGACTCGTGGATGTCTCCCACCCTGCCGCAGGCGTCGGAGAATAACTCGCCGCCGATCTTTACGCCGGCATCCTTGCTCACCCGCTCGATGGCTGCCGGGTTGACGCTACTCTCGACGAAGATCGCCTTGATCTTTTTTTGCTTAAGGAAGTCCACCGTCTTGACGATGTCGGCCAAACCGGCCTCGGTAACCGTTGACAATCCCTGCACGGCGACGACTTGAAAACCGAACGATTGCCCAAAGTAGTTGAAGGCGTCGTGACTGGTGACGAGGATGCGTTGCTCCCTCGGCACGGCGGCGATGCGCTTGAGCGCCCAGGCTCGCATCGCCTTGTATGACGAGACGACCGCTTGGCCGCGCTTGGCGTAGCCCGCCGCACCAGCGGGGTCGGCCTTGCTCAAGCCATCGACCACGGTGACGATACACTTGCTCCACAGGAGCGGGTCGCCCCAGACGTGAGGATCCCAGTGCCCCGCAAACTCCGGCGGCTCGAGCCGGTCCTTTTCCGGGATCGACTCAGTAACGGCGTAGACCATTTTGCCCGCTCTTGCCATGCGGAAAAACAGGTCGGTCATCCGCCCCTCGAGCATCAGCCCAGAGTAAAAAATAATCTTTGCCCGCTGGAGTTTCACCACGTCACCGGAGGCCGGCTTGTACAGGTGCGGATCCACGCCCGGCCCCATCAGGCCGACCACCTTCACGCGGTCTCCGCCGATTTCCTTCACCATGTCGGTCACCATGGTCGTGGTGGTGACGACGTTTAATTTAGCTGCGTGGCCTTGTACAAAAGCCGCTGCAGCTACCAAGCCGATTGTCAAAAACAAGATTCGTTTCATCAGTAAAAAAGTATCATGAAGGGCCGAAAGACAAAAAAAAACCTTTAAAAAAGGCGATACCGCCAAAAGTTAGCCTAGGCTATATTTCACCCCTAAGGCGAGGTCAACTAAAAAGTTAGTCTTGGCTAACTTTTTCGCGCCTTAGCGAAATGCTCTCAAGTTGCCTTTGTGGTTTGACTGCCCGGCGGCCGTTGTTTACCCATCGCTGCCATGACGTTTTCTCTTATTCGCCTCTTATCGCTGAGCATTGTTGCACTTGGCCTGTTCGCCGGCTTGGCCAAGCCCTCCGCCGGGGACTGGACTCGCTGGCGCGGCCCCGACCTCAACGGCGTCTCCTCCGAGACCGACTGGCTGGTCAAGTGGCCCGACGACGGTCCCAAGCGCCTTTGGAAAGCCAAGGTCGGCACCGGCTTCTCGTCGCTGTCCGTCGCCAACGGCAAAGTCTACACGCTCGGCAACTCCGGCCGCGGCAAGGGCGAGGAGAAGGACACCGTGTTTTGTTTCGACGCTGCAACCGGCAAGGCGATCTGGTCCCACGCCTACGAGGCCAAGCTCGACCCGAAGTATTACGCCGGCGGGCCAAGCGGAACACCCACCGTCGATGGTGACCGTGTGTTCACGCTGGGCAAGCGCGGACAGCTGATCTGTTTTGGCGCAGCCGACGGCCACGTTGTCTGGCAGAAAAATGTCGCCACGGAAACCAAGGGCAAGCGGCCAACGTGGGGCTTCGCAGGCTCGCCGCTGGTCATCGGCGGCACAGTGTTCGTCAACGTCGGCTCGCACGGCACAGCGCTCGACAAAAAGACCGGTAAGATTCTCTGGAGCACCGGTCGCGACTCGGCCAGTTACTCGTCCATCGTACCCCACGTCCGGGACGGGCGGCAGGAGTTGGTGATGTTCGCCTACAAGGCAGTCGTCGCGGTGGATCCGAAAACCGGTAGCACGCTCTGGAGTTACCCGTGGGAAACCAAGTACGACACCAACGCCGCCGACCCCATTCTCATCGGCGACAAGGTGTTCATCTCCTCCGGCTACGACCGCGGCTGCGCGCTGCTGCAAATCAACGGCGACAAAGTGGCCAAGCTTTGGGAAAACAAAAACATGCGAAACCACTTCAATCCATGCGTGCTGATCGACGGCCATCTGTACGGCTTCGACGGCAACACCGGCCGCGCCACGCTCAAGTGCATCGAGTTGGCCACCGGTAAAGTCCAGTGGGAGGAGAAGAGTTTCGGTGGCTTCGGTGCGCTTCAGGCGATCGGCAAAAAGCTACTCATCATCAGCAATCAGGGCGAGTTGATCGTCGCGGAGGCCAACGACGGTGAATTCACGGAGACTTCCCGCGCCCAAGTGACCGGTCCCAAGTGCTGGACCACGCCAGTGCTGGCCAACGGCCGAATTTATTGCCGCAACTCCCGCGGCGACCTCACCTGCCTCGACGTCTCCAGCAAGTAACTACGCCACAGTTTCCCAGCAGCCAGAGCGGGCTGAGCGGGCGGCAGCATCGGTGAAAAGTTGCACGCGCCAGCCGTCCTGAAGGTCGGGATGGTCGGTTTCCTCCCCGGCGATTGTCTGGCGTAGGCTTGGGAAAACATATTTCTCGAAACGATTGCCAAAACCGTTGTCCGGCACGTTGGCGATGATCTCCACCGGCTCGCCCGGCTTGGCCAGGGTCAGGTTTCCACTCACACGATCCAGGCCAAGCGACGCCTTGGTGCCGTGCAGTTCCAACTCGGGCGCAATGCCCTTCCGGAAAAACGGCGTGTGCGACAGCACCAGCGTCGCCACGGCACCATTGTCAAACTCCCACGCCACGCTCGCGTAGTCGAACGTCGATCCCCGGCGCTTAGATGCCTCCGCTTGGCCGCCCGACTGTCCAAGCGCCAACGCCTCGGTAAGATTGATCGCACCCAGGTCGGCCCTGGCCGGCGTGATCGTGTCAGCATGCGCCTGCACCCGCGTTGCCTCGCAGCCAAGCAGCCAGCGCAGCGTGTCGTAAGCGTGCGAGCCAACGTCGGCAATGCTGCCTGCCGCCGACAATCCGGCGTCATCGCGCCATGTGAGAGGCATGTCGTCCGGGCGCGGATTGTGCCAGCGGTAAACCACGCCGCGAATGTCACCCAACAAGCCGGACTCAATCACCTCGCGAGTTCGCACGAACGGCTCGCAGTAACGCGTCCAAAACGGCACGTAATGCGCCAGCCCGGCATCGCGATACGCCGCCCACATTTCATACGCTTCGGCGGCGTTCACACCGACCGGTTTTTCGCAGAGCAGATGTTTACCAGCATCGGCACAGGCCATCACGGCCTCGTGATGCAGCGCGTCCGGCGTGGCGACGATGATGAAGTTGACGTGCGGGTGCTGTACCACCTCTCGCCAGTTGGCGGTCAGCAACTCCGCGCCGTCTTCCTCACCTGCCCGCTCAAGCAGTTCGCGGCGGCGGGCGCACAACGCGACAATGTTTGCTCCGGCAGCCTGGCGGATCTCCGCACGGTACGGGGCGCCGATGTAGCCGGTGGCCCCGATCACGCCGACGTTGAATTGAAATTCTTCCGAATGGGTTTTGTTGTCCGGATTCACGCGGCGGTTAATAGCGTTGGGCCAAAGCGCGTTCAATCCAAAACCGGCGGGGCCGCTTCGCGCTAATCCTTGATTTTCCCCTCCACGCCCTTGGGCATGAGGAGAATTCCCACCACGCCGAACAGGTAAATTAAACTGGTAACCCGACCAATCTGGCGGAATTCATTGTCGAAATATGCGATGAGTCCGGCAGTCACAAACACCTTTATCGCAGTGATGATGCGCCCGAAATTAAAGCAAACTCCTGCACCGACCGAGCGCACACGTGTCACGAACAATTCTGGCAAAAATAACGGTATCATCCGAAGAATATCCCGCTGAAAAAGCCTAGCACCGCTGTCCACACGAGGAACACGGTCGGCTCTGTCGGGCTCGAAAACCAAAACATGCACTGCGCGCTGCTAAGACAAATCAGGCTATTAAAAAAAATAGCTGCGCTGTCGACCCACGAGACTGGCGATCCAACCACCCATGAAACTGCCGAAGATACCCGGCAACGATCGCACCATGATCACCTGCGCCTTCAGTCCATCCGACCCAGCATCCTCCGCCCATTTCACTGCCCAGTTTGAACTGCCCCACGCGCCGAAGAGCGGCGCCGTCGCCAACAAAATACCAACCAATGTGACCGTAAACATGACCGGCCGGAAAATCTCACCGGTGCTTTTCTCTGGCTTGGTTCTCGTTTTCTCCAGAGTTCCAGTGGAACTGCGTCTGGTTCGTTGAGCCAGCCAGCTGGGCGACTCCGGCACTATCAATGGCACCAGCAAGTCCAGCACAATCGGCGCCACACACCGTTGGGACACATCCCGCCCAAGCCCATGCACACCACGAAGCGAGCCATCAAAAGCTGCTCCGGCGTTCGTGCAAAGTAGGCAACGAAGGACACACCCGAGTAGCAGCAGATCGCCGACGTCATGCCCTTCACACGACCAAAGCGATCGCCGATCCGCCCAAACACCAGCCCTCCCGCCGCGCCGCCAAAGAGCAGCGCGCAGATATAGTATCCGTACCACTTGCTGCTCGCTGTCTCGAGCCGTTGAACGGCCTTGGCCTACGCCAACCCCTGCACATCACCCTAGCCGGATTCCTCGAACTGCTGCTGCGCCGCCGATCGTTCCGCTACCGTCACCTCGAACTGACCCGTGCCACGCAACAGATCCTTGGCTGCCGAGCCCATTGAGAGCGACGTGATGCCCAAATGCATCCCACCAAAAAACCAACCGAGAAAAGCCGCGATAATGATAATGTACCTGCCCGCCTTGGTGAGCTTATGCATGGATTGATTTTCGTCCGGATCTGGCACGATTGGTCTTTCGAGTTCGTTAAACAAGCAAATGATGCTGAATACTTGCTGCTTCCGCAACAAATTGGTTTGGCCCGGCGAATGTCGCGTGAGACATTCCCAGGCCCGCATGATAACGGCAGACAAAAAATGATCCGGCTCGCGCTCATTGGCCAAGCAAAAGCGGCTAAATCTTACGGAGCCATCCGAACGCGATTACACCGAGCGGTTTGGGCTGCTTTTGTACCGTTGACCGCCTCCGATGGACAAGCCGGCCAGGCACTTGGCCAAGTAACGACCGCTCCATCAACGGAAGTGCTGTTCACTGAACAAGCTAACGACTTTGACGCTGTCGTCATCGACGCCGATCCCGGCCAAGCGGCTGTCTTGGCCAAGGCCGCCGCAGCGGGAAAACCGGCGCTCGCCAGCCCGTTACTCGCCGACATCGCTGCGCTTGGCCAAGCGGACACCATGCTCATGCCGGCTCACACTTGGCGGTTTTTGCCGTCGATCCAGGCGGTCAAGCGCAGCCTCGATGCCGGAAAACTCGGTGCACCTGGACTGCTCCGCATCCACCGCTGGCTGCCGCCCGAGGCAACACCCGAGTCGCTCACCGAGCGCATCCTGCCGGACGCCGACCTGGCCTGCTGGATGTTCGGCGGCGCTCCGGAAAAAGTCTGGACGCTGCTAACACCGAGTAATCCGGACTACATACAGTTCCACCTTGGCTTCGCTAACGGCGGCATGGCGATGATCGACATTGCCTGTTCGCTCCCTGCGGGCGGCGACTACTTTTCGCTGTCGATAACCGGTGGCACCGGAGCGGCTTACGCTGACGATCATCACAACATGAACCTGCTCTACGCCGGTGACCAACCGAACGCACTGCGCGCCAGCCAAGGCCACACCGATCTCGCCGGGCAATTGCAGGAATTCGTCGATGCCATCCACGAACAACGCCAGGCCACCGTGCTCCTAAAAGACGCCATGCGCGCCATCGCGGTGACCGAACAAATCATCGAGTCAGCAAGCTCAAACCATGTGATCGAACAAAAGGAGAACAGCTAATCCATGGCTGATTTGCGGAAAAAATTTCGAGTTGCCGTGTTGAGCGTGGTAAAGCACGACTACCTGCCGCATGCCGTCGCTGCGCATCCGCGATTTGAATTGGTCGTCGTCACCGACGATGCCGACCAGCCGGATTGGGTGCACGAACGCAACCAACGGTTCGCCGACGAGTTCGGCATCTCCTACTTGCGCGACATCGCCAAGGCGATCGCCGAATACGAACTGGACATGGCGGTGGTCAGTTCCGAGGCCGAGCGGCATTGCGACCTCGCCGTCCGCGCCGCCGACGCCGGGCTGCACGTCATTGCCGACAAGCCGATGTCCACCCGCCTCTCCGAATGCGATCGCCTGGTCGAGGCCGTTCAGCGAAACAATGTTAAATTTCTGTTGTGGAATCGCAATTTCTTGCCTGCTGTCATCCAGGCCAAAGAAGTGATTCAGTCGGGAGCGATCGGTGAACTGCACGCTATTCATGTTGACTTTTATTTTTCAAAAGACGCCGGCCCGCCCAAAGGTACCCGCCAGCTCGGCGACCCGCCTATCAACTGGCTCGAGCGACAACTCAAGGCGCACGCCGATGGCTCCGACGGAGGCGTTGGCATCGAGGCGATGGGTGAGTTGCAGATCGAGGGCATCTATCCGCTCGCCTACATCCGCATGCTCGCCAACGCGAATGTGCGGCGGGTGTTCGCCCGCACTGCGAGACATTTCCATCAAGTCAATGTCGATAACCACGTGGATGACCTCGCCTCTGTCTCGCTGGAACTTGACAACGGCACCGTCGGTTCGCTTTGCATCGGTCGCACCGGTGCGGCGAGCCACCCGGACATCGGCGAAATCAAGATTCACGCCATCGGCTCGAAAGGCGGGATTGTCATCACCGAGGCCCGGCCGGAGGTCAGCATCCATTACCGCGACCAGCCGCCGCTGGAGTTCAAAAACGAGCGCATCGCCAACGAAAATGACTTCCTACTGATGGACGACTTCGCCCGCGCACTCGACACCGGCTGCGAACCGATCCTCAATGCCAAAGGGGGGCGCGACATCGCCGCCACCGTTTTCGCCGCTGTCGAATCCGGCAAAACCGGCCAACCGGTGGAGGTGACCCACTAAAATGACATCCGTTGAATTAAAAAAAACGCTGCATAATGGCGGGCCGGTTTTCGGGACACTGATCGTTTCACCCTCCCCTTTCTGGCCGAAAGTGCTTGGCGACTGCGGACTTGATTTTGTTTTCATCGACACCGAGCACATTGCGCTGGACCGCAGCCAGGTTTCGTGGATGTGCCGCACCTACGCCGCGATGGGATTGCCTCCACTGGTGCGCACCGTCTCCCCTTCGCCATACGAGGCGACGATGCTACTCGACGACGGCGCAGCGGGAGTCGTCGCACCGTACATCGAGCAGGCCGAGCAGGTGCAGCAATTGCGCGGCGCAACCAAGCTGCGTCCGCTTAAGGGTCAGCGCCTCAACGACACCATCGCCGGTGAACCGCTCCCTGGCGATCTCGCCAACTACGCACACGGCCTCAACGAAAACAACCTACTCATCGTTAACATCGAGAGCGTGCCGGCCGTCGAAAACCTCGATCGTATCCTCGACGTGCCAGGCATCGACTCGGTGCTAATCGGGCCTCACGACTTGTCGTGCAACCTTGGCAAGCCGGAGCAATACGACGATCCCACGTTTCTCAAAACCGCCGAAACGATTTTTACCAAGGCGCGAGCCAAGGGCATCGGCGCCGGCATTCACGCGTGGGGCGACACCGCCAGCCAGGCGCGCTTCGTCAACATGGGTGCCAACCTGCTCATTCACAAAGCCGACATCACTTTTTTCAAAAATGGCATCCGCGACGAACTGGCGGAAATCCGTGAGAAAATTGGCCTGCAGCCAGACGACACTGCGACCGGCGAAGTGAACATTTGATCCCTACCCTTAGCTCACCCGCGTGCCGACTTTTCCGCCGAGGATGATTTTGCGGAAATTGTGTTTTTTGAAGAGATCGAAGACGATGATAGGCATGCCGTTATCCATGCACAACGAGAACGCCGTTGAGTCCATTATCTTGAGCCGTTTCTGCAGCGCGTCGAGGTAGCTGATTGTTGCGAAGCGCTTAGCCTTCGGGTTTTTCATCGGGTCGCTGTCGTAGATGCCGTCGACTTTTGTGGCCTTCAAAATCACCTCTGCACCGATCTCGTTGGCCCGCAGCGCGGCCGCCGTGTCGGTGGAGCAGTACGGGTTGCCCGTGCCGCCGCCGAAGATCACCACGCGGCCCTTCTCCAAGTGACGCACGGCTCGGCGGCGGATGAACGGCTCGGCGACCTGCGACATGCTGATGGCCGACTGCACGCGGGTCGGCACGCCCTGTTTCTCGAGCGCGTCCTGCAATGCCATCGAGTTGATCACCGTGGCGAGCATGCCCATGTAGTCGCCAGTCGCCCGCTCGATACCCTTCTCGCTGCCCTGCAGGCCGCGAAAAATATTGCCGCCGCCGACCACGACACCGATCTGCACGCCCAGCCGCGCCACCTCGCGAACCTGGGCCGCCACGTCGTGAACGGATTCCGGGCAGATACCGCCGGTTTTGCCGCCCAATACCTCGCCGCTGATCTTGAGCAGCACGCGGCGGAACTTTGGCTTTTGCCGGGTGGGTTTCGCAGTCGTCTTCTTTTTTTCTGGCATGATTTTTGTGAGCGTCCAGTCGCCAAACTAGGTCTGCCCAAACTGGGTGTTGTGTCTAACAGGCCACCCCACCCGGCGTCAATGCGGCGCTCTCTTTTTTGCCCAATACCCAACTCTGCTCGACTCCCGGTGGCTGCGCCAGTTTAATGAGCGGGTGCCGTTGGACAAACTCACCATCATCGGGGCCGGCCTGCTCGGCGGTTCGATCGGCTTGGCTGCGCGGGCGCGCGGCATGGCCAGGCGCGTCTCTGCGCTGGTGCGCCGTCCCGAGAGCCTGGCCCAGTGCCAGGCGCTTGGCATCGCCAACGAGGTGACCCTCGACCCCGCCGAGGCAGTCGCCGGTGCCGACTTGGTCGTGCTGTGCACGCCCATCTCCGGCTTGGCCGGCTTGGCCAAGCGCACACTGCCCGACCTCAAACCAGGCACGGTCATCACCGACGTCGGCAGCACGAAAAAGCAACTCGTCGCCGAGTTGACGCCGATTTGCGCCGCGGCTGGCGCGCGCTTCGTCGGCAGCCATCCGATGGCCGGCAGTGACCAAACCGGGCCAAGCGCCGCACGGGCGGACTTGTTCGACGGCACCGTCTGCCTAGTCACGCCTACCAGTGACACCGACGCCGAAGCGCTCACCACGGTGAACGATTTCTGGGCCGACCTCGGCTCACGGCCGGTTGTCATGCCAGCTGACACGCACGACCGGCTCGTCGCCCGCTGCAGCCACCTGCCTCACCTGCTGGCCTCGGCCCTGGCCGTGCGCGTACTCGATCCTGCGCACGGCGAACAGCAGGCGCAGCTTTGCGCGACCGGTTTTCGCGATATGACACGACTTGCCGCCGGATCGCCGGTGATGTGGCGCGACATCGTCGGCTCAAACCGCGACGACATTCTTGCCGCAATTGACGAGTTCGCCAACGAGCTTGGCCAACTGCGCGGGCTGATCGCCGGCGATTCTCCAGAAGCGATCGAGACCTGGCTGCAACGAGCCAAGGTTGCGCGGGACAACTGGAATAATTCCGACGAAACCGACTGACGATGCCGTTGCCCGACCTCATCGAGATCGTCCCACTCAGCGCAGCGCCCGAGGTGGAGATCACCGTGCCTGGCTCGAAGAGCATCACGAACCGCGCGCTCATCCTCTCCGCCTTGGCCAAGGGCGATGTGACACTTGAGGGCGCGTTGTGGAGCGAGGACACGCAAGTGATGGTCGAGGCGTTACGGCGGCTTGGCTACTCGATCTGCGTCCGGCCCGACGCCGGCGAACCCGGCAACCGCACCCTCATTATTACCGGGCTTGGCCAAGCGATTCCGGCTGGCGGCACGGCGGCGCAGCCGCTCGAGTTGTTTGTCGGCAACGCCGGCACAGCGGCGCGGTTTCTCACGGCGTTCCTCTGCCTTGGCCAAGGCGTCTATCGGCTCGCCGGTGTGCCGCGTATGCACGAACGACCACAGGCCGCGTTGCTGCACGCGCTGAGGAGGCTCGGCTACCGCATCGACTCGAAGAACGACAAATTGCCAGTGACGATTCACGGCAGCGGGCCAAGCGCCGGGAGTTGCCGCGTGGACATCGGGGAGAGTTCACAGTTTGCCTCGGCGCTGCTGTTGTGCGCTGGGCTTGGTCAATGGCAAATCGGCATCGATGGCGAGAGAGGCGTGGAGTCGCCGTACGTTGCGATGACCACCGGCTTGATCAGGGCGTTCCCGCTCGGCGGCGGCCGGTTGCCCATCGAGCCAGACGCCTCGGGCGGCAGTTATTATTGGGCCGCCGGCTACATTTTGTCGGCAGACGGCGGGAAGCCGATCACCGTGACGCGCTGGCCAAGCAGCGGCTGGCAGATCGATGCGGAGTTCCCGGCCAAGCTGCCGCTGCCCGGCGGGCTTTCGCGGCGGGACGACTTGGGCGACAGCATTATGACGGCGATCGCCATCGCACCGTTGGCCAAGCGGCCGGTACGGTTCACCGACTTGGGCCGGCTGCGACTGCAGGAATGCGAGCGTGTCGAGGCGCTGCGCACGGGATTGGCCAAGTGCGGTGCGGCAGTGGTCGAGAGCGGCGACACGCTGGAGATCTCGCCCACCGTGTTGCGCGGCGCGACGATCGAGACGCACGACGATCATCGTATCGCGATGTGTTTTGCGACTCTGGGATTGAAAGTGCCCGGCATCCGCATCAAGAATCCCGCCTGCGTTCGCAAGACGTTCCCCACGTTTTTCCAAAAGCTCGCTACGCCAACTCCCTTGGGGTTGGGGGCAACGCTGCTGGACGGACAGGGCATCCCGCTGAAACCGGATCAGTTGGCGGCGGACTGACAGCAACCAAATTTATTCATGGGAGAACCAATCGTGATCGCGCTAGATGGAACCAGCGCCAGTGGAAAAAGCACCAACGCCAAACTCGTCGCCAAGGCGCTGGAATACGTTTACGTCGACACCGGCGCCATGTACCGCAGCCTCGCGTGGCATTGCCTCGAGAAGGGCGTGGCGCTCGATAACGAGAAGGCGATCGCGTCGCTGTGCCGCCGCTGGAAAGCCGAGCTGCGAAACGACGATGGGCACATTCGCCTGTACGTCGACGGCTACTTGCCGGAGAAGGAAATTCGCACCGCCGAGACGAGCGCCGCCGTGCCAACCGTCGCCGCCGTACCGGGGGTGCGCAAGTGGATGAAGATCAAGCAGCGCGACTGCGCCCGGTTCGGGAACCTCGTGATGGAGGGCCGCGACATCGGCTCGAACATTTTTCCCGAGACGGACTTCAAGTATTACCTCAACGCCTCGCTGGATGAGCGGGCCAAGCGCCGGGCCGCCGATGGCGTGGACGAAAACCTCGCCGAGAGGGACAAGCGCGACAGCCAGCGCGCCGCCGCGCCGTTGATGATCGCGCTCGGCGCGCGTGTCATAGACAACTCGGCGATGACAGCCGAGGAGACCAGCACATTGATCATCAACGAGGTGCGCAAACGGCTGGAGGAGACCGGGTGAACCCTCTCTACTGGCTGGCCTGGAGCACGTCCCGGATGCTGTTCCGCAATCTGTTCCGATGCCGTGTGTACCATCCCGAACGCATGCCACTCACCGGCCCGGTGATCATTGCCGCCAACCACGAAAGCTACCTCGACCCGCCGTTTGTCGGCAGCAGCTTTCACCGCCCCATCAATTATCTCGCCCGGGAGAACCTTTTTTCTAACTGGCTTTCCGGCCCGTTACTGAGCAGCCTCAACGCCGTGCCGGTGGATCGTGGAGGCGGCGGCGCCAAGGGCTTGAAAATCATCCTCGAACGGCTGATGGACAACAACGCCATCATCATTTTCCCCGAGGGCACGCGGACGCATGATGGCAAAATAAAATCCGCGAAGGCCGGCATCGGCCTGACCATCATCAAGTCCCGGGCACCGGTCGTGCCGGTGCGTCTCTGGACCTACAATGCCTGCGGTCGACATCGTCGCATGCCCAAATTGGTGCCGATCGCTGTGAAGTTTGGCCACCCTATCCACTTTCACTCGCTGCGCGAAAAAGCCGAAACCTGCCCGCGCCCAGAGTTGCGCAACCTTTACCAACAAGCCACCGACGAAACCATGGCTGCGATCTCTGCCATGCGCCCGGTCATGGATCGAGCATGACGCGCCTGGCCAAGCGGATCACTTGATTCCGGCCAGTCGGACCTTCCAGATGTCAAACAGCTTAACCGTGGCGAACACATCGCGCAGGCAGTACTCAGCGATATCCCCGTAGCGCTCCTCCTCCATCAACTGGTTCACATCCATGCCGGTGACGCCGTGCGACTTGGGTGAATCGACACCAAAAACCCTGCAGTAAAAATCGAGGTTGAACCGGCGAGCCGCACCGCTCCGTCCGCTGACATTGTAGAAAGTCAACTGCTCGGCGAGGTCACAGTGCGGCTCGGTGGCAAACCGGTAGCCGAGCCAGTTTTTCCTCGTGATCGACACATCGAGTTGCGCCGAGCGAAGATAGAGGAAGGGAATATCAAACTGCCGGCCGTTAAACGTCACCACCTTGTCGTAGTGCCTAGCCACCGCCCAGAATTGGTTCAGCAGTTCAACCTCATCCATCACCGGCATGAAATCCACCCCAGTCACATCACGGGTGTTTGATTCAAAGTCATCGGCAATGAAGATCACCTGGCCACGCAGCGTCTCGGCGTTGATCATCGCAATGCAAACCACCTGCGCAGTGAACGGCCACAGGTTCATCATCCGGGTGAGTTCCTCCCGTTTGGCCTCCTGTTCCTCCCCGGCGGGCAGGTTGTTGGCGGGGCGCATCAGGTATTCCTGGGAGGATTCGTCGAACGAATCGAGCGGAACAGCGGAAGTCTCGATGTCAAAAACCAGAGTTGCCATGGGCGGAATGGTGCCAAAACTTGCCCAAAAAAAGAAGGATGGAGGTTCCGCGCGGGGCAGAACCTCCAAACCGAATTCTAACCATCAATGGTTATTTCTTACCTTTGCGTTTTGCCTTTTTCTTGGCTTTGCGCTTGGGCGCTGCCTTCTTCGTAGCTGCCTTCTTCTTCACAGCTTTCCGCTTGGGTGCTGCTTTCTTCTTGGCTGCCTTCTTCTTGGCTTTGCGCTTGGGCGCTGCCTTCTTCGTAGCTGCCTTCTTCTTCACAGCTTTCCGCTTGGGTGCTGCTTTCTTCTTGGCTGCCTTCTTCTTAGCTTTACGCTTCGGCGCTGCCTTCTTCTTCACAGCTTTACGCTTCGGCGCGGCTTTTTTCTTGGCTGCCTTTTTCTTTACGGCTTTGCGTTTCGGCGCTGCCTTCTTGGCTGCCTTCTTCTTCACAGCTTTCCGCTTGGGTGCTGCTTTCTTAACCTTCTTCTTTGCTTTCTTTTTCGCGGCCATTGTTTGATGTCACCTCCTTATTTTTGGATTTTTCCACCATCAAAAGTGGATCCATTTGTTTGCAAGAAGCACTCTCCGGAGAGAATCAACTTCTTGGGACAGTTACTCTACGGTCGTTTTTTTTTTTGGCAACAGGAAAAAACAAAAAAAATGAATTTTTTTTAAGGGCATTTTGAGCCGAAAAATCGTTCTTCAAAACGAAAAAGTTTTCTACCGCTTCGGCCAGTCAAGATGTCGGTGAAGAAAGTCGTACGTGCCTTTGCCGTTGATGGTGTGCGGTCCGTCAAACCACTCGATCTCACAACGACCTTTCAACTTCAGTTTTGCTTGGTAGAAGTTGCGCACCTTCGCGAATTCGAATGCAACTTTTTCGTCGGACGCAACCCCGTCGTGGTGACCGCGCTCGACCATGAACGGCCTCGGCGCGATGAGCCCGGCCATCTCCGCGTAGTTGAATGTGCTACCCAGGTCCCACTCAAAGATCTCGTACTCGCCGGTGTTCACGTAGCTGTGCGGATCGCGCGTCGAGGCGTTCTTGTCCACCCACTCGTTGAAGTCTGCTGAACAGATCGAGAGGCAGTAGTCGGCCACCACCGGCGGAACGCGCATCGCGGTTTTCCCGCCGTAGCTCAGCCCGTAAAATGCGATCCGTTTTTTGTCCACATACGACAGCGTCTTAAGCCAGTCCACGATCTGCTGATGTTGCGGTATTATCACTGAAAACAGGGACTTTTTGAGCGGATTGGCCTTGCGCTGGAGGGTGCGAAAACGGTCCTTGAAAATGTATAGATTTTGCGGCGAAAAGGTGATGAATCCGCGCTCCGCCAGCTTGGCAGCGAAGTCGTGATAGGCGTAATGATCGCCCTCGATAATGTCCTGCGGACGTCCCTCCAAACCGTGCTGACAAACGACCACCGGGCGTTGCTCGTTCGGCTTCAAGTCACGGGGCAAAAGTAAAATCCCGTACGCTATGACATCCGGAAAAACATCGAGCACGACTTCGTGCCCCACCCACTTTTCCGACTCGTAGACTTTTTCGGCTGCGCGCGTTGAACGGCAGCACTTTGTTGTCGAACCGACCGATCACGTCTTCATAAAATTGTCGGCGATACTTCTCATTGCTCGCCTCGAACTTTGCGAGCGACGAGGTGTCCGGCTTGTAAAATTGTTTGCGCACGTACGGGCTCTCGCGCAGCACCCACTGCGTGTGCCGGTCCAGTTTGTGAACCTGTTCGGCGTGGCGCTTGGCTGCGTTGAAACCGTTTCGCCTGTCGGGGATGCTCGCGGTTCCCGCTTGGCCAAGCGCGGCTCCCGGCTTGAGTGAGTCCATAAATCGGCCAAGTGCTTGGCCATTGAGCGGCTCATCAGTGGCGACCAACTCGATGACCGGTTTCGCGCTCAAACCGTCGATCAGTTCCTGTGCGCGAACCACTTCGGCGCGTACCGATCCGGGCGCCGGCGACACAACCCGCGCCGGTGCGCCGCGACCGCCGGGGAGGGCTGCCACCGGGCCGCGCGCGGCATCGACGATCAACGCGCGCGGCGCGATCAGCGACGCCAACTCTGCATCACCAAACTGTTCGAGCAGGCCAAACACATTGCGATCGATCGGTTCCTGCCAAATGTTTTGCCGCGAGTCGAAGTAACCACTCACGCAGGCGACGTCGATCCGCGTATCAACCGCCGCTGCGTAAAGCGCAATCAAGCCGCCCTCGCCCCAGCCGACGATGCCGATCGGCGTGTCTTCCCAGCGCCTTGAGAACCAGTCCACCACGGCCAACGACTGCTGCACCTCGTAGCCGATGAGATGCCGCCCCATCTCGAAAGCGCTCCGATACAGGAATTCGCGGTTCGAGAGCTTCGACATTTTCTCGGCGCGGTTGATCAGGAGCGGCACGACCACCCGGCAGCCGCTTCCGGCCAAGCGCCGCGCATACTGCAATTCCGGCGCCAAACCGGCCGACAGCCCAGCGATTTGCTCGGGGAGTTGGTTGCAGTCGGGCAATGCGATCACGTTGGCCAAGGCGTCACGACCGCGAGGCTCCAGCAACAGGCCGGTGGCGGTCACGTCGCCAAACACCGGCCAACTGACGGCGCGGATGGTGATGCGATCCGTCTGCCCGGCTAGCGATGCCCCGGCGGTGGTGCTCTTCAGCGTCAACCCGTCAAACGCGATCCGCTCGTCCCTCAGCCCGATGATATGGGCCAAGCGCCGACGGTTCGGCTCGACGGACTTGGCGTAGGCTGCGTGGGAGGTGAAGTCGCGGCTCCAATGCTGCTCGCGCCGGGTGATGGAGGCTTCCAAGTCGCGCAACAGAAACCGATCGACGCCGGCGACGAGGTGCGAGGCGATGTCGCCCTCGATTGTCAGCGGCTTGGTTTCGAGCGCCGGTTGCGCTTGGGCGGCTTGGAGCGAGAGGAGTCCTGCAAAAATAATGGCGGCTGTTTTTTGGGTTTTCATTGGCTTGAGCGCTTGGCCAAGTCTAGGCGAAGGGGCCAAGCGCTCAAGCCAAGAAAAACAGCATGACGAGATTGACGTACAAGGCCGCCAACAGATCATCGATTGTGACGCCCCAGCCGCCGGGAAGTGCCTGGCTTAGCCCGACTGGCCACGGCTTGGCGATGTCGAACAGCCGGAACAGCAACACGATGGACACCGACCAATGCCAAGTCGATTCGCCGAAAAAAAACCACCACTCCGGCATCGTGCCGTTTGTGAAATACAGCGACGAAACCCAGCCGGCAAAACAGAGTGGCACCGCAACGATCTCGTCGATGACGATCGAGCCGGGGTCGCGCAGACCGAGGATCGTCTCCGCACGCCCGCAAAACCAAACCGATGCCACGCTAAGCAACAACAGCGCCCCGACGTAAAACGCAAAGCTCTCTGGCAGCAGCAGCAGAATGAATAGCGGCAAGCCGAGCAACGTGCCGACAGTGCCCGGAGCAACCGACGAGCGGCCGGTTCCCAGCCCCTGCGCGATGATAAGAATGAGCCTGTCCACGGGTCAGCAGTCGTTGAGGTACACCTCCCGGTTTTTCCAGAGATACAGAAACCCGGAGAGAGCTGTCAGCACCACGGCGACCCATTTTGAAATCTCCGCCACCCACCAAACCCATGCGTTGCCGGCAATCTCGAATGCAAACAGTTGGCCGACGATTCCCCAGTCGGGGTGGCTGTGCGTGACGAGCAGCGCGATGATCGCCGTGATCTGAAAGATGGTCTTGTTTTTGCCCTGGCGTTCCGCCGCCAGGACGAGGTTTTTGCTGGCAGCCAACAGCCGCAACCCGGTGATGGCCAACTCGCGAGCCACGATCAAAATCACCATCCAAGCCGCCATCCACTCCAGCTCTATGAAGGCGATGAACGCCGAGCAGATCAGCACCTTGTCGGCCAGCGGATCCATTAGCTTGCCGAAGGCGGTGATCAGGTTCCGGCGGCGGGCGATGATGCCATCGAAGAGATCGGTCAGGCTCGCGGCGACAAAAAACACCAGCGCCACTGTGAAGTGAAACGGGAAGTCGATGAACAGCGCCAACAAAAAAAACACTGTCAATACCAACCGGCTGACGGTGAGTTTGTTAGGGAGGTTCATAGCGTTTCGCTTGGCTAAGCTCCGCTAAGCTGGCTCGGCGATCAAATCGTAATCGGTGTGGCCGGTGATTCGCACGTCGGCGAACTGGCCAAGCGGCAAGTCGCCGCGCACCAGCACCCGGCCGTCGATGTCCGGGGCGTCGGCCTCACCACGCGCGATGAGGCACGGGCCAATGTCGACCACGCCGCTGCCCTCTCCCGAGCGGATATGGCCGTGCTCCCACGAACTCATCTTCGCCTGCCGGAGTTCCTCGGCGTCGGCCTGCTTCTCGACGAGCACCCGCTTGGTTTGGCCAACCTGCGCCGCCGCAATCTCGCGGCTGATCCCGAGTTGCAACGCCATCGCGCGTTCACGACGCTCCTCCTTTTGCTCGTCGGTCAACTGGCTCGCCATCGCGCCGGCCTTGGTGCCGTCCTCCTTCGAGTAGGTGAACACACCCAACCGCTCGAAGCGCACGTCGCGCATGAAGCCAAGCAGCGACTCAAAATATTCCTCCGTCTCGCCGGGGAAACCGACGATGAACGTCGTCCGCAACGCGATGCCGGGGATGCCTTCGCGGATACGCCCAATCAGGTCTCGGATATATTGCCCGCTGGTTTCGCGACGCATGCGCTCGAGCATCGCGTCGTGAATATGCTGCAACGGCATGTCGACGTACTTGGCCACTTTGTCGCACTCGGCGATCGCGGAGATGATCTCGTCCGTCCAGTGCGCAGGATGGGTGTAGAGGATGCGAATCCAGAATTCGCCGTCGATTCCGTTGAGTTCTCGAATCAAGCTCGCCAGCGTCGAGGCGTCCGCCGGCAATTCACTCGCCGCTACGTTGAACCGCTCCGGCGAAGAAATATTCGCCCGATGGCCGGGCCGCAGATCGAGCCCGTAATAGGTCGAGTCCTGCGAAATCAGGTTCAGCTCCTTCACGCCATCGGCGACGAGTTGCCGCGCTTCCTGCACGATGTCCGCCTGGCTGCGGCTGCGATGCGAGCCGCGCATCCGCGGGATGATGCAGAAACTGCACGGATGATTGCATCCCTCGGCAATCTTCACATACGCAAAATGATCCGGCGTCAGGCGCAGCCGGGGGGTCTCAAACGCCGGGATGTAATCCGGTCGCGAGTGGATCTCTATCAACGGCTCGCCCGGCAGCGTGGCGGTAAGTTTGGTGACTTGCCGCTTGGTCTCGTCGATGCTTGGTTTTTCCTCCGCTTGGCCAAGCCTCGATCCGCGATTGTCGACCGCCTGCCGCACGATGTCGCCGACCTGCTCGACCTGGTCGATACCCATGAACGCATCCACCTCAGGCATCAGCTTGGGCAGCTCCTTCCGGTAACGCTGTGACAGACAGCCGGAGACGATCAGCGCCTGACCGCTGTTTGCGTGCTCCCTAAACTCCGCCGACTCGAGGATCGTATCGACGCTTTCCTCCTGCGCAGCGTCGATGAACGAACAGGTGTTGATGATGAGCGCGTCGGCATCGGCATTTTCGTTGGTGATCTCGAAGCCCTCCTTCAGCAGCGAGCCCATCATCACCTCGGCATCGACGAGATTCTTGGCACACCCCAGCGAAATCATCCCTACCTTCAGCGACGTTTGTTGTTTGGTTTCACGACTCACCCGTCACCCAAACTAAAGCCAACCCACACCTAACTCAACCCTGCTCGCCGTTGGCCGCGAGGCAGTCTCGGAAAAACCCGAGCAGTTGCTCGTAAGCAGCGGCGTGGTCGGTGCGCCCACGGATGTACTCCCGAATGTCGCCGTCAAGCCGATTGCCGGCGGCGAACCACTTTATCTGCTCGATGAACTCATCGACCGTCTTGACTAAGCGGCCGTTGCAGCCGTCCTTGATGATTTCATTGTAGCCGGAGATGTCGAACGCCACCACCGGCACACCGAGGCTGTTGGCCTCGCGCGGCGTGTAGGCGTAGGTCTCGCCCCACTGGCTGGTGCTGACAAACAGATCCGCGTACGCGTACGCCGCCGGCATGGCCAGGCGATCGACGTGACCGTGCGCGTGAACATTTTTGTGCTGCCGCGCTGCTTCCAAAACCAAGCTGCTCAACTCGCCTTCGCCACAAATGTGCCACTCGACCTTGGCTGCCTGAGATTCGTTCACGCGCTCGATCACTTCCAGTAGCTGCGTGACACCCTTCTGCCCGGTCAACCGGCCCGCCCAGAGTATGTTAAATTTTGCGGCGTCCACCGCGAATGGTGGCTTGGTTTGTGCGGCCTGTTCGGCGTAGCCAACGGCGTCGAACGGGTTCGGGATTTGCACCACCGGATGATCCGGAAACTGCCGCTCGATCGCCCCGGTGTCGCCGCCCGAGATGGTGTGGAACCCCGCCACACCCTTGGCCAGGCGCGTGTACAACGGCGAGGCGTAGAGCAGGTTGTGCAGCCGGCTGTGCAGCGTGTTCGCGCCGATGAAACGATGAGGACAGTGGCAACCAAACACCACCGACGGCACGTTGCCGTAGCCGACACGCGCACGAAACAAAAACGCCTCGGTGATCTCGTTGCGGCTGTAAACCAGGTCGTATTGGCCAAGCGTCTCGCGCAGCTCGGCGAACGTGGCGCACTGCACATACCGCGCTTGACCAAGCCGCTGCTCGATCGCCTCTCGCGGTTCGCGAAAGATGGTCGAGCGGTCGAATCGCCGGAAAAAATAGAGCGAGTGCAGCCGCCCGTAACGGAGGTTGAACGCCTCGTCCATCGTCACGCAGTCGGCCTCCACGCCAGTCAGCGACGCGAGATACGCCGCGGTCTGGATGCTGAAATGCTCCATCCCGCCCGCCGTCTCGAGCTGCACAGTGTTGAAAATCGCAATCCGCATTAACGCTTGGCTGCTACCACGCGCCCAGCGTCCACAGCCGACCCGCCGGTGGCAACCGCATTTTTTTATAGAATTGCCGAAAGCCGCTGGTTCTCGTTTCATTGGGTCCGCGTGAAAATTGTCATCCTAGACGCTTACACCGCCAACCCCGGCGACCTCGACTGGGACGGGTTCGCCGAGCTTGGCCAACTGCAAACGCACGACCGCACTCCCGACGATCTTGTAGCCAAACGCGCTGCCGACGCCGAGATCGTGCTCACGAACAAAACCGTCCTGAGCGCCGAGTCGATCGGGCGCTTGGCCAAGCTGCGTTACATCGGCGTGCTGGCCACCGGCTACAACGTCGTCGACCTCGTCGCCGCCGGGTCGCGAGGTGTGCCAGTCACGAACATCCCGGCCTACTCGACGCCGGCGGTGGCTCAGATGGTTTTCGCGCATGTGCTGCACCTCACGCAGCACGTCGCGTCGCACGCGGAAAACGTCCGCAGCGGCGACTGGGCGAATTGCCCTGATTTTTGTTTTTGGAAACAACCGCTGACCGAGTTGAGCGGCCGCACGTTTGGCATCATCGGCTTGGGCCGGATCGGACGCGAAGTCGCCGGCATCGCCCGCGCGTTTGGCATGCGCGTGATCGCCCACAACCACCGCCCGCCCCCTGACCTGCCCGACAGCATCGAGATGGTCGGACTCGATGAACTGTTCGCCGAGAGCGATGTGCTTAGCCTCCACTGCCCGCTAACCGACGCAAACCATCACCTCGTCAACGCCGGGCGCTTGTCGCAAATGAAGCCCGGCGCGTTGCTCATCAACACAGCGCGTGGCCCGCTCGTCGATACGGCCGCCCTGGCCAAGGCACTGCACAACGGCGAGATCGCCGGTGCCGGTTTGGACGTGATGGAGACCGAGCCGCCGCCCGCCGATCACCCACTCTACTTCACACCAAACTGCCACATCACGCCGCACATCGGCTGGGCCACCCAAGCCGCCCGCCGCCGGTTGATCGATATCGCCGTCGTAAATGTAAAAGCATTCCTCGACGGCCACCCGCAAAACGTCATCAACGTCGACCAGTTGGTTTAACCAAGCGCGACTTCACTGATCCACAACAGCGTGCCGGTTGGTGTACGGTCGTGGAATGGGAGCAGATCGGTTGCGGCGAGGTGGATGCAGCCGCGCGACGCCGGTTGGCCAAGCGTTGACTCATCGCCGACGCCGTGGATGTACACGAAGCGGGCGTGCGTATCGACATTGCCGCCCTGGTTAAATCCCGGCTCCAAGCCTTCGAGCCACAGAATGCGGTGCGCGATACCGGCCTTGGGCTTCTCGGCAACTGTCCCGACGACTTCGCGGCTCTCGAACACCGCGCCGGCGGGCAGTACGTCCCCGAACTTTTCCGCGATGCGGTGCAGGCCAAGCGGCGTTTTATTCGTGTCCTCCACCTGGCCAACCCCGAATCGCGACGTGGAAATGACCAGGCGGCGTTCCTCGGCATACTCCCATCCGACGACTTGCCTGAACTCGACCATGCGCTGGTCAGCCACGCTGGCCCAAAGCAGCGTCGGCGTTGGCTCAATGCCGTTCCGCTCGCATGCCTCCCTAACCGGCTGAAGCATGCTGGCACTCATTCCAGCGGCTTTAGCAGCACTTTCGATTTACGGCCGCTCTCCTCCGCCGGTACGCGGCGCGCCTCAGGCAAATCGTCGAGCGTGCCCTCGCTGAAGCCAGCCTTAGACTGAAACCACTTGAACGTCTGCGTCGAGAGCACGAACAGCCTGGCCAAGCCGTGGTCGCGGCCGAGTTTCTCGGCGTACTCGACGAGTTTGCGGCCGATCCCCTGGTTTTCGTGCGCGGCGCTGACGCACACCGAGCCAAGCTCGGCGACGTTGGCCTCCGTAAAAACCGTCAGCGAAAAACAGCCGACCGGGTTGCCGTCGATCTCGAACAAATAATACTCGGCGACGTTAGCCTCGATGTCGGTCAAGCTGCGATCCATCAACTCGGCCGACTCAATGGCGTTCTTCGTCAGCGCGAGGATGCTGCCGAGGTCAGACTTTTTCGCCGGACGAATCTGCCTGTACTCGTTGGCGTACACGAGCGTGCCGATGCCGGTGTTGGAGAACACCTCGGCGAGCAGGCCCTCGTGTACGCTGCCGTTGATGAGGTGCACGCGCGGGATGCCTGACTGGCATGCGGCGGCAGAGTTGCGCGCCTTGGCCAACTGCTCCGGCTCGAGGCTGCCCGGCTCGTTCTCGAGAATCTGGTCGAGTTCGCCGTTGGGAATCTGCCGGATCACTTCGCCGTTGCGGATCAATCCGTCGCGGGTGGTGACGTAAATCAGCTTGGTCGCCCGCAGCCGCACGGCCACCTCGCGGGCGAGGTCGTCGGAGTTGACACGGTAGGTGTTGCCCTCGCCGTCGAAGCCAAGCGGCGGGATGACCGGGATGCTGCCCTGCGCCAAGAGACTCTCCAAGTGGCCAAGGTCGATCCGCTCCGTCTTGCCGGCGAACTGGTAATCGGTACCGTCGATGATGCCGCGCGGGTGCGCCGTCACGGCGTTGGTCGATACACCACGCAGGCCGTTGGCGGCGAAGCCCTCGAGGATCTCGTGCGTCAGCCGGTTGGCCGCCGTAAGCGCCAAGTCCAGCGTGGCGGCGTCCACCGGCTCGGTGCCGTCGAGGTCGGACGGCTCGATGCCGCGCTCCAGCGCCATCGACGCGATCTGGCTAGCAGCGCCGTGCACCAGCGCCACGCGGATATTCAGCGAGCGCAGGACGGCGAAATCGAGCAGGAGGTTCGAGAAATTCTCGTCGCTGACAATCGCGCCATCGACGCTGACGACAAAAACCCTGTCCCGAAACTTCGGAATATACTGGAGAATTCCCCTGAGATCAGTCGGCTTCACATTGCTCCTCTGGCACTTGGCCAAGCAGCCAGCGCCTGCGACAGATAAGAAAAGCGATTCCCCGCCGGTTCAACCTAATTCTGCAGCACGACGAGCGCCGCCGCCTCGGCCGGCTTGGCCTCCGGCTTGAACGGGAGAATTTTTGAGAAGACAAGCGTCTGCACCAGCCCGAGCAGCGAGATCGCTGTCAGCAGCACGCTCCACGTCTTGAGCGTCTCCTTTTCGGTGAAGCCGCTGAGCCGCTGTACCACCCAAAAGCCGCTGTCATTCATCCACGACAACGTGATCGAGCCAAAGCCGATAGCGAGGAAAATGTAGAATGGATGATAGTCCAGCCCGCTGCCGTCACCGAGAATCGCTCCCATCAAGCCCACCCCGGTGATCATCGCCACCGTGGCCGAACCCTGCGCGATCCGAATGATCGCCGTCGCGCCCCAGGCCAGCAGAATGAGAGAAATATTGTAGCTCCGGGCCAGTGCCTCGATCGTCTCGCCGACTCCAGCCAGGCGAATCATCCCGCCAAACGCGCCACCCGCACCGGTGATGAGAATAATGACCCCTGCAATCTGCAGCGGATCTTCAAGTGCCTTGGCCAGGGTGCTCATCAGCCCACCCTCCATTGGCCGACTCTCACGAATCATCTGCGCAGCCAGGGTGTAGATCGCCAGCAGCGCAGCGAGCAGCATCGCGATATTCGGCGAGCCGAAAAACTCGAGATACTGAAACCAAGGCGCGCCACTCACGGTGTCCTTGGCAACCAGATTTAAAATCGAGACCAGCGAAATCAACACCAACGGCAGTGCGATCGGTAAAGCCGACAGGAACAGATTAGGGAGCTCGGAATCTTTTTTATCCACGATCGTCCGAAGCTCACTCGTCGATGCCCCGGCCGCCTCCCTCATCGGGATGTTGAACTTGGTGTCGAACCGCTTGGCCAAAAACAGCACGAGCCAAGCCGGCAACAGGCTCGAGGCCAAGCCCGCCATCATCGCAATGCCCAAGTCCAGATTGAGACCATCGGCGATCATCAATGGCCCCGGCGTCGGCGGCACCATCGAGTGCGTGATCGCCCCCGCGCCCGCCATCGCGATCACGTAAAGTGTGTAGCTTTTGCCCGTGCGCAAACTGAGCGCACGCGCCAGCGGGATTAGCAGAAAAAAAACGGTGTCGAAAAAAACAGGGATCGACAGCAGAAACCCGCTCATCAACAGCACCAAGCCGGCCCGCTTCTCGCCGAAGATGCCCAGCAGCCATCGCACCACGCGATCCGCCGCGCCGCTGCCGAGCATGCACGTGCCAATGATCGCCGCCAGCGCCACGACAAACCCGATCCCCGCAGCCGTATTACCGAAGCCGAGCAGCGACCAGTTGACCGCCAGCAACATGTCATTGGCGGCGTCGCCTGGCGTATCGTTCAGAGTCACGCGGCTCTTGAAAAGACCGACGTTTTCCGTGGTCATCCCCGGCAAATCCCCCGCCAAAAGACCGGTCAGCACCGCAGCGAAGATCAGTGCCAAAAACGGATGCAACTTCAGCTTGATGATCGTGAATACAATGAAGCCGACACTAATTGCCAGGATGCCCAGCGGCCAGTACGAGACGGGATCTGAGGCTTGAGCCAAGATTGAGTGAGTCATGATTTGCCAATGGCAGTTGATTGGGTGCCGGAGTCCCTCAAAAAAACACCCTCCGGTCAAGCCCAACACACAGCCAGACCCTAGAAAAATCTGTTCCTCTCTAACTTTACTTGCCTAACATCATGGTCACGTTCAATGAATCCCATAAGGCCAACTAGTCCGGTATCTTTTAAGGAGGCTAACAGTTGCCTATTCTACATCTTGTGCCATGCCTTATTTTACAAGTAAGGATTCTTCCCAATTCAAACCGTGCCTGCGCCGAGACGCCTGATTGATGTTGGATGGTTATCGGGGCTCTTCTAGCGTTTGACGCACGTCAGGCTTATACAAATACCACTCACAGTCATCGTAGCCATGCTGTTGGCGGTATGCGGGGAGTCGCAGCAGCAGACTGTTCCCACTCCCGAAGTTTTATTTACCGCTACAGCAACTACGGCATCTATGCCAAGCTGAGAGATGACCGGCTGACCACATGGCACCTTTCCTTTTTGGAGTTGGGAGATACCCTAGAGAATTTTGCCAGTCGATACCGCTGGTTTTGCCTCAAATACCGTAGTCAGAAAAAAGCGGGTGGTAGACGCACGCACTGAGGAAGACGAATGCGGCCAGAATCCCCCGGCAGATCACGATCTTATCGCTATGAGAGAGCGGGACAGCTTACTTTCGGTCCAAAGTGGTGTCAGGTACCGGAGGACCGAAAACTGCCCGAGACTTTTGAATATTAAGAATACAACAATAGCCAACAAAGAAGCCACCACCACGCTTCCCATCATTAATAATGACAAACTCATAATAGGGGGATGAAAAGCCAGTGCGAGTTCACGGTCAACTGCTTCCAAATGGATTACACCTGCTGGCTGCGACAGGTTTGAAGATTGGTTTGACCAACAATATTGGTTGTGAGTTGCCCGAGGAGAAAACGAGGAGAAGTCGTTCGGGAAGAAGTCAGCGCTATAATCAACTCCAGATTATTAAAATAATAACCAGGGGAATGGGCCAAGTGACAAGTAACAAGAATGATACCCAATCAGGGAACCAACTCATATTTTTTTTAGTTAGATCGCTAGAATCCGACATGCCATATTTATTGATCAATTGCGATCGGTTTTCAAGCGTTTCCGATTAAAACAAGGATAAACCCTCGCTAATCAAGGGCCAATGGACACTTGTGGAGTTACTAATCGTGGTGAGGTTGACAATGCGAACATTTCCGGCAGTGCGCCAGGCGGTCGACAGGGCCCCCTGCCTCAACGGTCAGCGGGTATGGAAGACGAACAGTATGATGGAGGAACTAACAGTGGCCGACAAGTCGAGGCTGGCCAAGTGCTGCCTACTCCCTGACCCAATTCGGTGTGCCAAACCAGTCGTGCATCTCCTCTATAAAAGGATCAACGACTACCCTGGGCTCCGGGATGAAGCCCCGGTCGTTGGTGGGAATCATCCGGCTGTCCAGCGCAGTTCGAAAGCGCTAGAGGGCGGAGTGATCAATCTATTCGAAATTTTCTGGCACTTGTTTTTTGCTCAGAATATCGGCCTTGTCGCCTGTTTACTTGCTTCTTTTAAGGTGTCGAATAAGGGTCACCTTTTGCCTGTTCTTGTTGCTACTTCGTAGCACACCCCGCTTAAATCGTACCCTCCACCAACAGCACGGTTGCGCCGATTGAAAGGGTTATTGATTTAGAAGCACCTCTCCTGTCAGCTTTTTGAGAGTAGTTTCCAGGCTGGTTTAACTCTAAATCTATTTTAACTCTTGCATCCAAAAGCCTTTAGCCTTATTCTATTTTTTGTGGTCGTCTAGGACAGCTACAAGAGTTTTCAGCTACAGCTAGAAGAACAGAGCAGGCAGAAATTCGTCTCTCTGATTGGACGCTTCCATGATGATTAACAATATAATTGATCATTTAGGGTAAACGTTGAATCTCGATTCTTGCGTTGTCGAATTGAAAATTATTTTCAAACGCAAACCTACCAAAGATCTAATTGTTCACTTGAGGCAACTTCTATTTGTATGATCCTTTGGGTGCATTCCCAAACGGGCGTTGAGTGGTTGCTTTGCTAAGATTTGTCATACTCGAATCTGGAATAACACCAATTCGGCCCCAACTCCTTCTTTCATTTAACTTATATTAAGCGTGTTTAAATTAATCTATCGTAAATTCGGAAACAGAATACATACCAAGGACGACCTTTTATCCGGCCTCACCGTCGCATTGGCCTTGGTTCCTGAAGCGGTTGCCTTTGCAATAATCGCCGGAGTCTCCCCAATCATAGGCCTTTACGCAGCTTTTATGGTTTGTCTCATCACCTCGATTGCCGGAGGCAGACCTGGAATGATTTCAGGCGCAACGGGTGCCCTTGCTGTAGTTATGATATCACTGGTCATTTTAGGGAATGAAAGAGGAGAGGCATTGGGGCTCGGAACTGACATGGGGGTCCAGTACCTCTTTGCAACTGTCATCCTCATGGGTGTCATTCAACTCGGATGTGGAGGTCTCAAACTCGGAAGATTCGTAAGGCTTATACCACAACCAGTCATGTTCGGATTCGTCAACGGGCTTGCAATCGTCATCTTCGAAGCGCAGTTGCCTATGTTTACAGAAAGTCCGACAATTCCAGATTCACCATGGCTGGTCGGCAACGAGTTGTTTCTCATGATCAGCTTGGTCATTTTAACCATGGGGATAATATTTTTTCTACCAAAGCTCACTACACAAATCCCCTCTTCGCTCGTCGCCATTCTATCCGTCAGCCTTCTCGTAATCGGGCTCAATCTGAATACATTTGTCGTTAAAGACATGGCCTCGATCGGCGGAGAAATTCCTAGCCTAGTGGATTTTTCGATCCCCTTGAATTGGGATACGCTCAAATTCATCGCACCGTTCGCCTTTATCTTGGCGGCAGTCGGATTGATAGAGTCCTTAATGACCCTCACCCTAATCGACGAATTAACGGAAACTCGTGGCAACAGCACGCGTGAATGCATAGGTCAAGGAATCGCAAATATCGTAACCGGCCTCTTTGGCGGCATGGGCGGATGCGCCATGATCGGGCAAAGCCTTATCAACATTCGCTCGGGAGGAAGAGGTCGCTTGTCGGGAATCTCAGCTGGACTCTTCCTGCTCGCCTTCATCCTCTTTGCCAGTGACCTGATCGAGGAAATCCCTTTGGCGGCCCTCACGGGGGTCATGTTTGTGGTGGTGTTGGGAACCTTCGAATGGTCAAGCATTCGAATCCTCCGAAAGATTCCAAAGACGGATGCCTTCGTGATAATCATGGTCTCGGCCATCACCGTATTTACGCACAACCTTGCCTTGGCGGTGATAAGTGGGGTCATTGTATCATCTCTCGGGTTTGCCTGGGAATCGGCCAAGCACATTCATCGCGAATCGGAAGTTAGGGAAGACGGAAGCAAAGTTTATTTTTTGCACGGACCACTCTTCTTCGGCTCGGTTACCGACTTCAACCTTGGCTTCTCCTCTACCGACGATCCTCAATCGGTCATCGTGGACATGAAGGACTCTAGGGTCTGGGACCACTCCGGGTTGGAGGCAATTCACAAACTTGGAACTCGTTACCAATCGGTCGGAAAGACCGTCCGGTTGCAGCACATAAGCAGTAATTGCAAGGATCTCTTGAGAAAGGCCGGTAGCATGGTCGATGTCATCGTCTTGCCCGACGATCCAAGCTACCATGTGGCAAACTTGAACAAGCCCGCGGAGATCCTCTAACGACCCAGACTAAGCGGGAAACTGACTCATTCCGGCAAGCTCTGAAAACAAAGGTATTGATTCAGCTTCTTTCTTCGCGGGGAGATTTCCCTTGTTCCAGAGAGTGAAAGTAAGGGTTGAGGACTTAACCTCAAGCGTACGAGCCAGAGAAACTGACCAGCGGTGTCACATGGAAATGGAAGAAGCCCATCTCGGCCATCTGGCCAGTGAACGGACTCTCCACGTATTATCTGCGCAAGGACGGCGCAACCGCAACCAGTTTCAGCGCAGCCGCTGACGGTGACTCGTATTTGGTAACGGTTGCAGCGGCAACTACGAGTGGCTACGCCGCTGGCACGCCAACAACGGCCGTCCAATGGGAGAAAGCCGGCACCGGGGGTGTAGTTGCGAATTTAGTGAAAGTGCGCGTCGTGCACGGAGCGCTGGCGCACCTCCGTCTCGTCGATGCGATCCCGCGTGGCGAAGGCATAGGTGCGCGCCGGCTCGGCGTCGGCCCCAAGGAACACGCGGCTCTGCATGCCGAACGGCTTGGGGATGCCGGCCATCCAGAGCGTGGTGGCCGAGAGATCCAGCAGGCTTAGCACCTGTTCATCCACGCGACCGGGGGCGACCTGTGCGGGAGCGGTAACGCGCTTGGGCCAGCGAATGATCATCGGCACATGCAGGCCGCTGTCCCAGCATCAGTGTATGCGCGGGCATCGAGCCGGCCGTTGTCGGCGAAGAAAACGACGATGGTATTTTAGCTGAGGCCGTCCTTCTTCAACTGGTCGAGAATCCAGCCGATGCGCACGTCGGTGCCAGTGATAGAGTTGAGGTAGCGCGCCCATTCCTCGCGGGTGATTTTGTGGTCGGGATAATACGGCGGTGGCGTGACGTTCTCTGGCGTAGCCACCTTGGGATGCCATTCCTCGCCAACCCATTTGACGCGCGGTTTCTCGGCGGACTTACGGTCATAAATACCGTACTCGACCTCGGGCATGTTGTTATGCGCGAAAAACGGCTGTTTCTTTTTCAGATCGTCCCAGTCCCTGCCGGCGTACACGGGGCCTTCCTTAGCAAAATTCAAATCCAGTTTGCCCGTGCCCACCACGCGCTCGCCGATATGCTTGATGTTCGCCGTGTGATAGCCGGCGTCCCGCAGCAGGTGCGTGATAGGCCGCACGCCGGCCAGCAACCGGAAGCCATCGGTGCGATGGCTGCGCATGTGATGCATGTCGGTGGTGGTGGCGTACCAGCCGGTCATCAACGCCGACCGGCTAGGCGCGCACACCGGCGAGGTAGATGGAATACTCTTTCGTGTATTATGTGCCCTCCCTGGCCAAACGGTCGAGGTTGGGTGTGCTTACGTTCTCCTGTCCGTAGCAGGCGAAGTCTAGGGAGAAATTCTGGCCAACGATCCAGAGGATGTTTGGCTTCTTGGCAGCATCGGGTTGGTTAATGGCGACCAAGCCAAGCCAAGCCAACGAAATGATTTGGCCAAGTTGTCTAATTGGTGAATCTTTAGAATGGGCTTCATTACACTGGTTAGTCGAATCTTAAAAAGAATCATCACAGAATTGAACGCCAAACGGCATTGGCCCTGTTGACTGCTTGGCCTAGGGTCAAGGGTGGCATAAGTTCAGCGCATGCCTTCCTGCAATTTCAGGTTCTTTTGTCTGCTGTTTGGCTTGGTTGTTACTTTTAATCAAGTTCTTGGCCAAAAGGTGAATTCACTGGATGACCTTCAGGTATTGGAGGGGGATCAGCGGCAGTTGCTCTGGAGCCATCTTATCTCTCAATGTGACCGATTGGATCAACAACGTGTCGAGCGCCTCGCCAAGGCTCTCAAGTCGCCGACCGCATTGAAGCAGCACTTGACCAAGCTTCGTGATGATTACCGCAATATTTTCGGCTCCTTCCCCAAGAAATCGCCGCTTAATGCCAAGGTCACCGGCAAACTGGACGGCAGCAGTTATCGCGTTGAGAAGGTTTTGTTCGAAAGTCTACCGAATCATCATGTCACCGCCCTGCTCTATCTGCCGGCAAATGGCGACGGACCTTGGCCCGGGGTATTGTTCGCGTGCGGTCATTCAGCCAACGGCAAGGCGTATCTGCCGTATCAAACCGCCTGTGCGTTGCTTGCACAAAATGGGTTTGTGGTGCTGAGCTACGATCCGATCTCGCAGGGCGAACGGACACAACTGCCCAAGGCGGCGCGCTATGGCACCACCACCCATACGCTGCTAAACCACGGGGCAAGGCTCACCGGGCGCAGCGTGGTTTGGTATTCCGCGTGGGACGGCATTCGTTCGATCGACTACCTCCTCTCACGGCCGGAAGTGGATCGCTCCAAGCCGGTCGGCATGACCGGTACCAGTGGGGGAGGCACCCAGACAACCTTCCTGATGGCGCTCGACGATCGGATCGGGCCCGCGGCGCCTTCCTGCTACACCATGCGGCGCACCGATAAATTCCACGGCAAAAGCGGTCCGGCGGACGGTTGCCAGCACCTGGCTGGCGAGGGGCTTTATGGAATCGACCACATCGATTACTCCTTGATGCGGTTCCCTCGACCCACGGCCATCCTCGCTGCGACCCAGGACTTTTTTGAAATCGATTCCACCCGCCAGACCGTGCGTGACGCGAAGGCAGTCTTTGGCGCGCTTGGCCAAGCGGACAGGTTCGCGTTCTTCGAATCCGACACGACGCATGGCATGCATGTCGGGCACCGGCAGGAAGCCGCTCGCTGGATGCGCCAATGGCTTTACAACGATTCAAGCCCAGTCACCGAGCCGAAGGACATCCGACTGTTCACCGACGCCGAACTGCAGGTAACCCGCACGGGGCAGGTCTGCAACGATTTCCCTGACGAAGCCAACGTCGCCGATATCAGCCTACGCCTGGCCAGCCGGTTGGAAACCAGGCGGCGACGTTTCTGGGCTGGCAACCCTGCCAATGCGTTGGTGAAGGTGCGCAAATTAATAGGCCTTCCCGAGAACCTCCCGCAGCCCAGAGTGAAGCGTGGCGGCCAAGCCCAAACCAACTGGGCGCGTATCGACAAATTCACGCTTCAGCGCACCGGCGACATGCCGGTACCCGCCCTGCTCTTTCGGCCGCACGGCCACAGCGGCCAGGCGCTGGATGTCGTCGTTTATGCCGACGGCCGCGGCATGCGGAACGCCGCCCACACCAACGGCCCAATCCAAAAATTGGTGAATGAGTCGACAGCGGTGTTTGCCGTGGATCTGCGCGGTCTCGGCGAGACGCGTGACCAGGGTAGCAACGCCAAATACCACAGCCACTCGCACCGGGTCGGCAACGTAGCCACGCACATTGGGCAACCGCTGCTTGGCCAACGTGTCGGAGATTTGTTGGCGGTCGTCGACTACCTAAACGAAGTCGGTAACGAACGTGTTCGCAGTATTCGCGTGATCGGCGTCGGTTCCGCCGGGCCAGTGGCACTGCACGCCACGGCGTTGGATGCGCGGATCAGCAAGGTCGAGCTACGCAACCCGGCGCTGAATAACTGGTTGGGCGACGTCGTAGCCCAACCACTCCGCCGCGAGATGGTTGACCACGTGGTACCCGGCGCCCTCGCCTGGTACGATCTCCCGGACCTCGCACGCCAACTCGGCGCCCGACTCAGAACTCGATGAATTTTGGCGTGATTTTGCCTTTGTCTAGGGTCATGCGGATCAGGCTGGACCGGTGGCCTCCGCGCGGGCGGGTGACGGAGCCGGGGTTGAGAAACAGGATACCACCGATCGTTTCGCAATACGGCTCGTGCGTATGGCCGAAAACAACAACGTCCGGCTCGATGCGCTTGAGCCGCTCGCGCAACGACGCCTGAAGCCGGTGCGGATCGACGATGTGCTGAACAAAAAACTTTTTGCCATCGAGCATCACCACGGCTGATTCGTTGATCGGCATATCGCCGTCGGTGTTGCCGAGCACGGCGGTCGTGGGCGCGATGGCTTCCATATCGAGCACAAGCTTGTACGGGCCGATGTCGCCGGCGTGGATGATGGCATCGACGCCGGCCAACGACTCGGCGATGTGCGGCGGCCAATCGCCGTGATTGTCCGAGAGAATACCGACGGTCGTCATGCGGCCTCAGGGCTGGGTTCAGGTGGGGTTTCGGGCTCCTCGTCGTCTTCGGTTTTGGGCTCTGGCTCTGCGTCAAGTGCCTCACTCCACTTCATCGCTCCGGCAAAAAGCCCGGTGAACAGCCCGGTACCGAGCAGTGACTTGAGGCCAAACACCCATGTTGGCGGAAAACCGGGCAACCCAACCGTCAACGCCTGAATCCAGCCGGCAATCGTCTTGGCGTAAGCTGGGTTGACCAGCCACGAAACGGTGTTGCTAACAAGGTAAAACAACAGCGCGCCAATCAGTGTGCCGAGGAAAACCCGGCCGTAACTCCGATGCCTGGCCAGCCACTTGGCCAGGACGACGAACAGCCCGAGGATTATCCAATTCACAACCAACTCAGGCACCATCACCGGCATGTTGTAGTGGAAAATATTTAGCAGGATGTCGGTGACGATGATGGTGGCCAGCGGCAGCACCCAGCCCATCCAGCCGGGCAGCCAAAATGCCGCGCAAAAAAGCAGCGCGTGCGCTGCGCTGAAGTTTTGCGGCAGCATGCCAGGCCAGCGGCTCGCCGCAAAGACGAGTATCAACACCAGCGGCAGCCATGTTTTGCGCTCCACGCCCAGATGCTACCCAAGCGCTTGACTAATCGCAAACCGGCTGCTTGCCCGCGCGCCTGCTCAAAGGTAGGCTACCACGCGATATGATGAATAATGCACCCCCTGTAATTTCACCCGGATCAAGTCCGGCACCGGCAAGAAAAAGCCGGGGCTGGATGTGGTTCTCCCTGTTTCTGGTGGGCAGCCTACTGCTGGGCGGTTTTCTGGTCGTCGTGCTAGCCATCGGCTCTGCCGGCATGTCGCTTGGCTCCAGCGAAACCGGCTATGTCGAGGAAGCCACCCTTCGAGACAACGACAGCAAAAACAAGATTGCTGTAATCGATCTCGCCGGCCTGATCGCCAGTTTCAGCGTCGATGCCAGCGGGAATAATATGGTCGAGTCGATCCGGCGGCAGTTCAAATGGGCGCGGGATGATGACAATGTTAAGGCAGTGCTATTTCGCATCAACTCGCCCGGCGGCGAGGTACTGGCATCGGATCACATTTACGAAATCATTCGCGATTTCCAGGATGAGTGCGAGAAGCCTGTGGTCGCTATGATGGGGGCATTGGCGGCCTCGGGCGGCTACTACGTTGCCGCACCTTGCAACTGGATCGTCGCGCACGAGTTGACTATCACCGGCAGTATCGGCGTGATCATGCAGGGCTACAACCTTCGCAACCTGATGGATAAGGTCGGCGTTCGGCCTATGGTGTTCAAGAGCGGCAAGTACAAGGACATGCTCAGCTACGACAAGCTCGAAGAAGACATCACGCCGGAGGAACGCCAGATTGTTCAGGATCTGATAGACGAGACATTTGGCCGCTTTAAAAAAATCGTGCGCGAGGGACGCAACCTTGATCGACGGAACAAACCGGATGATGGCAAAGCACTCGCCGACAACTGGGAGGACTACGCCGATGGCCGAATCCTCTCTGGCACACAGGCGCTTGGCCAGGGGTTCGTGGATGAACTGGGCGACCTCGACACCGCCACCGACCAGGCAATGTCGCTGGCCGGCATTCCCGATGCAGACCTGATCCAGTACCGCCAACCGTTGAATCTGGCCAACCTGTTTCAGCTTTTCGGCAAGAGCGAGGCCAAGGAGATAAAAATCGACCTCGGCGTGGACCTCCCCAAGCTCAAGTCCGGACGGCTCTACTTCCTTTCACCATTGCTGCTGTATTAGGTGACGGAACGCTTGGCCAAGTGCTACCCCAAAAGTAACAAAAGCCGGCCAAGTGGCCGGCTTCTGTTGTTTGGGTCGACGGGTTGTTACAAAATCTACTTCCTCAGCCGTTGCCGAGGCCGCGTTGATGGCGGATCCTCGGCGGGCAATCTGTACTGACCACGGAGTCGCTGCAACTCGTTCTCGAGTCGCGTTTGAACCCCGGCGTATTCCGCGCGGCCGTGGAGGCTTTGCAACTCGTTCGGGTCGGCGGTGAGGTCGAACAGCTCCCACTGGTTGTTTTCGTAAAAGTTAATCAGCTTGTAGTTGCCATCGGTCACGCCGTAATGGCGGGCCACGCTGTGCGCGCCGGGGAACTCGTAGTAGTGGTAGTAAAACGCCTTGCGCCAGTTGGCGGGCGTCTCGCCCTTGAGCAGCGGCACGAGGCTGCGGCCCTGCATATCGCTTGGGATGTCCGCACTTGCGATTTCGAGGAACGTCTCGGCGAAGTCGAGATTCGACACGATGTCGTTGTTGATACTGCCAGCCTCGATCACGCCCGGCCAGCGCACCATCAGCGGCATCACCAGCGACTCCTCGTACATCCAGCGCTTGTCGTACCAGCCATGCTCGCCGAGGTACCAGCCCTGATCGGACGAGTAAATGACGATCGTATTTTCGGCGAGGCCGGTGTCGTCGAGGTACTTGAGCACGCGGCCGATGTTGTCATCCACCGACTGCACGCAGCGCAAATAATCCTTGATGTAACGCTGGTACATCCACTTAACCTTGGCCTTGCCTGTGAGGTTGGCCTTGCGGAACGCCTCGTTCTTCGGGCCGTAGGCGGCGTCCCAGATTTCCTTCTGCTCCGGCGTCAAATTATTCGGACCGGCGTTGAGCTTGAGATCGTTATTCGGAGAGATGCCGCGCGACGGTCATCGCTTGGCTGCTGGCGGCGGAGGTGCGGCCGGAGTAGTCGTCCCACAGCGTTTCCGGCTCGGGGATTTCCACGTCGTCGAACGTGTGAAGATGCGCCGGGCCGGGCTGCCAGTTGCGGTGCGGCGCCTTGTGCTGGAGCATCAACATGAACGGTTTGTCGGCAGGGCGATCATTCTTCAGCCACTCGAGCGCCTTGTCGGTAACGATGTCCGTCGTGTAGCCGGTGTTTTTCTCGACGACCACTTCGCCCGCGTCGTTGGTCGTACGCATCGGCGGATTGTAATACGGCCCCTGCCCAATCAGGACGTCGAAGTAATCAAAACCGGTCGGAACGCTCTTGAGGTGCCACTTGCCGATCATCGCCGTCTCGTAACCCACCTTGCGCAGCAGCTTCGGGAACGTCTGCTGCGAACCGTCGAACGGCGTTCGGCCGTTCATCAAAAACCCGTTCAAGTGACTGTACTTGCCGGTGAGGATCACCGCGCGGCTTGGCCCGCAGATCGAGTTGGTGACGTAACACTTGCGGAATCGCATGCCCTCCTGCGCGATACGATCCATGTGCGGCGTCTGGTTGATGCGCGAGCCATACGCGCTGATCGCCCGCGCCGAGTGGTCGTCGGTGAAAATGAAGAGGACATTCGGCCGCTTGGCCGCCTCGGCTTGGGGCGCGGCCACCAGGCCGCAAATCAAGCCAAGCGCCACCAGCGCCACAGTTTTTTTAATCATGTGTTTCATGGAAAGATCAATCTCCCAGCCAAGCTGCTAAACCCGGTACTGGTAAAGGCGGCACTGTAGCCAGGCGGCACCCTCTTGGCCAAGCGCAAATGCTACTCCACAAACTCCAGCTCGGGCAACTCGGGGACAACTCCCATCTCGTGTCCTCGGCGCAGGAAACGGCGGATCGACTCGCGGCCGGCTTCGCCGTAGTCGAGCGTCCAGTCGTTCACGTACATGCCGACGAACTTGTCCGCCAAGTCAATGCCCATGTCTCGTGCGTATTGCAGTGAGTGCTCCACCGCCTCAGCGCGGTGCTCGAGGCTGTACCGGATGCTGCGCTCGAGCACGTCGGAGATCACTTTTCGCTCCGGCACCGGGATGCGTTTGTGAATGACGTTGCCACCGAGCGGCAACGGCAACCCGTCGTTCTCGCGGCCCCACCACACGCCAAAATCCTCGCAGCAAACGAGACCCTCGTTTTCAAACGTCAACTGACCCTCGTGGATGATCAGCCCCACATCGGCGAGCCCTTCGTTGACGGTTTTGAAAATCTCGTCGAACGGAACGACAGTGTAGTCGATTCGATCACCCGGACGCTCAAGCCAAAGTTGTAGTGCCAAGAACGCACTCGTCATCGTGCCCGGCACAGCAATGCGGAGCGAAGCTATTTCCTGTCTCGAGAATTTCTCGCGCGCGACAAGCATCGGACCGTAGCCGTCGCCCATGCTCGCGCCGCTCGGCAACAGCGCGTACCGATCGCACACGTGCGCATAGGCGTGAATGCTGATCGCCGAGATGTCGAGTTCGCCGCGGCTAGCCCGCTCGTTCAGCGTCTGGATGTCCTGCAGAATGTGCTCGAAGTCGTAGCCACCGTCATCGACCAAGCCCTTGGCCAGGCCGTAGAACATGAATGCATCGTCCGGATCGGGCGAGTGTCCCAGCGTGAGTTTTCGTTTTTCCACGGCAGAGACGGTAGTGGTGGAGGTGCGTTTTGTCACGCCACGCTTGTCCAGGCGTGGCCCCGAAACAATCCTTCCCTGTCAATGATAGTTCAGGTAGAAATCCCTCCGTACGGCAACCCATGTCCGCCGAAGTCTTCATCAGCTACGCCGCCAAGGATCGCACCCGCGTCCTCGACCTCGTCGAGCGCCTGCGCACCGCCGGTGTCTCGGTGTGGATCGACCAGATGGGCATCGAGGGCGCCACGATGTGGAGCCAGGAAATCGTCGCCGCCATTCGCAGTTGCAAGGTGCTCATCCTCGCCATCTCCGAAAACTCGGCCGGCTCGGAGAATGTCGTCAAGGAAGTCGCGCTGGCCTCCGAGGGGCGCAAGCGCATTCTGCCCGTCTACATCAAGCAGGCCGAGATCCCGGAATCGATGGCATACCAGCTCGCTGGCATCCAGCGTATCGAGTTTTTCGAGGGTCGGGAGGATGCCGCCCTGCAGGCGGTCATACGCGCCCTGGCCAAGCTGGGCGTGACCGTCCACGACGAAGCCAGCGCCGCCGCCGCAAACACGCCGGGCTCTGCCTCACACGGGCCAAGCCACCCCACCGGCAAAGCCGAAACCAAGGGTGAAGCCGCCGTTTGGCTGAAAGTGGCCGCTGCGGTTGTTGGCCTCGCTGTGCTTGGCTTGGCTGGGACGTTCTTTTTCGGCAGCAGTACGACGAC
>CALJHX010000032.1 GCA_937770485.1 uncultured Verrucomicrobiae bacterium | reverse complement strand
CGTCTTTGCTGTATGCGCCGCGGCGGCGGGTGTTTTTCGGACGCTTGTCCCAGTGGATGCGGGAGTTATAGTAGATCGTTCCATCGGAAAGCTCGGCGACACAGGCCTCGCCGGTACCATTTTCAGGGAAAGGCTCACTTGTATTCCATGTCTTTCCGCCGTCGTCACTGTAGATGGCGTTGGTGAAATGGTTCGGCCACTCCTCGCGGCGATTGCCCGCACCGTAGTGCCGTGCCGGACGAACCAATCGGCCAGCGTACTTGCCGTGACGTAGCGTGATACCATGGTCGTTCATGTGCATCGACGGCATACGTCCATTGCTGTCGGGATGAATCACCGCTTCTTCTCCCTGCCAAGTCTTACCGCTGTCTTTGCTACGATAAACCGTCAAGGGTGCAGGTGGGTGGCCCTCCTCAATAAAAGCAAATATGTCTCCGCTGTTTTCATCAACGGTCATGCCGCCGCCCTGAAAACCGGGCTTGGCGATGGTGATCTCCGGGCCCCAGGTATTACCGCCGTCGCCGCTGCGACGGGCGATAACGCCGTCCGATCCCCAAGTGGCGACCAGCGCGCCATCCATCGCGACGACGATGTTAGGGAAACGTTGGTTTTTGAAAACCTGCTGAAGATCGATCGAAGGCTCACCGAGGAAAGGCTTGAGCTTGGCTTCGCCGGAACTCCTGACAAACGGCAAAGAACTACAGGCAGAAGTGCAAACGGCTGCCGCTACAAGAATGGTATGACAAAATAATTTTCTCATGCAGAAGACGAAATATTCAAGCGAAACAATTTTGAATGCGATAAAAAAGAGACAGAGATTCGGACATATTTTTTGAAAATACATGAAATCCGTTTTTATTTCCCCCCTTCGACTCTCGCATTGTAATTCGTTGTTCGATAATTTTGCCCCACTTGGCCAAGCCGCGGTCACTTTGCCTGCTCTGCAGCGATCCAGTTGTTGATGCGTTGGTCGAGGATGCTCAACGGCAAGGCACCGTTCCAAACGATCTCGTCGTGGAAGGATCGGATGTCGAACTTGTCGCCGAGCTTGGCTGTGGCTCGGGCGCGGAGTTCCTTCAGTTTAAGTTCGCCGAGCTTGTAGGCAAGTGCTTGGCCAGGCCAGACGATGTAACGATCGACTTCGACGGTAATGTCGTGATCTGCTTTGCTGGCGTTTGCCTTGAAAAAATCGATCGCCCGCTGCCGCGACCATCCCTTGGCATGAATACCGGTATCTACGACCAAGCGGATGGCCCGCCACATTTCGTAGGTCAACTGGCCAAACTTGGAATACGGGTCGGTGTAAAAGCCCATCTCTTCGCCGAGGCTTTCGGAATACAAGCCCCAGCCCTCGACGTAGCCGGTGTAGCGGCCGTACTTGCGGAACTCCGGCAAGCCCACGATCTCGTCGGCGATGGCCAGTTGCAAATGATGCCCCGGCACAGCCTCGTGCAGCGCGAGCGCCTCCATCTCCCACTTGGGTCGCGACCTCAGGTCATAAGTGTTGGCAAAGAAAAAACCGGCGCGGCCGGCGTCGTTAGATCCGGGTTGATAATAGGCAGTTGTGACAGACTTTTCGATATACGATGGAACAGGAATTACGCCGTAAGGCTGGCGCGGCAGTTTGCGAAACAGCTTGATCAACTCGGGGTCGGCTCGCTTGCAGATGTCTCGATAACCGGCGAGCAGCTCATCGGCTGTCTCGTAGTAAAACCGCGGATCAGTACGGAGGAACTCGAAGAAAGCGTGCAAGTCACCCTCGAAGCCAACCTGTTTGCGAACCGCCTCCATCTCGCTTCGGATACGCTTCACTTCGCGCAGACCGATGTTGTGAATCTCATCCGGGCTGAGCGTCGTGGTGGTGTAATGTTTGATTTGGTAATCGTACCACGCCCGGCCGTCGGGCAACGCGCTGCGGCCAATGGTCGTGCGGCAATTCGGCACGTACTCGTTACTCAGAAACGCGTGAAGTCGTTTGAACGCCGGGCGGACCTCGTCAGAATAAATTGCCTTCGCCGCCTCAGTCAGGCGCGTCTGCTCCGCTGCTGGAATGGTGTCTGGAAACTTTTTGAACTTGGAAAGCATCGGCGTGGTCATGGGGCCGATGTGCACCTGCCCGGATACTTGATCTGACACGGTTCGCAGCGGCACTTTCGGCGGCACGATGCCGCGCATTAGTCCTTCCTGAAGTAGCGCAATGGTTTGATCAACCAGCGCCGGAATGCCGCTCAAGCGCGCCAGGATATCCTCGTAATCCTTTGTCCTGACACCCGGCATCATGGCTATCATCGACGGTACATCACGTGGCAGACCGTCCATCTGGTTGAGCACGAGGAACTCGGACGGAAACTGCTGACGCTCGACCGCCATCTCGGCATTGCGGCGAAACAGGTCGTAATTCAACTGGTCGGCTTCACTGAGCTTGAGCCGATCAAACGTAATTATGGCATTGAGAGTCAACCGGGCATCTTCCTTGCCCACAGCAAGGGCCTCCATGGACAAGTCGCTCCAGCGATCATTCTGCCCGGGGTATCCGCGCCATGTCGCCGATTCCGGCGAGGCGATCATCCGGTACTCCCAGTTCGCGCCAAAAAGCTTCCAGAGTCGTTCAGCGCTGTTCGATTGGCCCTTGGCCGCGATAATGTCGGTACATTGTTTGCGGTAGCGCTCGCTGTTATTTTCCGTATGGCCAAGCGGTATGGCGGTTGTCAACAGAACGATGAGTGTGATGGCTCGAATCATTGCGTAACGATTCTACCATTTGCCCAAGCGCAGGGGAACCCATTTGACAGTGGCAAAGCTTTGCTAAGCGAATTAAATGGCTTCATATCCGCCGACGACATTCCCGTTAATGCCGAGCCACGTGACTCTCCGCTCAAACGGTCACGGCATGTTCCGCTTCAACCACTTCGTACACCACGCGGTAAGGGAATCGCTCCAGGTAACTTCATCAGATATTCCGAGCCTTGTGACGACATTATGGAATTATTTATTATCAGCCAAAGCATTCCAAATGCAAATAATTCTCTCAAAATAATCCACCTGCATACCGATTGTTGTGCCTTATACTAAGCGGCTGCCCTGCCCACGCACTGCTCCACTTGAGGGCGGAGCTCGACCACCACTTCATTTGGAGAACCGAGAACGAAGTCATGTTTTTATCGCCTTCAGCGAAACCGGAGTTTTACTTATTCTCCGCAAGTCGCTGCTCCACCAGGGATGCCAGTTCAAATATTAGACCCGTTACGCAACATTCAAGTCGATACCTACGCCGTTAAAGAATAGCGAAAAAACTGGTAATCCGCAGACTTGCGGCGCATTTTCCCGCAGGCAGTGAGTTTGATTGAGCGACAGATTGGTGTGACTTACCGGCATCAGGTGCTGTTCACACAACAGGTATTTGCCCCGGACAACTGCACGCTGCGCGACATACTTGCGCCGACGGTCAAACTGACCGACCTCAAAAAGTGCTAATGGTCATGGACGAGGCGTTGTGCCGCGCACAGCCCAACTTGGTCAATCTTGTTTTGGCGTACTTCAAGCGACACAACGACTGCTTGAAACTCGTCTGCGACCCCATGCAATTCGAGGGCGGTGAGCGCACGAAGAACTCCTATTTTCACGTCTCGGAAATCCATTCAAAAGTCGAGATGCACCACATCGACCGGCACAGTTATGTCATCGCAGTCGGTGGCGGCGCGCTGCTCGATATGGTCGGCTTGGCTTCGTCCACCGCTCATCGCGGCGTGCGGCATGTCCGGATTCCATCGACCACCCTCAGCCAGGCTGACTCCGGTGTCGGCGTGAAAAACGGGATCAACGCCTTTGGGAAAAAGAATTTCATCGGAGCCTTCACCCCGCCATTCGCGGTGATTAACGACTTCGACCTCCTCTCGTCGCTCAGCGACCGGGACAAGCGTAATGGATACATCGAGGCGGTGAAGGTAGCGCTCATTCGTGACCACGAATTTTACGACTGGATCGAGGCGGAAGCCGAGGCGCTGGCGGCCTTCTCGCCGGAGCCAATGCGGCGTCTGATCCACCGCTGCGCTGAGTTGCACATCAACCACATCGCCACCTCGGGCGACCCTTTCGAGTTCGGCTCGGCGCGCCCGCTCGACTTCGGACACTGGGCAGCGCACAAACTGGAGCAGCTCTCCGAGTACCGGATTCGGCACGGCGAAGCAGTTGCGATCGGCATTGCCCTGGACGTGGTTTACGCCCGCCGCACGGGCCATCTCACCGCCGGGACAGTCGACCGGATACTGACACTCATCGAGTCGCTTGGGTTCGAGTTGTTCGCCAACGAGCTGCTGCACGAGGATGAGTCCGGCGCGCTGCAAGTGATCACCGGGCTGGAGGAGTTCCGCGAGCATCTTGGTGGTGACCTGACCATCACGCTGCTCCGCGAGCTTGGCCAAGGGTTCGAGGTACACGAGATGAATCTCCCGCTGGTCATCGAGTCGATCTACGAACTGCGCGGCCGCCAGGCTGGCCGCGAACAATCGGTCATCCCCGCCCGGGCCTGACCCTCTTCGCCGTGAAACGCACCGCCGTTCTCAACGTCGTCGGGCTAACTCAACGGCACATCGGCCCGGATACCCCGGCGATCTCACAATTCCTCTCGCTTGGCCAAGCGGCATTCATCGACCCTGCATTCCCGGCGGTGACCTGCACCGCCCAGTCCAATTACCTCACCGGTCAACGCCCAAGGGACCACGGTATCGTCGGCAACGGCTGGTACAACGACGAACTAGCCGAGGTCACATTCTGGAAGCAACCGAACCAAACCGTGCAGTCGCCCAAGCTGTGGCATGACCTCCGCCTGGCCAACAGCGGCTTCACCTGTGCGACGATGTTTTGGTGGTTCAATATGTACGCAGACGTCGAATGGTCGGCGACGCCGCGCCCGATGTACCCGGCGGATGGCAGCAAACACTTTGACATTTACACTTGGCCGCACGAACTGCGGCCGGCGCTCAAGGAGGAACTTGGCGAATTTCCCTTTCCCGCTTTCTGGGGGCCAATGGCCGGGCAACAGTCGCCCGTCGGCAAACCGGAGGCAGTCAGCGAATGGATCGCAAATGCTGCCAAGTGGATCGAGCAGCAGCAGCAACCAACGCTGAATCTCGTTTACCTGCCACACCTCGACTACAACCTCCAGCGGCTTGGCCCTGGGCACCCGGAGATTGCCAACGACCTGCAACGCATCGATCGGATTGTCGGCGAGTTGATTGATTTTTTTGAGGCGCGCGGCGTCCAGGTTGTTTTGCTTTCCGAGTACGGCATCACACCTGTCGAGCGACCGGTTCATCTCAACCGAATTTTCCGTGAGCGCGGCTGGCTCACCATCAAGGAGGAGCTTGGCCTCGATCGGCTCGACTGCGGAAACAGCCGGGCGTTCGCCGTGGCCGACCACCAAGTGGCTCACGTTTACCTCAACGATAAATCGATAGAAAGTGATGTCCGCACCTTGCTCGAGGGCACCGAAGGCGTAGCGGCGGTCTGGGGGCAATTGGAAAAACAGGCCAACGGCATCGACCATTCGCGGGCGGGAGATCTCGTCGTCACCGCTGCCGGGAACGCATGGTTCACTTACTACTACTGGATGGATGATGCGATGGCGCCGGACTTCGCGCGCTGCGTGGACATCCACCGCAAACCGGGCTACGACCCGGTTGAGTTATTCAAGGATCCGGCCCGCGGCTCGACGCCACGGGTGATGCTCAAGTTGTTGAAAAAGAAACTAGGCTTCAGGATGCTGATGGACGTCGTCCCGCTGGACGCCTCGCTAGTCAAGGGCTCACACGGCTGTCGACCAAGCGACCAAGCGGATTGGCCTATCCTGATTTCGAAGTCCGCCCAACTTGCAGCCGATAAAACACTCGACTCCACGGACGTGTACGGCGTGCTTCGCTCCCACGTAGTCGGTAATTAAAGCTGCGCTTGGCCAAGCGCGCGGGCGCATCAAGTCTCGAACGAGTTGCCACAACCGCACGATTGCGTGGCATTCGGATTTTTTATCTTGAAGCCGGCGTCGTTGAGGCCATCGTGATAGTCCACGACCGCCCCGCGCAAATAGTTGGCGCTGAAATTATCGACGAGTACGGTCTCGCCGAAAAACTCTAGGGCAAGATCGTCGTCACGTTTTTCGTCGAATACCATGCCGTATTGCATGCCGCTGCAGCCGCCCTCCTCGACGAAGAGTCTCAGCGTTTTAGTGCAGTTTTCGGGTTCCTTCGACCGGACGACACCCACCTGTTTGGCGGCGTCCTCGGTGACGGTCAGCAGTGATTCAGATTCATCGCTCATCTCAACTCGGCTCAGAAGCTACAACCTGTTTGCTCCAGCGTCAACTTGCGCAAGCCGGTTTTACTCAATTCTTGAATTCTTCGCTTGCCCAAGCCACTCTGCCGAAGTTGACAACGATATGAGCGAAACCAGACAACCCATAAAAATATTCACAGCCGACTCGCTGCCCGTCCGGGTTTATGCGTCCGAGGCGGAAATGGCAGCCGATGTGGCTCAGACCGTCCACGATTACCTCGTGGAAACCATTGCCAGCCAGGGTGACGCCGCCGCTATTCTCGCCACCGGTAACTCGCAGATTCAGTTTTTGAAAACCCTCGTGGAGTTGGGTGGCATCGACTGGAGCAAAATGACGCTGTTTCACATGGATGAGTACCTCGGCGTCGATGAGAATCATTCAGCCTGTTTCCGGCGCTACATGCGCGAGCGAGTGGAGAGCCAAGTGAACCCGAAGGTATTCCACTATCTTGGTGGCGACGCGCCGGAACCGATCGCCGAATGCGAGCGCTACGAAGCCCTGCTCAAGGCTCAACCAATCGATCTCTGCTGCTTGGGCGTCGGAGAGAATGGGCACATCGCGTTCAACGATCCGCCGGTGGCTGATTTCGGAGACGAGCGCCTGGTCAAAATCGTGGAACTCGATGTCGCCTGCCGAATGCAACAGGTCAACGAAGGGCATTTCCCTGATCTTGAAGCCGTGCCGAAATACGCTCTGACACTAACGGTGCCGGCACTGTGCTCGGCGAAAAAGGTGGTGTGCGTGGCACCCGAGTCACGCAAGGCTAAGGCCGTTCAAGCGATGCTGGAAAGCCCGGTGAGCACAAATTGCCCAGCGTCATTTCTGCGGACGCAAAGCCAAGCCATGTTGTTCGTGGATGCCGACTCGACCAGTTTGCTGGAAAAATTTTAGGGGGTATAACTTATCCGCCCGGAGGGATATTGAGTGGCGGAGGAATAGGACCACCCGGCACAGGGGGCATCGGGGGGCGGTCATCCCGAATAGCATCCGCCGGAGCAGCGTCCTCGAGTTGCTGCTTAAATGGCAAAGGGGGCATGGGAACACCCTTACTTTCCGCCAGATCTTTTTGCTGCATCATTTCCAAGGCTTGAACTGCCGGATCACCACCTTCCATGGACGGCGGTGTCGGATAAGTGCGACGCGCCCGAGTGGGAACAGCGCGAGTTGTTCTTGAACCACCCAAGGGAGAGCCGGAACCCGATCGACTAGATGAAGTTCTTGAAGAGCTGCTGCCGGATCGGGGACTGGTGGTGCCCGAACTCCTGCCGGCAGTCGGCCGCGAACCGCTGGATGAGCGAGATGATGTCTTCGATGAGGAGGATCGGGATTTCGACGATTTCGACGGTGCCCTGGCCACGGCGGTGTTGTAGGTGTGCTCGTTGTTTTTCAGGCTCAGCTCCAGTGGGCTCCCATCCTTGATTAAGCTGACCGTGCCCGCCTCTGCATCAATGGAGGTAATCTCAATGGCTCCCTGCTTGTCACCCACAGGTATCTGCAAATATTTGGTTTCAGGCGGCTTGGCACTGGAATCGATTAGCGCGAGGCACGCCTTTTCCACCCCCTTCAACCGATAAATGCCGGTGAACTTGATATCGAGATTTTTGGGAGGCTCGGGCGGTGGGGAGTCCTTCGCGGGGGGCGGCGCATCCGTTAGATCGAAGGCATTACGCTTGATGATAGCAAGGTAGGACTCGGGCGGGTTAGTTGACTGCGTCTTCACATCCTGCACAGCAAACACCCCTTCATGAAACAGGGCAAACACACCAAGCAAAGTGAGTGCTCTTAAAATAAATCCTGCCTTTTTCGGCGTCACAGTAGGGTCAAACACCATGAAGCTCAGTTGGTTGCGCCTTGCCGGTTCTTTTAATAAGTGGCTTGGGCTCCTTTGACAGTGCGCTTCCGCATCCAAGGCATCATGGAGCGCAGGCGGGTTCCCACCTTCTCGATGTTGTGCTTTTCGCCAGCCTTGAGCAGCTTGTTGTACTGCTTGTAGCCTCCCTTGTATTCGCGCACCCAGGCCTTGGCAAACTTGCCGCTCTGGATATCCTTGAGCGCCTCTTTCATGCGCTTCTTCACACTGGCGTCGATGATTTTCGGGCCAATCTTGACATCGCCCCACTTGGCAGTCTCGGAGATCGAGAAACGCATTCCGCTGATGCCGGCCTCGTTGATCAGATCGACAATCAGTTTCAGCTCGTGAAGGCACTCGAAGTAAGCCATCTCCGGTTGGTAACCGGCCTCGACCAACACCTCGTAACCGGCCTGGATAAGTGAGCATGCGCCGCCGCAAAGTACGGTTTGCTCGCCGAACAAGTCGGTCTCGGTCTCCTCCTTGAAGGTGGTCTGGATCACGCCGGCGCGGGTGCCACCGATGCCCTTGGCCCAGGCGAGAGCAATCTTCTTGGCATTTCGGTCAGCGTTCTGATAAACAGCGATGAGACTTGGTACTCCCTTGCCCTCCACGTACTGGCGACGGACGATGTGGCCAGGACCCTTGGGTGCCACGAGGATTACATTGATGTCTTTCGGCGGAGTGACCGTCTTGAAGTGTATGGCGAAGCCGTGTGAAAACAACAGCGTCTTGCCCTTAGCCAAGTTTGGCTTGATATCATCCTTGTAAACGTCCGCCTGCCGCGTATCCGGTACAGCGACGAAAATGACGTCCGCCCGCTTCACGGCCTCGGCGTTGGTGTAAACCTTGAAGCCCTTGGCCTTGGCTACCTTGGCCGATTTACTCCCCTTATAGAGGCCGATGATGACGTTGACTCCGCTGTCCTTCAGGTTCAGTGCGTGAGCGTGGCCCTGCGATCCGAAGCCAATAACGGCCATTGTCTTGCCCTTGAGGACTTTCAGATCTGCGTCTTTGTCGTGATATACTTTTGCTGCCATAGTAAAAATTATTTGCGGGACAAGGCCACCTTGCCGGTTCTGGTCAATTCCTGCACGCCAAAGTTCTCCATGAGGGCGAGGAATTTCTGAACTTTGCTTTCGTTACCAGTAATCTCGATAGTGACGCTCTCCGGTTGGACATCCACGATCTTGGCGCGGAAAATATCGGTCACCTGCATCACCTCGGCGCGCGACTGGGAGTCCACACCCACGCGCACCAAGACCAACTCGCGATCGACGTACTCGCCGTCCCGGAAATTCTGCACCTCTACAGAGTCCAGGAGTTTATTCAACTGCTTGACGATCTGGTCAAGCGTAGCATCGTCCCCACGGGTGACGATGGTCATGCGGGACATACTCGGGTCGTGCGTCGGCGCAACGTTGAGAGAATCGATGTTGAACCCTCGCCCGCTGAAGAGCCCGGCGATGCGCGTGAGCACGCCGAACTTGTTTTGAACCAGCACTGAAATGGTGTGTCGCATAATTGCGCGGTCGCTTGGCCAAGCGCTTAGCTGAAAATAAGTCCACGCCTTAAACTCCCACGCGGAAGCCCAAACAACCGGCCGGGGAAGCTAGGGCAATGCAAAAACGGGGTCAATTGGTTTTTCCCAACCGAGCCCAAAAACTAGTATCCAGCATTTATTGGAGAATAACGTGTAGGACTCCCAGTTGACTGGCGAAAGCCGTTTGGTGTAAGCATCCTGTACACAGCGAATGTTTGTTCAACTTTGTAACTGGGTATCCGCCTCGGCTTTCTCCTTATCCATCTCTCGCAGAAAATATTCGTTTCTTTCACGATCGGCTGCATGATTTGAGTCACAAACCTGCTTCACCCCCATATTGTCGGTATGGTACGAAAGATTCCCCTGTGCAGTACCCCAAGTACATCGAGCTGCTTCCGGAAAGTCTCCTTTTCAACTTGAGTCATATCCCCGCTTATCAGGGCTGCGCTCTGGAAAAGGGCCCCATTGGCTTGGCCATCGCCTTAGTTTCTGTAAAATATCGCCGGACTTATGTTAGAAACAGATAAAAACACCCCCAAATCAAATCCAACTCGCTGGTGGCCGGCCGTCGTCGTCATTGCTGGTTTCGCCTTGGCCTTGGCCGTTATTTGGTCCACCGGCGAGAACAATCAGCAATATCGCGTGCTCCGAACCCTGGCCGCCATCAGTATTTCCTCGCTGCTCCTCGTCACTTGGGTGCTGTTTTTCTCCCGGTTGGCCAAGCGCACCCGGTTGCTCATTTTTGGCGGTTTGGTTAGTGCAGCTCTCTTGTTTTCTCTCTCCTTTCGCTTTAGCCAATTTAGCGGAAATATGGTGCCATTGTATGAGTGGCGCTGGGCCAAGCTCACCCTGCCCACGGTCGACGGCAAAGCATCGAAGCCAACCGGCGAAACGGTCGCTCACCCCATGGCCAAGCTGTCGTTTCCGCAGTTCCTCGGCCCAAGCCGCGACTGCAAAATTCCCGGCCCAGACTTGGCCACCGACTGGAGCGCTGAGCCTCCCAAAAAACTTTGGCGACAACCCATCGGCGCCGCATGGTCCGGATTCGCAGTTGCCGCTCAACGCGCCGTCACACAGGAGCAACGCGACGAAAACGAAGCTGTTGTCTGCTACAACATGCAAACTGGCTCCGTGCTTTGGCTGCATACCGATTCCGAACAATACAAGACTGCGCTCGCCGGCGAAGGCCCTCGGGCCACACCGACGATTCACAACGGAAGAGTTTACACACTGGGCGCCACCGGCGTACTGAACTGCCTTGAGTTGGCAACCGGCAAACCGGTTTGGAAGCGCCACATCGCGATCGATGCCGGCCTCGACCTTGATGCACCAGTCGACCAAAGCGGTCTATCATCTAACAGGAACAAAGCCAAAGAATGGGGCTATGCCAGTTCACCGCTAATTGTGGACGACAAAGTCATCGTTAGCGCCGGAGGGGGAAACGGGAAGTCACTCCTTGCCTACGACACGGCCGACGGCGAACCGGTTTGGTCCGGGGGCAACAGTCGCGCAGGCTACAGTTCCGCGCGCTTGTCCAAACTCCACGGCGAAACGCAAATTCTTATTTTCAACCAGAACGGCTTGGCCGCGCACTCGCCACAAAACGGCTCCGTCGCTTGGAAGTTTGACTGGAGCGTACCCTATCCGCACGTGTCGATGCCCGTCTCCCTGCCGGGCAACAGAGTCCTACTCAGCTTGGGCTACGGCAAAGGCAGCAAACTGCTGCAAGTTGATTTTGATGGCGGTGTTTTTTCGGCAACGGAACTTTGGAAATCGATCCGCATGAAAGCCAAGTTCACGAATCTGGTTTTTCATGATGACCACATCTACGGGCTGGATGACGGCATGTTCACCTGTATCGATGCGGAGCGCGGCCGCCGAAAATGGAAGGATGGCCGCTACGGCCACGGGCAAATCCTGCTTCGAGGCACCCACATCCTCGTCATGGCTGAAAACGGGGAGGTCGTCCTGCTCGAGGCCAACCCCGAGAAACAGGTTGAGTTGACCAAGTTCGCCGCGCTCGATGGCAAGACATGGAACCCCCCCGCCCTCGCCGGCAGCTATCTGCTCGTGCGCAATCACCGAGAGGCCGCCTGCTACAAACTGCCCCTCGCCAAGCCGGCCAAAATCGAAGTACAATGAAGGAGGGCTACGTGCAGCGAAAAGAGCGCTGGGCGCAAAAGATGTCAGGCAAAGGCCGCCCCTCCCGCCCCAACGCCACCCGACTCCCCGCAGGGCAGCACGAGGTAAACAACTTTCCCGTGCTCGATCTGGGCGTGCGCCCGAAAACCCCGATCGGCGAGTGGTCGCTCAAAATTCACGGCGAAGTTGAAAACCAAGTGACGCTTGGCTGGGAACAATTCATGGGGCTGCCGCAGTTCCGGGACGTGAGCGACTTTCACTGTGTCACGACTTGGAGCCAATTTGACATGGACTTTGAAGGCGTCTCCTTTTTCACCCTGGCCGAACTCGTCAAACCCAGGGCAATCGCCACTCATTTATTCTTCGTCGGCTACGACGAGTACACCACCAACACCTCGCTCGATGCCTGCATGGATGACGACGTGATGATCGCCCACTCGTGGAACGGTGCCCCGTTGACGCTTGAACATGGAGGCCCAGCTCGCATGATCATCCCCAAGCTTTATGCATGGAAGGGTGCCAAGTTCATTAGGGAAATCATCTTCCGAAACCACGACGAACTTGGCTTCTGGGAGCAGCGCGGCTACTCAAACACTGCCGACCCGTTCACGGAAGACCGTTTTGCCTGATCTTAGCCAATCGGCTCAGGCGGGCTCAAGGACGGGTGGAGAGGGAAGAACCATGGCATCGATTTCGGCAGCCAGGGTGTCCAACTGACTCAGGAAGCTCTCCCTGCCCTTGGCCACCAGATTGTCGGATTGCTCCCTGTAATACTCGATGCCATTCAGCAGATTGAGTTTGTACCCCTCGAAATACTCGTGTGTCTGGCTCGACAATTTCAAGCGCACGCGCTCGACCTCCTCAGCCATGTATTCCATGTAAAGCCTAAGCTCATTGACAAACATATTGGGCCTGCTTTTCCCCTTAAGCAGATCGATGCGCCCGTAAATGTGATCCACCATTTCTCGCAGGCTTGATACCTTGTCAAAAAATCGGGCGTTGGGACCCACACATACGTTTAGTTTAGAGTTGGTGGGCAGGTTCATCACCTTTAGCGCTGGTGCAGATAGGTCAAAACAGATGCAGGCCCGGTCGGTGGTTTCCTGTACATGCGCCGCCCTCTGCTCTTCGTCCAAGTCGCCCCTCCCGTTTATCTCCTTTATTTTCAGGGTTTGATAGGCTTTGGACGAGCGGCAAATCGGCTTCTTGGTGAACTCGGTGTTGAACTTGAGATACCTGTGAGGGCAGATGCTCCCCGCCTTGCCCTCGGCAATTCGCTCACGGCGATAGGCTTCGCTTTCCGAGGTTAGCAGATTCCAGAACGGAATCCCAAGAGGCGACGATCGGGTCAGCTTGATTTCTTTTTCGCCCGCTTCACGAACCTTCTCAAGGTGTTCATCGTCGATGCGCACCACCTCGGGAACCAGTAAAAATGGCGAACCCCAACCCGTAGCATCGGCTTCGTAGTATTTGAGAATGGTGTCATGCTCCTCATGGGTTCCCACGCCGCCCTGCACGGTAAATCTATGCGACGGCGGCCCGTCAATCTCGCGGCCCGTCTTTGCAAGGGCGGCCTCATATAACGTGAAAAGCGTCTCGACCAATTCCAGGCGACGCTCTTTGAACTCTTTCAGGATAGGCCCCATGAGCATGCCCTGGGTGGCAAAGGCATGACCGCCACAATTCAACCCGGATTCAAACCGCCACTCCGAAACCCAGATTCCCTTTTTGGCCAGAAACCGACCTTGAATTGAGGCACTACGATAGTCGCTTACCTTCAGGACGATCTGCTTTTTGATTGCCCCTGTCGGATCCGGGAAAAAGTCAGGGTACTTGGCGATGGCCCCATAAAGGCGAGGGTTCATTCCCGCGGAGAAAATGATGCTGCTTCGAACGTCACTCTCGGCGAATCCTTTCAATCCGTTCAATGCATCAGTCTTGTCAGGCTCATGCATGCTATGGTCAATGCGATCTATGTTACAATCGACCTTGGTCATCACGTTGACATTGATGCAACCGGGCCTCATGAGACGGCGCAATTCATCTTGGCGACGCTTTTTGTCCTCTGGGTTGGCGTCAGCCATCACGCTGTTGTACTCGCGCTTGAGATCTCCCTCGGGCAACAGGTTGAAGTAGCGGTTAATGTCCTCTCCCGTCTCAAACGATTGCTGGCGCAGCGCCTCAAACTGGTCGTTAACGAGCAAGTTTAGCTGGTTGAGGTAAGCCGTGATTCGCTTGGCTCGATGGTCTCCGCTGCCTCCCGCGATTTCCTCGTAGTGTATCCCGTACTCATTGCAGTGGTATTCCCTCACGCGCTCTATCAGTTCATCATCGCCAAGACTGACCACACTGTGGATGCCATAACGTGCAACTTTCAGGCATGTATCGATGGTGAAGCCAGTGCCCATCACCGGAATGTGAAAGCGATGAGGGTCTGCGCTAATAATGGATAAACTCAATTAATCTCCTGTTTTAAAGGATTAGGGTTGATTCTGAAAAAAAACCGGAAACAAGATTGCCCACCTCCCCTTTACAGTCAAGTTCCACGATTTCCTGCTACTGCGCTGTTCACTAGGCCAGTATGCCGTTGATAATTTTTGGCGTGTCTTCAACGCCGATCAACCGTTGGTCCAAGCCCTGATAGCGGTAGCTGAAGGTGAACGGATCCAACCCAAGCAGATGCAGGATCGTCGCTTGCAAATCGTGCACGTGTACCGGATCCTTGGCCACGGTGTAGCCCAGTTCATCCGTCTCGCCGTGGGTGATGCCGTGCTGCAAGCCGCCGCCGGCCATCCAAATCGTGAAACAGTCCGGATGGTGATCGCGGCCGAGGAACTTTGAGCCGTTACGTTTTTCGTTCATCGCCGTGCGGCCGAATTCGCCGCCCCAAACCACGAGTGTCTCGTCGAGCAATCCGCGCTGCTTGAGATCCAGCAACAGCGCGGTGACTGACTTGTCATTCTCCGCACACTTGACCGGCAGTCGCTTGACGAGGTCGTTGCCAGCGGTGGTGCCGTGAAAGTCCCAGCCCCAATCGAACAACTGCACGAACCGCACCCCCTGCTCCACCAAGCGGCGGGCTAGCAGGCAGTTGTTCGCAAAGGACGCCTTCCCCGGTTGCGCGCCGTATTGCTCAAGCGTGGGTTGCGATTCGCGGCTGATATCCATCACCTCCGGCACGCTGATCTGCATGCGGTACGCCAACTCATACTGATTGATGCGCGTCAACGTCTCGGGGTCGCCGATCTCACGGTACTCCTGCTCGTTGAGTTTCCTGAGCGCGTCGAGGCTTCGACGGCGCACGGCGCGGCTCATGCCTTTCGGGTTCGACACGTACAAGATCGGGTCGCCGGTGCTGCGGCATTGTACGCCTTGAAAGACAGACGGCAGATACCCGCTCCCCCAAAGGCTTTTGCCTCCCGACGGATCGGTATTACCGGAGATTAGCACCACGAAACCCGGCAGATTCGAGTTCTCTGAGCCAAGCCCGTAAGTGACCCACGACCCCATCGACGCCGAGCCGTTGCGGGGCGAACCGGTGTAAAGCAGCATCTGTGCTGGCGCGTGATTGAACTGGTCCGTGTACATCGACTTCACGAACGTGAGGTCATCCGCCAAACCCGGCAGCGTCGGATACATGTTGCTGATCCACTGGCCGTTCTGCCCGTGCTGCTTGAACGTGTGCGGCGAGCCAAGCAGTTTGGGATGCCCCTTGATGAACGGCAGGCGCCGGCCCTCGATGAACTCCTTCGGGCACGGCTTGTCGTTCAACTCGTTCAGCTTCGGCTTGTAATCGAACAAGTCCAACTGCGGAGGCGACCCGGCCATGTGAAGATAAATGACGTTTTTGACCTTGCCCGCAAGCGGCGGTAAATGCGGTGCCATCGGGTTGGCAGCGCTCGCTCCCGCCCTGCCCATCAGCGAGCCAAGCGCCAGCGATCCGAGCCCAACCTGGCACCGCTTTAAGAAATGGCGCCGAGTGATGAATTGTGCCTGCTGGAGATTGATGCTCATTTGAAAACTGAGTTCAGTGTCAGCCTTTCATCAGGATGGCGTCAAGGTTTAACAAAACATTTGCCACGACAGTTAGGGCAGCCATTTCCGCCAGGCTGGCCCCATCCGGCACGGGCACCGTTTCACCAAAAAGTTCCTTCGCGTCCTTTGGCGACATCCGGTACTCAGCCAGCTCGCCGTCAAACAATTCAGTCAACGCCGCCAGCCGATGCGCATCAACCGGCTGGGCCAACGTGAGCCGCAGGGCGAACTTTAACCGATCCGTCATCGACTCACCACCCTCGGTGTAAACGCGGTGCGCCAACGCCTGGGCGAACTCAACGTACGCCTCGTCATTAAGCGTTACAAACGACTGCAGCGGCGTGTTGGTGCGAATTCGCCGCACGGCGCAAATCTCCCGGCTTGGCGCGTCAAAGGTTGCCATCGACGGATAGGGAACCGTCCTCCTCAGGAAGGTGTAAAACCCACGCCGATACCGATCCTCACCCCGGCTCGTCGACCAGTCGCGCTGTCCGTTAAACGCCGCCTGCCACAGGTTGGGTGGCTGCGGCGGGTACACGGACGGCCCGTGCATCTTGACGCTGTATAACCCGCTCAACGCCAACGCCTGGTCACGCACCATCTCCGCCTCCAGTCGAAAACGCGGTCCTCGGCCAAGCCGGATGTTTCGCGGATC
>CALJHX010000031.1 GCA_937770485.1 uncultured Verrucomicrobiae bacterium | reverse complement strand
ATTCGATTCGGCCGGCGACAAGTGACTCTACGACGGCAGGGTCCGCGAGGGTGCTGGTGTCGCCGAGGCTGTCCATTTGGCCTTCGGCGATTTTCCGGAGGATACGGCGCATGATTTTGCCACTGCGCGTCTTGGGCAGGCCGGGGGTGAATTGAATTTTCTCCGGCGAAGCGTGCGGGCCGATGTCGGCGCGGACATGCTTCACGATCTCGGCGGTAATTGTGTCAGTAACTTCCTGCCCGGTTTTGAGCGTGACGTAGGCGTAAATGGCGTTGCCCTTGATGTCGTGCTCGTAGCCAACGACGGCGGCCTCAGCTACAGCCGGGTGGCCGCCGATAGCGCCCTCGATTTCGGCGGTGCCGAGGTTGTGGCCGCTGACGATGATGATGTCGTCCACGCGGCCGGTAATCCAGTAGTAGCCGTCGTCATCGCGGCGGCAGCCGTCACCGCTGAAATATTTGCCGGGAAACCTCGAGAAATACGTATCAAAAAACCGTTGTTGATCGCCGTAAATCGTGCTCATTTGGCCGGGCCACGTCTCGAGCATGCAGAGGTTGCCGGCAACGCCGTTGCCCTCAATCACGTTACCTTCATCGTCGACCAATGCCGGTTTGACGCCGAAGAACGGCAGGGTGGCGGAGCCGGGCTTGGTGGGCGTCGCTCCCGGTAGGGGCGTGATGAGGATGCCGCCGGTTTCGGTCTGCCACCACGTATCTACGATGGGGCAGCGTTCCTTGCCGATGACAGTGTTGTACCAGTTCCATTCCGGCTCCTTGATCGGTTCGCCGACGGTACCGAGCAGTCGCAGACTGGAGAGGTCGTGCTGGCTTGGCCAAGTGTCACCTTCTTTCATCAGCGCACGGAGCGCGGTCGGTGCGGTGTAGAAAATATTGACCTTGTGCTTGGCCACGATCTGCCAAAACCGACCGAAGTCAGGGTAGTTCGGCACGCCCTCAAACATCATCGTGATGGCGCGGTTGGCCATCGGCCCGTAAACGATGTACGAGTGGCCGGTGACCCAGCCGATGTCGGCCGTGCACCAGTAAACGTCGCCAGGATGATAATCAAAAACATAATGATGCGTCGTCGCGGCGTAGGTGAGATAGCCGCCGGTGGTGTGCAGCACGCCCTTCGGTTTGCCGGTGCTGCCGGAGGTGTAGAGGATGAACAGCGGATCCTCGGCATCCATCGGCTCGACGGCACAAACTGGCTCGGCCGCCTCGAGGGCATCGTGCCACCACACGTCGCGGCTGTCGGCCATGGCGACCTCGGCGCCGGTGCGCTTGACGACGAGAATCTTCTCGATCGACGGCGTGCTCTCGACGGCCTTGTCGGCGTTGGCCTTCATTGGGATGTCGAGTTTCGTGCCGCGCACGCCGGTGTCCTGCGTGATGATGGCCTTGCACTCGGAGTCGTTGATGCGAGTGACAAGGCTGTCGGCACTGAATGCTCCAAACACGATCGAGTGCACCACACCGATACGGGTACACGCCAGCATCGCGATCGTCAGCTCGGGAATCATCTGCATGTAAATGCAAACGCGATCGCCCTTGGCCAAGCCGAGGTCTTTCAGTGCGTTGGCTGCCTTCTGTACTTCGGCCTGCAACTCTGCGTAAGTGAAGGTGCGGCTTTCATTCGGGTCGTTGCCCTCCCAAATCAGCGCGGTGTCCTCGCCGTGACCGTCGTCCACGTGGCGGTCAACACAGTTGTAACAGGCGTTGAGTTTGCCGCCGATGAACCAGCGTATTTTGGCCTTGTCGTAATCGGACTCGCAAAGCGTGTGCCATTTCTCGATCCAATCAAGCCTCTCTGCCTGTTCCGTCCAGAATCCATCGGGGTCGTTGATCGAGCGGTTGTACAACTCATGGTACTGCTCTAGAGAGGAGATATGTGCGTTCGCCGTTGCTTTGGCGGTGGGCGGGTAAACCTTGAATTTGGAATCGTTGCTCATGGCTTAAATCAGGTCGGGCAGTTTATGCAAGCCAAGCGGTGGGTCAACGCCAGAACTTGCGATTTGAGAACTGGATGCCCTTGGGTGGGCGGATCGGCATGGTGAAGCTGACGGTCTAAAGTAATTCGGGGAACCACCGTTTTTTTCATTTTTTCGGCATGCCCTGCATAGTTGGAAAATCGGATAAGGTTTTGCGTTCTTGAGGGTCAGTCTTGAGGTCGTAAAGGCTGTTTTTTAGCAAAGAACATGATAAGGGAGTTATATATTGAGGTCTGCGAGGATCGCCAGCGTACTTGGCGTAGCGGGAAAGTTTTATTCCCAATAAAACTGGTAGATAAAACGCTCACTCTAGCCATCAACATCTTGCTCAGGCCTCGGGGCGGGTGAGTATTGGGAATAGAGTTGCAACGGGTCGTATCAGGTGATGCATGCCGGGCCGGAGGCGCAGGGAAAACCCTAAACGAGTGAGATGTTAGTTTGCCAGCCAAGGGGATTTCCGTATTCTGCCGGTCGTGCGCTTGGCTTTGAGATTGGCTGCGTTAGTAGTCTGCTGTTCCGGACTGAGTTTTTGGCTTGGAGGCGGTTTGCATATGGGCTGGTCTAAGTCCACCGAAACCCGAACCGAGATCGATGAGGTCACGGGTTTGGAGTATCCAGTGACAGTAGGTAAATATGTCTTTGGGGTGGAATTGCTCGGTGCGGCTTTGGCAGTGAGCGGTGGGCTTTTGGGATTGTCCTTTGTCTTCTCCAAGCCGGCCCGACCGGGTAATCTATCTGGCGCGGAGATATAAAGGATCTAATTATGAAACAGTTTAGCAAGGGAAAGTTGGTGTGGTTACTGATCTTGTCAGTTGCCCCAGGAGTTTTAAGTGCGGATTCGATGAAGTTCGATTTCAGAGATCCAAAGAAGGTGAACAATGTATTGTTCTTGATGGACGCTCCTCTGGAATCTATCAGCGGTACCTCCATAGGAGTCAGCGGCACCGTCTCATTCGATCCAGCCAAGCCGGCAGCAACCACCGGCAAAATTGTACTGGCGACTTCATCATTGCACGTTGACAATCCGGTGATGAAAAAACACATGCTGGATGAGGGATGGATGCATGTGTCCAAGTTCCCGACAATCGAGTTTGTTGCTGGGAAAATGACCAACGTCAAAACCAGTGGGACCAACATAACGGGGACAATCGCTGGCAAGCTGACAGTCAAAGGCGTCACCAAAAAAGTGAGTGTGCCGGTCCGGTTGACTTACCTCAAGGGGATGTTGATCAAACGTAACCGCGTGCCTGGAGATTTGCTTGTGTTGCGCTGTGACTTTACCATCAAAAGGTCGGACTATGGCATTAACGCTGGCAACAACGAGGAAAAGGTATCCGACGAGATTGAGCTTAAACTAAGGGTGGCTGGTGCTGCACCGTATTAAACTCACGGAATTCAATACGATGGAGATGGTCGAACTTGAAGGGCTGAGCGTTGTCGTGGATCGGGTGGTTTACCAGTCGGACATGGTTACACCGGAGGATCGTCCCCACTGCTTTGCCTACTTCATCACCATCCGCAACAATTCCAATATCACCGTCACCATCAAGGGGCGCAAGTGGGTGGTCAACGAGGCAAACGGCAACAAGACGGTGGTCGAGGGCGACGGCGTCGTGGGGATGTTCCCCGAACTGGAGTCGGGCGAGTCATTCGATTATCACAGTTTTCACCTTTTTAGCGGGGACTGGGCTGTGGCGACAGGCAGCTATATTGGCGTGGACGCAAACGGTCGATCAGTGATCACTCGCATCCCTGAGTTCCGTATGGATGTGCCGTCGCATTTGAGTTAAAGGGGATTCAGACTCAGACCAAACGCTTGGCCAAGTCCTGATTTACCCGATTGAGCGTCTTCGTCCAACCCACCTCCCAGGAGTCCTGCCGGTAAAGGTTCACTTGCGATTACTAGGGTCTGTCGATTCGGGAAGTTGCTATCGCCAACCGGTTGGTCATTCCAGTGTGTGTTTCACACAGCATAATGTTAATGTGTGACGGCAAGAAACCGGTGGCCGAAATCGGCCCAGCCCTGTTTGAACTCTCCCTGCAGCAGCAAAACCTACGAGCGATTATGACGGGCGCCGGCGTTGTCCGGGTGGTGCCCGATTACGCCAGACAGGCGGGCGTTTGACTCTGCGAGGCGGATGGAGGCCAGCGCAACTCCGGCGAGCGGGTGATCCGGTTCGATGGCTAAGGCCGTTTCATACGCCTCTACGGCACGTTCAATTTGCTTGGCCTCTTGATGGCACTTGCCAAGGTTGTGCCAGGTGCCGGCATTGCCGGGGTTCAACTTCGCCGCTTGCAGGAACGATTTCTGCGCTTGGTCAACGTCGCCCTTTTTGAGCCATGAAAGACCGAGTTGGTGGTGGGCCATGGCGATATCCGGCCCGGTGTCTGTTGCCTTCTCGAAGCAGGAGTGCGCCCATTCGGATTGATCCCGATCAAGCCAGACTTGGCCGATTGAGATCCATGCGAGGGCCGTGTCGTTGTGGTTCGCCGAGACGGTTTCGGCAGTCTGTAAAATGCAGGAGAGGGCTTTGGATAGCTCCGGTGGCAGCCGGTCCAGCCACTCTTTTTTTGTCGAGGCATCGAGCAGCAGTGCCCAGTGCAGCAGACATTTTTGTGCCCCGTCGGTTTCGCCGGACTCGAGATACGCCGCCGCCTTTTCCCAGAGCTGATCAGGTGTCGGGCTGGTGGTTTCGTCCGGCATAAACCCTTGAACGTTGTTGCTGAATGCCGCGCTTGGCCAAGCGCGGGGTTACTGGGGCCACTGTCCCTCGACGATCGGCTGGGTGAGCAGCTTGGCTGGGTCTATGACGACGTGTTTGATGTTCGTGCGGTTGTGGGTGTAGGTCACGTGCACGTTGCCGTCGCTCGTCTGGATGACTGCTGGGTACGAGTACTCGCCCGGCTGGTTTTCCAGCACGAGGGCGGCCTCCCATATTTTCCCATTCGATGAAACGGAAACATTCAACGGCGAGCGGCCGCGCCGGGTATGATTGTAAACAAGCAACGCGCGGCCGTCGGCTAGCACGGTGCCGTCAGCCCCGGCGTTGGGGTTGGGAAGCTGGGTGCGTTTCATGCGGGTCCACTTTTTACCGCCGTCGTAAGACCAACACTCGGTGAGGCGGCCGGACTTGGTGCGGCACAGCGTCTGGATTGACCCGTTCGGGTAGGCGAGCAGAGTGGGCTGAATGGCGGCGTAGTCTAGCGGAGAGTTGAGCGGCTTGGTTTTGCTCCAGTACCGGTTCTGCACATAGCGCTCCATTTGCACGCGCCAGCCGGCGTCCTCGAGGCTTGAGCCGCAGAGCAGGGTGCCGTTGGCCAACTCGATGGGCTTGTTCCTCACCGGGCCGAGGAAGCCCGCCGGCAGGCGAACCGCCTTTTCCCACGTCAACCCGTCGTCCCTCGATTTTTGCAGCATGCCCCACCATGCCCTCGGATTGGGGCCAACTTTGTAAAAGAGCAGGAGCGTGCCGTTGGACTGCTTGAACAGCACGGGGTTCCAGCACGGATACTGGATGCGCTTGGCCTCGTCGATTCCGTTGGCAGCCGGCTTGGGCTTGGACCACCCGTCGCCTTCGTTGCGCGACATCCAAATGACCACGTCGTACGCGCCTTCTTCGGCCCCGCCAAACCAGGCGGTCACGATGCCGCCCTCGATTTCCGCAATGGTCGAGGCATGCACGCCGGCCACCGGCATTTTATCGGCGATCATTTCGCTGCCGTACATCCCAGCCTGTTTTCCGAGGGAATCGACCACGTCGATATTCACCGTTTTGGCAGCTTGGGAAAGAACCGAACTGGGCCAGGCCAGAATCGCAGCCGTCACGGCCAGCATGATAGTGTCATTGAGAGAACGAATCATAATGGATTTTGGAGTACAGGAACTTCGTTTTTGTTCAAACCAAACGCACCTCCTTGCACGGCCGTCAATGCTGCCCAAGAACTGGCCAGCGTCAATTCAGAAAAACCTATTTTGGCATCAAATCGCAAAAAAGTTGGCCAAACCCGCCTCCCCAAGCCAGAATACTACCCTTTTCCACCCGATGAGCAACAAGGAAAACAGCGATTCAGCGGTCAGCAAAGACGTAGTTGTCCAAAATCAACTCGGTCTTCACGCTCGCCCAGCGTCGATGTTTGTCAAAACGGCGACCAAGTTCGTCAGTGAAATCATGGTGGAAAAAGAGGGTGAAAGCGTGAACGGCAAAAGCATCATGGGCCTGATGATGCTGGCCGCAAGCCACGGCACCACCCTCACCGTGACAGCCGAGGGCAGCGACGCAACTGAAGCCGTCAACGAGCTTGAAGACCTCGTTAACCGCAACTTCGAGGAGGAATAACACCGACCACCCTTATGGCCAACACCGATTTTGACATCAAGTACGTTGCCAACCTGGCACGAATCGCCCTGACACCTGAGGAGGAGGCCAAGCTCGGCCATCAACTCGGCGACATCCTCGGCTACGTGAAAAAACTCGAGGAACTCGACGTCACCGGCGTCGAGCCGATGGCCCACGCCGTGCCATTGGCCAACGTCCTGCGCGCCGACGAGGTGCGCCCGTCGATCCCGCAGGAAGCCGCCTTGGCCAACGCGCCCAAGCAGGCCAACGGCTTGTTCATCGTGCCCAAGATCGTCGAGTGATGCTGCACGAACTCACCCTATCCAGCCTCACGGCGAAGCTCGCGGCAAAGGAGGTCTCCTCCCGCGAGGCGATGCAGGCATGCCTCGACCGTATCGACGCTGTCGATGGCCAGATCAACGCCTTCATGAGCATTGACCGCGAGGATGCGCTTGGCCAAGCGGACGCGGCCGACGCGGCCTTGGCCAAGGGCAACACTCACGCCGCTCAACCGCTGATCGGCGTGCCGATCTCGCTGAAGGATCTCTTTTGTGCCAAGGGCCAGCCGGCCAACTGCTCGTCAAAAATCCTCGGAGAGTTCCGCTCGCCGTACGACGGCACGGTCGTGCGCAAACTGCGCGATGCCGGCGCGGTGCTGTTTGGCCGGTTGAACATGGACGAGTTTGCAATGGGCAGCTCGACCGAGAATTCGGCATTCGGGCGCAGCAACAACCCGTGGGACTTGGAGCGCGTGCCGGGTGGATCGAGTGGCGGCTGCGCGGCAGCGGTCGCGGCGCAGGAATGTTTTGCCAGCATCGGCACCGACACCGGCGGCTCAATCCGCCAACCGGCGGCGCTGTGCGGCTGCGTCGGCCTCAAGCCGACTTACGGGCGCGTGTCGCGCTTCGGAGTGGTGGCGTTTGCCTCGTCGCTTGACCAAGTCGGCCCGTTGACGAAGGACGTGCGTGACTCGGCGACGTTGCTCGGCGCGATGTCCGGCCACGACCCGCACGACTCAACCAGCGTGCCGGCGGCCGTGCCGGATTACGCCGGCGAACTCGGCGGCGACTTGAAGGGAATCAAGCTTGGATTGCCGAGGGAATTTCTCATTGATGGCATCGACCCTGAAGTGCGTGCTGCGTTCGACGCGGCGGTGAAACAGTGCGAGGCGCTTGGCGCTGAGATTCACGAGGTCAGTATGCCGCACACCGAGTATAGCGTGGCGACCTACTACATCGTGGCTACCGCCGAGGCCAGCGCGAACCTCGCGCGGTTCGACGGCATCCGCTACGGCGACCGCGTCGATGGCGACGACCCGTTTTCGCTCTACTGCAAGACGCGCGGGCAGGGCTTTGGCGAGGAGGTCAAGCGGCGGATCATCCTCGGCACGTATGTGCTGAGCAGTGGTTATTACGACGCTTATTATTTACGTGCGCAAAAAGCGCGCACGCTGATCAAGCGCGACTTCGAGAAAGCGTTCGAGACGGTTGACGCGTTGATCACTCCGACCGTGCCGGCTCCGGCTTTCAAGGCCGGCGAGAAAATGAACGACCCGTTGCAAATGTATTTGTCTGATATTTTCACGATTTCATGCAACTTGGCCGGCACGTGCGGCATCAGTTTGCCGTGTGGATTCACGAATGAACCGAAGCTGCCGATTGGCCTTCAGTTTCTCGGTAAACCGTTCGGCGAAAGTCAGTTACTGCAGATCGCCCACGCCTATGAACAAGCCACGCCGTGGCATACTGAAAGGGCGTCGCTCTGATGGAATACGAGACGGTCATCGGGCTCGAGACCCACGTTCAACTTAAGACAAAGTCGAAGATGTTCTGTGGTTGTGTCAACCTGTTTGGTTCGGAGCCGAACACGAACGTCTGCCCGGTTTGCCTCGGCATGCCCGGCGTGTTGCCTGTGCCGAACGAACGTGCAATGCAACTCACGGCTCTCGCCGGTTATCTGCTCAACTGCGAGGTTCCGGGCTTTGCGAAGTTCGACCGCAAAAATTATTTTTATCCCGACGCCAGCAAGGACTACCAAATAACGCAGTTCGATTTCCCGTCAACAACAACGGGGCATGTGGACTTCGAGTTCGGGGGTGGCATCGAGCGTGTGAGGATTACCCGTGCCCACATCGAGGAGGATGTCGGCAAAAGTAATCATTTCGCCCAGCACAGTGGGGTGGATTTTAATCGTGCCGGCGTGCCGCTGCTCGAGATCGTTTCCGAGCCGGATTTGCGGAGCGCCGACATGGCTTACGAATACCTGAACACGCTGAAAGAAATTTTGATTTACGGCGGCATCAGCGACTGTGACATGGAGAAAGGCATGGTGCGCTGCGATGTGAACATCAGTGTCCGTCCGGTAGGTGCTGAGAAACTCGGCGTGAAGGTGGAGATCAAAAACATGAACACTTTCAGCGGCATGCGGCGCGCGATCAATTACGAAGTCCCTAGGCAAATCGAAACACTCGAAAGCGGCGGGACGCTCGTACAGGAAACGCGTCGTTGGGACGATATCGCCGGCATCACCGAAAGCATGCGAACGAAGGAGCAAGCGCACGATTACCGCTATTTCCCCGAGCCTGATATTATGCCGCTCAAGCCGGACGAGGCATGGCTGACGGAGGTGCGCTCGCACATCGTCGAGCTGCCGCTTGCCCGCAAGCACCGCTTCGTGAGTGACTACTGCATTCCGGCGCAGGACGCCGATGTGTTCGTCGGCAACGTGCCGCTCGGCGGTTTTTTCGAGAAAGCCGTCGAGGGGGCGAAAAACACCAAGGCCATCGCTAACTGGGTGATCAACAATCTGCAGGCGCGCCTCATCGAGACCGGCACGACGGTTGACGAGCTGAAGTTTGAGCCGGCTGCGATCCGGGAGTTGGTTGGGATCATCGATGCTGGCACCATAAGCAGCAAGGGAGGGCAGGAGGTGTTCGCGGAGCTGTTCGAGAACGGCGGTTCGCCGGTGGTGATCGTCGAGTCCAAGGGGCTGGCGCAGGTCAGCGAAAGCGGTGAACTAGTCAAGTGGTGTCAGGAGGCAATCGATTCCAACCCAGGACCGGCGGATGACTTCCGCAACGGCAAGGAGAACGCGATCAATTTCCTAAAGGGCCAGGTAATGAAAGCCAGTCGAGGCAAGGCCAACCCGCAGGTTGTCGGCGAAACGTTGGCCAAGCTGTTGAAAGGTTGAGCCATTTGCGGCAGTTTGTTCGTGGAATGATCCAAAACCCTACAAACGGCCGTTTGCAACTCACCGTTTTTCTTTTTGCGCACTTGTCTTTAGCCCACGCGTTCGGCCAGTCGGATCAAACCACAAAACCGATCGAAGAAGACCAACTCAAGGAAACGAGTGGTGATGTGTATTTTTACGAGGGAAAGCCGTATACCGGTTTGGTTGTGAAAACACATCCCAACAAAAAGAGAGCCGAGAGCTACTCGCTAAAGAATGGAAAGCTTAACGGTGTCTGGAAGGGTTGGGATGAGGAGGGTAACTTGGTCGGTCAGGCCGAGTATCGGAATGGCAAGATTCACGGAAAGTTTCTCCAGTTAAGAAAGGCTGGCGGTCGTGAGTTTGAGCTGAATTATTTGAACGGAATCGAGAATGGGGCCTTTAGGCGATGGTTCGATGATGGGAAACTTTGGGTTGATGAAAACTATCTGGCCGGTAAGCTTGATGGGATCAGTACAACTTATTTTCCAGACGGTAAAATCCAGGTTTCGGCCGAGTATCGCGCCGGCAAGAGACATGGCGTGGAGATTCACAGATATAAAAACGGACAGCCAAGATGGGAGGCTGTTTATGAGGAGGGTAAACTGAAAACGAAGTTACGCTGGAAACGCGACGGCACACCGTTGGGTCAAAATCCGCCTAAAATACTTTAACATGAAGACATTACCTTCAATAAAAACAAGTCGAGTTATAGCTGCACTGGCATTGGGTTGCACAATTTCGCCATTCGCAATGGGCGGGGAGACAGCGCTTGATCGCTATCTTGCCAAGCCGGATCCGGCTTACGAATACAAGTTGATTTCCCAGCACGAGGGGGATGGTTGTACCACTTACATTCTTGGCATGACGTCGCAGAAATTCCTGACCGAGAAAGACGTCAACCGCACGTTGTGGAAGCACTGGGTGATTGTGGCCAAGCCGCATCGGTTGAAGCACGATACTGGCCTCATGCTCATCACCGGCGGCAGCAATGGTGGCGCCCCGCCCGTCAAGGGCGACGACACCATGGCAAAGATCGCCGCCAAGACCGGCTCGGTCGTCACGGAACTCAAGATGGTGCCCAACGAGCCGTTGCAATTTGTCGGTGAGAAAAGCACCCGAACCGAGGACTCACTCATCGCCTACACCTGGGACAAATACCTGCGAACCGGGGACGATCGCTGGCCCGCTCGCCTGCCAATGACCAAGGCGGTTGCGCGCGCGATGGACACCGTCACCGATTTCCTCGCCAAGCCGGAGGGCGGTGAAGTGGTCGTGGACAAATTTGTTGCCGCCGGCGGATCGAAGCGCGGCTGGACAACTTGGAGCATCGCGGCGGTGGACAAGCGCATCGTCGCCATTGTGCCGATTGTCATCGACATGCTCAATGTTGTGCCGTCGTTCAAGCACCACTACCGCGCCTACGGTTTTTATGCTCCGGCGGTGAGAGACTACGTGGAGATGGGCATCATGGGATGGCAGGACACACCCGAGTACAAGCGCCTACTCGAGATCATTGAGCCGTACGAATATCTCGAGCGTTACACGATGCCCAAGTTCCTAATCAACGCCTGCGGAGACCAGTTTTTCCTACCGGACTCGTGGAAGTTTTACTACAAGAATTTACTTGGCCAAAAGCATATCCGCTACGTCCCCAACGCAGGCCACTCGCTCGACGGCTCGGACGCCGTTTACAGTATGGCCGCCTACTACAACGCGATATTAAACAAGACGAAACTGCCCGAGTACGATTGGGAAGTGCAGGAGGACGGCTCGATCAAAGTGACGACGAAGATTCGCCCTAAGGAAGTGTTGCTCTGGCAATGCACCAACACGGAGACGCGCGACTTCCGCATCGATACCACTGGCAAAACCTGGACGAGCAGTAAACTGCGCCCGTTGAGCCGTGGCGTCTATGTGGGCCGCGTGCCCGAACCGGAGAAAGGCTGGACGGCGTTCATGGTCGAGTTGACTTACGCCGAGCCGATCAATCGCGGCATATCAGCCAAGCGGGGCGGCCGGCTTGGCCAAGAGACCGGCAGAGTAGGTGCGCCGTTCAAGTTCACGAGCGGCGTCAATGTATTGCCTGAGACGATGCCCTTCGAGTTCAAGCCCATGCCCATCCCGAACCGGTAGCCTCTTGCCAGGTGCGGTTCCGATCAGCCCTTCACGCGGACGAGTTTCATGATGCGACCATCCACGTTCCAGTCCTGTACGTATAGGTTGCCGTCTGCGTCCCAGCCTGAGCCGTGTGTGCCGCTGAAGACGCCCTCAATCCAGTCCGCCTGTTTCACTCCGTAATTGCGTCCCATCTTGGGGTCTGGGTTATGTCCGAGCACGGCCATGATGGTGTTGGTCTTGTCAAGGATGACCACGCGCCCGTGTAGATCGGGCACCGAGACGTAGTCGCCCTGCACGGAAACAGAGGTTGGCATACCGAGGCCACCGATGACTTCGTTGATGTACTCGCCCTCGAGGCTGTAGTGCAGTAGACGGCCGCGGGGCTGGTGGTTGCGGTCGCAGATCAGCAGGCGATTCGGCTCGTAACGGGTATCAAGCGTCATTCCGTGCGCAGTGTTGAACTGCCGCGGGCCGTTGCCCTTCGCGCCAAAGTGCATCAGGTACTTCCCGGCTTTGTCGAACTTGAAGATGATGTTACTGGCATATCCGTCGGAGAGAAAAATATTGCCGTCGGCTGACACAGTGATGGCAGTGGGGCTGAACGGCTTTGCAGCGAGCCCGGACGCCGCAGGGAAGGGAAGGCGCAGGGCGACCTTGCCGTCGGCGGCGTTGAACTTGATCCCCTCAGCGTTTTTGTTGCGGGCACCGTAAAGGTACTCCGTACCGTTCTCGTCGCGAATCTCGACGTCATGCAAGTTGGTGTAAGGTTCGCCAAGAAACTCACGGGTCACCTTTCCGCCTGGCGAAAAAGCGATCACACCCTTGTCGGCGCTGGTGTAGATTGTGCCGTCCTTGCCGACTGTCACACCGCCGTGCGTCGGGCCGATGGCGGATTTGCCGTCCGCAGTGAGTCCCCAGCCAGGAACGGTGCCAAACGTCATCAGGCCGGTTCCCATACTGACACTGGAGGGAACATCTGGCTTGGGGTCGTGGTCATGGCCGCCACTGTCACCCTCGGGGTGATGATGATCACCTTCGGCATGACTGTGATTGCCATCGTGCGAGTGCTGATGACCGGACTGGCCGCAGCCTGTCAAAAAAAGAATAGTTATAAGGAAGGTGAAAAGAGGCTTCATAGCGCGGGAACTTTCACCACCCTGGGGCCGCTTGGCAAGATGTTAAAACGTGCTAAACCTCACTTTTCCCGAGGCCATTTCTGGAATGGAAGGGTGGGTGATTGGGTGCTTTCATCATGGAATTTTTTCCATTTGGCGCGCTGATCCAACTTGTCCTCCCAGGTGGCACAACCCTGGGCACACAGGAGAACCCATAACAGGGCGAGAAGAGGGTAAAGGAATTTTGTTTTCATATTGTTGTGCCCTGATTCAAAGAGTCACCCCGGAAAGTGCGGTTTACAAGCCGATTTAACTGAACGCAAAGTCCTTTGTCAGGCGAGCAGACCGCTTGGTCGGAGGCGTTCACGATGATGTTCAGGTTGGTTCAGGAATATCTCGGTGACGAGGAGTTGCAGCGGATCGCCGGCATTAGTCCCGGCTTACCGACCAGTCAGGCCGAGATTCAAGGCGCCTACGACTTCGCGGTGAAGTTCGATGTGCGCGAGTTGGACAGCGATTATGTGATTGGCAAGATGAAGGCGATCATCGATCTGCTGCCGATTGACACAGCCGGCACGGTTGACCGAGCCAAGCTGATGTCGATTGCGGTTTCGATGGTTGACCCGGTGCTTGGCCAGTCGGTGATGTCCGACCAGCGCGGTGCCAGCCAGAAGACGTTCGACAAGGTGAACCAGGACGTCGCCTTGATGGCCTTGGGGAACGAGGCGGCGTACACCGAGAACGACCCGACCGCGGCGATGAAGATGCAGTTCATGCAGCAGATCGTCCAAGGCAACCCGAAGTATCAGGAGGCGCTGCAAGGCGATGAACGGTTCCAGGCGTTGCTGGAGAACTACGGCAAGAACCTTCAGCAGTCAGTCACACAGGAACAGAACAAGATGATCGGACGCATCGGCGTCCAGCCAGTTAACCAGCAATGAACGAGGAACTACGCAAGAAGAACCTTCAGCAGCTAGACGACGCCAGCGCGATCTGGCAGGCGTTGAAGGAGGTGTTGGACGAGGCAACCGAGATGAGTGTGGCCAGTGCGATCAGTGACGGCGTCGACAGCGATGACCGCCACTGGCGTGCTGGTTACGCGCAGGCGGTGCAGGATGTGATGGGGACGCTGAACCGGTACCGGAAGATTTAGTTGCCAGCAGCTTTCAATTCTTCACCCGTCTTGCCGCCGTGTTTGCGGAGGAGGTCGGCGGTTTCGGTTGTTTGTATTGATGGCCCAATCTAGCGGTGTTTCGCCATCATCATCCTTCGCATTCACATCCGCACCTTTGGCGATAAGCAGTTCGACGATTTCCTTGTGACCTTCACAGCCGCACAATGCAAAGGAGTCCGTCCATAATCATCCTTCGCATTCACATCCGCACCTTTGGCGATGAGTAGTTCAGCGATTTCCTTGTGACCTTCACTAGCCGCATCATGCAAAGGAGTCTGCCCACCTCCCCACCTCGCACCTGCATCAGTACCAGCAGCCAAGTGTTTTTTGACAGCCTCAATGTCTCCGTTCATTGCAGCCTCTTGAATTGAGATGTCTGGTGCTTTGGCTGTCGGCGGTTCTGGCTGTGACGCTTCAGCAACTGGTTCAACTGGTTTCGCTTCTGCTGGTGGAGCCGACTGCTGCGACTCCCCACACCCCACAACCATCACGGCTGCGATTGTTGTTAGTAGTAGGTGTTTCATTTAGATTATTAGATTAGCCGCTAATTAATCCCACAATAAAAAATATAACGAGTGAGCCAAACATAGTTGCAAGAAATACTGTGCCTGTATTTTGACTACATGAGCAGCGGAAACAGTACAATCTCTCCCCCTCTTCCCCGGGGTGCATTCTAACGAGTTTGAGAATAAAAAGTGGAAAACGCCAAAGTTTTCTAACATCTTTAAAAGGAAATATTTTACGACAACTGCCGCAAGTCTTTTTTGCGTTTTCGCCACTTAGGATCTTCGCTATTTCCTTATCATCATTAAAAATTGCTACATCTAATAAAGTAGATCCATCTGCACATACATCCTCTATGTTTGCACCTTCAGAAATAAGATATTTAGATGTTTCCCTGTCCCCTCTAGAAACAGCCCAAGACAAAGGCGTTGCTCCATCAAGCTTTTCATTTACATTTACTCCAGATGCCAAGTGTTGTTTTATCGCTTCAAAATTCCCAGTTTGCGCTGCTAATATAATTGATTCACCAGCATTACTTCCCACGCCCAAACTCTTTAAATAACCAGCACATTCATTTATACCTTCGCACAGAGATATGTTGCGAGGATTAGCATGTGTTAATGCAATATCTAAGACTGACTCTCCTGTAATAGGTTTAGCATTTAAATTTGCTCCCTTAGAGATGAGTAAATCTATGATTTTTCTATTACCTACAATCGCTGCCATATGCAAAGGAGTATGCCCGCTATTATTACTTGTATTAACACTGGCATTATTATCTATAAGAAATTCAACAGTTTCTTTGTGGCCTGACAAAGCTGCGTAGTGCAAAGGTGAGCAACCCTCTTCATCCTTTGCCTCAAGAGATGTCATGCCTTTGGAATTAACGAGTTTTTTTATCGCTCGAATATTTCCCTCAATTGCATGTTTGTGAATTGTTTGACCAAGGCGTTTTTTGATGAATCCAAACAAAAGCAAAAAAACAATCACGTAACACCACCAAGGAATCGAACTGAATCCATAATTCGCTGCGATTGTTGTGAGTAGGAGGTGTTTCATTTCCCTTCAGCTTTCAATTCTTCACCCGTCTTGCCGCCGTGTTTGCGGAGGAGGTCGGCGAGTTTCCTGTATTGATCGGCCCAATCTAGCGGTGTATCGCCATCATCATCTTCGCATTCACATCCGCACCTTTGGCGATTAGGAGTTCGGCAGCTTTCCTTGTGACCTCCTGCGACCGCATAATGCAAAGGAGTTGTTCTACTTTGATCCTTTGCGCTCACATCCGCATTGTTGTCGATTAGCAGTTCGGCGATTTCTTTGTGACAACCGTAAGCCGCATAGTGCAAAGGAGTCCATCCATTATCATTCTTCGCATTCACATCCGTGCCAGCAGCCAAGTGCTGTTTGACGGCTTCTATGTGTCCGGCTATGGCAGCCATGTGAATTGACTCTGCAGCCTTTAGCCAATTACTTGTCTGCCTCCGTTTTTGCGCAGAAATTCAGCGGTTTCTTTTAAAGCAGCTATTTTTTCAGGTGAATAATTTGATCTGTGCGAATATTGCTTAATAGCACCTTCCACATGATCAAGTGGAGTTGGAGTTCCTCCACTCCTTCTTTTTACATTTATATTTGCACCATTAGCAAGGAGTAGCGCAACGAATTCCTTGTGACCCCGACACGCCGCCTCATGCAATGGTGTAGTTGTGCGATTATCTTTTTCATTCACATTTGCGCCTTTGGTGATGAGAAGAGCTGCGATTTTTTTAAAACCTTTCCGAGCTGCAAAGTGTAAAGGAGTTCTGCCATCGCTATCCTTAGCGTTCACATCAGTCCCAGCATCCAAATGCTGTTTGACGGCTTCAATGTTTCCATCTCTGGCAGCCTCGTTGATTGACACACTCGGCCCACAGCCCACCAGAAGCACGGCTGCGATTGTTGTGATTAGTAGTTGTTTCATTTGCCTTCAGCTTTCAATTCTTCACCCGTCTTGCCTCCGTGTTTGCGGAGGAGGTCGGCGGTTTCTGCGGAGGCTTTGGGTTACTGGATGCGTGGCCCAATCTAGCGGTGTATCGCCATCAACATCCTTCGCATTCACATCCGCGCCATCAGCCAAGTGCTTTTTGACGGCTTTGATGTTTCCTTTAAAGGCAGCATCGTGAATTGAAATGTCTGGTGCTTTGGCTGTCGACGGTTCTGGCTTTGCCGCTTCAGCAACTGGTTCAGTCGGATTGCCAGCGGCTTCCAGTTCCTTCTTGGTCTTGCCGCCGTGTTTGCGGAGGAGGTCGGCGGTTTCGGTGTGATTGTATTTGATGGCCACATCTAGCGGTGTGCCGTATGCTTCACTCTTCGCATTCACATCCGCACCATTGGCGATAAACAGTTCAGTGATTTCCTTGTGACCACCCCAAGCCGCGTTATGCAAAGGAGTCCTACTGTCAAAAGCCATAGCATTCACGTCCAGCACCTTTAGCGATAAGCAATTTGGCGATTTCCACGTGACCTTTCTCAGCCGCATTATGCAAAGGAGTCAGTCCATCATTAGTCTTCGCATTCACATCCGCACCTGCGGCAATAAGTAGTTCGGTGACTTCCTTGTGACCCTCAGCAGCCGCATTATGCAAAGGAGTCCATTCACGCCAACCACCCTTCGCATTCACATCCGCACCTTCGGCGATGAGTAGTTCGGCGATTTCCTTGTGACCTGCAGCAGCCGCAGGATGCAAAGGAGTCCATCCCTCATCATCCTTCGCATTCACATCTGCACCCTTGGCGATTAGTAGTTCAGCGATTTCCTTGTGACCTTCAAAAGCCGCAAATGCAAAGGAGTGCTCCTGTCAAACGCCTTCGCATTCACATCCGCACCAGCAGCCAAGTGCTGTTTGACGGCTTCAATGTTTCCTGCTTGGCAGCTTCGCAAATATGCACACTTGGCCCACACCCCACCAGCACCACGGCTGCGATTGTTGTGAGTAGGAGGTGTTTCATTCCTTCAATTCTTCCTCTGTCTTGCCGCCGTGTTTGCGGAGGAGGTCTGCGATTTCGTTCCATTTCGCGCTGTCCATTTCGACGAGGCCATCTAACGGTGTGTGGCCACTCTTCATCCATCGCATTCACATCCGCACCTTTGGCAATGAGTAGTTTGATGATTTCCTTGTGACCTTTTTCAGCCGCCTGATGCAAAGGAGTGTTCCCAGCCGCACCCTGCGCATCCACATCTGCACCACTGCCGATGAGAAATTTGGCGGTTTCCTTGTGACCCCACCAAGCCGCACCATGCAAAGGAGTCCATCCATTCTCATCCTCCGCATTCACATCCACGCCATCACCCAAGAACTGTTTCACGGCTTCAATATCGCCTTTTTCGCACGCTTTATGGAGTGTTTTCTTGAATATATTTTTTATGAGTGAAAACAGAACACCCACCAAAATCAGCACGCCTGCGAATGTTATTAGTTGTAGTTCCATAGTCCTGACGTGCGTTAAACAATAGAGAACGATTTATAACAGTACAACTCCAATTAGCCGTTCCGGCAGAAACCGTGTCTATTGCAGGCACGGCTTTTTTTTGGGCCGGGGAATAATCCTAACTTGCAGGAATAGCATGGCAGTAGACGCAGTCGAGGCAACGGAAAGCCTCCCTAAAGAAGCCGGACTAGTGGGACTAGACGGTCCTTTGGATGAATTGGACTTGACCAAAATGTTGGCCGAGTCGTTTGAGCCAGAGGAACAGGAAAGGTCCGAGGAGACATCGTCGAGTGGCGATGCGGTGGAGGAAGCCGAGCCGGTTGAGGAATCGACCGAGGAAGCAGGGGACACCGAACACGTTCTTTCTCAGGAGGAATCGGAAACGGAATCCGAGGCGGAAGCCGAACCGGAACAAGCTGAACCCGAAGGGGAACAGGATGAACCGGAATGGCTTCAGCGTCGGATTGATCGCTTCACCCGAAAACTACGGTTGGCGGAGGAGGAGCGCGACGAATTTGAAAAAGAAGTCACCCAGTTGAGATCGCAAGTGGATCAGGTGCCGGCGGCCGTTCAGCAGAACGGCAACCCGGTAGCGCACATAAAAAGGGAAAGCGAACTCAACAAGATTGCCGAACTGGCAGAACGACGCCTTCAGTTCGCCGAGGACATGGAAGACGCACTACTGGACAACCCAGAGCGCGTTGAAAAAGTCCTACGGCAGCAAGGCGTGGAACTGGCAGACGGATATTATCCCAATATAGCTCCGTTATTTTTGCAAAATCATCCGGACACAAACCGGCTTGCTGATCTCGATTTCGTTGCCAGTGAACTTGAGTTTGCCGGTGTCCTGATTGATGCGAAACACTGCGACATTGTCTGATTGCTGGTTGGCAGCGAGCAGGAACTGGCCGGTGGGGTCGATGCCGAAGTTGCGTGGAGTGGAGCCCCGGGTGGACTCGTGGCCAAGCGCGGTCAACTTACCGTTCTTCTCGTCGATCCGGAACATGGCGATGCTGTTGTGGCCGCGGTTCGAGCCATAGAGAAACTTTCCGCTTGGGTGAACAAGAACCTCAGCGGTGCTGTTTCCCTCAACCGAGTGGGGAACGGTAGAGACGGTTTGCAGTGTCTTGAGCCGGCCGCGCTTGGCCCGGTAGCTAAATGCGGTCACCGTCTGCTTAATTTCGTTAATGACGTAGGCGAACTTCCCGTCCGGGTGAAAGCCGAAGTGGCGCGGGCCAGAGCCGGGTTCCAGTTTGGCGCCGTCAAACTTGGTCTCGGCGATGGCACCGGTTTTTTCGTCGAAGCTGAACACAAGCACCTTGTCGATGCCGAGGTCGGGTGCGAAGGCAAACTTGTTATTCGGGCCGACATGGATCGAGTGGGCGTGCGGGGCCTTTTGACGTGAATGCACGCTTGAGCCCTTGTGTTTGATCTGCGAAACCACCGGGCCAACGGAGCCATCTTTTTTGATTGGCAACACCGAGGTGCTGCCTCCGCCATAGTGTGCCACGAGTACGTATTTGCCGGTGGCATCGACGGTCAGATGGCAAGGGCCGGTGTCGCCGGAGGGCTGCTGGTTGAGTTGGGTCAGTTTGCCGGCCTGCACGTCCAGCGCGAACGCCGTCACGCCGCCGCTTCTTTTGCCATCGAACATGGCGACTTCGTTTACTGTGTAAAGGAACTTGCCGTTCGGGTGGATTTTGAGGAACGACGGGTTTTTCAGGCCGTCCACGGCGCTGAGTTTTTTCAGGCTGCCATCCTTCAGGTTGAGTTGGAACAGGTGAACGCTCTCTTTGTCGGGGGTCGAGTAGCTGCCAAAACAGACCAGGGCTCTGGCCGGCGCAGCGGTAGCTGGGTCAATCGCAGCGGTCAGGCCAAGTGCGGAGAAAGTCGTTGCCAGGAAAAGATTGCGAATTGTCATGCGCCGGATGAGACGGAAATCTAGCGCCAGTTGCAAGTTGTTTTGCGTTTCATTGGAAGTTCTGGGCTGTTATGACTGTGCTCCCGTGAAACTGATCTCGCGTCTCATTCTTTATCCGCTCTGCCTTTATGTAGCCATCTGGTGCTGGGGCGGCTTTCGCGATGCGTATGAGAACATGCAACTGAATCGGCATAGTGTTGAACTGGACGAGGAGGAGGGGTTGCCGGGTGCTGTTGTCGCCGAGCCTTCCGGCGAGGTCAACCGCACGCCAACCAACGCGTCACCGGCTAAGGTAGAGAAGACACAGCCCGCCAAGACTCAGAGTTCGCCAAGGGGCGGGGAAACGAACCAAGTCGGGATCGCTGGACAGACGGAAGCGCCTGAGAAAAAAGGAGGGATGATGGTTTATTTCTCCGGTATGCTCGGTGCCTTGCTGGTTTTCGCGCTGCTCGTGGCGCGCGATGTCAGCCACTTGACTGGGGAAAGTGTGGGTGGAAATTATGTAACCAAAAGTATTAAATCAAAGAAAGCCGACATGTACGAGGAAGCCGAGTCCATCTGGGCGGATGGGGCGTATGTTGATGCCATCGACTCATTTCGCGAGTACGTTAAGGTTTACCCGGGCGAATACCACGCCTACAAGCGCATTGCCGAGATTTACGAGAAGGATCTTGGTAGCTATCGCGCTGCGGCGTTGGAGTACGAGGAGATACTAAAAATGAACATCCCCAAATCACGCTGGGGTTGGGCCGCCATCCATCTGTGCAATCTTTACTCCGGGAAACTCGACGACTCGGACAGGGCACTCAAGCTGCTGCAGCGCGTGGCCAGCGAATGCAGCGAAACAACGGCGGGAGAAAAGGCCCGCGATCGTTTGACCAAGATTGCCACCGGGTAAAGGGGCCCGGCCAAGCGCTCTACGGCTTTGTCTCATCTTTTTTCGGTGACTCCACTTTTACCTCTGACTTGGCATCCATGCGAAATCCGACAGAGGAAAGTTTATATATTTCGTCGCCATAACAGTCCGCCAAGCCAAGCGCAATGAGCAGTGGTGTGGTTCCCCACTATTTCAGCGCGCCCTCGATCGCGTCATCAAGTTTTCCCATCGGGTGTCCATGCCAGACGACTTCGCCATCCTTCACCACGAAGGCGTGCGGGATTCCGCCAACGCCGTACTTCCCCATGTAGCCCTTGGAGGTGGCACCCGCGTCAATCGCCACCGTGTATGCCATCTTGTCCCCCATTTTTTTTACGAACGACTCGACGGTGGCGAGTTCTTCGTTGCTGATGCCGATGACGTTGACATCGCGATCCTTGAATTTCTCCTGAAGCTCTGTCAGGTGCGGAATGCTGGTGCGGCAGGGTGGGCACCACGTTGCCCAAAACTCGACCACATGAACGCCGGTGGAGATGTCCACTGGCTCGCCTTTCACCCAGTTGCTGACGGCCAAAGCCGCTGCCGGTTCACCAGATGAGTTAACTGATATTTGCGTTTGAGTCGTACCAGATTCATCTCCAGCAGAGCAACCGGTCATTAATAAAGAAGTAGTGAGGAGGGTCGACGATATACAAAAAAACAGAATTGTTTTCATGTAACTAAACTCCCCCAGCGCCTAGCCCGGCGCAAGTCTTTTTTGTAAATAGTTTGAAATGGCCCGCCTCTTTGCTTAGCCTGCTGCGTATGAAATCATGGCTGCTTGGCGCTGCGTGCGCTGCATTGGTTTTCGTTTCGGGTTGCGGCTCACAGTCCGGCGACTCCTCCGGCAATGGCTTGTCCATCGTGGTCATCCCCAAGGGGACGACGCATGAATTCTGGAAATCGATTCACGCCGGTGCCATCAAGGCCAAGCAGGAACTCGAGGCTTCCGGTCAGCCGGTGAAGATCATCTGGAAAGGCCCGCTCAAGGAGGATGACCGCGACGAGCAGATCAAGGTAGTCGAGAACTTCATTGCCCGCGGCGTGGACGGCATGGTGCTGGCGCCACTAGATGACAAGGCGCTCGTGCGCCCGGTGGAGACGGCAGACGAAGCCGGCATCCCGGTCGTCATCATCGACTCCGGTTTGCAGACGGACAAATACGCCAGCTTCGTCTCGACCGACAATGCCCTCGGCGGCCGGATGGGCGGCGCACGCTTAGGCAAACTACTCGGCGGCAAGGGCAACGTGCTGCTGTTGAGGTACGCCGTCGGCTCGGCCAGCACGACCAAGCGCGAGCAGGGATTCCTCGACGAAATTAAAGAGAATTTTCCCGGCATCAAAGTGCTGTCATCCGACCAATACGCCGGGGCGACCCGTGACTTGGCCTACACTGCCTCACAAAATTTGCTAAGCCGCTATGGCAATGAGGTGAACGGCATCTTTTGCCCGAACGAATCAGTGACCGTCTCGATGACGAAGGCCGTGCGCGACATCGGCAAGGGTGGTGGCATGGTGAAAATCATCGGATTCGACACCAGCGTGCAGTCGTTGCGTGACCTCAAGTCGGGTGACGTTGCGGGGCTCGTAGTGCAAAATCCGGTCAAAATGGGCTACCTCGGCGTGATGACACTGGTCGAGCATCTCGGCGGCAAGGCGGTGGCCAAGCGCATCGACACCGGCGTGGCGCTTATCACCAGCGAAAACATGACCGAGCCCGATATGCGGGAACTCCTCAACCCACCCCTGGAGAAATACCTCGGCACCGGCAACTGACTGCCGTCCGAATGCCAGAGGATTCATCCAGCGACCCCGCGCTTCCCCGACTGCGAATCGACCGGGTAGCCAAGCGGTTCGGCCCGACGATCGCGCTGGACGGCGTGAGTCTCGAAGTCGCCGCCGGGGAGGTTCACGCGCTCATCGGCGAAAACGGCGCCGGCAAAAGCACGCTGATGAAGGTGCTCAGTGGCGCGCACCGACCGGACGCAGGCAGTCTCACTCTCGACGGCCAGCCGTTTGAGCCAAGCGATCCACTGCACGCCCGCAAATGCGGCGTGGCGATGATATATCAGGAGTTGAACCTCGCACCCGATCTTTCCGTGGAGGAAAATATCCTACTGGGCCGGGAGCCAGCGACGCTTGGTTGGATCAGCCACGGCGAGCGCCGCCGCTTGGCCAAGCGAGCGCTGGAGGAAATTGGTCAATCGCAAATGCCGCTCGACACCCCGATCCGGGCGCTGACCATCGCCCAGCAGCAACTCGTCGAGATTGCCCGGGCGCTCGTCGGCGAACCGCGCGTGCTCATTATGGACGAGCCGACCAGCAGCCTCACACAAGTCGATACTGAAAATCTGTTCGGCGTGATCGAGCGCATGAGCCAGCGCGGCGTGAGTGTCATTTACATCAGCCATTTCCTGGAGGAATGCCAGCGCGTAGCAAGCCGCTACACTATACTGCGCGATGGCCAAAGCGTTGGCACAGGCGTGATGGCCGAGGCGAGTCTTGAGCAGGTTATCGAGCTCATGGTCGGCCGGGAAATTGATGAAATCTATCCGCGAACGAGCCGCTCCCTCGGGGAGCCTGTGTTGGAGTTGAGCGATGTCGCCGGCTTGGTTAAGCCGAGTTGCGTGAATCTGACATTGCACGCCGGCGAAATCGTCGGCTTGTTCGGCCTCGTCGGCGCGGGACGAACGGAGACGCTGCGGGCGGTGTTCGGGCTCGACCGTTTGGCCAAGGGTAGCGTGACTGTTTTTTCCCGGGAGGCGACCCACTCGACACCGGCCAAGCGCCTGGCCAACGGCGTTGGCTTCCTCAGTGAAAACAGGAAGGAAGAGGGCCTGCTGCTCAACCGCAGTGTTGCCGATAACCTGACACTGACGCGGCTGGGGGCGGTGACGCGGCTTGGCTTCGTAAGCGACTCGGCGCAAGCGGCGACTTCCGGGAAGTGGATGGCCAGGCTCGACGTGAAGGCGTTGAGCGCCGCCCAATCGGTCGGCGAGTTGTCGGGTGGCAACCAGCAAAAGATCGCGTTTGGGCGGTTGCTGCATCACGACGCCCGAATTCTGTTGCTCGACGAGCCGACTCGCGGAATCGACGTCGGCAGCAAGGCGCAGATTTACCGGCTGATGAACGAGTTGGCAGGGCAGGGGAAGGCGCTCGTGTTCGTCAGCTCGTACCTGCCGGAGTTGCTCGGCGTGTGCGACCGCATCGGCGTGATGTGCCGGGGCGAACTTTCGGAGGTGCGCCCTGTTGCCGACTGGAGTGAGCAGCAAATCATCCTCACCGCCGTTGGCCAAGCGGAGCCGAAGGAGGTGGCGGCATGAATTTCCCAAGGCTCGGCAGTCGTGAATTTTTGAAAGCTGTCCGGCCGTTTGCCGGGCTGTTCGTTGTGCTGCTGCTGTTTGCTCTGGACGGCGAATTACGATCGCTTTTTTTCAAGGGCAGCAATTTCAAAATGATCCTTACGCAGACGGTCATCGTGGCCATCGGCGCGATGGGGATGACGATGGTGATCGTGAGCGGCGGCATCGACCTGAGTGCCGGGTCGGTCGTCGCGTTGTGCAGCGTGGTTACGGCCAGGCTGATTGAGCAGGGGCACGGCTTAGCGGCAGTGCTCACGTTTACGGTGCTGGCTGGCGGGTTGGCTGGCCTAGCCAACGGCGGTATCATCACCACGGTTCGCATGATGCCGTTCATCGTCACGTTGGGGATGATGGGCATCGCGCGCGGCATCTCCAAGTGGCTTGCCAACAACCAGACCGTTAACCCGGAGTCATGCTGCGGGGCAGATCTTTGTCGATGCCCCGGTTTTTCCATGGAGTCGGTGAAGCAGTTCATGGCCTATGAGTCTCCGCTTACATTTTTTCCGCTACCGGACGGTGTGTGGCTGGCGCTTGGCCTCGCGGTGGTGATGGCCGTGGTGCTGCGCTCGACCGTGTTTGGCCGGTACGTATTCGCCATCGGCTCGAACGAGGACACCGCGCGGCTGTGCGGCATCCGCGTGAACGTCAATAAGGTGGCGATTTATGCCTTGGCCGGCGCGTTTTTCGGCTTGGCCGGGGTGATGCAGTTTTCACGGCTGACACAGGGTGATCCCTCGGTGGCGATCGGCTTGGAATTGCAGATCATCGCCGCGGTGGTCATTGGCGGCGCGAGCTTGAGCGGCGGTGCGGGCAGCATCCCCGGCTCGGTGATCGGCGCGTTCATGATGGCCTGTCTCGCCAACGGCTCAGGCATCAAGGATTGGCCCAACTACATGCAGGAAATCATCATCGGCGTAGTCATTATCCTCGCCGTCGGCATGGACAAGGTTGAGCCGTTCATCCAGCGCCTGTTTAAACGGCAGTCGTCGTCGAACTGAACCACGCTTGGCCAAGCGAGGGAGGCGGTTTAAGATGCCTCTTTCGGTGGCCAATGGGTTTATAAAAATAGCCGGGGCAAGGGAGCACAATCTCAAGAATCTGACTCTTGATATTCCCCGTGACAAGCTGGTGGTGATCACCGGGCCAAGCGGCTCGGGCAAGTCGTCGCTGGCATTCGATACGCTGTTTGCGGAGGGCCAGCGTAAATACGTCGAGACGCTTTCGTCGTACGCTCGGCAGTTTCTCGATCAACTACAGAAGCCGGACGTCGATCATATTGAAGGGCTCTCGCCGGCGATTGCCATCGAGCAGCGTTCCTCCGGTGGAAACCCGCGCTCAACCATCGCCACCACAACCGAGATTTACGATTATCTGCGCCTGTTGTTCGCCAACGTCGGTCAGGCGCACTGCCCGGAGAGCGGCGAGCCAATTTCGCGCCTGAGCACGAGTGACATCATCGAGCAACTGCTCGCGCTGCCGGAGGACACACGAGTAATGCTGCTCGCGCCGGTGGTCGAGAAGCAGAAGGGTGAGTTCCGCGATGTGCTGGAGAAGCTGGCCCGCGAGGGGTTCGTGCGGGCGCGAATCGACGGTGAGTTGGCGGAACTCGAGACCAACACGCGCTTTAAGCTCGACCCTAAAAAAGCGCACTCGATCGAGGTCGTGGTCGATCGCCTGGTTGTCAGCGACAAGGCGCGAGGCCGCTTGGCCGACTCGGTCGAGACCTGTCTTAAGTGGGGTGAAGGCAAAATAATCGCGCTGCATCAAACGCCCGAACTAGACCGTTCACAATGGCGCGAGAGCAAGCTGTCGAACCGACTGACAAGCCCGGCTAGCGGCAAAAGCTACGAGCCGATGACGCCGAAACATTTTTCGTTCAACTCGCCGTACGGTGCCTGCCCGGCCTGTTCCGGGCTTGGCCAGCGACCGGTGTTCGATGATGGACTGATGGTCGGCGATCCCGAGAAGTCGCTAGAGCAGGGAGTCATCCTACCGTGGACCAAGGGCGGCGCGCGAATGGTCGCCCACTACAATGGATTGCTGAAAAATTTGGCGCGTCATTATGGGGCGGACTTGGGCAAGCCGTACCGCCGCCTGGCCAAGCGCTTTACGGAGGCATTGTTTCACGGATCAGGCGACGAGACGATCGACTTTCAATTCACCCGCAGTGGAAAACAAACGACGACGACCAAGCCGTTCGACGGTATTTTGGCCAACCTCAACCGGCTGTACGAGGAGACGAGCAGCGAGACGACGCGGCGGCGGCTTCGGGCGTTCATGAGCCCCCAAACCTGCGAGGCGTGTCAGGGCCAGCGGCTTCGAGAGGTGGTGCTGGGGGTGACACTGCGTAGCGCGGAACAGCCTGAGGCGAAGTTCCGTTTTGGTGGATTGTCGATCATGGATGTCTGCCGACTGTCGATCGACGAGGCATTGCCGTTTTTCGAGGCATTGGAGATGGACGAGCTTGGCAAAAAAATCGCCACAGACGTGGTACGCGAGATCACCTCGCGGCTCGGTTTTTTGCGGAATGTCGGGCTGGGCTACCTGACACTCAACCGCACGAGCGGCACGCTCAGTGGCGGCGAGGCGCAGCGTATCCGCCTGGCCACGCAAATCGGCGCGGGGCTGGTGGGGGTGCTGTACATTCTCGACGAGCCGAGCATCGGCCTGCACGCGCGTGACAACGAGCAGTTGCTCGCCACACTCGATGGCCTGCGCGACTTGGGGAACACGGTACTGGTGGTGGAGCACGACGAGGAAACGATTCGACGGGCGGATCATGTCATCGACATGGGGCCGGGCGCCGGCCTGCACGGCGGGGAAGTGGTGGTGGCCGGTCCGCTCAAAAAAATCCTCACCCACAAAAAATCGTTGACTGCGAAATATCTGCGCGGCGACTACAAGATCGACGTGCCGTCCAAGCGGATCGGGCCGAATGTTGTCCGCGGCTTCCTCGAGGTCATCGGCGCGGCGGAGAATAATTTGCAGGACGTTCATTTGAAAATCCCGCTAGGGACGATCACGTGCGTGACCGGCGTCAGCGGTTCGGGTAAAAGTACGCTGATCGACGACGTACTGCGGCGGGCGTTGTTCCGTAAGTTTTATAACTCGAAGGATCGTCCGGGCAAGTTCAAGGCTCTGCGGGGCGAGGAGGCGCTGGGGAAGGTGATTGTTGTGGACCAGTCGCCGATCGGCCGCACGCCGCGCAGTAACCCGGCGACGTATACCGGCATCTTCACCCAGATCCGCGACCTGTTCGCGAATTTGCCGGCGTCGAAGATCCGTGGCTATGGCGCAAGCCGCTTCAGCTTTAATGTCAAGGGCGGGCGGTGCGAGAAGTGTCAGGGCGGTGGTTTGCTGAAAATTGAGATGAACTTCCTGCCGCCGGTGTACGTGACGTGCGAGTCGTGCAAAGGACGGCGCTACAACCGCGAGACACTCGAGATCCACTACAAGGGCCGCAACATTGCCGACGTGCTCGACATGACAGTGGACGAGGCGATGACATTCTTTCGCGCGTTCCCCAAGATTTGCGATCCATGCGCGACGTTGTCTGAGGTCGGCCTAGGCTACCTCAAGCTGGGCCAGCAGGGCACGACCCTTAGCGGCGGCGAGGCGCAGCGGGTGAAGCTGGCCACCGAGTTGACCAAGCAGTCACGCGATCATGCGTTGTTCATCCTGGACGAGCCGACGACCGGGCTGCACTTTCACGATATCGCGCGTTTGATCGATGTGTTGGTACGGTTGCGTGACGTGAATAACACGCTTATTGTTATCGAGCACAACATGGATATCATCAAGTCGGCGGATTGGGTGATTGATTTGGGGCCCGAAGGCGGCAACGATGGCGGCCGGATCGTGGCCGAAGGCCCGCCCGAGCGTGTTGCCGCCGCAGCGGGCAGTCACACGGGGCGCTTCCTCGCTGCGACGCTTGGCATGGAACATTTTCTGAAAGAGAAATGAATAGGTCGTTGCAAACGATGTTGAAACGGAGTTCTGCCGCGGCATTGGCGCTCGTCTTGGCCGTATCGGCGGCGCTTGGGCAGGCGGATGATACGCAGGCGAAAACAAAGGCCAAGCTGGCGTTCGACGTGGCCAAGCGCTTCTTCCGCGACGGCATGTTTGCGACGTCCATCGCGCGGTTTGATACCTTCTCCAGGATGCATCCCGACTCAGTCCACCACGCGGAGGCGGTGTTGCTGGAGGGGCAGGCCCGGTTTCATCTTGGCCAATTCGAGGGTGTGGCCGAGGAGTTGGCGGCCGGGGTGCAGGCGGCCGGGCCGTGGTCGGATCGTTACCTGTTCTGGATCGCCGAGGTGCAGTTCGCGCTGGGCCATTTCAACCTGGCGGCGGCCAGCTACGGCCAGTTGATTGAGAAGTATCCTGCTTCCGTGCGGGCGTTGACGGCGGCGCTTGGCAAAGCGCAGTCGCTCTACCAGTTGGGTGAGCTGAAGCAAAGCATCGCAACACTCGAGCCCGCGGATGGGCCGTTCCAGCGTGCGGCAAGCGCCCGGCCAAGCGATCCGTTGATTGTCGATGGGCGGCTGCTGTTGGCCAACGCCTACTTCGAGCTCAAGGAACTGGGGGCGGCGCGGCTGCTGCTGGAGAATTTGCCCGATGCGGGTTTGTCGCCGGAGCGTTTTTGGGAGAAGCATCATTTGTTGGCCTCGGTGTATCTCGGCGAAGCCAGCCTCGATCGCGCCCTTGGTGGAGCCACCAACCTGGTGCAATTGGCCAAGGGCATCGCCGACCCGGAGTTTGCCGCGCGCTCGGTTGAATTTCACGGCGACGTGCTGCGCCGCATGAGCCGGCCGGATGCCGCCGTCGCACTATACGAGCAGAACCTGGCCGCGAATGTCCCGGCCAACTGGCGCCGCTCGGCACTGCTGAAAATCACCGACCTTTATGTTGCTGAAAACCGGTTGACCAATGCGGTCCAGCGCCTGGAGCGCCTGTTCATCCGCCATCCCGGCGACCCGGCGACCGAACTGGCCCACATGACGCTGGGCGAGTTGCGGTTGCGGCAGTTTTATGGGTTGCCGGATGCGAGCCGGCTCAATTCCACTAACCTACTCAGCGACGCGCTGGGGCATTTTGACGTTGTTCTGCAGGGCGACCCGGATCCGAACCTGACGGGCAAATCGTGGCTGGGCCGCGGCTGGGCGCTTTGGGAGTGGGGCAATCTTTCTGGCAAAAAACTGCAGTTGAGCCTGGCGCGACAGGCCTATTCGAACGCCGTCGCCGAGTTACCCAAGTCTGAGGAACAGGCGGTGGCGCAGTTCAAGGTGGCCGACTGTTTGTTCAACGGGGCGGATTACGCCTCGGCATCGAGCAATTACTGGGCGGCGATCCGCATTGCCACGAACACCGTCGGTTACAACAACCGGCTGGTGGACCGGGCACTGTACCAAATCGTGCGGAGCGGCGTCGAGCGGCTGGATTTGCCGAGCGCGAACCACGCGGTGAGCAAACTAATCGAATGGTTCCCGAGCAGTTTTTACAGTGACCGAAGCCTGCTGCACTACGGGCAGGCGCTCAACCGGCAGGGCAAGCCATCCGAGTCGCGCTCCGTGCTGGCCTCGTTCGCCAAGGTGTTCCCCAATTCGACTCTGCTACCCGAGTCTCAACTGGCCATCGCGAGGACACACGTCATGGACGGCAGTTGGGTGTCGTCAATCATCGAGTACGACCGCTGGGTGACCAACTACCCGGCTCACTCGGCGCAGCCGCAGGCGGAGTTCGATCGCGCGTGGCTTAACCATCAGGCCGGCAACAGGGCGAAGGCGTTTCAGTTGTTCACGAATTACGTCGTACGATTCCCGACAAACCCACTCGCGCCGGTAGCGCAGAAATGGATCGCCGACCATCAGTTCCAGTCCGGCAAATTCGCAGAGGCCGAGCAGGGCTACCGGCGGCTTTTCGAAAATACAAACCTGCTGGCCAACGCCCGTAGCATGGAGTGGGAGGCTCGGCTCAACGCTGGACGCTCGGCATTCTTCCGGCAGGAACATGCCGCCGCCGGTTTACTGCTGGCCTCAGTCATCAACGCCACCAACGCGCCGGTCGCCGAGCAGGCGCGTGCGGAGTTTTTTCTTGGCGACGTCGCCGCCGACCAGACCCAGCGCACGCCCACGAACCTACTCGACGCGTTGCCGCATTATCAGCGCGTGGCCAACGAGATGATCGGCAGTCCGCTTCATCCCCTCGCGTGGGGCCGCGTGGGCGATTGTTATTTACAGTTGCAAAACCTTGGCCCGGCGGCGAACGCGTACCGGGCCGTGACCGAACTGCCCGGCACCGACGTGACCACCCGCAGCCAGGCGGGACTGGGGTTGGCCCGCGTGCTCGAGGAGCAGGCAGCGTTGGCGGGCGAAACGGAGGAGCGCGAGAAACTCCTACAACAGTCGCTCGATCAGTGCATGGAGATCGTCTTCGGCGGCAACCTCCGTTCCGACAGCGAAAAGGTGGATCCGTTTTGGGTGAAGGAAGCCGGGTTGATGGCTGGACACTTGGCCGGGCGGCTTGGTCGTGCGGATCAGGAACGCAGAGTTTACTCGCGCTTAGCCAAGGAACTGCCCGACATGCCGCTATGGCAGGCCAAGCTAGACGCCTTTAAGGCCGGTCCGGAAGCCCCCAAGACACCCTGAACATGCTTGGCCTGAAAGACCTGGGTGCCATCGCCTCAAAGCACACTGCCGCCCTCGACGCCGTCGTGCGTCCGTTCGACATCGCTGGCCAAGTGAGCTTCCCCTCCGCGCGACCGGCGGTCATGGGGGTGATCAACCTCTCCGCCGACTCGTGGTATCGGGAGAGTATCTGCACCACCGTCGAGTCGGCCGTCGAGCGGGGGAGTGAGTTGCGGGCGCAGGGGGCTGACATCATCGACATCGGTGCTGAATCGACGCTTGGCCAAGCGCAACGAGTCGGCGCTGCCGAGCAGCGGCAACGGCTCTTGCCGGTGATCGGGCAACTCGCCTCGCAGGGCATCATCGTCTCGGCTGAGACTTACGACGTCGAGGTGGCCAAGGCCTGCCTCGATGCCGGTGCCAAGGTGCTTAACCTCACAGGCACTGCGGCCAGCGAGACGATTTATCGCCTTGCTGCCGGGCACGATGCCGCCGTGATCGTCTGTTACGTCGCCGGCGACAATGCTCGCGACGTCGCCGACATCCCGCTTGATGACGACCCTATCCCGCGCATGGCGGAGTACTTCGCTCGCGAGATCGAGAAGGCCGAGCGCTGCGGCTTGGCCAAGGGCTTCGTCGATCCGGGGCTGGGCTTTTACTACGAGAATTTGCAGGACAGCTCGGTGCGGATTCGGCACCAAATGAAAACATTTCTGAACGCCTTCCGGTTGCGCGAACTGGGGTGGCCGGTGTGCAACGCACTGCCGCATGCAGTCGAGTGTTTCGGGGAGGAGGTGCGGAGCGCCGAGCCGTTTTTTTCCGTGCTCGCCGCGCTGGGCGGGACCGACCTTTTCCGCACGCACGAAGTGCCCCGCGTTCGGGCGGTCCTCAAGACGCTGGGGGTTTACTGACAACCGCCGGGCCGCTGGGGAAGGCGTGGGTCAGCGGGGTGGGGAGCTTTACGCCATGCTCGCCCTGCAACTCGAACGCCGCCAACTTCACGGCATTGCGGGCGTTGATGATCTCATGCTCGGCCTTGAGATTGTAAAGCAGCCGCCATGTCACGGCGTGATCGCCGTTGTCGATCAGCTTGATGATACCCTCCCGATCAGAGTTTATGGCAGCGGTAATCTTGCAGGCCGATTTCCAGACATCGAGCAGATAGGTCATCGCCGCATCCGGGTGCGTCTCGTAGCCGATGTTGAACTCGACGTAGTCATAAATCCCCTTTTTAGTATCGGTGGTGAGTATTTCCACCTGTTTGTTCAGGAGCATGGAATTGGGAATGGTAATGTTGTGATTGCAGACCACATCGCGCAACAGGGTCAGCGTGGTGCGAGTCTCGAGCACGATTGCAAGGATGTTTTCATCGGGGATACGGATGACATCCCCACGTTCAATATTGCTGTTGCTGATCACGATGATACCGCTGATGAAATCCTTCAGCCAATAGTCCTTTGTAGTAAAAATCAGGACGGCTAATGCCCCGAGAAAGCTGGTGGTTTGAAGCCAGCTTTCGAGTTTCCAGATGTTAAGAAAGATTAATCCTGTAGTAATTCCGAGGAGTAACAGTGCAATTAGTTTCAGGTTGTTTGAGGTGTACGATTCCACGTAAATGGACGTGCCTTCAACCTCCCGCTTGCGTCCATATTTTTTAAGGACCAATGAATGGGTGAATTGCCAGATGAGATATGTCAGCAACACCAGCAACCCGGTATGACTGATGCTGGAACCGAGTTGGAACTGGAAGGCTACAGCACAGAAATACGCCAAAAAGAGAACTGCGTTTAAAATTCTCAGCAACCGCAGTTGGAACGGCGCAGCGCCGACTGTATGGACACTCAGGTGGCTGATGATTTGCTTACCGAAAATAAGGATCAGCAGATTGAGGGTGAACGTGATGTGATCGATCGCCTCAAGGTTGGTGAAGTAGGTCAACAGTCCTTCAAATAAGGAGTCGGACTCCTTGATTGAGTCGACGATGTTTTCAACTGCGTTCGTGGAAGTGACGGAGTTCGTTTCGTTCATGATTGGCGTGGGTTAATTGATCGGGATCAATCGTATCCGGCGCACGTCCATGATGGCATTTCGAGCCTTTTTTAAAGGCTTAATCCAAAAACGGTGTTCGCCCTTGGGCAGGTTCACGGTGCCAACTCTGCGCGGAATAAAGTTTTGAAAATGGCCGGTGTCCTTTACGGTGAAATCAAGTTTTTGGCCGGCGACTTCGAGCGCAACAAGACTGCCGCCTTGGCCCTTGCCGCAGCCCTGGTGGATTTCGATATCAAACATGCCGCCGCTCGTCACGGTGAAGTCCCAGCAAACCCGGTCAGTCGCGTTAACCCAGTATCCGACCGTATTTTTATGCGGCTTGGTTTCGTACTGCACCTTGGTGCTGTGCAGCGTCACGTCGCGCGCGTGCAGCAACACCGAGCGGTCGAGCGCCTGGCCAATGGGCTCCCCTTCCGGCGCGGGGCGCAGGATGAGAGCGCGAACTCTCGGCATGTCGCCACGAAACTTGAGCTCGATTTTTTGTTTGCCGGGCTCTACAAAATAAATTTTTCCGAGAGTGACATTACGGAAACGATTAGCCGCGCCGGTGACATCAAGTTGGGTCTGGATGCGGTACGAGCTGATGTTCGGCACGGCGATGCTTTTGCCCTTAGCCAAGGCGTAAACAAGTTCTACCCAGTACTTGCCTGGCCGTGAGGCGTTGTAGTCCCACGAGTGCGCCTGGCTAACCGCATCACCGTTGGGTTTCAGGAGAATCCGGCCGTCCGGTTGTTGCGGGGTGTCCCCGTATCGGTCGGTTCGAATCTCGTGCTTCTTGTCGCCATGGGATTCCAAGCCGGTGTCGGTAATGCTGAACTCAACGTGCTGGAGCTTTAATCCGTCCTCGGCGAAAACATTGGCAATCTGCTCAAGCGAGTCGGCGTGAGCAGCCAAGCCGGCAATCGTGAAAAATAAAAGGGGAATTTGGTGCTTCACTTGCTTATGGATAGTTTGTTGAGTTTATGGAGCGGGCGTGGGCCGACCCAGCGGGTGTTATATTTTTTGATCCACCCGTCATTGAGTCTGGGGCGGGGTTCGCGGCCGTAGCGTTGGGCATCCATGCCGTGCCACGGCAGCGGTTCGACCGTCCAACCATGCGCGACGTGAAAGTCGGCGTCTTTGTCCCAGCCGCTGATGAATAGAAAAAATTGGCGTGTGGTATGTGGGCGTTGCGTCGGCAGCTTGGTTGCCGCGAAACCAAGCGTTAACTCGTCGCCGGCGGCGATGAGGGCGAGTCGGTTGTCCTTAATGGCGACGAGTTCATCGACATCGCCGTAACGCGTCACCCAGCCGGAGGGGGTGATGCGCCAGTTCGGCGTGTCGCCGGTTTGGTCGTGGATCGGTGTCAGCGGCAGATGGCTCGGTAAATCCTCGATCGCGCCGTAGCCGTGCCAGTGCAAATCAGTCGTCGTGGGGTGCATCGTCGCGACGGATGGCAAACTCGTCTTTTCAAACAGCGCAATTCGGTTCCAGTGAATCTCAAACGCCATCGACAAGCGAAGCCCCTTGGCACCGCTTGGCAGTTTGCCGGCCAAGTCCACGACGATAGTCTTGGTTTTGCCGACCGGCGCGCCGACGGTAACATCTATTTTTTGCCAAGTACCGTTGGCGACTTGCGCCTCGAGGGAGGGAAAGGGGAACGGCAGATCTGGGTGATGCGAGGCGGCGATATTGGCCATGCCACCGCCGAAGTGCAGCCAACCGGTCATTGCCAGGGCGAGCGGCGCACCGGCGTCGAGCGGGCCGAAGTCGCATTCGATCGAGTACTGCTTGGCCAAGCCGCGAAGTTGTGGTAATCGCAGCTCAACAGGCGAAACCCACTGGTCGTCATTGGCCAGCAATGCGGCGGTGACATCGAGTCCGTCGCTAAGTTTTGCTTGGCGAAGCGGCTTGCGCTTGGCTAAGGCGGTGAGTCCGGCCGGCGGGTAGGGACCTCTTTGGCGCAACTTGGTTGTGGGGTGCACTTCGGTGCCGATTGGGACATCGACGGCGAGCAGCTTGGCCTCGTCGAGATAAAGGATTTCGCGCAACTCCTCCGTGAGTTGCAACTGGTAGTTGCCGTCGATCGGCTGGAAGTTTGTCTCGTCGCCGATCCACACGATTTCGTCCGGGTTGGCATCGATATAAACGCCCTCGGCGAGCGGCAGGCCAAGCGGCGATGCGCCGAGCAGGTCTGTGACGAAACGGTGCTTATTGCCGTCCCAAGCGTAGAGGTATGGGCAGGACCCGGTCGGCAGAATTAACTCGGTGAGAGTGACGGTTTCGCCTGGCTTCACCTGCACGTCGAGATTGAAAAGGGAGAGGTCGAACCAGCGAGCATTGAGCGAGTGGAGCAGTTTGTTTTTACCAATGCCAATCTCGATGGGTAGCGAGTGCACGGTGCGCTTGAGTCGCAGATCGGTGGTGACGGTCTCGACTTGGATGCCGATGCCGCTGGCGTTGGAGCGGTTGCCGTAAAGGCGAATCTTGAGCTGGTGGTTGGCGTTGCCGCCGTCGTTGCGGAGATATTTCAAGCCTGTGGCGTGGGCGAGCAGCAGGTCGGAGTCGCCGTCGCGGTCGATATCGGCGGAGACAAGTTGGGTGACTTGGTCGGTGATAGAGTCGAGGCCAAGCGCAGCGGTGACATCGGTGAAGCCGCCAGTGCCTTGGTTGCGAAACGCCTGTACGCCCTCGCCTATGGCGAAGATGTCAAGCCAGCCATCATTGTCGTAATCGACGAGGTTGATCGCGGTGGCGCTCGGCTTGGACAAGGGGAGAGTTTGCTGCTCCTCGAGGCCGTTGAAAGAGACCTCGAGCTTGCCGTTGGCCAGGCAGACGAGGTCAACGCGCAGATCGTTGTTGAGGTCACCGGTGACCAGCGCGCTCGCGGTCGGCAGGGTGGGAAGGATGTTGGTCGGCGAGTGAACCGCGCCGCGGTTTTTCTGCATGAACATCGGCGGCTCGCTTTTGCGCGGGATGAAAAGATCAAGCATGTCGTCGTTGTTCCAGTCGTCCATGACGAGTTTGAGCGCGCCGGTGATCTGCGTCGGGATACCGGAGGTCTTGGTGATATCCTTAAAATAAATGCTGCCGAGATTCCGGAAAACCTTGAGGCCTGCGTCGTCGGGTTGGATGGCGAGCAGGTCGAGTTTGCCGGTGAAGTCGATATCGGCGATGACGCCGTCGATGGCCTTGAGAGAGGCAAGTTTGGAGAACTTGGAGAGGTCACGCGCGAGGCCGTTCGTCGCGAAACGGTACGCGTGCGAGCCGAGGTCGCCAAGCATCAGCACGTCGTCGAAGCGGTCGTTGTTGAGGTCGCCGACGAGGCAGCGCGAGTAGCGGGCACCGGCAATGCCCGGGAACTCGAAGCCGACCGGCTTGAAGACGGCGTTGGTGTTGAGCAGCGTTTGGAAGGTGTTGGTGCGAGTGCGGACGAACAGGCTGTTGTTGCCGTCGTGGTTGAAATCGATCACGCCGAACGGCCCACTGAATTTGTCGGCGTTGCCGGCGAAGGCCCTGGGGGTGTCATCGACGAACGTGACCGCGATGCCCGAGGCATCCGGCTGTGCCAGCTTGAACGGGATGCGAACCTCGGTGTGGCTGCACATTTCCCAATGCCCCGGCTGGTCGGGCATTTTTTTACCGGCGATGCGTTGTTGATGCTGCTCGAGCGCGGCTTTAGCTTCGTCCGTGCGGCCGAGCGCTGTGAGAGCCTGGCTCAGAGCGTAGGCTGCGCCGAGGTGATCTGTCTCGAATGCGGCTACCTCTTCGAGAAGCACAGCGGCTTCCTCGGCATTGCCGGCAGCCAACTGCGCCTTGCCTAGCAGATAGCCCGCCGCGCCGACAGTGTTGTCGATGTCGTAGGCTTGTTGCAGCGCCTTGGTGGCCTCGGTTGCTTGGTCGAGTCGCAGGTGTGCGCAGCCGATCAGGAAATGTCCAGCGGCGAGGTTGGCGTCGATGGCCAGTGCTTCCTTTGCGTACTTGATAACTTCCACCGGGTGGTTGGCCAAGCGATGGGCGTTGGCCAAATTCAGCAGGAGGTCGGTCTCGGTGGGTTTGGATTTCAGCGCCCGGGTGAAGGCGTCGATGGATTCCTGTGCCTCGCCGGCTTCGTAGTGTGTTTTTCCGGCGTTGATTGATTGGTCGAAATCGGCATCACTCTGGGCCGGAGTGCTGGTGAGCCAAGTGAAGATTACCGGTGCCAACACCACTGCGACGAGCAGCAACAAATATTTTGCTGGGGATGGCGCTTGGCCGCTGCCGGAGTCTTCGGTCATGCGCGGCAGGATAACGGCCGGTGCCGCCTTGACCAAGGGGAAAGCGGTACCTATTCTAAATCAGTTCACGTGACCATGAAGATGCTGTCCCAGACAGAATCGCCCCGATTAGCCAAGCCCTTGGCCAAGGCCTTTACGCTGATCGAGTTGCTGGTGGTGATCGCTATTATCGCGATACTCGCCGGGCTGTTGTTGCCGGCTCTGGCCAAGGCGAAGGCGAAGGCGGGCCAGTCAGCCTGCTTGAACAACTGCAAACAGATCGGCCTGGCCGTGACGATGTACATTTCCGAGTACGACAACCGGATTCCCCTCTGCCGCAACTGGGGGCGGGCCTGGGGTGGGGATCATGCATTGCGCAAGGACCCGGTGTGGATGCCTCAGTTGCTCGAGCCTTACATCGGAAAAAACACCGGCGCTCCCGACCCCAAACAACCTGACAAGTCTCGGACGCCCCACTCCGTTTTTGCCTGTCCTGTTGCGATGAAGACGCAGGATGCGGGGATGGTGTCGAGATTTCGCAGCAATAACAATGTGACCTACGTCTGGAACCACATTTATCTTACAAAAAGTCGTGGCAGCTATGAGGAGCGCCGACCGGTCAGTGGTCGTGAGGCAAGTGACTGCGTTAATCCGTCTCTTTCTGTACTGACTTGGGAGATGCCTTACTGGGACTACAAGACGATGCCGCACAAGAGGGGCATCGTGTTGAGTTATGTCGATGGCCATGCCGCCCGCATGAACGGTTCCCCAAAGGAACAAGACTGGTGGGCCTACCACAGCCGCGATGGCTGGGAGGAGGGCGACTATACCTGCGGTAACCAGCACTGAGGCCACCGGAGGCGGGATCTAGAGCTGGGCTTATTCCGACTCCGGGGAAACTAGGGGGGGGCGTGGCGGCAGAACCTTCTCGACAGGTACGCGGGTCAACTCGGCGAACTTGGGCAGGCCGCCCTTGGTGGGCAGATCCAATCGACCAGCTACCAGCGGGGCGACATATTTGATGAGGTTTTCGTTGGGCAACCAGCCGTCCTCGCTGATCCAGTCACGCGGGATGGTGCGCTCCACCAGCGCGATGTCGCCCAGCGGATGCAGGCCGGTGGTGAACGCGTACGGCTCATCAGACTGGCGCTCGAGGGTGACCATGAATCCGCTCTTGCCATCGATGGCGGCACGGATGGCTGCCACCCCGCAGGCGACTGCCTCATCGACATCCTGCTGGCTGGCGAAGTGCGCGGCGGCGCGCTGGGCGTAGCCGAGTTTCACGGTGCGTGTCTTGATGTCGAGTTTGCCGTGGACAAGCTCGCTGAGCGCCTCGGCTGCGCCGGAGAGTACCGGGTGGCCGAACGAATCGAGCCGCGTCTTGTCAGCTCCGAGTTCGTGCCCCTCGGAGTTCTTCACACCTTCGCCGGTGACGACGATGCAGTAGCCGAGTTGGTCGACGAATTCCTTGACCTTGGCCAAAAACTTTTCCTCATCGAGCGGGATTTCCGGCATCAAAATGAGGTGTGGCCCGTCGGTGGGTTTGCGCTTGGCCAGCACGGTGCCGGCGGCGAGCCAACCGGCGGCGCGGCCCATGACCTCGATGATGCAGCAGGCGCCGTCGTCGGTGGCCATGCTGGCGACGTCTTCCGCGGTCTCCATCACCGTCGTGGCGTTGTACTTGACCGCGCTGCCGTAGCCCGGCGTGTGGTCGGTGTGAGGCAGGTCGTTGTCGATTGTTTTTGGCACGCCGATGCAGCGCAGCGGGTAGCCACGTTTCTCGGCCTCGAGATGCACCTTGTTGTTGGTGTCTTGCGAGTCGTTGCCGCCGGCGTAAAAGAAATAGCGAATGTTGTGCGACTCGAATACCTCGAACAGCCGGTTCATGTCGAGGGCAGCCTGTTCGGGGTCATCATTGAAACGAATCTTGTAGCGGCAGGTGCCTAGCGCGGCGCCAGGAGTGTGCTTGAGTTCCTCGATGGAGCGGGCCTTCTCCTCGTTCAGGTCGATCAGGTTTTCGTGCAGGATGCCGAAGATGCCGTTGAGGCCGCCGTAAATCTCCTTGATTTGCCGCGGGTATTTGCCGGCTTCCTGAATGACGCCGGCCACGCTGGCATTGATGACAGCCGTCGGGCCGCCGGATTGGCCCACGAGCATATTGCCCACTAGTTTTCCATCGACCTCAACAGGCGGTGTTTCCGGTTCGGAACTGAGGTCGTGAATCAGCGGGTTGCTGGCTTCAGTCGGGCTATTTGTTATAGGGTTGTTATCTTCCAAGTCTGGCATTTGCAAAAATTGTGTTTGTGGCTCTCCTCCAAAAAGGGCGCGGGACTTTGCCTGTCGCCCTTTGGCCTGTCAAAGCCAATTGGCGCCACGGGTTAATATGAATTGGCCCGGCTTGGCCTATTTTGCGGTGAGTTGAGTGAGGGGGTTGTCGCGATTGGCCAAGGGGAAATCGACCCGCGCGCCGCCCTGCCGATGTGACTCAAACAGCGCCACGATCATCTCGGCCGCCGTGCGCGCGTCGTGGATGCTGGCCTCCGGATCGCGATCCTCCTCCACGGCGTCAATGAGGTCGCGGATGGCCAAAACATTGCCGGCGTGCAGTCCACCGTCCTTGAGCGTCTCCGCTTGGCCAAGGCCGTTTGAGCTGATTGGAATCCACTTTTTGCCGGTGCGCGCCGGTGTCCACGAGCCGTCCGGCAGTAGGCTGGCGCTTGGCAGATAGCCGGTGGTCATCTTGATGACACCTTCGCTGCCAAAAATCGATAGGCCAAAACGATTGGGATTACCGGCGGTACGGCGGACGGACCGGAAGTGGGCCGAAACCTCGTTGGGCAGGGCGTAGGTTGCGCCGACGTTGTCGCCGGCAAGAGGGCCGATGCCTTCGTTGCCCGGCTTGACATGGCTGGCGGTCACCGGCTCGCCGCCCTGCCGGGCATAGCCCTGGCACCAAAGCGGATAACCAGCGAGGTGATGGGTCAGGTCAAACACATGCGTGCCGAGCACCCACAAATCCTCGCCACCGCCGCGGTTGTCCTCCTTGCCGCGGAGTCGGAACTCTAGCAGGCGACCGATCCTGCCATCAGCGATGAGCTGTTCGACCTGATCAAGAATCGGGCTATATCTTGTCTGGTGTGAGACGGCGCACTTGACGTTGTTGCGTTCGCAGGCGGTGACCATCTCATCGGCCTCGCGCAATGTACGGCAGAGCGGTTTCTCCTCGTAGATGCCTCGCACGCCCGACTCGGCCGTAGCCACGAGCATGTCCCGGTGTTGATCGAGCCAGCGAGGGCAGATGCTCACGAAGTCAAACGTCTCCTTTTCGAGCATCGTGCGGTAGTCGGCATAGCCACGTGGGTTGCCCAGCCGCTTGACCGCCTTGGCCAAGCCGCCGGCGTTATCGTCCGCGACGGCGACGACTTCCGTGCTCGGGAACTCGCGCCATACCGTGTCCAGTCCGTGACCGTAATTGCCGCGCCCTGTGCTGCCGATCACGCCAACTCGATATTTTTTCGCCATGATACAATGGATGCTAAGACGCGAATATGCTCTCCGCCTGGCCAAGCGGCAAGGTTATTGGCCAAGCGGTGGGCTTCAACCTTTCCCGCCGCTTTGCCATCGGGTAGCTTGTGGCCCGCTAAATGATGCTTCCGTTTGAACTGGCGTTGGCGCTGCGATATTTGCGGCCCAAGCGCACGTTTGTCTCCGCGATCACACTGATCTCGATCATCGGAGTGACGCTTGGCGTGGCGGTGCTGATCATCGTGATGAGTGTGATGAGCGGCTTCGGCCAGCAGTTGCGCGAACGGTTGCTCGAGTTAAATGCGCATCTAAAGGTTTCGGAGCGCGGCAAGCCGTTGAGTGACTATCGATCCATCCGGGATAAGGTTTTGTCTAATGAAGCTGTTTCAGGGGCAGCACCCTTCATCATTGGCCCGGTGCTAGTGGAGACACAACCTGATGGTGATGAGAGTCCCCAGGTTTTCACGCCATGGGTGCGTGGAGTGGATCTGGAACTGGAGTTGAAGGTCAGCTCACTGGTTTCGACCAACAACCTGGTGGCGGGCGACATCGACGTTGCATTGAATGGGTTGGTGGTCGGGAAAGAGTTTGCCCGGATGCTTAACCTCAGGGTGGGAGATTTTTTGGCGGTGCATTCGGCGAGGAGTTTTCACCGAATCCGCAAGGCTCAACAAGAGGGGAGCGAAGCGGTTCTTCTGCCGGATGATTTTGAAGTGAGGGGTGTCATTGACACCGGTCACTACGAGTACAACGCATCATTTGTCCTGGCTTCCATCGAGGACGCACAGGCTCTCTACGACCTTGGGGATGCTGTCCACGGTTTGTCGGTGAAACTGCACGACTCAAAACAGGCCGAGACGGTGCGGCAACAGTTGCTCAAGACCCTGCCACAAGGTTACGTGGTGACGACGTGGGAGGACGAGAACACCCAGATCCTCGACGCGTTGAAGGTGGAGCGTAACGTGATGTTTTTCCTGCTGTTTTTCGTAATGATCGTGGCGGCGTTTGGCATCACCAGTTCGCAGATCACTTTCGTGGTGCAGCGCACGCCGGAGATTGGGACGCTCAAGGCGCTCGGCGCGACTGGTTGGCAGATCATGCAGGTGTTTTTCGTGCAAAGCCTCGTGGTGGCGTTGTTGGGGTTGACGTTCGGTTTTGGGCTTGGCTTGCTCGTTCTGGAGTATCGCAATGAGTTTCTGGAATTATTGAGAGTCGCGACCGGGTTCGAATTGTTTCCCGCCGAGATTTATTTATTCGATAAGCTGCCGGCCCAAAAGTTCTCGGAGATGGGCGGTGACCTGACAAAGATCGGCGTCGGGTCGTTGTTTATTTGCCTGTTGGCCGGGGTGATCCCGGCGTGGAACGCCAGCCGACTCAAGCCCGTGGAGGCCTTTCGCCATGAGTGACGCGATCCTTTCAGCACGGGAGTTGCACAAGTCGTACGACCTTGGCCGGCGCAAGGTGGAGGTGTTGCACGGCGTGAGCCTCGAGGTCGCGAGCGGCGATTTCCTCTCGTTGCAGGGCGCATCCGGTGCGGGCAAAAGCACGCTGCTGCATCTGCTCGGCGGGCTTGACGAGCCAAGCGCCGGAGAGGTTTTCGCCGGCGACCAGTCTTTGTTCGGCATGGGCGCGTCGCGCTTGGCCAAGTGGCGAAACCGCGAGGTTGGTTTTGTGTTTCAAGCGTACCACCTTTTGCCGGAGTTCGACGCGCTGGAGAACGTCCTCATCCCGGCGCGAATCGCGCACACAGGCATCGGCGTCGCGGAGCAACGGGGCAGGGAACTGCTGGAGCGTGTCGGCTTGGCCAAGCGCATGCATCATCTGCCGACCGAGCTGTCCGGCGGCGAGCAACAACGCGTGGCCCTGGCCCGGTCGCTGATCAATCAGCCGAAAATTTTGTTCGCCGACGAGCCGACCGGCAACCTGGATTCCAAAACTGGCGACGAGGTGCTTGACCTGTTGTGCGAGTTGCAGCGGGAAGCCAAGTTGACGATGATCATCGCGACTCACGACGACAGAGTCGCCGCCCGGGCAAACACCACGCTTCGCCTGGTCGACGGGCTGATCGCCTAAAGCAGGCCAAGCGACTCGTCGAGCAGGCCGTAAAGAGACTGCATCGTCTCCTCTGTTTCGTCGCCCATGCTCGAGAGGCGGAAGGTTTTGCCCTTGATTTTGCCGTAGCCCCCGTCGATCAAAATACCACGCTCCTTCAT
>CALJHX010000030.1 GCA_937770485.1 uncultured Verrucomicrobiae bacterium | reverse complement strand
ATACACCGTCTTCGTGATCGCGACTATCCTTATCCTGAAGTGATCAAGTAACTCGCTGTTTGGTGGTTGGGAATTTCAGTTGATCTTCCGTCTTTCCTGCCGTATTCCCTGCGGCGCTTCATATGAGTTTACATGGAAAAACTGCTTTGGTGACCGGCGGCGCCCGGGGAATTGGCTTCGCCACGGTGCAGCGTCTTTTACGGGAGGGTGCGCGCTGCGTGATTTGGGACCGCGACCCGGCGGCGATCGACGCGGCCACGGCGAACCTCGCTGACGCAGGAGAAGTGACGAGCGACACGGTCGAGTTGGCCAAGCCGGAATCGGTCGAGGCTGCGGCTGCCCAGGCGCTTGGCCGTCACGGGCAAATCGACATCCTCGTCAACAACGCCGGAATCGCTGGCATCAACAAGACACTTTGGGAATGCACGCCGCAAGAGTGGCGCGATGTGATGGAGATCGACCTGTTCGGCGTGTTCCTCTGCTGCCGCGCGTTCGTGCCGGGGATGATAGAGGCGGGCTGGGGCCGCATCGTCAACGTCGCCTCGATCGCCGGCAAGGAGGGCAACCCGACGGCGTCGCATTACAGCGCGGCCAAGGCCGGGGTCATCGGCTTGACCAAGTCGCTGGGCAAGGAGTTGGCCGACACAAACATCCGGGTGAACTGCATCACGCCGGCCGTGATCGAGACAGAAATTCTCGAGCAATGCACGCAGGCGCACATCGACTACATGGTGTCGAAAATCCCGATGGGCCGCGTTGGCCAGCCGGCCGAAGTGGCGGCTATGATTGCCTGGCTCTCGTCGGATGAAGTGTCTTTCAGCACCGGTGCCGTGTTCGACATTTCCGGCGGCCGAGCAACGTATTAAAGACGAAATCAGGCTCTACGACTTCTTGTTTTTGTAGCTGGCAACCACCTGCTCGCTCAGCGCGGAGTCGGGGTTTTCAGCGAAGGACTCGTCCAGCTCAAACTCTGTTCTACCGCTGTTTTTGGATATCAGTTTCAAGCCGAAGTGCAGATCCCGGAAGTGTTCCTTGCAGAACTCGTAAACGGACAGCGATGAAGCCTTGGCCAGGCGGGTGAGTTGCTTGCGGGCCTTGTCGGTGAACTTGATCGACAGGCTATGCTGGCCGGAGAACGCCTCGGCGAACTGTTTCAGAGTGTTGTCCACTTCGTTGTCTTCCTGCTCCGGCGCGTTGGCCAGCAGCGTTTCCAGCGCGGTGCCGGGATCATCGACCAGCGCGGCATCGACGGCAAACTCCTTCACGCGGGAGGAGGGCAACTCGAACTTCAGGTCGCGTAACACTTTTTCGCAGACGGTCATCAGGCCGCGCGCGCCGGTTTCCTCGTCGATCGCCAACTCGGCGATTCGCCGCAGTCCGTCGTCCTCGAACCGGGTGTCGATGCCGTACGCGGCGAATGACTGTTTGTACTGGCGGATGATGCTGCCTTCGCTGCTCTTGAGAATCTGCTCGAGGTCATCGACTGAAAGCGGATGGCAGACGACGCGCACTGGCAGGCGGCCGATGAACTCCGGCTCGAAGCCGAACTTGATGAAGTCGGGTGTCCTCGCGTGTTCGAGAACCCGTTCGCCCTCCACCTCTTCCTGTGTCCCGGCGGCGAACCCGATGGAGGATTCCTTCAGTCGACGGCCGACGATTTTGTCGAGATGTGCAAACGCCCCGCTGACGACAAAGAGGATATGGCGTGTGTTGATGGTGTCGCCCTCTTTTTTGCCACCGCGCATGCCCTGCATCATTGCCTGGATTTGGCCGGCCATGTCGTGCTGCGACCGCGCCGGCACCTCGGTTTCCTCCATCAGCTTGAGCAAGGTGGTCTGTACCCCCTGGCCGCTCACGTCGCGGCCGCCCTGTTGCTCCGAGGATGAGGCAATCTTGTCAATCTCGTCGATGTAAATGATGCCATAACGAGCGCGATCGACGTCGCCGTCTGCCTGACGGACGAGGTCGCGGACGAGGTCCTCGACATCGCCGCCGACATAGCCTGTCTCGGAGAACTTGGTCGCGTCGGCCTTGACGAACGGCACGCCGATTAACTCGGCGATGCTGCGGATGAGGTAGGTTTTGCCGACGCCGGTCGGGCCAATGAGCATGACGTTCTGCTTGGTGTAATGGGCCTGTTCCTCACCGTCGAACGCTTGGCGCACGGCGTTGTAATGGTCACACAACGCCACGCTCAGCACTTTTTTGGCCTCCTCCTGCTTGATGACGTAGCGGTCGAGGTGCGTCTTGACGTCGCGCGGTTTGTAGTCGAAATCGAAATCGGCCCGGGCGGGTTCCGGCTCGGGCTGGGTGACGGTGTCGGTCGGCTCAGCGCCGGTGAAGCCGGGTGTGCCGAACGTCTTGAATTGTTTCTGCAGGAAATCCTGCATCTGTTTCTGGAATTCTTCGGGTGATGTAGGGCCGCTCATGTTCGTTTCCTCTGGCACTGTATCAAGTACCTCCAAAAATGTATCATACAAGCTGCTTTTTTGAAGGAAAATGACAAACCACAGGGAAGCCGCTACAGTGGCCCGGCCAAAGCTTGGCCAAGCGATGCCGGAATTTTACGACACACACGCCCACTTGGACTTCCCCGATTTCCGCGAGGAGTTGGATGAGGTTGTGCAGCGAGCCGCCGATGTGGGCATCTCGCGTATTGTCACCATCGGCACGGATTTGGAAAGCAGTCGCCGCGCGATCGATTTGGCCAAGCGCTTCGACGGCGTGTTCGCCGCAGTGGGCTGGCATCCCAACGACTGCCTCTCAGCTCCGGACGATGTGCGCGGTGAGCTCGAGGGCTTGGCCAAGGCGGCGAAAGTGGTCGCCATCGGCGAGATCGGCATTGACCACTACCGGCTGCCGAGCACGCGCGGCGGGTCGGCCGCCGATGACGAGGCGTTCAAGGCCCGGCAGGTTTCGCTGTTTCAACAGCAGCTCGAGGTTGCGGCCAAGCTAGGGCTGAACGTGGTGATTCACCAGCGGGCGGCGTTCGAGGCGTGCATCGAGGTTTTCGAGCCATTTGCGGATCGGGTGCGGGGGGTGTTTCATTGTTTCGTGAACGACCCAGCGGCTGCCCAGCGGGTGATTGACTTGGGCTCGCTGGTTAGCTTTACCGGTGTTTGCACCTTCAAGAATGCGGGTGACGTGAGAGAGTCGCTGGCCTCGGTGCCGCTGGACAAATTGATGCTGGAAACCGACGCGCCGTTCCTCGCGCCGGTGCCGTATCGGGGCAAACGCTGCGAACCGGCCTACGTGCAGGAAATCAGCCAAGTGGCCGCCGAGACGAGGGGGATCGGGCTGGAGGAACTGGCCGAGGCCACCGGCGCGACGGCCCGGGATTTTTTCAAGGGGCTGGAATAGCCGATTTTTTCCGCAAAAACCGCGTGATTTTTTTGGGAACGGGGTATAGCTTTCACCTCCATGTGGATTTATCTGCTTATCGGTCTGTTATTACTGATCCTCGCATCGGAGAGTTATTTCAAGGGAGGAGTCAATGCCTTGCTCACGTTGCTTGGCGTGGTTTTGGCAGTGAATGTAGCCGATTCATTCGGCCCGATGGCGTTTCAGTGGATGGGCGACAAGTGGTGGCCGATCGATGGACACCCGTTTTGGAACCGCGCCGTGCCGGTCGTGGCCGGCTTCATCACCCTGGTGGTGGTTTTTTCCATCCTCGGTACGGTGGCCAGCATCATGGTGCGCAAACGGCTGGAGTCCCAGTGGGAGGATTACAAGCTGGAAAACTTCAAGACCATGAATCGGAAGTTCGGGCTCTGCGTTGGCCTGATCACGGCGAGTGTTTACTCGGTGATGGGGCTGACACTCATTTACCAGTTGGGCAACTTCACCGGGCCGCTCAGGCACGACACGGATCCCTGGCCGTTGAAGACGCTGAACGAAGCTCGCGAGCAACTTGACAACACACCGTTCATTAAGTTGGCGGCTGCGTATGACAAGACGCCGGAACTGGATTATGAGGTTCGCGACACCTTGGCCCTGTTGTTGAAGAATCGCGCCAGTACGATCGAGAATCATATGCGCGCCTATCCGGGTTTCTTCGCCTTGGGGGAAACGGAGGAGATCAAGGGTCTGCTGGGAGACGAGGAGGAGGAAGAGGAGGATGAATACGGGGGCTATGGCGCCGAGGACTATGGCACCGAGGACGAGGGCGGCGATTCGCTGTATGCCATTTGGAAAAGCGGATCTCTCTCACTGACTAACCTGTTGAGCAACAGCGAGGTGGTTTCCACTGTCAACGAACGGTATGAGGAGTTGAAAGCCATCGAGCCGAATTCGGCAGAGGAGAAGAAGCTAATGGCATTCATGGATGATATCCGGCATTTCTTCAAGACCGGCGAGTCGGAGCTTTACACTAAGGATGCCATTGTCGGCCGATGGAGATTTGCCCCGAACGTTTCGCTGCGTGAAAACAAAAAGACACGAACCACCATTTCGGTGGACGAGATGAGGGGCATCCAGGCCACAGTCGGGAAAATGCGCCGGGTGACGTTGCAGGTTTGGCCGGAGGCGGATCAAAAACAAATTCGCGTCAACGGCCTCTCCGTTGGTGGTGCCTTCGATGACGTTCTCAAGAAGTTGCGTACGCTTTACCAAAAGGCCGTTGATGACGGAGATATCGATGATGACGCGTTCGGCTACGGAGGAGGGTACAGCCAGCCGGTTGGTTTTGAGCAGGCATACGGCACACAAGGGGAAGGAGGAGAGAGCCAAGGCAAAGTTGACGAGGTGAAACGTATGTTGACCTGGATTCAAGCCAAGGATCCCAACTGGGTGCCCAGTCAACTCAACCAAAGCATGCTTAAAGGTGACAGCATGCGGATTGGCTCCGGTAAATGGGAAGGCTCCGGGATCCGTTTTCAAGTCACCGTCAAGCCGGACAAGGTGAACTTGAGCAAGGAAGCGGAGTTCCTCGCCGGGAGTTTGAAAGCCGGATGGCCTCTTCGCTCTGGCAAGCTAAACACAAACATCGTGAAAGGCCGCCTTCATGTCCGATCCGGGATGGACGTGTTTGTCTTCACGCGCTATTAGCGGGCGCTACGACATTTTCACTGAAAGCAGCCAATCAATTGGCTGCTTTTTATTTGGGTGTGTGGACTGTGTTTGAAGCGGATTTGCCCTGGTAAAAGGAGGAATCGATCTTGGCCGGGAATGGTGCCAGTCCGGTTCCCGGGTTCATGAGGATGCGGGGTGGCTGCGCCTCGCTTTTGTTCAGCAGCAGCCCGCTGCCAGCCAGTGTGTTTTGCCCTTGGCCAAGCGGCTCGGGCGATATCTCTTCATCGGCTTCGCCAAGCGGTTCCGGCTCCGTCTCGGCCATATTGGAACCTTCATCCAGAGCGAACATCACTCCCAGGCCGATGACGGCTGCAAAGATGGCCGCTGCGATGCGCAACGGATCCACCTGGTCGTTGAGCCGCTCCCAAAGTGTCGGCTTGGGTGCTGGCTCCTCAAGTCGCGTCAGCACCTGGTCGGAGAACCGGTCAAAAAAACCTTCCTCCGGTTTTTCTTTTTCTTTTGAAGCCAGCAGTTTCTGCAGCTTGTCGAATTTCTCTGGGTCGGGTTCCATCATGGTTTCAGGTAGTCGGAGAGGTGGGCTTGCAGTTGTTTTCGGGCGTAGTGCAAGCGGGTGCGGACGGTGTTGGTGTTGCAGTCCATGATTTCGCCGATCTGTTCGTGTGGTAATCCCTGCACGTCGTGCAGCGTGACCACTAGCCTGTGGTTTGAAGACAGCTTTTGCATGGCGACGTTCAATATTCCCTGTAGTTCGTGTCGGTCGACGTTCTGGCGCGGGGTGTCTTTTGAGACCAAGCCAAGCAGTTCCTCGCCCCGGTCCCATTCCTCGTCCATTTGGTTGATGCTCAGAATAACGCGCCGGCGTTTCGAGCGAATGAAGTTGATGGTGTTGTTGACGGCGATCCGGTAGAGCCAGGTGAAGAAGGACGAGTCGCCCTTGAACTTGTCGATCTTTCGGAAGGCCTTGATGAAGGTTTCCTGCGCCAAGTCGGCGGCGTCCTCGTGGTTCGAGGTCATGTGGTAGACGGTGGCGTAGATGCGTTCCTGATACTGCCGAACAAGAGCGTCGCAAGCCTCCATATCCCCTTTTCGGGCGCGGCTCACAAACTCCTTCTCATTCCATTCTGGCATGGTCACGCCATCTTTTGCCGGGGAAACGGTGGAAGGGTATTCCAGCATTTGGACTGACCCGGTACTCAACAAACACCCAGTCTGGCCGATTGTTGCGCCAAAAACTGGGTCAACTCCTTGAGGGCACCGCGGTGACCGGACTCCCGGAGCTCGCCTAGTACGTCGCGGGCATCAGCCAGGACTGCCTCCAATCTGGACTGGGATTGTTCGAGTGTATTAAACTCCGCCAGCCAGCCGCGCAAAATATTCAATTGGCCGGCATCCCACTTCTCGATCATCCGGCCAAGCTGCGCTGCGACCTCGGGGTCGGCCTGCTCGCAAAGGAGAATCACCGGCAGCGTCGCTTTGCCGCTGGCGATGTCGGTGCCGAGCGACTTGCCGACCTCGGCCTCGGAGCCGAACAAGTCCAGACAGTCGTCGTAAACCTGATAGGCCGTGCCCAGCGCCATGCCGTACTCGCGCAGCGCCCGTGTCTCCCGAGGTTCAGCCCCGGCGAGAGAGGCGCCCAACTCGCAAGCGAGTGCAAACAACTCGCCGGTCTTCATCCGGAGCGCATTGAGATACTCTACCTGGCCAAGCTGCAGGTTGCCCCGCTGGTGGCTTTGGATAATCTCGCCGGAGCAGACCGTGCGCGTGGCGGTGGAGACGGCGCGGCAGACATCCGTAGTCGGGAACTCCGCAGCCAGCCTCAGCGCGTTCGCGAACAGGCAGTCGCCGACGAGCACCGCCGTGGTGTTGTCCCACTTGCAGGCTAGCGTTGGGCGGTTGCGCCGTAACTCTGTCCCGTCCATGATGTCGTCGTGCAGCAGCGTGGCCAGGTGCACCATCTCAATGATCACCGCGGCCTTGATGACAGAGTCGTTCCAGCCGCCGACACAATTCGCCGCCAAGCCGGTCAGCGTGGCGCGAAGTTGCTTACCCTGGTTAGCCAGCGCGTACTCGGCGTACGGCGCGATCTCGGGATTGAACGCCGCAACCTGCCCGGCCAACTCCTGCTGCACCTCGTCGAGGAACGGCGCCACCGACAGGACGATCTCCGGCCATTCGGCGGTTACCTCTTGGGTGATGGGGGTGTCCGGAAGCGGGGACGTTTGGGTTCCGGCTGTTAACATTCCTGAGAAAATCTACCAACTTGCTACCGCCGAGTCAATTGCCGCTCGCTTGGCAAAGCCGGCGGTAATGAATGACGTCGAAATCGCCCGACTCGCGGATCGTCTCCCCGGCGTCGAACATTGGCTCGAACTTCGGGAAAAAAGCGTCGCCCTCCACCTCGTGCTTCACCACGGAGAGGTACAAATCGGAACATTGGCCAAGCAACTGGGCGTAAACCTGTGCGCCGCCGCAGATAAAAATCGTCCGGTCGCCGAGATCGTCTGCTTGGCCAAGCGCATCGAGACTGCCGACCGTGCGGACACCGGCGATCGGCTCGCCGCTCCCCGTCAGCACAATCGTCTCGCGGCCCGGCAACGGGCGGCCGATCGACTCGAACGTCCTGCGCCCCATCACTAGCACGTGGCCCATCGTCGTCTGCTTGAACCACTCGAAGTCCTCCGGCAAATTCCACGGGATACTGTTGCCACGACCGATCACCCGGTTCAACGACATGGCCGCGATGGCTTTGAAGGGCATGGGGGTCATCATTCAAACCGCGATGGGCGCCTTGATCGACGGATGCGGATTGTAATGTTTCAACTCGAAGTCTTCGTAGCGGAACGAGTAAATGTCTCCCACGTCCGGGTTGAGCGTCATCCGAGGCAGCGGCCTTGGCTCGCGCGCCAGTTGCAGCTTGGCCTGGTCGAGATGATTCGAGTACAGGTGCAGGTCGCCGAACGTGTGAATGAACTCGCCCGGCTTCAGTCCGCACACCTGCGCCACCATCAGCAGCAACAGCGAGTACGACGCGATGTTGAAAGGCACACCGAGAAACAGATCCGCGCTGCGCTGATACAACTGGCAACTCAACACGCCGTCGCACACGTTGAACTGCACCAGTGCGTGGCAAGGCGTCAGCGCCATCTGGTCGAGTTCGCCGGCGTTCCACGCGCTGATAATGTGCCGCCGGCTGTCCGGGTTGTTTTTCAGCCCGTCGATCAGTCGGTCAACCTGATTCACCGAGCTGCCATCCGGTGCGCGCCAGTCGCACCACTGCGCGCCGTACACCCGGCCAAGGTCGCCATTCTCGCCCGCCCACTCGTCCCAAATCGTCACCCCGTTGTCATTGAGATATTGGACATTTGTGTCGCCCTTTAGGAACCACAGCAACTCGTGTATGATCGAGCGCAAATGCAGCTTTTTCGTCGTGAGCACGGGGAAATTTTCGCCGACCGAAAAACGTGCCTGCGCCCCGAACACCGACAGCGTGCCGGTGCCGGTGCGGTCGCCCTTGGCCCTGCCCTCAGCTAAAACCAGGCGCAAAAGATCAAGATACTGAACCATGCGCGAGCAATGTAAACCACCCCCGCCCACCCGGTCGAGAGCGGTCGTCAATCGAGGGTGCGGAGCACGGCTTGGGCGGCTCGAGTAGCGGCTCCGCTTGGGCCGAGCTTGGCGGCGACGAGGCTGAGTCCGCCGAGGATGCGTGTGCGTTCGCCCTTGTCCCGCAGTAGGCGCAGGCTGGCCTTGGCGAGGTTGTCGGCGTTGGCCTCCGACTGGAGGAACTCGGGAAAGAGTTCCTCGCCGGCGAGCAGATTGGGCATGGCGAGGTACGGCACTTTCAGGAACATCCGGCCGAGCGAGTAGGTCAGCGGGCTGGTCTTGTAGAGCACGACGGTGGGCACCCGGAACCAGGCGCACTCCATCGTGACCGTGCCGGAGGAGGCGATCGCTAGGCTCGCCTGACCAAGCGCTTCGGCCAGGCCGCCAACCTGCGTGTCGATCTCGGTGCCGGTCGGGATGTGCCGCTTGGCCAACTCGTGCATCTCGCCGCTGGGCAGCACCATGCGGAGGCGTGTCTTTATTTTCTCTGAAAAAATCACAGCCGCCTCGAGCATCACCGGCAGGTGCTTGTCGATCTCGCGGCGGCGGCTACCAGGCAGCAGCAGCACTGTTGGCTGCTCGGTGAACAGGTCCGGGTCGAGCGGCACAGATTTTTCGCCCGGCTTGGCCATGGGGAAACGATCGACGAGCGGATGGCCGACGAACTCGACCGGGAACCCCGGCACGCGCTCGGCGTACCAGTCTTTCTCGAAGGGGAAGATGGAGAGCATCAGGTCAATGTCGTTGGCGATCTGGTGCACGCGGCCTTCCTTCCATGCCCAGAGTTGCGGAGACACGTAACAGATGATCTTCGGCTGCCACTCCCGGAACGCGCCGCCGCCCGCTGCGTTGTATCGGCGGATGGCCTTGGCGAAGCGCAGGTTGAAACCGGGATAGTCGATCAGCACGATAATATCCGGTTCGCGCCGGGTCGCCAACTCGAGCAGGTGGCGGAACAGGCGACGAAACTTGAAGTAGTTTTTGAGCACCTCCCAGATGCCGACCACGGCGTGTTCACTCAGGTCGAACTCCGGTCGTAGCGCGGCCGCCTCCATTTGCGGGCCGCCCGCGCCGATGAAGTCGATCTCGTCGCCGCCCGGTTCATCGCGCATGGCCTTTATCAGCTCCGCACCGAGCGTGTCGCCGCTGGCTTCGCCGGCAATCAGCAGGATGGTTTTGCGTCCGTCACTCATTAGCCTTCTCCGAAAGTGGCCGCAGGTTCCGGCAGGTCGCGGTCGATTTCCTCCAGCCGATAGCCGAAGCCCGGGCCGGTGAGCGTGCTCAAATCGAGCCGGCCGTCGCGCCGCCGATAAATCCCACCGTGCACCATGGCCTCTGCGGCTGAGGCTTCCGGATAAAATTGCATGCTGTTCGTCTCTACTCCCATGACCGTGCCGACTCGCGCGGCCAATTGCACGTGTGGAATCTGCGCCAGCATTGGATTGGTCAAGTCCTGCACCATCAGTGTCATGCCGTGAGCCTTGGCCCAGCAGGCGCTTAGGATTGCGCCGGTCTGCGTCTTGCAGGTCTTGAGAGCGACACCGGTCCAGCCAAGCTCGCGCCCCAGCCGGATCAGTTTCCAGTCGTGCGCGCTCTCGTCAAGGAACAGCGGCTTGCGGGCGGAGACACTGTGCACGTCGATACGGTGTTTCTCGAGCTCGTACGGGAACGGCTGCTCGACATAGAGGATCATGCTGTAAAGCTGCGGCTGCTCGATGGCGAGCTTGTCGAGAATCTCGTTCACATATGCGGGATCAGAGACGGTGCAGTTGAAATCGGCGGTTAGCCAGAGGGCTCCATGTTTGGTGGCGATCGCACCGACCTTGGCCAGGCGGTCGTAGTCCCACTCGGTGTTATTGCCGCGTAGCTTGACCTTGAGGCATGTGAGACCGTCGGTGCGTATCCAATCGGCGAGCAACACCGGATAGCCGTCGTCCGGCTCGTCGCCGGTCAACTCGCTTTCGTCGAGTGGGTCAAGCCCGCCGACGAGGTGCCACGCCGGCATCGTCTTCGGCGGGTCGCCGGCGAGAAACTCGTCAGGGAACCGACCGGCGAAGTTGATGTCTGAGCCGTTGGCCGGCTCTAGGAACTGGCCAAGGTCGCGGCTGAGAAACTCGGCGGAGTAGGTTTCGTAAGTCGGCCTGCCAAGTGATTGGCCAAGCGCGTCGTGCAGCGCGATGTCGAAGACCGAGCAACATACGAGAGCAGCGAGCCACGGTATCGGTTCGCCGGCGGGGCTTTTGGCGTTGAATTCGTCGAGCAGCTTGGGCAGTTCGTTTTGCTGGAAGTCGTGGCCCAGTTCCAGTGAATGGCCTGGGGCGTCGAATGCCGCCCAAGCTTTGGTCAGGCGGATGCAAAAACCCTTCAGAGCTTGATGGCGCGGCTCGTAGGGTAGGGCGCTTGGCCAAACCCACTGGACGCTGAGTGGTGTCTCGCCCCAACCGGTGGCGGTGCCGCCGTTGGCCAGTCGGACGGTGAGGCGCGCGCGGGCGCAGGTAACGTGCGTGAGCGTCTCGGGGCCGAACTTGAGCGGCACGCGGGTCTCGACCGGCAGGAAAAATAGCTCGGCGGCGGAGGCGCGGATGTCCGTCAGCTTGGCCATCAACGGCGGTTGCGGCCAATGGTCGGCCTGAGTTTCGTGGGTTTGCCGTCGTCTTTATTTTTGTCGGCCCAGAGAATGCTCCAGAGGCCGCCGCGATTTAGCTTAACGCTGACATCGACGAGGTTGCTCGAGAGCATTGAAAAGTTGCTGGCCAGTTCCTCGTCACTAAACAGTTTGCCGGCGAGTCCCTTGCCCTGTTCGGCGGCGGCAACAAGGTTGTGGAGCGACTCGGTGGTTTTCTTGATGTTTGCCAACGACTCATCGATGACGACGCTGTTGGTGTTGATGAGGTTTTGCAAATCTCCGCCGGCATTCTTGAGTTGCTCGGAAAATGTGACGACGTTTTCTATGGCGGCGTTAATGGGCGGCGTGTTTGTGAGGATGAGTTGGTTCACGCCGGCGATGGTGGCGGAGGCTTCCGCAGAAATCTCACGGAGATTACTCAAGCCGGCGGCGAGGTTGGTGAGGGTTTGTTCATCGAGCAACTTGCTGTCGATGCGGTTGACGATGTTGGTGATCTGGGAGGCAACAGTCTTGAGTTCATCCATGAGATCAGTCGCCGAGCGGGCGGCACGGACGAGGTCGAACGATTCCTGGCAGATGACCTCATCGCCGTTCTTGAGCGCCGGGAGCTTGTTATCGCCAGGGATGATGTCGCCGGGGATGACGCCGATGTATTTGTCGCCGAGAAAACCGGCGGTTTCGATGAAGAACTTGGCGTCGGTGCGGATCTGGTACTGGGCCTTGATCTTGGCGTCGAGGGTGACGATGCCGGTGTCGGTGTCGAGATGGATCGCGCTGATGCTGCCGACTGGCACGCCGGCCATGAGGACGACGGAGTTTCGCTTGAGGCCGTCGACGTTTTTTGTCTTGAGGTGCAGCAGGGTGGTCTCGGTGAAGGGGTTGGTGCCCTTGGAGAAGTTGATGACGAGCGCAGCGGCCACCACCAGCGAGACGGCCAGGAACAGGCCGACTTTCCATTCTTTTTTTTCTTTCATGACTAGAACTCCAAATCCTTGGGATCGGCGATCCCGTTGACAAACTTGTGAACGACCGGGTCGGTAGAATTGAAAATATCGTCGGGTGTTCCGTTGGCGTGAATTTCGCCGTGGTGCAGCATCATCACGCGGTTGCCGACGCGGCGCATGCTCCGAGTGTCGTGCGTGACGACGATCGATGTGCATTTCAACTGGTCGCGCATTCTGATGACAAGTTGGTCGATGCTATCGGCCACGACGGGGTCCAGCCCGGTGGTCGGCTCGTCGTAAAGGATGATCTGCGGCTTGTAAACAATGGCCCGGGCCAAGCCGACGCGTTTTTTCATGCCGCCGGATAGCTCGGCCGGTTTCTTGGCCTGAGTGCCGCCGAGGTCCACCAACTCGAGGGCGTCGGCGACGGTTCCCCGAATTTCCGACGGGGACATCGTTTGCTCTCGGTCGAGCAGGAAGCCTACGTTCTCCTCGACGGTCAGCGAGTCGAACAATGCCGCGCTCTGAAAGAGCATGCCGAACTTGCGGCGCACCTTGATGAGTTCGCGCTCGGAAAGGTCGGCGATGCTTTGGCCGTCGATCTTCACGTCGCCCTCGTCCGGCTGCACGAGCCCGATGATGTGCCGGAGCAGAACACTTTTGCCGCAGCCGCTGCCGCCGATGATGACGACAGATTCGCCCTCGTCAATTGTCAGGCTAACCCCGCGCAATACCTGTTGCTGCCCGAAGCTCTTGTGCAGTTTTGAGACCTCGATCATTCCTGGTAAATCAAGAGGTTGTTGAGAACGAGGGTCACGAAAAAGTTGGACACGAGAATACTGATGGAGGCGGCGACCACTGCCTCGGTGGTGGCCTTGCCTACCCCCTCGGCGCCCTGGCCGCAGTGCATCCCCTTGTGGCAAGCGATGGTGGCAATGATGCCGGCGAAGATGAATGCCTTGATAAGCCCCATCCAGATGTCCACTGACCCCGTGTAAAACACCATGTTGCTCCAAAGGAAAACGGGATCAAGGCCAAGCAGATATACCGCCACCAGCATACCGGAAACCATACTTATGGCGATGGCTTCGGCAGTCAGAAGCGGGAGCGAAATGAGCATGGCCAGCAGTCTTGGGGCCACGAGGTAATCCACCGGGCTGGTGGCCAGCGTGCGCAGGGCATCAATCTGTTCGGTCACCTTCATGGTGCCGAGTTGGGCGGCCATTGCTGCACCGACGCGGCCGGCGATCATTAGGCTCGTCAACACGGCGCCCAGCTCACGGGCCATGGCTACAGTGACCACTGACATCACGGCGCTGTCCATCTTCACCTTGTGAAACTGGATGTAAAACTGGGCGCACATTACCATTCCGGTGAAGGCGCCGGTGAGTAGGACCACCGACTGGGATTTCACGCCGATGAAGTGGAGCTGCTCAATCAGGTCGCGGAAGCGGAATCGCTTCGCGAAAATGGAGCGCATCGTGTCCAGGAATAGGACAGCGACGTTGCCCAGGCTGGCAAAAGCGTCCTTAAGCGGGTTGTCAGCTGAACGTCCCATGAATAGTCATCGCAGATACTACCAATCCGCTTGGCGAAATGCGAGTCCGCAGAGTCACCTGTCCGCTTGTCTAGGCGGGGTGGAAAGCAGAGTGGCGGTTGGTTTAGCTAGAGACCTTGGTATCTTCGCCCTTGGCTTTGGTTTTTTTCTGGGTGAAGACCAGTTTGTCATCCTTGGCGGAGATGGAAACAGTTACACCTTCGCGCAGGTTGCCACGGATGATTTCCTCAGCCATCGGGTCCTCAAGGTTTTTTTCGACGGCCCGGCGCATAGGGCGTGCCCCGTAGGAGGGGTCGTAGCCCTGATTCCGCAGTAGTTCACGGGCGGACTCGTCCAACTCGAAGTGGAGGTTGCGTTGAGCCAGTCGCTTCTCGACCTTCTCAAGCTCGAGTTCAAGAATCTGGGTGAGTTCTTCCTTGCCAAGAGAGCGGAACACGACGATGTCGTCGAAACGGTTGAGGAATTCCGGCCGAAAAACTTTCTTGGCCTCCTCGGTGAGATTCTCCTTCATCCGCTCGTAGTCCTGCTCGTCGTCGGGGGCGGTGAAGCCCATGGTGGCTCCCTTCTTGAGTCGCTCAGCGCCGACATTGGAGGTGAGCAGGATGATCGTGTTGCGGAAGTCCACGTGCCGGCCGAAGCTGTCGGTCAGTTTGCCCTCCTCGAGAATTTGGAGGAGCATGTTTAAGACGTCGGGATGGGCCTTCTCGACCTCGTCAAACAGTACGACGGAGTAGGGGGTGCGGCGCACCTTTTCGGTCAACTGGCCGCCCTCCTCGTAGCCGACGTAGCCCGGGGGCGAGCCGACAAGGCGCGAAACGTTGAACTTCTCCATGTACTCGGACATGTCGAGTTGCACGAGCGATTTACTGTCGCCGAACATGTTTTCGGCGAGACTTTTGGCTAGGAGTGTTTTGCCGACGCCGGTCGGGCCGAGCAACATGAAAGCACCGATCGGTCGGGCGGGATCCTTAAGGTCGGCACGGCTGCGGCGCAGCGCCTTGCAGAGGGTCTCGACGGCTAAACTCTGGCCAACGACGATCTTGGAAATTTCCTTTTCCATCGAGAGGAGTTTTTGCACGTCGCCCTGTTCCATGCGCTTGAGCGGGATGCCGGTCCACTTGGCCACGACGTACATAATTTCATCCTCATCGACCTTGACGCGGGCGTCCTCGTTGTTTTTCTTCCACTCGGCTAGCGTGTTCTCGAGTTCCTCCTTGGCTTTCTTTTCCTCGTCGCGCATCGAGGCGGCCTCCTCGAATTTCTGCTCCTTGATGGCCTTCTCCTTTTTGATGCGGGTTTCCTCGATCGCCAACTCGAAGTTTTTGACCTCGGGCGGACGGGTCATGGCCTTGATGCGGGCGCGCGAGCCGGCTTCGTCCATGATGTCGATTGCCTTGTCCGGCAGGAAACGCCCGGTGATGTAGCGGTCGGAAAGCCTGACGGCGGCCATGACGGCAGCATCGGTCAGTTCCATCTTGTGGTGATCCTCGTAACGCGGACGCAGGCCCTTGAGAATATCGATGGTATCATCGATGGAGGGCGGCTCGACCTTGACGGACTGGAACCGGCGCTCGAGGGCAGCGTCTTTCTCGATGTATTTGCGGTACTCGTTGAGGGTGGTGGCGCCGACGCACTGCATTTCGCCACGGCTCAGGGCCGGCTTAATGATGTTGGAGGCGTCCATCGTGCCCTCCGCGGAGCCGGCCCCGACGATGGTATGCAGCTCGTCGATGAACAGGATGACGTTTTTCGCGCGGCGAATCTCGTCCATCACGGCCTTGATGCGTTCCTCGAACTGGCCGCGGTACTTGGTGCCGGCGACCATCAGCGCGAGGTCGAGGGTGATGACGCGCTTTTCGCGCAAAATTTCCGGGACGTTGCCCTTGATGACTTCCTGTGCTAGGCCCTCGACGATGGCTGTCTTGCCGACGCCGGCCTCGCCGAGCAGCACTGGGTTGTTCTTGGTACGGCGGCAAAGCACTTGGATGACACGCTCGATTTCCTCGGCGCGGCCGATGACCGGATCCATCTCGCCTTTTTTGGCGATCTCGGTGAGGTCGCGACCGAACGCCTTGAGCGCCGGTGTTTTGACCTGTTTCTTGTTACCGCCGGACTCCTCTTCCTCCATGCCGGCGGCGACGCCGTCGTCGCCCTCGAAGTTCGGATCCAGCTCGTGCAGGATTTTTTGCCGGCAAAGGTCGATGTCGATGTCGAGAGTCTTCAGCACGCGCGCCGCGACGCCCTCGCCCTCACGCAGCAGGCCCAGCAGGATGTGCTCGGTGCCGACGTAGGTGTGGTGTAGCGCCTTGGCTTCCTTCTTGGAAAGCTCGAGCACTTTCTTGACGCGCGGGGTGTACGGGATGTTGCCGGCCAGTTTCTGATCCGGTCCGGTGCCAACCTGTTTCTCGACCTCGAGGCGCACAGTCTCCAAGTTGAGGCCCATTTTTTGGAGGACATTGACAGCGACGCCCTGGCCAAGGTTGATCAGGCCCAGCAGCAGGTGCTCGGTGCCCACGAAGCTATGGTTGAAGCGGTCGGCCTCTTTCCGCGCCAGCGCCAGCACTTGCTGGGCTCGTGGGGTGAAGTTGTTCATTGGCTCGTCACTCATAAAAATACCTGCCCATTATGGATGTCCCGGCGGGCTTTGTCCAGCTTGGGAATAGCCGCCGCTGCGATTGGCCAAGCGCTCGGTTTATTCCTCATTCTCCTCTGTTTTCCCGGTGTCCGGCGTGTCCGGGCGATCGACCTTCAAGAGCCGGCTTCGCAGCAGGTTGGCCCGGAGGATGTCTCGCTTCTCGGCAGAGAGTTTGCCCGCCAGGGTTTTCTGCAGGTGAGCCGGCTGGGTGATGATGAACAGCTCCTCGGTCAACGCCGGCTTGTTGCCGGGGAACAGGGACAGGTCGATGCCCAGACGGAAGAGCGACAACAGATTCATGGTTTCCTTGGAGGAGATGCTGTGGGAGTTGGCCAGGATGCCGTAGGCCCGGCCGATGTGGTTATAGACCATTTTGGGCTTGTTCTCGAGGAGCTTGGCCCGCGCATTCTCCTCGTGGTCGATGATCTGCAGGAGCACCTTGTTGAGCCGCTCGACGATGTCCGACTCCGTCTCGCCGAGGGTCATCTGGTTGGAGACCTGGAAGACGTTGCCCAGCGCCTCCGTGCCTTCGCCGTGCAGGCCGCGGACGGCCAGACCAAGCTTGTTGACCGCCTGGACAATCTGGTTAATCTGCTCGCTCAAGACTAGCCCTGGCAGGTGCAGCATCGCACTGACACGAATTCCGGTGCCAAGGTTGGTGGGGCAGGCGGTCAGGTAGCCGCGTCGCTTGCAGAAGGCGTAGTCGAGGTTGGACTCCAGCGCGGTGTCGAACTGGTCGATCGCCATCCAAGCTTTGTCCACCTGCAATCCCGGCAGCAGGGCCTGCATGCGCAGGTGATCCTCCTCGTTGATCATTACGCACAGCGCCTCGTCGCTACTGAGCACCATACCGCTGCCGGCTGTCTTGGCGGCGTGCTCCCGGCTGATGAAATGGCGCTCGACGAGCAGTTGCTTGTCCAGCGTGGGCAACTCCTCCATGCCGGCGTGAAAGCCGTCCCTCATCGGGGCCACTTCTATCACGTTGTCGCGGATGAGCTTGAAGGTTTCTACTCGGACCGTTTTTTTTGCCCAACCCGGGAACGGCAAGGTGGCAAGATTGCGGGCCAACCGCACTCGGCTGGACAGGACGATCTTATTGGATGGCCCCTCGCGACGAGCCGCCTCTGCCGGCTTGGAAAGAATTTCGTTGATATTCATCGCTCAGACTATGCTGGATTCGGAGAAATCCGACTTAACCCGGGAAATCTCGTCTCGAACCTCCGCCGCCTTTTCGTAATCCTCCTTGGCCACTGCCTTGTCCAACTTGGTTTGTAGCGAGTGCAACCGATCCACGTATACTTTCGTCTGCTGCCAGACCGCCGGTGCCTTGCCGGTGTGGCGCGTGCCCTTGTGCATGCTCTTGAGAAGACTCTCCACTCCTTCCGTAAAATGGTCGTAACAATCCGGGCAACCCAGCCGGCCGGTTTTCTTGAAATCCGTCTGGCTGAAGCCGCACTTGGGGCATTTCCCCGTGGTGCTGCCGGACTCCTCCATCTCCTGCGAGGCGCCAAGGCCCAACAATAGGTCGGCCAGCGAAAAGCCGGTGGGGTCATCCACGCCCTTGGCTTTCGAGCAACTCTCGCACAGGTCGATCTTCTTGGTCTTCCCCTCAACCATCTGGGTCAAGTGAACCGTCGCCTCATTTTCTTTGCAAATATCGCAGATCATCCGTCCGAAAAAAATTGTCGTTCGTGCTGTTAGTCCAATCGGCCCAAGCCGTTTTACCCCTCAAAAACAAGTAAAACATAGCACAAAAACTACCGAAATCAAAGGCGCAAGGCTGGCAAGTTGCCTCTTGAAAAATTGCCAAGCGCGGGGTGGGGCTAGCTCTCCGGGCCGGCCGTGGCATAAGCCCCCGTCGCGGGGCTGGAGACAGCCACCTTGTGCCAGAGCGCTCAGCGCTTGGCGATCGGCTCGCCGGAGACCTTGGTCAGTTCGTGGTACGCCTTGACCACCTTCTTCGTGACCGGCCCCGGCTTACCGTTGCCGATGACCCGCTGGTCGATCTTTACCACCGGCACGATCTCCGCGCCGGTGCCGGTGAGGAAACATTCGTCGGCGTTGAACAGGTCGTACCGCGTCATGTTCGGCTCGGAAGTAGGTACTCCAAGCTCGGCTAGTAGATCGATCGCCGTGCCGCGGGTGATGCCGTGCAGCGCACCGGACGACAGTGGCGGCGTGAACATCCGCCCGTCCTTGAGCATGAAAATATTGTCGCCGGTGCACTCGGCCACGTAGCCCTCTGAGTTAAGCATGATCGCCTCCTCATACCCGGCGATGTTCGCCTCGATCTTGGCCATGATGTTGTTGAGATAATTCAGGGACTTGATGGCCGGGTTGACCGCGTTGTGATGGTTGCGCGTCGTCGCCACCGTCACGATCTCCATGCCTTTTTTGTAAAGGCTCGGCGGGTAAAGCTGGATCTTGCCGGCTATGATGATCACCTGCGGGTCGGAGCAGCTGTTGGGGTTCAGGCCCAGCGTGCCGCGGCCGCGAGTCACCACCAATCGGATGTAGCCGTCGTTGAGCTTGTTGCGGCGGCACGTCTCGAGCGTGGCTTCCATCAACTCCGCATGCGTCATTGGCAGGTCGAGCAGGATAGCCTTGGCCGAGCAGAACAACCGGTCGATGTGCTCCTTCAGCTTGAACAACCGGCCGTGGTACGCGCGGATGCCCTCGAACACGCCGTCTCCGTAAAGCAGCCCGTGATCGAACACCGACACCTTCGCGTTTTGTTCGCTATAAAATTTGCCGTTGATGTAAATTTTCATTCCCAAAAGCGGCGGGAAACCTACGGGAACCCACCCCGGCTTGGCAAGGACGCACGGGAAGCTGCGCTTTTCTGCCATTGTTTTCACCGACATCGTTGGCTTCTCCAAGCTCGCGGAAGTTGAGAAGCTCACGGCGCTCGAGTTGTTCGCCATGCAGAAGCAGATCGTCCAGTGAGCAGGTCATAGAGTTGCGCGGTGAATAACTTGCCCTGTGCCAGGGCAGCGGCTTGGCCTACCTTGTTCGCCGATGCCCAGCGCATATCATCAACTGCTCGACGCCACCATTGGCCATCTCGAGTCGCTCAAGCAGCGGGGCGCCCGCTATGTCGATGCATCGCCGGAGTCGCTGTCGCGTCTGGCCATGCCAGCCGCACAAAAAACCACCAACGCCCCGCTTGGCCAAGCAGCACCAACCATCACCGTCCAGCGTCCCGACGAGCCAAGCGTTTACGATTCGCCCAAGCTCTCCGCCGCGGATAAAGAATCCGCGATAACCATGCTGCGCGACGAAGCACTGGCCTGCGCCCAGTGCGCGCACCTCGTATCGACGCGAACCCAGGTCGTGTTCGGTGTCGGCACCGTCCATGCGGAGTTAATGCTCATCGGCGAGGCGCCGGGGCTGGACGAGGACAAGGAGGGCGAGCCGTTCGTCGGCGCGGCAGGCCAATTGCTGACCAAGATCATTGAGGCCACCGGGCTGGATCGTGACAAAGTTTACATCGCCAACATCCTCAAGTGTCGGCCCGACACACCCGGCAAGGTTTACGGGAACCGCAAGCCGCGCCCCGAGGAAATGGAAACCTGTTTCCCGTGGGTCAAGCGGCAGATCGAAATTATCCAGCCCAGGGTGATAGTTTCGCTGGGAGGAACCGCCGTCGAGGGGCTGCTAGGCAAAATGCCGTCCGGCATCACGCGACTGCGCGGCAACTGGCATTCGTACCGGGACGTGCCGGTGATGCCCACCTTCCACCCGTCCTACCTGCTGCGCAACCAGTCGTGGGTGATCAAGCGCCACGTCTGGGAGGACATGATGCAGGTGATGGAACGCCTCAACATGCCCATCAGCGAAAAACAAAGAGGCTACTTCCAACGCCGGTAGCGCTGGGCTGGGTGTTTTATTTTCAACCGCGAATTCACGCGAAGAAACACGCATGAAACCGGAGAATTCCTTCTCAGAGAAGGCGGCCGAAGGCTGGATGAGGTTGAAAGGGCTTGGTCAAGCTTGCTTGGAGGTAGCTCCAATCCTGTCTATCCTTGTTTATTTTTCCTGACCAAATTGGAACATGAATGGACAGGATTATTTTGAACTGGCAAACAACCGGCTCATTGTACTGTACCCAAAACGGTGCAGAGAACCGCACTCCAGAACGCCCCCGCGAAAAGCCCACCCAAAAAAAACGCAGCCGGCGTCCTTTTGGGAGCAACCGGCTGCGGGTCAGTTCTTATTCAGTATTTCCAAATCGGGCCTTCGCCCGTGCGTTACAAGGAGAGTGACTCCTCGTTGATTCGCGTGAACGAATCGAGTTGGGGGGCCTTGAAGCCACCCCGGTCGGCGTTCGCCAGATTCAGGATCGTGTCCAGATCCTCGCTGACAGTCATCCGTCCCCATCGGGTCTGGATCATTGTCTGGTCACCCACCGGTTCAACGGAGATGACCGTGTCGAGGTTGAACAGAATCCTGGAATCTTCCTCGGTATAACCGGTCGGCGAAGCCTGTGTCAGTTTCACGAAGTGTGCCATTTTCTGTTTCCTTTCTTCCGTGCTGATTGACTTTCAATCAACAACCAGTTCATTAAGACACAAGTCGGCGGGGTGTTCAAGGGGATTCTCGGTTGTGATGGTTTTGTGACCTTGGCCATGCGGATTGCAACGCCGGGTCCACTAAGTTATTCCGCTTGGCCAAGCGCTTGGCGGACGGGGCGGCTGCGGATGTAGAGCCACGAGAATTGCGCCGCTTGGCCAAGCGAATAGACGATGTAAGCGAAGATGGCTCCGGCCAGCCAGTCGCCGTGTGCGCCCACGGCCAGCCCGGCCACGATCACCACGAGAAACATCGCCACTGACTCGGTGACACTGCGGGTGTTGTGCGAGTGCACAAGCAGTCCCTGGAAAAAGCTGCTGCCAAAGCCGAACGCGGCCAGTGTCAGCCCCGCCCAGACGGCTTGGGAGGCGAGCTTGGCCAAGTTCGTATCGAGTCCGCTGACGGTGCCGAACCAGCCGTTGGCCAACGGCGTGGCGATGATCAGCAGTTGTAGGCAGAACACGCCCAGCGCGGCCTGCGATGCGAAGCGTCGCAGTGCTTTGTAGCCACCGGGCCGCTCGACCAGCGCCACCACGACCTCGAGGAAGGCCAGGCTGATCGAGCGAAACAAAAACGTGAAGCCGTTGAGCGCCGGGAGGATGGCCAGCGACTCGGTCGGCGACGGCATACGGCTGATGCCGGCGGTGAGCATCGGCTGCGCGGCGAGGCCAAGTAGCGGGCTGAGCGCTAGTGGAATGTAAAACGAGAGGAACCGTTTGCGGTTGAGGGGCGGCTCGTCGGACTGCGCCACGGGTAGGATGTCGCGAACGATTGGCCGGACTTTCCACGCGATATAAATGGCCTCGATCACCACGCCGGCAGAGACAGCGGCTGTGGCGGCGATGATGCCAAGCTCAGGCAGGCTGACGCGCTTGGCCATGGCGTGGCAGATGAACAGCATCGACACGACGGCGAAGAGTCGGGTGAGCGTGCCCCAAGTGACGGTTCTCGAGTGGCCGAATCGAATCAGCACGCCTTGGTTGAATCGCCGGTGGGCTATGGCCCACGTCCACGGTGTCATGATGATCATGCCGAGGCGGCTCGCCTCGAGGATGTCATCCTCGACCCCGAGCAGGCCGCCGACGAGCCAGTCGAACAGCGGTGTGATGGCGACGAGCAGGTGCAGCGCCGACAGGCCACCGCCGGCAATCATCATGAAGCGCCACAATTTTTTGTACGAGGCAAGGTCGCGGCTAAGCTTGGTGCTGGCGGTGAGCAGCATGATGATTGGCGCTTCGATGAGCAGCGAGAGCGGGAACACCACGCCGCCGTAGGCGCCGAGGTTGACTTCCGGGTTGGCCAGGCGCGCCACCACGGCGCTGAGTAGCGGCAACTCGATGCCCATCATCAGCCAGCTCAGGGCGAGAGGGAACCACGTTTTCCAGACATCGACACTGGTGACGGGTTGACTTTTTGAGTTGTGCATCCGATTTTCCCTCCCGACTTTTGCGAGGGCTTTCCCCTTGGGGGACGAATCCTTACGGCAAAGGCGGAGGCGGAACGATGCAAATAAATTCAATAGTCAACCAGGCCATTAATAAGCAGATCGGGATGGAACTCGGCGCTTATCTCCAGTACCTCACGATCTCGACCTACTTTGACGTGGAGGGGTTGAGCGAGTTGGCAGCGTTTTTCAAGGCGCAGGCCGAGGACGAGCGCGACCACGCCGAGCGGTTCATCAACCACGTGGTGGCCTTCAACGGCAAGTTGGAGATTCCTGCCATCGAGGCACCGCTCAGCACGGTGTCTTCCGTCGTGGCGGCGGCTAAGTTGTCGCTCGACTGGGAGATGAGAGTGACCGAGGAGATCAACGGCCTCATGAAGCTGGCCGCCTCCGAGGGCGACCACATCACCGAGAATTTCCTGACGTGGTTTTTGGACGAGCAACTTGAGGAGTTGTCCACAATGAACAAGCTCCTGAAAGTGGCCAAGCGGGCCGGTGAGAACGAGCTCGCCGTGGAGGAGTTCATGGTGCGGCAACGTGGACAGCAGCAACCCAACCCCCCAAGCGCGGATGAGTAGCCCGTCCGCGGCTGTCTCGGTCCGGCTCGTGTTGTTTGACATCGACGGCACGTTGGTCAGCACCGGCGGCGCCGGGATGAAGGCGTTTGGCGAGGCGTTCGAAGCGGCGTTCGGCATCGCCGATGCCACGGCCAAGATCAAGTTTGCGGGGCGCACCGACTACTCGCTCTTTCGCGAGTTGTGCGAACAGAACGGCGTCGGGCACACGCCGGAAAACCGCGAGTCGTTTTTCAACCACTACCTTCGCCTTGTGGACAGTCATCTCGACATAAACGAGGGAGGGCCGTTCCCCGGCGTGGTGCGGTTGCTCGACGGCTTGGCCGCGTTGCCGGACGCGCCAGCGCTTGGCCTGCTGACCGGCAACATACGCGAGGGAGCTAGGCGCAAGCTTAGTACGTACGGGCTGTGGGATCGGTTTGCGCTGGGAGGCTTTGCCGACGACAATGAGGATCGCAACCTCATCGCTGTCACCGCCGCGGTCAAGGGCGGTGAGTACCTCGAGCGCAAACTGGCCGGCCCGGAGATCGTCGTGATCGGCGACACGCCCAAGGACGTCGCCTGCGGCAAATACATCGGCGCGCGCACGCTGGCTGTGGCCACGGGCGGGGCGACGCTGGAGGCGCTTCGGGCCTGTGAGCCGGACTGGGCCGTGGTCGATCTCACCCACCTGACCGCCGCTGAAGTCCGCGGCGGCTGATTTTCCGCTTGGCCAAGCGCTTGGCGGCAGAAAGCGGTTTTCATTCCAGGTGCGCTTTGGTAGTATCCTCTTCTTCTCGAAGCACAAATGAGCACGGAGCAATTTTCACTCAAGGGCAGGACGGCACTGGTTACTGGCAGTTCGACCGGATTAGGCAAGCGGATGGCGATGGCGCTTGGTCAAGCGGGCGCCAAGGTGGCGTTGAACTACAGCAACAATGAGGAGCGCGCCGCCAATGCGTTCGCTGAGTTTGAGGCCACTGGGGCCGAGGGGGCGATGATCCGCGCCAACGTGACCGACGAGGCCGACGTGAACCGCCTCGTCGCCGAGGCCGGCGAAAAGCTTGGCCCGGTGGACATCGTGGTACTCAACGCCACGCCGCCGCAACCACAGAAAGCGATCGAGGAATACGACTGGGATTTTTACCAGAGTATGCTCGATTTTTTCATCAAGAGTCCTTACCTCGTGACGCGCGCCGTGCTGCCGCACATGAAGCAGCAGCACTGGGGCCGCATCATCAACATCGGCTCGGAGGTCGTTCACCTGGGCATCACGCCGTTCACGGCTTACGTGGCGGCCAAGGGCGGGCAGAACGGGTTCAACCGCAGTCTCGCGCACGAGTTGGCACCGTGGAACATCACGGTGAACATGGTTGCGCCGGGCTGGATCCCGGTGGAGCGCCACGAGAACGACCCGCAGGAACTGAAGGACGGCTACTTCGCCTCCATCCCGATGCAGCGCTGGGGGAAGCCTGAGGACCTGGCTGGCACGATTGTTTATCTCGCCAGCGAGGCGTCGTCGTTCGTCACCGGCCAAAACATCCATGTTAACGGTGGCGTGACTGTGCATTGATTCTTTACCGAACTCAAAAACAATCCTATTAAAAAATGATCAAAAAAATGACCCTTTGGACTGCGGCAACCGCGTTGGCAGTCGTGGTGGCGTGTGCGCCGAAAACCTCGAGTGACGGTGGTGCAGGAGATGCCACTATCGCTTACGTGACCAACGGAATCGACCCGTTCTGGGATCTCTGCGCGGCGGGAGTGCACCAGGCGGAGAAGGAATTCGGCGTTCGGTGCGAGATCCACATGCCAACCAAGGGCTTGGCTGACCAGAAAAGCATAATGGAAACGCTCCTGGCCAAGGGCATCAAGGGCATGGCCGTTAGCCCTGTCGATGCCGAGAATCAGACACCTTTCCTCAATGATGCAGCCAAGCAGACTGTGCTGATCACTCACGATGCCGATGCACCCAAGAGCGATCGGTTGTTATACATCGGCACCGATAACTACAAGGCGGGTCGCGCGCTTGGCCAATTGGTCAAGGCGGCGATCCCGGATGGAGGCGAGGTGATGATTTTTGTCGGCCGACTGGAGCAGCTCAACGCTCGGCAGCGCCGGCAGGGCGTCATCGACGAGCTGCTGGAGCGCCCGCTTCAAACGCTTGGCCGAGTGAAGTTCGACGAAGTGGCCAAGGTGTTCAAGGGCGACAAGTACACGGTGCTCGACACGCGCACAGACAACTTCGTCATGGACACCGCCAAGTCCAACGCCGAAGACGCTATTACCAAGCATCCGAAGCTGGCTTGCATGGTAGGGCTGTTCGCCTACAACCCACCGAGGTGCCTCGAGGCCATCAAGGAGGCCGGCAAGCTTGGCCAGATAAAAGTGTGCGGCTTCGACGAGGCGGATGAACTGTTGCAGGCGATCAAGGACGGCAACGCTCACGGCACCATCAGCCAGCAGCCGTGGAAGTACGGCTACCAGTCGGTGCGCGTGCTCAAGGCGCTGGTCGATGGCGACACCTCGGTGATCCCTGAAAACAAGTTCATCGACGTCGGCTACAAAATTGTCACAAAGGCAAACATCGACGAGTTCTGGGCTGAGAAAAATAAGATGGCCAAGCTGGGTGCTCAGGAATAATGGGAGACGCCCAAACACCGCTTCTCGAGGTTGTGGCCCTTGAGAAACAGTTTCCTGGCGTCCTCGCACTTCACGACGTCGATCTCACCCTGAACCGGGGCGAGGTGCTGGCGGTGGTCGGCGAAAACGGTGCCGGTAAAAGCACGCTGATGAAAATCCTCGCTGGCGTGCACACTCCAAACGCGGGGGTTATCCGCATCGATGGCAGGGAAGTGAGGATTCAATCCGTGCGGGACGCGCAGGACCACGGCATCGCGCTGATTCACCAGGAGCTGAATCTCGCCGGCAACCTCGACATCGCGGCAAATATTTTTCTCGGCAACGAGCCGCACAAGGCTGGCTTCATTGATCGCGGACAAATCCACGCCAAGGCCGCCGGCCACCTCAAGCGCGTTGGGCTGGATTTCCCCACCGACACCCTCGTGGCGGATCTCACGATCGGCCATCAGCAGTTGGTGGAGATCGCCAAGGCGCTGTCCGTCGATGCGAGGATCATCATCATGGACGAGCCGACTTCCAGCCTCTCGCAGGCGGAGAGTGCGACACTTTTCAGGGTCGTTCACGATCTGCGTTCGCAGGGGATCAGCATCATTTACATCTCCCACCGGCTGGGCGAGGTGATCGTGCTCTCGGACCGGGTCGCTATTCTGCGCGATGGCGAAAACGCCGGGGAGTTGGCAGGGGACAAGATCCGCCACGACGCCATGGTCAAGCTGATGGTAGGTCGCGATCTCTCGCAATTCTACCAGCGCAACGTCACCGAACCGGGCAGCGTGGTGCTCGAGGCCGAAAACCTGAGAACGCCGGCGCATCCCCAAAGAGGTTTGTCCTTTTCGGTTCGTGAGGGTGAAATTGTTGGCGTCGCCGGGTTGGTTGGCGCGGGCCGCACGGAGCTGCTCCAGACGCTGTTCGGAGTCACCCCTGCAGTCGGCGGAACCCTGAAGATTGCCGGCAAGGCAATCCATCCCAAGACACCCCTCGAGGCGATCAAGTCTGGCATCGTCCTGGCGCCGGAGGATCGCAAACAACACGGACTCATTCTCGAGATGAGCGTCTGTGAGAATGCCAGTCTACCGCGACTTCGTATGGACCAGAAAGCCGGCTTAATTGATTTCGACGCGGAGATCGAGGTGGCCACCGACATGGTGAAAAAGATGGACATCAAGACGCCCGGCTTGGAGCAGGTCGTTCAGTATCTTTCCGGTGGCAACCAGCAGAAGATCGTTCTAGGCAAGTGGCTCGCGATGAAGCCGCGTATGCTTTTGCTCGACGAGCCAACCCGCGGCATCGACGTCGGCTCGAAACAGGAAATTTACAGGCTGATGGAGGATCTGGCCTCTAGTGGCGTGGCAATTTTATTTGTCTCCAGTGAAATGGAGGAAGTTCTCGGCATCGCCGACCGGGCGCTAGTCATGCATGAGGGCGCCATCACAGGCGAACTCGCCCGCGATCAACTCAGTGAAGAAGCCGTAATGCAATTGGCCACCGGAAACATGGCCGCCGCCTGACCCTATCAGATCATGAATAAAAACATACTCGGAATTTTGGGCTTGTTCATTTTTATTTTCGGCTTCACGGCGTTGAGCAACGAAAACTTCCTGAGCGCATACAACCTCCAAAACCTGCTCAAGTGGTCCAGCCTCTACGCCATCATGGGCATCGGTGTGGCGTTTGTGATCATCACCGGCGGGATCGATCTGTCTATCGGGTCGGTGATTGGTCTCGTGGCCTCGCTGATGGCGCTCATGGTCAAGAGCGAGTGGGATCCGGTGGTGGCTGTACTTGTGTTGATCTGCCTTTCGTTGGGCATCGGCTTGGTTCACGGCCTGCTGGTCACCAAGATGAAACTGCAGCCGTTTGTGGTGACGCTTTGCGGGCTGCTGTTTTACCGTGGCATTTCCCGCTGGGCTACCGACAACCAGAGCATGGGCTACGGCGACACGGCGACGCTGAACTCGCTGTTCAGCGGCAAACTCGCCATCGGCTCATTCGGTTTGCCCGCGCCGTTTTTCTTCCTGGTGGTCGTGGCTGTTTTGGCCGCGATTTTTCTCAACCGAACCATCTGGGGGCGATATCTGTTGGCCCTTGGCAACAACGAGGAAGGCGCCCGGTATAGCGGCATCGGGACCGACCGATTGAAGATCACCGCCTATGTGATCTGCTCTTTTTTGGCTGGACTATCCGGGCTTCTGTTTGCTTACGAGTTGGACTCTGTGCAACCAGCCCAGACTGGTGAGTTTTACGAACTCTACGCCATCGCCGCCGCCGTGCTGGGCGGGTGCAGTCTGCGCGGAGGGCAGGGAACCATCCTCGGCGTGATCATCGCCGCGGCGGTCATTCGCCTGCTGCGAAACTCCATCAATCTGCTCGGTATCTCCACCCACCTCGAGTACGCCATCATCGGCACGGTGATTCTCTGCGGTGTCTCCACCGACGAGATTATCAAGCGCGTGATGGCCAAGCGCCGAGCCGCAAAATAGTCTCACAACGGATGGCCGGGGACTTACTACCTTTTTACCCTTTCGGTGGATTAGCGTGGGCTCGTTTGTGGATCTTTTTGTGCAGGACCAGCAGGCGATGCAACTCGATGATCGGTGTTTTGTGATCGTCTACCCGCAGATCGATGAACAGGTCGTTGCCCCCGGCGTAGCCACCTTTTTTTCGCACCACGAGCAGGGCGGCCGATTGCCGGCCACGCGAGTCGCCACCGGCGTCCTGTCCTGCCATCAATGCGTTGGCCAGCCAATCGCACAGTCCACCTTTGGCCTGTTTTTGTAATCGCTCGAAGCTGGAGGCCATGGCGTCCACGACTTCCTTGCCAGTGAGAATATTTCCCTGCGCGCAGAAATTGGGTTTCTCGATGTGGCCGGCCCATTGGTGACAGCCGCTTCCTGTGAACGACGCGCTGTTGCCACTGGCATCGACGATGCCCAATTGCCGCAATCGGTTGTTTCCGTCCGACGAGATTAGCGTCTCGACTGTTTCCTTGGCCGACTTGCCCTTGGCCAAACGATCGAGACCTTCAGGGCCGTATTGGACATTGGCGTACGATTGAGTCGCGATAGCGCCGACGCCGGCTTTGGCCCACGGCACCACGCTGCCAACCGCGAAAAACTTGCTCTGTACCGCCACGCCGAGGTCGCCGGTGAGAGGGTCGAAGCCCACGATCGAGAACGTTGCCACCGGCCTGGTTGTCGGCTTGGCGGTGGGTTCCTTTTGGTCAAGCGGCTTGGCCAAGGCGGTCGGTCCGACGGCCAATCCGGCCAGTCCCTGGCTGGTTCGCTTGATGAAAGTTCGTTGATTGATCCGGTTCACGACGGCGATGATATCGTCCGAGGCAAAATGGATCGATTCCAAACCCGCGCTTGGCCAAGCGGGTGACTTGTGTTCCAGAGGCGTGGCTTTTATCCTCCCCTGGTCGATGCCCATCAATACACTCAAACAAAAAATGGCCGAGGGACAGGAGGTGCGCGTGATGGCGATCAGCGCCTTCCCCAGCCCAAAATTCATCGAGGTCGCCGGCAGGTTTGGCGATATTGACGGCGTATGGATTGATCAGGAGCACTCTGGGTTGCCTAATCAGGATTTGGAGATTTTGCTCTTGGCCTGCCGCGCCGCCGGGCTGGATGCTTTTGCGCGGGTGGCGCCTACCGATTACGCCACGGTAATGCGCCCGATGGAGGGCGGCGCGAGCGGCATCATGATGGCGCAGGTTCGCAGCGTTGCCGAGGTCGAGCAGGCGGTGCGCTGGATGAAGTATCACCCGGTCGGCGAGCGCGGTATGTTCCTCGGCAACTTCGAGGCGGAGTTCGGTGCCAAGCCGGCGCCCGAGCACGTCGCCGACTGCAACCGCGACCGCTGGACCGTAATCCAGATCGAGACCGCCGAGGCGGTCGAGTGCGTCGAGGGCATCGCGGCGGTCGAGGGCGTAGATTGCTTGTTCGTCGGGCCAAGCGATCTTTCCAACAATCTCGGCAAGCCGGGCAACCCGATGGATCCACACGTGCTGGGCGCCGTTGAGCGCATCGCCGCTGCGGCCAAGGCCAACGGCAAGCCTTGGGGAGTCCTTTCCAAGACGGAGGAATTCGCACTCAAGTGCCGCGAACTGGGCTGCCAATTATTCAGCATCGCCGGCGACCTCGACTACATCAACAGGGGCATCGCTGCGAACAAGTCCGCCTTCCCCAATTTTTTCTCATGAGCATTGAAGCAAAACTAACCGAGCTTGGCATCGAGTTGCCGCCGCCGCCACCGGCCGTTGCCGCGTACGAGCCTTGGATGCGCACCGGCAATCTCGTCATCACTTCCGGCCAACTGCCGTGGCGCGACGGGGAAATGGGCTTCGCCGGCCGGTGCGGCGAGGAGATCACCGAGGATCAAGGCTACCAGGCGGCGCGCCAATGCGCCATCAACGCCATCGCCCAAATCAAGGCGGCGGCCGGTGACCTCGACCGAGTGAGGCGCATCGTGAAGGTGGACGGCTACGTGCACACCGCGCCCGGTTTTCGCGGCCATCCGCAGGTGCTCAATGGCGCGTCCGAACTGTTCAACGCCGTCTTCGGCGAGCGCGGCCACCACGCCCGCTTGGCCATCGGCGTCGACGAGATGCCGCTCAACGCCGCCGTGCAGATTTGTGTCACCGCCGAGATTGAGGATTACCCCATTTCCTGATTGATGAGTTTTGCCCACCTTACCTTGGCCACGCGCGATGTCATTGCGTCGCGCGAATTTTTCGCCGGGACGCTTGGCTGGGAGTCGATCGAGCGCCCCGGCAACATCGACATCGATGCGGCCTGGCTGCGCATCGCGCCCGGGCAGGAACTGCATCTGCTTCGTGTGCCGGATTTTGAGCCATCCGGATTTGAGCGGGAATTTGGCCGCCACTTCGCGGTCGAGTATCCGGCGGCCGGCTTTGCGGGATTGAAGGAGCGCTTGGCCAAGCGCGGCGCGGAACTGGTCGACCCCATTCGCGAAACCCCGTTCGAGCGGTTCTTTTTCCGCGATCCCAACGGCTATATCTTCGAGGTGGTTGACGCTGACCATGCTCCCGAAATCTAATCCCCACCGGCGATGCCACTTTACGAATATACCTGCGGGAAGTGCCAAAAGACGAGTGAGCACCTGGTTCGTTCCAGTAACGAAACCCGGCTGCCGGGTTGTCCGCACTGTGGCTCGCGCCGGATGAAAAAGGAGCTGTCCGTTTTCGCTGCTGCGGGTGGTGAACCCGATCCCGTACCGGCCAGTTGTTCCGGGAATCCCGGCAACTGCGGCAGGTGTGGTTAAGGATTAAACCCGGACGACAGGGTTGTTCAGACAACCGATTCCGGAGATGCGGATACGGACCGTGTCGCCTTCCTCGAGCGTGAAGTCGTCGTCCGGCACGATGCCGGTGCCGGTGAGCAGCGCGCAGCCGAACGGGAACACTTGCGACTGAAACATGGCGGCGCTCAACTCGCCGAAAGTGCGCTTGATCTGGTTCACGCTGACGGTTCCTTCAAAAACGGTTTTGCCGCCGCGCTCGATCTGTATTGTGATTTCCCACTCGCGTGCCTCCTCCTCGCGCGCGCCGACGCGTACCCACGGGCCAACGGCGCAGGAGCGGTGGTACACTTTGGCCTGCGGGAGGTAGAGCAGGTTTTCACCCTCGATGTCGCGGGAACTCATGTCGTTGCCGACGGCGTAGCCGGCGATCTCGCCGCGCGAGTTCATCATCAGCACGAGTTCTGGCTCGGGCACGCTCCACTGGGCATCAGCCCGGATGCCGACCGGTTCGCCGCAGGCCACCACTTTTTCGGGGAGCGACTTGAAGAACAATTCCGGCCGCGTGGCATCGTAAACTCGGTCATAGGCGGTGGCGCTGAAATCGGACTCCCCCATCCGGGCGTCCTTGCTTCGCAGGTACGTGACGCCGGCGGCCCAGATTTCCTGCACTTCAATCGGGCTAAGCAGCGTCACGTCAGCGAGTGGGATCTTAGTTAGTTCTCCCAAGCCGGCCAAGCGCTTGGCCGCGTCGCCGCTCTCGAGCAGCGCGGTGATTGACTCGATGCCGGCCGCCGACAGGTCGAGCAGGGCGTTGTCGCCGTTGGCCAAGCCGATACAGATCTGGTTGTCCTCGGTCAGGTAGCGGCAGATTCTCACGCGGCGGATGGTGTGCGTTTGGGCAAGCGGGGTCAATCCCAGCTCTTTTGCCTAGCCCTCAATTGCCATCGCCGCCCGGTGGGGTCGAAGAACAAGGCGGTCACTGTCAGGCCCATGGCGGCGATGAAAAACAGGACCGCGTTGGGCGTGCGTCCGCTCCAAGCATCCCATGGCCATGGGAAGCCAAAGAAGGCATAGTTCAACCCGAAGTAAATCCAGGTGCAAAACAGGAGCGTGCTGCGGATGAAGGCAGGGTGTTCACCGGCCGGTTTTGCCTTTCGCGCAAACCAGACTGCAAGGATCACGGCCAGCAGCATCGGCAGGATAAGGTAGGCTAGCCAACTCACGCTGGGGTTGATCGGGTCTGCCAGCGCGCGCAGCGTCTTGCCGGCGATGGGCAACAGGGTGATGGGCAGCAGTTGCAGGTAGGGCCACCAGCGCCCGCGAACGCAGGCCACCAGCGGGATGAGCCCCATCATCAGGCCAAGATCGTATACATCGTCGATCCATTGGAAGCTGCTGAACTCGACCAATGTCAGGAGGGATACGTGCAGCGTCAGCAACAGGCCGATCAGCCAGGCGGGCAACGGGCTGACATCCGGTTCCGACGAGATGGCGACCTGCCGGCGGTTCAGCCACAGACCAAGGCCAAGCACCGCACCCATCACCGTACCAAAAGAGGTCTCCATGATGTTCCACCAGTTGAAATACCTAGTGAGACCACCAACGAAACTTTCACGGAAAAAATCCGGGTTCCATGCATTGGTGGCCTGCAGCGTTTGGCCAAGCGGGAAACCCAGCGCTCCGCCAAGTATGCCCCAAAGCGCGAGGTTGCGGGCGAGCCGATCCCCTTTGGCCAAGGCGGCGTATAGGATGCCTGTCGCCAGTGCGCACAACAGGCCACCCCAGATTTCTGGCCGATGCTTCAACTCGACGCCCGGCTCCCATTTCCAGTGGTCAGAAAAATACAGGAACGGCAGCCGGTTATTCGCCGGGTCGTGCGGCGAGTTGAACAGCCACCAGCCGATCAGCACGGCCATCAGCATGCCTAGGGTGAGCAGGAACATTTCAAACGGTTTGTAGCGTTTGCCTCCCAGGCCCAGCCCAAGGAACAGCCCGACGAAACCGATCCACACGCCACCCTTAATCGCCAGCCCGAGCATTCCCCAGCGCAGCGCCTCCCAGTTGCCAATCAACGGCCCGTCGTGTGTCAGGCCGATTGTTTGGCCGTACGTCATCGAGCCGCCGAAACCCATCGCGATTGTCCCCATTGCGGCGGCCCGGATCATGTGAATCGGCGTCTTTCCTTGGCAGAACAGGAACACCAACGTCAAGCTAACCAGCGCACCGGCGATCATCGCGCCGGTCTCGTGTCCGTATTGGCCGCGGATGCCCCAGCCCATGCCTCCGGCCATTGAGGTCGCCAGCATTGCCAGCCAGAGTGGGGGATTGGGGGGCGTCTTGTCGGTGTTCATAATTCGTTAATAGTCCCGGCCAACGTGCCGCGGATGAGCGACCCGTCGTCGTCGTCGAGGTCGTACTTCAATTCAAACTGCATCGCCCTCGCCAAGCCGAGCACGTGCAGTACGACGGTCCGTCCGTCGGGTAGCAGCTTGGCCGTCCGTACCACGACTTTATCGCGCCCGTTTTTCTTCGGCTCGCGGACGGACCAATCCTTCGAGCCATAGTTTTTGCTCCAGAGATAGTTCCACTGCTCGAGGCTGTAACTCTCCGGGTCGGTTGCCAGTTCGCGATCCAGCTTCACATCGAACGTTAGTTCCAGTTCGCCCGGCCGCGTCGCGTAACGCGTCGGCTGCCGGTGCGCGCCGCCGACAAATCGTACCCGCTGAAAGCAGCCGTCGTGCACTGCCGCCGTCTGCCACCCGCGCAGGCCGCTCACGTACAGGTGGCCGTCGTGCGGATTGAACCGGCCCCGCATCGCGCCCGAGAGGTAGCGGCCGGGGAGTTGCAGCATCGCGCCCTGCCCGGGATGCGATTCATCTGGTAGGGCCAGCAGCGCGGTGCACCGGCCGTACGACAGGTGAATCATCCGCCCTCCAAGGGCTCCCCAATGCCCGGGCGGCACCCACACTTGTCCGCCGGCGGAGTTGTCAAAGGCACGCGGCACGAAGGCAAACGGCGGATCGTATGTCTTCGGTTCCTTTGAGCGATGATGCATCGGCATGAAGCCGTAAAAGCCGCCCTGGTGCATCATGTCCACCCGCGTCTCCGGCACCCAACCGCCCTGCTGATCGCCCACGGAGATCACGTCACCGGGTCCGATGCCCAAGCCATTCGGGTTGCGGAAGCCGGTCGCGAATACGTCCAGCTTCCCGCCGTCGGCGCTGATGCGGATCAGCGAGCCGCCGTGCGGTGTGTTCTCGGAGCACTTGGTGAAATAAAAGTTGCCCCTCGAGTCGGTCTCGAGACTCGTCGCGTATGCGTGCCCGCCGCCGGCCGAGAGCAGATCGTTGTTGAAGCATTCGTAAAAATCCGCTTCGCCGTCGCCGTTGAGGTCGTGCAAACGTGTGATCTGGTCGCGTCCGATGACGTATGCATTGCCATCGACCACCTTCAGGCCAAGCGGCTGAAACAGGCCGGTCGCGAAGCGGCGCCACGTCACTTTTTTAAGCGACGAGTCAATGTCGGTGAGCCGCCACACGTCGCCGTGCACGGTGCAGACCAACGCGGAGCCATCCGGCAAGAAATCGTGGCCGGCCGTGAACAGTAGCGCGTTCCACGGGTTGTCGAACGGTAACCGGATCGTGTCGATGGCAAACGCGCCGCGCTGTTTGCCAACGACCCCCTGTGTGGTCAGCGGCGGCCACAAGCCGGGGCCACCATTGGCCAAGCGCGACGGTGGCTCGATGACGGCGTTCGCCTTGGCCAGCGTAACGATGGACTCCACTTGGCCAAGCGGTGCCTGCACGATGAACACCTTGGCCAGGCGCTTGGCTTCGCCCGGTTGCACCGTCAGTAAAATACGGTCGTTTTTCACTGCCAAGCCGGTGCCTTGGCCAAAAGCGGCGATCCAAAGCGTTTCGTCGCCGGCGGGAAGTTGGGCCACTGCCAAGCCTCCGATCTTTTGAAGCACAGCAGTCTCCCCTCGCTTGGTGGCGATCAGGCTGGTCAGTGGCTTGGCTACTTCGCCAAATTCAAATGTGCGAGTGAGGAACAGGCGGCCATCGGTGTCGCCGGCCCATGGCGACTCGAGCACCGCCGTCTCTCCTACGGTGTAGCTCAACGCCACGCGGTTGCCGTGCCGGTACAGGCCGCGGTATTTGGCCCGGTTGCGGGGGAGCGGCCCGAGTTTGCGTGGTCGTGGGTCGTCCAGTTTTCCGTCATGTGCCCAGCCTGGTGTGATGCCGTTTGCAAACAGCGTACGGCCCTTTGGTTTTGGTCCGCCGATCAAGCCGTACCGTCTCGGGTCAAACTCGAGAAAGCCGTCCGACCACGCCGCGCTGTAGCCGAGTAGCTCGGTGTTGAAACAAACCGTGGCCTGCGACTCGTCACCAACCTTGATGGCAATGCCCTTGAGTGTGCGGCCGTGCGGCGTGTGGATGGAAGCGCTCATGAATGGCCCGACATCGACTCGGTTCCAGCGTCCGTCCGTCCAGTCCCCCTCGACCTGTTCGGCCACGGCCTTCATCGCGGTCGTCGCCGGAGTGGTTTCCTCCGCTTGGCCAAGCGCGCTGAGCGAGCAGCCAAGCGACAGCACAGCGGCAAAAAATTTGCATTGGGGTAAGGTCGTGAATTTCACGGGCAAATGCTCCTCAATCGCAGCGGCATGTCAAGCGAGAGGAAAGCCGGGCTTGAATCAGGCCGAACAACAGTCTGGTTTTTAGCCAGGAAATATACCGGAGTGTACGAACAGGTCGACGAGGGTGGATACGTCGCTTGGATGGAGGAGATGCCCGGAGTCCAAACCCAAGGTTAAACATATAGGCCGAAGCCAAGTAGAATCTGCTCGATGCGTTCAACCTCTCCCTCGAGTATCTTCGCGACAAGGCGATCGGTTCAGGATTTAAGTCTGACAGGCTGACCCGGAGGGGTGGCAGACTCAATCCAAAAACAGTCATTTCTCGCACTTGTTAAGAGTATATTTTTTCCTGCGACTGCCTACCGGTGGTGTCGCTCCGTTCAACCACCGGCTAATGGCTGTTACGCTTTCCTCGTGGAATTGGGAATCAACTATATTACCCAAGGCTTGCACGCTGGGGGCAACTCGCACAGTCTCCCGACCCGTGAAGGAGTACCTGATCGAAGCTTTACCGAGGCAGGCTGCTGATTGGCTGCCGAAGGTTGGCTCCGCGCTGCTTATACTGTTTGTCTTTTGGGTTCTGGCGGTCGTGACGCGCAAGGTGGTTCGCAAGGGAGGCGTGGCTGCTGGAATTGATTCGAGTGTGATCAATCTGCTCGCGCGCTCGGCGCATGTTGTGCTGCTGGTGATCGGTTTAGTCACGACGCTTGGCACGCTGGGCATCGATGTTTCCGCGATCGTGGCTAGCCTCGGGTTGACCGGTTTCGCGGTGGGGTTTGCGCTGAAGGACTCGATCAGTAACCTATTGTCCGGGGTACTGATCCTGATCCATCGGCCGTTCAACGTGGGAGACACGATCAAGGTCAAGACGTTCGTGGGGCTGGTGAGTGCCATCGACCTGCGATATACACGGCTGGAGCGGGGCGGGGAGAAAATCCTCGTGCCTAACTCGCTGCTGTTCACCAACCCGATCAGCATTCAGTCCGGGTCGGGGAATGAAAATTGAACGATCACCCTATTGCGAGTGTCCCAATTGTGGTTGTATCGGCCTCTACAATCCGTTTTTCATTGAAAACAAACCTCAAAACTGCCGCCGATCTGTCAGCCGTCCTACTGGCTGGCTTGGTTTGTGCCCCGTCGGTTTTTGGGGATAAAGCGAAGTTTTATTCGTCGAAGAGCAGTCCCTCGCTCAAGAGCCGAGCCATGGATGTCCAGTCCGGTGTGGGGCGGAGCAGCCTCAACAAGGCCAAGTCGATGAGCGGGGTTGGAATGGCGCTTTACCCGAGCGGCAGTGCGTCTATGGATCGGGCGACCACCAAAAAATTACTCGATCTTTTCGACCAAAAGAAAAACTGGATGTTTAAGGACTTGGATGAGCATGGCAGAACAGGTGACACAGGTGAGGATGGGCCCCGGGAAAATGACCTGCTCGGCGATGAGAGGGGCAACCGTCAAAATTCATATTTCAAGTCGCGCGGAGTGGTGCAGGATTTCCTTCGATCAGACGAGAAGGAGAAGCGTCCCCGAAACAAATTGCGTCGTCGCGGCGAACCGGTGCGATCGCAGACCGAGGAGGAGGATGAGCTGTCGGAAAAAGGGTTCGAGATGAGCCCGGACAGGCTCAAGAAGGGTGGCAGGAAAAAGGAGGAGTTACTGTTCCGTGCCAATTCGCCGTTTGCCGCCAAGACGGCGCTTGCTGATTTTTCACCTTTTTCGCCGGAGAGCAACAAGACTACGGCTCGATACAGGAGTCCGGGCAATCGTCCGGGCCTGAATGACAGACGCTCGAAGGCAGGCAAGACGCTTGGCCAAGCAGGGTCGGCAAGCCGTGGCGGTTTTTTTCAACAACAGCAAAAAAGTGGGGAGAATTTTTTCAGCAACAAAAACTTTTTTACAACCAAGCCGGGTGCCTCGAGCAATGGTGCGCTTGGCCTCGACCCGATGAGCTTTGGCCGTGGCTTAGCCCCGAAGCCGTCCACGCCGGTGACGGGGGTCGGTGTTGGCGAGATGTCCGCCGGCTTCAAGCTTCCGCGGGGCTTGGCTTCTCCGGCAGCGGCGAACAGTCGTTTCTCCTCATACAGTGTCGCGCCCCCGGCGACCGTGCGCCGGGAGTTGCCGTTGCTTTTCCAGTCCAGAGATCGGGGGCAGCCGAGCATTCGCAGCGGGCTGCTGAACCAGCAGTCTGGCGCCAATGCGAAGAAGTCAGGTCGGGGTTTCTGAGCGCCCGCTTGACCAATCCCTGCGAACTGTGGCCCACTTACCGGCCTTGAGGGACCACGCTGCCAAGCCCCAATTCCCCAGAGGTATCCAAAGCCTGTTCTGGTTTTTCTTCCTCAATTTTCTGTCGTGCCAGATCATCATGGACAGCCCGATCTTCCTGTACGCGGTGAGTCTCGGGGCCAGCGCCATCGTGATTGGTCTCATCGCCGGGATGACGCCGCTGATGGTCGTTTTCCAGATTCCTGTCGCCGCGCACGTGGGGCGCTGGGGCTACAAGCTGTTCATCACCACCGGCTGGTCGTTGCGGTTGGTTTTCGTGTTCGGGCTGGTTTTCGTGCCGTTGATGGATGGCGTGATCAACCAGCAAAGCCAGCTCGCGCTGGTACTCGTGCTGTTGTTCGCCTTCAACGTGGTTCGCGGCATCGCCAGTTGCGCTTGGTATCCGTGGATTCGCGGGCTGATCCCGGAGGACATCCGAGGCCGCTATCTCACGTTCGAGAGCGCCTTCGTCAATGCCGGCAGCCTCGTGGCTTTCCTGCTGGCCGCGGTGTACCTTGCCCAACCGCCGACGAGCGGGCAGTTCAGTGTCCTGTTCGCGTTCAGCTGCCTCGCGGGGGCGGGGAGCATCTACTTCATTCGGCGGGTGCCGGACGTCGCGCCGCCAAGCGAGGAGGCAGGGAAAAGGCAGGAGGCGCCTTGGGCCGAGATTTTCGCGAACCAGCCGTTTCGCAAACTGCTCTGGGTGGAGTTGTTCATGGCGATCGCGCTGGGTGGTCTGGCCGCGTTTACGGTCAAGTACCTCAAGGCCGAGGCAGGCATGCAGGACAACCACATCATGCTCGCCTCGGCGGCCAAGTTCGTCGGCGCACTCGGGACGCTTTGGTTTCTTAAGTCGCGTCTCGACCGCATGGGCAGCCGGCCGATCATTTTTTTCGGCCTAGCCATTGGCTTGGTTTGCGTGGCGGTGTTTGGGCTGATCGCCGGCGGGGTGGTGCCGATCAATTTTTTTGTAATAACCGGACTATACTTCAGCTTCGGCTTCGTTCTGGCGAGTGTCACCATGTCGATTACGCGGCTGGCCATGGCGACCGTGCCGCGCCTGGGCAGCATCCACTACTTCGCCGTGTTCGCCGTCGTCGGCAACATGGCCATGGGCCTGTCGCCGATGCTTTGGGGGCTGATGATCGACATCCTGTCCGGCCGGGAGTGGGTCTGGCTCGGCGTTGAGTGGAACGAATACACCATCTACTTCGCCGGTGTCGCGGCAGTGCTGCTGATTACGGCGCTGGCCACCGTGCGGCTTGAAGAAGCCAAGGCCGCCCGGTTGAACGAGTTCCTCTTCGACCTCATCCGACATTCGCCATTGCGCTACTGGATGCGAAACTGATCGTCGGTTTTCGGTTCTGGATTCTCGGTTCTGGGTTTAATTTCTGCTTGATTGCGGCGCCCGAGGAAGGGGACTAGCAGGGTGTCGGCGATCAGTTGAATCAGGTGATACAGCGCAAGCGGCAGCGCGCCGATGGGGTTCTCGCTGAAGAAATGCTGCCAAAGGTAGATGCCGTTCGGCAATGTTTTTTGCGAGCCGCAAAAGACGAGCGCCGTGCCGGTGCCACTGTCCATTCGCAACAGCACCGACACGCAATAGTTCCACCCCAGCAGGAACGCGTGCAGCAGCGCGGAGAGCGCGACAATGCGCAGCACGATGTCGGCGTTGCCGCTTATTTGGCCGGTGGCCACCGAGAAACCGGAGTACACGAACACGAGAATGATCAGCTGTGGAACTAGGCGGATGCCCTTGAGCAACGGTTTGGCCTTGGCCCACAAAAACCGGCGAAGCGCTTGGCCAAGCGCCACGGGAATCACGACGACGAGCAGCATTTTGAGGATCATCTGGCCAAGCGGAATCTCGACCGAGGCGCCGATGCTCAACTGCAGCACGAGCGGCGTCAGCACCACGGTCAGCGAACTCGACAGCAGCGTAAAGATGAGCGCTAGTTCCTGGTTGCCTCGCGAGAGCACGGTCAGCGCTAGCGCCGAGGCAAGGCTGCTCGCCTGTGCTGCCATGATCATCACTGCTGTGAGGAAATGCGGGTGGCCCGCCGGTTGCAGCCAAAATGCCAGGCCGTACGCCACCGCCGGCGCCACGCAGTAGGTCGAGAAAAGGACCAGCGAGATCGCGCCAAGATTGGCCGCTTGCCGGTGTAGCTTGCCGGTGTCCAGTGTGAAACCGGAGATGCCCATCATCATCCCGACCAGCACCGGCGTCATCCAACCGGCGTCCTTGATGGCTCGGCCGCCTTCCGGCAGCCAAAGCCCCGCCGGGATCATCATCAGGAGCATCGCAAGAAACCAGTAGCGGCTTACAATGGTTCGCCCCTGTTTCGCCGCTGAGTTTGACTGTTCCATACCGCCGCTCACGAGGTGGCGCAGTATGGACACCGGTTCCCCGCCGTCCAAACCAATTTCCATTCACAGGGCGGCCAACAAAAAACTTGCACGCCGCCTCTTCCATGACTACAAAACGCCGCTCTCGACGCATCGGCGTCGGAGATTGGTGTGCCTCGGTAGCTCAATGGTAGAGCAGTTGACTCTTAATCAATTGGTTGTAGGTTCAAGTCCTACCCGGGGTACCATTTTTCCTTTTATTTAGAGCTTAAAACACCACTTGGGTGTAACTTAGGCGTAGGTTTGGGACACCTCTAACAAGCAAAAGCTAGAACTATTGGATTAAAAAATGTCAGGGGACGTTTTTTAGAATAAAATTTGAAAGCTTGTTACGCTCACTTTATTTCCCTGCAGTTTTCGATTCTTTACCCGTCTTGCCGCCGATTTTGCGGAGGAAGTCGGGGATTACGATGTCATCTGCGTTATGATTGGTTGTGAGGCGCTTGACTGTATCTATTCACGTTTGTACGAAAGTTCTGCTTTGTTTCCATCAGGATTTAAAGCGTTTTTTAAAGTGCTGATGTTCGGTTTCCCTTAGACAAATGAACAAATTCAGTCCCGGTATCTTAATCTTTAAAACATCCAATCGAAGCGCTATTCGACGTAGATGATGGTCGCCTCTGGGAGTTGGTCAAAGATTTCAGGGTAAATCAGGAATCTGAATGGGTAGAGGAACATTCGTTTTTTATATCGAACTCACTGTAGTCAGAGGCAATTGCTGTTTCTTGGTTCAAATTAAGTAAAGTGCCCTGTAAAGACCGAATCCTCCAAGAAACATTCATTATCAAAACCCAGCCCGAATGCGCCTTATATAAACGCGGCGGGCCGACGCGTTTATCGGCCCGCCCCGGGTTATCCGTTATCGGGTCCGAACGGCCATAGTCTTACTTCCGTCGCGCACAGACGCTGGCAGATCAAAGCGGTCGAGATTCATCACCTTGTTCCAAACGGCGACGAAGTCCTGAACGAACTTCTTCCCTCCGTCAGCGCTGGCATAAACTTCCGAGATGGCGCGAAGTTGCGAGTTCGAACCGAACACGAGATCGACGGAGCTGGCGGTCCATTTGACCTTCCCAGTCTGTCGATCGCGGCCTTCGTAGAAGTGGTCGCACACGGCGGATTTCTTCCACTCGGCGCTCATATCTAGGAGGTTCACGAAGAAGTCGTTGGACAACTCGCCGGGACGGTCGGTGAAGACCCCCATGCCAGGAAAGCCGACGTTAGTATCCAGCACGCGCAGGCCGCCCACCAGAACGGTCATCTCCGAAGCGGAGAGCGTGAGTTGTTGGGCGCGATCAATCAGCAGTTCCGGAGCGGGACGGTCCAACTCATGGTCGAAGAAGTTGCGAAACCCGTCAGATTTTGGTTCGAGCACGGCAAAGGAATCCACGTCGGTCATTTCCTGCGTTGCGTCGGTGCGACCGGGCGCGAAGGGAACCTTCACCCGATGACCGGCCTTCTTCGCGGCTTCCTCGATGCCGACACAGCCGCCCAGCACGATCAGGTCCGCTAGGGAGACTTTCTTGCCACCAGATTGCGACTCGTTGAAATCCTTCTGAATCGCTTCAAGTTTTTCCAGCACCTTGGTCAGCACGGGCGGATTGTTGACCGGCCAGTCCTTTTGCGGGGCGAGACGAATGCGTGCTCCGTTGCCCCCGCCGCGCTTGTCGCTCCCCCGAAACGTGGAAGCCGAAGCCCAGGCAGTCGAAACCAATGCGGAAACTGAGAGTTCGGAATCGAGCATCTGCGCCTTGAGGCGATCGATATCTTGCCCTTCAATTAACTTGTAATCAACCGTGGGAACGGGGTCCTGCCACGATTGGGCTTTGGGGAAGTCCGGGCCAAGGAGCCGAGAAACCGGCCCCATGTCGCGGTGGGTCAGCTTGTACCAGGCCTTGGCGAAGGCCTTCTCAAACTCCTCCGGATTTTCATGAAACCGCTTCGAGATCTTGCCATAGATCGGGTCCATTCGGAGCGCCAGATCCGTGGTGAACATCATCGGAGCATGCCGCTTCCCCTTGACGTGGGCGTCCGGCACGTCGTTCGCCGCGTCGGGGGCCGTCGGCTTCCACTGCCAGGCTCCGGCAGGGCTCTTCACCAGATCCCAGTCGTAGCCAAACAGATTGTCGAAGTAATCGTGCGACCACTTTGCCGGCGTGGAGGTCCAGGCGCCTTCGAGGCCGCTGGTGATGGTGTCCTCGGCGTTGCCTTTGCCGTACTTGTTCTTCCAGCCGAGGCTCTGCTCTTCGAGTCCGGCGCCTTCGGGTTCAGCGCCGACATTTCCTTCCGGACTGGCGGCGCCATGCGCCTTGCCGAAGCTATGGCCGCCAGCGATCAGAGCGACGGTCTCCTCATCGTTCATGGCCATGCGGCCGAATGTTTCCCGGATGTCCTTGGCCGCGGCCAAGGCGATTGGATCGCCGTTGGGGCCTTGCGGATTGACGTAGATCAACCCCATCTGTACGGCTGCGAGCGGTTTTTCAAGTTCGCGATCACCCTTGTATCGATTGTCGTCGAGCCACTTGCTTTCAGGACCCCAGTAAATGTCTTCCTGTGGTTCCCATACATCCTCGCGACCGCCGGCAAATCCGAAGGTCTTAAAATTCATGGACTCTAGCGCAACGTTACCCGTGAGCACCATCAGGTCGGCCCAGGAGATTCTATTTCCGTACTTCTGCTTGATCGGCCAGAGCAGTCGGCGGGCCTTGTCTAGATTCGCATTGTCAGGCCAACTGTTGAGCGGTGCAAACCGTATGGTGCCGTCGCTGGCGCCGCCGCGGCCGTCGTGAACGCGGTATGTTCCGGCACTGTGCCAAGCCATGCGGATGAAGAGCGGACCATAGTGCCCGTAATCGGCCGGCCACCATTCCTGCGACGTGGTCATCAATGCTTCGAGATCTTGCTTTAGGGCGTCGAGGTCCAGCTTCTTAAACTCTTCGGCGTAGTTGAAATCCGCGTCCATTGGATTCCCCTTGCGCGAGTTTTGATGAAGGATCTTTAGGTTCAACTGATTCGGCCACCAGTAAGGGTTGGACATGGCTCCAGCCGCCGTGTGGCGAGCGATGGGTGGGTTGGAATGTCCCATCACTGGGCACTTGGCCAAGTCCGCTCCGGCTGTGGATTTCGGTTGTCCGGGTTGGGCTACGGGCGTTGTGGGGGATGCGAGGTTCAATCCTATGAGAAGCGCTATCAGTATTTTGATTTTCATTTCTTTCTTGTCTGAGCCGGATTAGTTCCGGAAAGAGACAGAGTTGCCCCTGACGAAGAATTAGTAAAATTGATTTTACGCTCAATATTGAAAGTTATAAATTAATACTATAATAATTTCACGAGAAAGCTTGTGTGCATGTAAAGCAGAAAAGGGCTAAAATCGGTGTTTTTATTAAATAATAAGTGTTTTTAAGGTTTTTAAATATTCACCTTTCCAAGGTGACTGTCGCGGGTTCTAGGCTCACTACCCGCTCCATTCTTTTATTGTTTTATCACCAGCTACTTAAGGGGTTTCTCAGCTAGCTTGATCATTGCTTCGTCCGATTCTGGTCAACGGTCTTCATTTTGCCGGCCAGAAAAGCCGTCTTGGCTCCGTCTTCAATTGGAATTGTGATGAATAATTAGAACCCGGAGCGGTTTGGTTTTTGCTCTCCATGCGGTAGTCAGGAATAGCCGCTCAAATCAATCCTCGATCACAAGAATGCTCTCACCGGCCATCCCGAGTTGATCTGAACAATACAGATGAAGTTGATCGGGCGCTTTGTCGGCCACGGTGATCCTGACATAGGAACCTCGCTTTCCTGGCACACCTTTGACCGCCACGCCTTCTCGATACTCTTCGCCTCCACGGTGAGAGCCGTCCTTAGCCGTGGAAAATCTGAGTGGAAAGCCAGCATTGGTTTCTAGGGATTGATCGAAGTAATAGGTGTTTCCGCGTTTTAATGTCAGCTTCGGATTGAAGTTCCGGTTGATGGTGAAACGCTGTCCCTTATTGGGTCGCACGTCCATTTCGTAACCGTGATATTCGACTTTGTTGCCACCATACTCGCCGAAGGGGATACTAGTGGGCAGTTGATAGTTTTTGTTGTTGATTAAGTGATAGGCAGCAAAATCCATCTCCTTGAGCTCCTGCCTGGTGCATGGCTTCCATTCGGAGTGAAGGTTCTCGCACCAGCCTCGGGGTTTGGCCTCCTCTTTGGGTGCCTCAGGTGCTCTTGTGAGCATCTCATTGTAACCGATATTCGTGGCCCAGACGTGCCACAGGTACTCATCGAGTTGGCATCCCCAACCGCATGAGGTCGCGTTGTACGAATACCAAGCGCTTTCCGGATAGACCCATCTGCCATCCACAGGCTTCACCGTCCGGTCGATACCGCGTGCTCGATCCATTGCATCGGACAAGGTTGACGACCACGTATCACCGGCCTCCTCGTCTGGTAGACCAAAATCCTTCGGGTAAACAGCCTGGAACGCTTTGCCGTACTTGTGGAACAATTCTTCGACCGCGATGTCCATTTCGCCGTCCCGCGAGTGTCCGACGCCGGAGTGCCCGGGGCGAAGCGCCTGCGCCGGAACCCAGAAGGGCTGGCCGGGCTTGAAGGCGATCCATGCGTTATCCAGTGCCTTGGTATCGACCAGGACGATGAGGTAATTCCGTCCCTCGGGATCTTTCTGATGATAATCGAAAATTCTTGGATCGTCCGGGATGAAGTTTTCGTCGTTGTCGATGAGCTGGGCGTAGATCTTTGCCGCGTGAATGATCTCGGGCAGGGGTGTATTTGGCATTGCTGCAATGGTGACACCAAAGACATTGATGTACGTATCAAAGAATTTTTCTATGCCGCAATCAAGCCCGGGCAAGTTGGGATGAGCTGCCTTGTATTGCTCAAGGCTCATGGGCTCGAAAACTGGCCTTGGATAGATTGCCGCTAAGCTCGCCTGAGGTGGAGACGACTGCTGCGCTGGCTTTTTGGCAACTGGTTCGGCGGGTTCAACAGGAGAGAACAGCTGCGCCCCCCCGCATCCAACCAGAAGCGCGGCTACGACGGTTGCGATCAGTTGTGATTTCATGGTGAACCGACATTTATACCGTTGAATGCAGTTTTCAAGGCGTTTCAACTGTTGCCGCAGAGGCGGTTTTTAGTTGCGATCAGCTTTACATGCTTCACTCGTCTTGCCACCGTGTTTAGACAGGATGTAGGTGGTTTCAGTTTTGTTGACAGACTCCGCCATACTAATCAGAAAATTCACACTTTTAATTGGAACAAATAGTGAAGTAGATAAAGTCTAACCCTAGTTATTTAATATCTAATCCTCATTGTTTTCACAGTAAATTCTTATGCGCCATAAAGCACTTGACAGCTGGCAGCAACTGGAAAACTTTTCCTTATGCCACCGTATTTGAGAAACATAAAAAAGAAAGCTTCGTTTAGTAAAATTGCATTCATGAATGCTTATTCCATTATAATTTTATCCATGAGCTTACTATCTCTGACATGTAACATGTTGGGCAAGGGGCTGTCCTCGGATATTCCTGATTTATCAACCCAGGCGTTTGAATCATTGGTGGCCCACTACGACGGCAAAACGGGAGTTGAGACCGATGGTGGAGTTGTCGTTTCATGGACTCCGATAGATGGCAATGGTGATTCTCTGGATGAGATGATTGTCCGCTCAGCTCAAGGGGGGAACGGAGCGCCGGAACTCATCAAATATGGCCGTCATGGTAAATTAATTTTCGACGATACAAGTGTCGGTGGGGATGGGAGATTTCTGAAAGGGACACTGTCCAATGCTGAATCCAAGGAATTCACTGTTTTTTGGCTGGGCCACTACAAAGCAGAAGCTCCTTTTGCCTCATCGGGTACATATGTATATAATATTGGTTCAAATAATACATCTCACCAAAGGGATGACAGCAAGGGAGGGTTTGTCGTGGAGCAGTACACCGGAACAACCTACTCTGGGGATGACATTACGGCCTATGACGGAGTGACCACGGTTTGGAGTACTGTGCTAACAGTCGACAGTCATGCTTTTTATGCCAACGGAGAAAACTTAAATGTTGGAGGGGCGCCTTCAAACAATATCCAAGCTAACGCAGCGATAGTCATTGGTGCATACAGTTCAACCGGTTACGACTTTGTTGGAGAGATTGAACAGCTTATTATATTCAGTTCCGCCCTCAGTGACCCTGACAGAAAACTTGTTGAAAATTATCTGCTTAGGTTCACTCCTGTAGCGGATAAACCTGAAATCTCCATCGAAAAAGATTTAGAAGCGGTTAAAATAAAATTCCCTGAAAATACTTATTTGCTCTCCTCCAATGATTTTATTGAATGGTTTATTGTTCCCGGGGCAAATTCCGGGGTGTCAATTCCTACAGATAAAGATAGGTTATTTTATCAAGCTGCATCTGAATTCAGGGAAATACCCAGCGGGATTGTCTTAAGAACAAAAATTGAATCTCATACTTGGAGAGAGGCGCAATACCATTTGGATACAGGCGAACTTTTCTTTGTCGGTGAGCAGACTCACGGCTTTGATCACTACACATCGGGGGGGAATGATCTTTGGTGGTGTTATATGAATACTTCCAATAGAGGGTCTGGGCTCATTGAATACTTAATGGACAGGAACCAAAATGCAGTGTCTACCAAGGCTAAAGCGCTTAAAACCGGTTGGCTTAACTACAACCAAAGTTTTTACAGCTTTCTTGAGCTTAAACCTTTGGATGCACAAAACACTTACGTTAATCACACAAAGCCAAAAACAATAGGGGGATCGAATACTACGGAGGCATATACGGCGGATTACAATATTATTGATAACAGTAATATTTTCTACGTGATTTATAGGAACAGTAATAACGGCAATATATACTCGGGTGTTGGCGGGCCTTCCCTCAATCAGATTGTTGACTCCCTTCCGCCGGGGGATGGTAGCTCCAACCGGGATAACGGAGTTAGAGCTGACATCGCGTTTAAATCAATAATACCTTTGTCAGACTCTGATAAATTAGAACTTTTCAACAGGTTTCGGCCACAAAAAGCTATTTACGACGATAAAACCGAAGCTTACTATTATGAGCACCCCGAGGAGTTATAATGAAACAGAACACAGCTCTTGAAAAACTTCTTAAGTTTTTAATCCTTCACCCGAAGGCTTTCTTGTTCTATCTCTAATAGTTCGTTAAGTGGGAATCGGTAGAGTTTATTCTCTTTACCGAGATCATCTGGTAGTAGCCAGATATGTTCATTGAAGACCGACATGCCTTCTCGCGTAAAGTTTCCTGACGCACGTTGGGGCAGTCTGATTTCCGCGGTGATTTGCCGTGTCTTAATATTGATCAACTGGATTAAGGAGCGCGGACGACTTGCTAGTAACTTGGAACTCTTGTCGAGCCCGCTTGCGATCAAGAACCCCTCGTGTACCTTCCAGTCCTGCACCGCAATCGACCAATTAGGCAAATTTCGAATGAACGAGTTGCGCTCGTAGTGTTGTATGGGGTTGCCATCTACAGGAAGCTCGTAGGTAAGCAAAGTATCCCAATTAGCACCAAAGAGGCGCTTTGGACTTCGTGAAACCGCGATCGCACCTATGTGGTCCTTAATGGTTATACTTTCGGTAGGCGTCGCATCACCTTTGTCTATCAAAGAACGTATTGAGAACTTGCGGACTAGGGTCTTACCGTTACGATGACTTTGTGAGATTGGAATCCAAAGATTATCACCGTCGGAATCAAATCCGCCGGGGTGATCAAGCATTCCAGACCAGTTCGCAGGCTTGGAGGTTGGCGTAATATCCCAGATTTTAGTCCAATTCCTCTTGCTCTCGTTGCAATTTACTTTCTGGTTACTTGGATTGCAGCGTAACCAGAGTAGAAGAGCGCGGCGTGGTTTTATATCGTCTCGGCGTGCTGTAACAAAAAATCCGTTTTGATGGACAAGAAGTCCTTGTGTATGAGCTTTCGAGGGCTTTTCTTTGATGCGGAGAGGTGGCAACATCCACGTTTGGATTTTAGAGGCATCCAATTGCGTGACAGGAACAGCAGATAATATTTTTGGCTTGCTGGTAGTTTGTGCGTTTGATTGCCTGACAAACATAGTGAGTGCGACGCATGATAGTAGTGTTCGAATCAGAGATCGCATTAGTTCTTTTGGGCAATCATTTCCATTCAGCTTTTAAATCTCCAGCTGTCTTGCTGCCGTGTTTGCGGAGGATGCCGGTTGTTTCGATCGGACTTAGCAGCAAACTTGTGCTTTCGTCTAAGTATTATCCTGTAATAATTTTTATTGTTCATGTGTCTATCTAATCCGCCAGCTTAACCATGTAGCACTGCTTCTTGAAACTACTTCGTTATAATGGTTACGTCGGCGATGTGTCCTGCACTGGCAGCTTTGTGAATAGATTAATCAGCATTCAACCAATCACCCACCTTGCCGCCGTGTTTTAGGAGAAGGTCGGCGGTTTGCCTCTTCACGGCTTTGACTTCGGAGTGCGCCCAAGATTCTCCTTTGGCATAATCTAGCGGTGTTTTATGGAAATCACTCATTGTGTTAAATCAATACCTACGACAATTAATAGTTCGACAACCTCCTTGCGACCTCTTCCAACAGCAGAAGCTAGCCAATAGTATAACTGAGATCGCTACGGTGATGGATCTCTTCAGTTGATCAAGTCTTCCTCAGCCGATCTGCTCATTGGAATCACTCCGTCACGTGGATCGTATTCCAGATTTTGCTCACGATCTCGTCACCGCTCTCGGTCTCGAGATCGATTTTGATCTCCATCATGTGGACCGGTCGCAGGTCATCCACCTTGAGAAAGACCGATTTGCCATCCGGCAGGAGCCTCGCTGAATCGACCGTGAACCTGGTGCGGCCTTTCGGCGGGGCATCCGAATCGCGATGTCCGGTTTGGTACTCCGATGTTCCGTAGGCGTGTGTCCAGCGCAGGTCGCTTCCTGATAGCGCATAGCTGCCCGGGTCTTCTGCCAGCGCCTTGTCGAGTTTCTCCGTGAAGCCGATCACAATTCCGCCGTCACGAACTTCAAGAGCGCTGGGCATCTTCACTTTCCGTCCGGTGTAGCGAACGCGATCGAGTCCTCCTTCGCGCGCGGCATTGGTCTGCCAACCTCTGAGTCCGGCCACATAGAGCTGACCGTCCCTCTTGTTGAATCGGCCGCGCATCGCGCTGGAGGTTGGGCGCACTGGGATTCTGACGACTCCGCCCTGAATGAGATCTCCACACTTTTGCTTAAGAACGAGGTAGAGCGCGCTCTGTCCGTAGCTGAGGTGCAGCATCTCTCCCTGGAACGGCCCCCATCTTTTGCTGGTGACCCACACCTGGCCGCCGTTCGAGTTATCGACGCTCTTGGGGAGCCAGGCCAGCGGCACGGGAGCCTCGCCCGGGTCGAGGTGCTTGTCCCGGTTCCCGCGACGCTGGGCAACGGTCGTGGTGGTATTCATGCTGGCGTAGTTGGCTGCCGCATCGACCACTCCAAGGAATTCTCCCTTGTCGATCCAGTGGATCGGGCAGCGTGGCACGAAGGTGCCCTCATTGTCCCCGCAGGTGATCTGTCCAGTGGGGCTCACCCCGATTCCGTTAGGTGCTCGCAGACCGGTGGCGTAGCGCTCGATCTCCGATCCATCTTTCGAGACGCGAATGATCGAGCCGTGGTGGCGACCCATGCGACTGAAGCTCAGCCCGCCCCCGAGCACGGGGCTGCCATAGGCGAAGTAGAAGTCCCCGTTCGGAGCCCTCTGCAGATCGAAGCAGAACTCATGAAAGCTGGTGGTGAGTTCCCAATCGTTGTTGAAGTTCTCGTGGTAGTCCGCCTCATCGTCACCATTGATGTCATGGTAGCGCGTGATTTGGTCGTCGCCCACCGTGTAGATGACATCGTCGACGATGGTGAGGCCGAGAGTTTCGTGGCCTCCAGCCGCAAAGCGTTTCCACTGCAGGTTCTCGAGTTTCTCGTCGATTCCACTCACGATCCAGACGTCGCCGTCCCAGGTGCAGACAGCCGCGCGGCTCGGGTCGCTGGTGAAGAAGTCGAAGCCCCCAATCCGCATCTTCATCCCGTAGGGATTCTCGTAGGGGAGAGTGAGGCGATCGAGCAGGTAGGCGGAGATGCCATCATCTTGAGCGATTCTTCCTTTGGTCGTGACGGTCGCCGGAAAGCGGCTGGGGCCGCCCTCCGTGTAGGGGGTGAGATCCTCGAGGTTTGCGGATACCACCCCGGTGCCGTAGGCGATCTTGAGGTGAGTTCTCCCGGCGGGTATCTGCAACACGATGCCGTGCCTCCCGGTTGTTGCCATGAGGTTCGCCCCGACTACCCGAATTTTCGGCGCGCCGTCGACCTTGGCCAAAACCATCGTGGCGGGCCTGGAAAACGTGCCCTGGATCGTGCGTGTGATCACGCCATTCTCGAGGGCCGGCATTTCGAGGATGGAGTCTTTTCCGACTGTGTAGCGCAACACCACCTTGTCGCCATGCGCGTAGAGCCCACGGTAGTGTGCCTGTGTTTTCGGCAAGGGACCCAGTGGCGGATAGGCGCCGTCTTCCGCGCTCCGCGGTTCGCGGAAATTTCCCTCGCTGTCGGCCCAGCCCGGCGCGGCGGCATTCGTGAAGAGCGCCTTGCCGACGAACAACGGGAAGACATCGTTACCGCCGCTAATCGGGCCGCCTTTCAGTTGCAGGCCGCCCTTCGTCCACCCCGCCGCCATACGCATGGTGTCCGCGTCGAAGACGATGCAGGCGCTGCCTTCTTCGTTGAGGCGGATGATCTGTCCCCGGAAGACGAGGTTGTCGCCCTTCTTGTCCTGGCCCACCCGCAGGGCATTGCCTGCGAAGCTTCCGAATCGAGCCGGAAACATCCCGGTATCGCGAATCGGAAGGGGCGGAGTTTGCGTCGGCGTTTTCGCAAAGGGCGCCGGATCCCACTTGATCGCCTTCAGTCTCTTCGGATCGTGGGACAAAATCGAAGCGGGGATTGGTTCCTCTTTTCCTCCGGGACGGATCCAAGTCGCAATGCACCCAGCTCCGACTCCGCCTTCCTGGTAGAGGATTGTGACTCGATGGGATCCGGGGCGCAGGCTGATCGAGCCGCTCTTCTTTGTCATGCTGTGCGGTCCCCAGTTTTCAACCACGAGCTGGCCGTCAATCGAAAGCCGCGACCCGTCGTCGGAATTCATGAGGAACTTGTAATCGCCTTCTGTAGCGATGTTGAGAGTGCCGCTCCAACGCACCATGAACTGATCGGAAAGCTTTGAGCCGTAAAACTCACCCGGCGTTTCGGGAAAGTTCACCTGCTTGTCGATGCGCACCAGCCAGGGCTGCAGGCCGGTGGGCACTTCGTATTCATCGCCCAGTTTTTCGTGGAGGTCGAAATACTCGGCGATCAAACCAGGCGCACCGAAGGCACTGACGGGGAAGGAGACTGCCAACAAGGCAACGAAGAGGCGATTCATGGTTTTGGCACTATGAACAAGGACCTATTCCTTTTCAGCAGCCTTTTTCTTCATCTCCGCGACACGTGTGCGAATCGGTTGATAGGGGTCCGCTTTTTGGGGGCGGTTATTAGGATTAACATACTTGGCGAGATCGCGCATGGCAATCACGGTGCAGCCTTCGTCCTTGAGATACTGCATGTACTTTTCGAAATCTTTGAGGTCAGTACTGACCCAGGGATGCTCGATGGCGGGGATGCCGTGAAAGCAGAGCACGGTGATCTTTCCGCCCTTGGCCTGATCGACCGCCCATTTGAGGTCTTCCATTTTCCAATCGGGTCCGTCGTAGCCGGTGGTGGGAACAAGGAGCGGATCGTCGACTTTGGGATCATAGGCCGGACCTCTCGCTCCTTTGCCGGGGTCTTTGTATTCGGGCCCCACGCCGCGCCGGGCAAAAAGAAAGCCATGCTCCTCCAACACTTTCACGGAGGCATGATTGTCCTGAAATCCAGGGAAGCAGAAAGTCACAGGTTTGGTGATTTTGTTTTCAGCACAACGCTTGTCGATGTGTGCGAGCGATGCCGCGAACTCCTCCGCCTTCAAGCGAGTGACGTTGCGGTGATGCTGAGTGTGGTTTCCAATCTCGTAGCCCATCTCGTGGAGTTGGCGAATCTGCTCCCAGGAGAGGTAGTTCTGCGGGTTCTTGAGAAACCCCAGTCCCTCGGTGACATAGAAGGTTGCTCCAAATCCGTGCTTCTTGAGGACCTTGGGGACGTTGGCGAAGTCGGACTTGTTGCCGTCGTCGAAGGTCAGGACCACGAGATTATCCGGGATTGGTAGCAATTGACTGGGCGGCTGCAATTCTTCACCCGTCTTGCCGCCGTGTTTGCGGAGGAGGTTGGCAATTTCGGGCTGGCGATCAAGGGTGGCGTGCGGATCTGTGGCCCCATCTAGTGGTTTAACGCCACGATCAGACGTCGCATTCACATCCGCACCAGTGGCGATAAGAAGTTCGACCACTTCCTTGTAGCCTTCACTAGCCGCAAAATGCAAAGCAGTAAATCCACCATCAGCCGTTACATTCACATCCACACCATCAGCCAAGTGCTGTTTGACGGCTTCGATGTTTCCAGTATTAGCAGCATCGTGAATAGAGATGTCTGGTGCTTTGGCTGTCGGCGGTTTTGGTTGCTGCGTCGTAGCGCACCCCACAACCAGCACGGCTGCGACGATTGCGATCAGTTGTGATTTCATGGTGAACCGACCGTCAACCCGATGAGTGCAGTTTTCAAGGCGTTTTAACTGTTGCCGCAGAGGTGGGTTGGCTACTTCCCCTCAGCTTTCAATTCTTCACCCGTCTTGCCACCGTGTTTGCGGAGGAGGTCAGTGGTTTCTGCGGCGTCGTTTTTTCGTTTGATCAAGTCAGCCCCCTAGCTGGAATGAAACCTAGTCATTCCAAGATAGGCAACGTTTTGCCAACTGGCGATTGCCCGAGTCACCTAACCGCCCGCACAAAATGAACGGTCTTATCTGTATTGAGGTGATCGAGTTATCCAAATTGGGCCAAAGCTTTCGTTAGTCTGGACGGGTTGATTATTTGCTCATTGTCGTAGGAGTTGCACCAGAGATGCTCGTGGTTCCAGCCGCTCGTTGTGCCGAAGTTGGATACGGCTTCCGAGCGTCTGCTGTAGGTCAGTATGAGCTTCTGTGTCGAAGTGTTCATGTATCCCGGCGCGTTAACGATCTTTGACCCTTTAGATGTTTCCTTTCCTGACCATGGGTCGAGAGCAATGTCATAATCAGGATTGGGGGGCATCATTTGCGCATCTACATCTTTGCGCCATTGATGAAGCTTTGCTGTGAGTTCCTTGGCCTTCCGGCCTTCAATTTTCGATAGATCGTTTTGCTCACCCATGTCATCTCTCAGATTGAAGAGTTGAACAGTTCCGTTTTCAAAATATTCGAGCAGTTTGTATCTTATGGTTCTCATGAGGTGAGTCTATTGCCGCGTGACGTAAACGTAGTAGGCGCTTAGCATCGTATCATCCCTGCCTTTAAACCAGGTGTGCAAAGCTGTGGGGCCTTTCTTTAACTTCATCGTAAAAACAGCTCCTTTGTCTACTTCCCTGACTCGTTTGGTCAGGCCCTCAAATTGATAGGCGCGTTTTTTGCCAATGCTCATGTGATTGTGGCCGCTAACGAAAAGACTCGCATGGGTGATAGGTAGCGCCGTGCCGGTCCCATCGGGCAAGGTTCCGCTGATCGTCCCATCGGCTTCCTTGGGCCAGCGACGAAGCTCAATGTCGTATTCGCCCGCCTGAGCCACGTCGATCAGCCAATAGCCGCTCTTCTGTGAGCCTTTGAGAATCTGTCTTTGTTGATCGATAAACACATCGAGCCATTCGGTGCCGGATAGTTTGGTGGGATTCTCGTGTTCTGTTCCAATGATGATGCGCTGCTCCTCGTTCGCAGTCGTGCCGACTCTGTCCCACCACGCGGTAAGGCGCTTTCGTAGTTTCGCCACCACCTCCGGATGTTGATCGATGATGTTGGTCTGCTGGAGCGGATCAGAGTCCAGATTGTAGAGTTCCCTGTCTTCCAAAAGGCGCCAACGCTTCCACAGCACGCCCGCCTGGTCGGCCCGCATCTGTGTTTGGCTATGGGGCGATGGATAATTCGAGAAGCCCGGCATCCTGCTGTAGTTCATGATGAGAACCCTCTCATCGGAAACCTGTTGTTCACCCCGTAAAACCGGAGCGAGACTCATTCCGTCAAACTCGGGTCCGCTCTCTGCATTGATTTGGCATAAGTCCAACAAGGTCGGCAGAATGTCCTGCACCTGAGTCAATCCGCCGATGTCCTGCGGTTTTGCGAGATTGCCGTTGGGCCAACGGATGAAGCAGGGAACCCTGTGTCCTCCTTCCCAGAGTTCCGTTTTCTTGCCCCGCATCCCCGCGTTGAAATACTGGGGACCGAGAAGACTGCCGTTGTCAGTCTGGAAGATCAGAATCGTATTGTCAGTCAGCCCTTCATCATCGAGGAACTGCATCAAGCCCCCCATGTTGGCATCGATGTTTCGGATCATGCCCAGGTAATTGGCGAGATTCTTCTTCAAGTTATCTTTGAGGTGATCAAACTGTGGATCCTTCAGTCTTTCAGCGATCACTTCCCGATCCTCAGGCTTCGGGATGAACGGACCATGTGGGGTATTGGTCGCGAGATAGCAAAGGAAGGGCTTTTTGGCCTTGGTCGATTTCTTCATGAACGCCTTGGCTTCCGCGAAAAACACATCGGTGCAGTAGCCCTTGAACCGCTCGTTCTTGCCGTTGCGTGTGTAGACGTCATCAAAATAGTCGTTCCCCCAATACGCAGGCACGGACGGGATCGAGGAAGACGGATACCAGACGCTTTCCTGGAATCCCCGATCCTGCGGGCGATACGGATAGTTGGCGCCGAGGTGCCACTTCCCGAAAACACCGGTGGCAAAACCCGCATCGCCGAAGTAGTTGGCCATGGTGGGAATCTCCGGTCGCAGGAGAGCGCGGCCGCTGCTCACGTTCGCAGCGCCATTCCGAGCGGCATCGATTCCGGTTAGCAACTGACCCCGTGTAGGTGTACACATCGGTGTGACATGGTAGTCGCTCAGGCGAAGACTTTGGCTGTGCAGGCGATCGAGATGAGGTGTCTGAAGGACTGGATTGCCGTGTACCGAGAGTTCTGGATAGCCCTGGTCGTCGGTCATGACGATGAGCACATTGGGGCGAGCCCAGGCGCTCGTGTAGGCGAGGGCGAAAGCGGCAAGGGTTGAGAGGAGTCGTTTCATGGTGATCGAATCGTGTATCAGTTGGTCTAACGGGGGCTGCTCAGCTAAAGATCTAATGGCTCGGGAATCGTGGGATGGGTCAAGCCACTCCTATTGAATGACTTCCCTGCCACCCCACTTTCCTTTGTAGGCGGGGTTGCTCAGTTCCGTCTCGGTTCCCTTGTCTCCTTGTTGTTCCATCCAGGCTGCCTCCTGCGGCGTCATCCAATGCAATCATAATCACCGCTCCACAGACCGTTGTAACGACCATCACGGCCATCCCACCAAATAAAAATATAAACGTTTTCTTGTTTTGATTCATTACGCAGAACAGACGGTCATCCCGCTGACCCCAGTTTTCAACCCGTTTTAACTGCTGCCGCTGAATAACAACCCTGTGGCGTTCAAGTGGTGGAGCGGGTTGGTTTAGTTTTCATTTGAAATATATGTCAAAAAGTAGCCATAGAATATAACCAATAGCTGGGAGTACAGTCCCACGCAAACATAAGAGCAGTAAAACAATTAAAACGTTGGGTTACCCTATGATTTCTTTTAGTATACGGTAAATTTCCGAAGGCAAAAAAAGAAGAAATATTACTATTACCCATAATATAATTGTAACAACTAATGAAATATTCATCCCTTTTTGATAAGAACTGCCAATGTCTTCTTCTGTCCTGTTGCCTATTATCCCACCTTCTAGTTTCCATTTTCTTGTGCCAGCTGGGATTTCGGGAAGTGTCCATTCAGACTCCTTTAAAATAACAGGAGGCAAATCAGAAATTTCAGCTTTATCTCTATTGGCAGTTCCGATAATAGGGGGTAAATCGGAAATTTCAGTTTTGTCTTTATAATTAAATTCCCCAATAGCTCCATTATAATAAAAATTATCTCCTGCTTTTAAATTATATTCTTCATATTGTGAGGATGCAATTCCACCAATAGGGCTTCGTTGTGGATTCTTTAATTTGATACCTTTAAATTGATTCATCCACAAACCATGCACGCTTTGATATTGAACATCGCTCAAATCTAATTCTATCTCTCCAGATTCATCTGCAATAACAAATGAAGAATTGCGAACATTATCTGCTACCAGAACATAACTTATATCAGTAGAGCCACCGCTTTCGCCATTGCCTCTATGAGTATAAATCTTATTCACCCAATAAGAGGCATAATACACACAATTGTGCCCCGTTGGGCTGATAATTGATTCACCTACAGACTTAACTTTACCAACGATTTCTACATCTCCAGCACTTAATTCATTAACAGGAGTCGTTTCTTTATTTTCAATCCTCGTCACAAAACTGCGACAAACAAGAAACCACAACAAACTAAGACCAGACACCGCCATTAAAATGGTTATCACCCATCCTCTATTATCATTATAGTAGTCTGATAAAAATGCACCGGCCAAAAACACCCCACCAAAAATACATATTATTATAACACAGGCTAACAGAGCACATATTACTTGTTTCCCGATACTTAGACCTTCACTTGCATCATACAATTTTTTCATTTAGATATTATTGTATTCAGAATTTATTCATTTTCCCTCAGCTTTCAATTCTTCACCCGTCTTGCCGCCGTGTTTGCGGAGGAGTTCGGCGACTTCGGTGTGGTTTTGTCTGATGGCATTATCTAGCGGTGTTCCATGAACCCCCAAGGCATTAACAGTTGCACCTTTTTCGATGAAAAAATCGGCGACTTCCTTGTGACCTCCACTAGCCGCATAATGCAAAGGAGTTGCAAGTTCTGGGTCCTGCGAGTTCACATTCTCACCTGACGCTAAGTGCTTTTTGACGGCTCCAATATTCCCTGCATCGGCAGCAAGGAAAATTGAGATGTCTGAAACGTCGAACCCCGTCGCTTCTGCTTGTACTTCCATTGGCGATTCCCCCAATGAAGCTTCCGTATTGGCTTCAGAGGGTTCTAGTTCTTCACCTGTCTTGCCGCCGTGTTTGCGGAGGATGTCAGCGGTTTCTTTATGTTCTTCTGATTCAGCCCAATCTAATGGTGTTTCACTATCAACATCCTTTATATTAACATCGGCTCCTTTGGTGATGAGTAGTGCCACAACTTCCTTGTGCCCACCACCAGCCGCACGATGCAAAGGAATCGCCCCGTACTCCTCATCCATTAAATTCACATCCGTACCAGTTGCCAAGTGCTTTTTAACTGCTTCAATATCCCCTAAGCTAGCAGCGCCAAAATATGATTCTTCGGCCCAAAGTTCAGCACCCGTCTTGCCCCCGTGTTTGCGGAGTAGAGCAGCGACTTCTTTATTTTCTTCTGATTCAGCCCAATCAAGAGATGTACTGCCATCGTCATCAGCAGAATTCACATCCGCTCCTTTTTCAATCAATAATTCGGCAATTTCTTTATTACCTGCATTAGCTGCGACTAACAATGGGGATCCTTTCCCTGATCCATTTGCATTCACATTCGCTCCTTTTTCGATTAGATAGTGATGCTATAGACATATGACCACCAGCGGCTGCTTGATGCAATGAAATCAGTTTCTTTATTCACATCTGTACCAGCAGCTAGATGTTGTTTTACAATTTCAAAATTTCCTTCATATGCAGCTTTATGAATTGGAACCTTTGGTGCCTTTATTTTTGAGCTATTTTTTGGTGGTTGTGAAGACCGAGCAACTGGTTCAACCGGCTTCCCCTCATCTGTTGAAGATGATTGCTGTGATTCTCCACAACCCACAAGTACGGCTGCCACGATTGAAACGAGTAATGATTTCATATCAAGGGAACTGTCAATCCGATAAGCGCAGTTTTCAAGCCGTTTTAACTGTTGCCGCAAAATGCCTTCAGCCTTAAAACTTCTTTTTGGGGTATTTTCTTGTTTCATAATCCCTCTATTTCCTAGGAAAAATCGTTTTCTTCACCCCTGCTTGCGCAGGCGAAAAGTAGCACACAAAGTAGCACAAATCCTTTGCACGCCCTCTGCTCACACGTCTATCCCATAGTTGCGCCCCTAACGCCGCTTTAGGGTACGCATCGCTTCCTCAAGGTCGTATCGCACCACTCTGCCAATCCTAATGTAGGGGACAAGACCCCTCTTCATCCAGTTCTCCAGTGTCCTTGGAGTCACCGACAGACGCGCAGTCATCTGTTTTTTTTTGTCGATGAGGTTCACAAGCACGACCAAATAACGGGGGGCAGCCGGTTTTGCAATGGTTTAAGGGTATATATATTTTTTACTATTTGTTATTGTGCAAGGGAAAGGTGTTTCATCCGATTGAGCTCTGTTGTTTACCATCAATTTCTGAGGTAATAACTTAGCAACCGTACACTGTAATCTGGCCGCAGGTGGGTTCCAAGGTGGGGGACGACATTGGCATCCCAACGATTAAAGGCCTCTTTCGCTCGTTGTGGATTGGTTGAAAGCTGAAGGCAAATGAAACTACTACTCATGCCAAAAGCATCCGTCGACAAAAACACAAAGCCCCCCCGTAGGTGCCGGATTGATCGGCGCCATTGTGAATAACCCCAGGGGTGCCCTGGGCCGCGTCTTTGTCGTTTTTGACTTCGGACATAATTATGGATGTGAATTAGACTGATCTAAGCTTCTCATTTCCTTTCAGTTTTGCTTCTCTATCCCTAATGGTGTCAGTCGGTTTATCTGTTTGGGAGCGAGAGCTGAGCGTAGAACACGCCGCCACGATTCCAGAGGCCGCGAATTCTACGCTTGCGTCCGTCATAAACTTTTTGATACTTAACTCCTTCTCGCGTCGGCAACGTGTCGTCGCGGGGGGGGGTGTTGTTGCTGCGAGTTTCGTTGTGTTTCATCTTGTAATAGTAGCACAAAAACTAGCACAACGGGTGGTTGAGGTGAACCTTAAAAACCAGAAAACGCCCGGTTTTATTGAGTAAATTCAGGTAGCCAGTGTGGCGGAATTGGTAGACGCGGCGGATTCAAAATCCGCTTCTTTCACGAGAGTGTGGGTTCGATTCCCTCCACTGGTACCATTTTAGTAGGGCCGAATTCCGGCATCTAAATCACTGTTTAAGGCATACAAACAGTGAACAAAAAAACAACAAACGTCGGGGGCACCTGTTTTGGTGCCTATTCTTCTTCCAGAAAGTCTTCTTCAGACAAATCGTTTTGACGGGTTTTCGATTCAAGCAGTCGAGCAATACGAGGACTTTGGTACCGAAGAAGTGTTTCCTATGCCAGGTTGAGCCTAAGCGATCGGCCCTACCGAACAACTGCAAAGGCAGGTTCCACTAAAAGAGACAGCGGTGATGCAAGTTCAAGCGAAACTCTAAACAGTTAAGAAAAAGCAGAACGCTTCCATCGCAACCAAAGTCCTCGTTAGATTAGTCTGACTACTGGCCCCTGAACGATGAACACGCAAAGGGGCAAGCGAAGCGATTACGTTTAGGTTAAGTTTATGCCCGCTCAACTTCATTAGAGGCGCAGAGGTGGCCCTTCGCCATGTGAATAAGGGATAAGTACCCGACTCTAGCGAAGGTATTTAGCTCTTGAAATCATCAACTAGACTATTGAGACTCTCTTGCGTCTATGAAAAATCTACTACTCACAACAACGGCAGCCGTGATGTTGGTGGGGTGCGGGGCTTACACCTCATTTGCGAGTTTACGACCCCTTAATGAGAAAATAAATCTTTCTTCAAAAACCTCATTTGAACAAGGAGAATTAAAGAATAAAGTAAATATAGAAGCTAAAATAGGAATTAGATTTGCAGCTTACAATGTATTGTTTGGTTTGTGGGCAAAACCGCAATCAATAGGTGAAATGTTCAAGGAATATGACTTGGATGTTATTTGTTTCAATGAAGTGCCTAATGGCGACTGGACAGCGCGTGTTGGTCAGGTATTAGGGATGGAGCATGTCCATGTTGGTAAAATTTCTTCTGCAAATCACATGAATAAATACAAGTCAATATTATGTCGGTTTCCGTTATTCGACAAAGGGGAAGTTGTAATAAATGCCAAAGGATGGAAACCTGCATCGTTAGTATCAGCAAAAGCAAACATAAGGGGTGTGCCGCTAACAATCTACTCAACTCACATACCCGGGCAACTAGAGGTTGAAGAATCTGCAGCAGCTTTTATTGCGGAAAACTTGATCAGTAGTTTCGCGAGTGAGAACTTGTTTATTTTAGGGGATTTTAATAATCATTTAAATGAAGGCGCGTTAAAATCCTTCAATAAAATCGGAGTGAAATCTATCTGGGAAGAACTGCCGATTGATACGGTAAAGATTAGTACCCACAAGCATATTGAGTCTGGTAATGAATCTGGAGTGATTGATCACATTTTTTTTAAAACTAAGACTTTAAAAGTAAGTGTAACTAGGGGCGGGATAATTAATAGCGCACATAATAATCCAGAAGCAGAATTTCAAATGAATCGTTATAAAAAAGAATGGGTCAAATATGGAAAGCCACTGTCAGATCATCGTCCAATCTGGGCTGAATTCATGTTTCACGCTGATAATAGTAAAAGGTGATGAAGAATTGAGAGCTGAAGGCAAATGAAAAGAATTAAAGGTTTCACTCTCATCGAGTTGCTGGTGGTAATCGCTATCATCGCAATTCTGGCGGCTCTGTTGCTGCCCGCCCTTGCCAAGGCGAAGGCCAAGGCGCTTCAGGCCACCTGCATGAGCAACATGAAACAAATCGCGACGGCGGCGGAGATGTATGTCGGTGACAACGAGGGCGTTTACCTCATCGCAAGGCACAATACCGTGTTGACGGCCTTTGATCCGCCGGAGGTCGCTGCGTGGGTGCCGTACAACCTGGCCCACCGGAAAGCGGCCGGCTATGATGAGCGAAATGATCCATACACCTACAATGGCCTGTCCATGAATCCCGTGTTTAGTTGTCCCGGTGTGAAATATACCGGCAACCCCCTGAAAGGCTACAGGTCAGGCCAGCATTACCCGGTCTGGGAAACACAGTGGCCGTCGGTCATTACAGGTTACCAGTACTTTGGGGGAATCAAAACCTGGACCAACCCGGCGGGCTCCTTCAAGTCCCGCAGCCCGGTTGACTCCGGCAATGTCAGTCCCCGCATGTTGATTGCTGCTGATCTCGCGGCAAGAATCGACGGGAAATGGGGGGGCGGTCGCCCAACCGCTTTTGGAGGATACCCGGCCCATGCCAATAACGCCGGCTTTCCCACGGGGGGCAACCAGGCATACGTGGACGGGTCGGTTCGCTGGGTGAAGTTCGGACAAATGTATTTCATCCACAGCTGGAATCCGGGCGCCCGCCAATATTATGCGTACCAGGAGGATTTGGGGGACTACGCAGGCAAAGTCATTAAGGCGCGGCTTTGACACCTCGGTTTCAGCTATAGAAAACACGGCGGCAAGACGGGTAAAGAATTGAAAGCTGAAGGGAAGTGACAGATTCATTGAGAGATAAAATAAGCCTTTTTTCATTCGCATTCCAAGTTTAGCGTCTGCGTCCCTATGCAAAACGCCCTGATCGCTGCCATGCTTGTGACGGTATCCGCCGGCAAGGACAACGCCCTGCATCTTTATGAACTCCAGTCCGACTCCGGCAAACTTGAACATCATGCGAAATACGACCTTCCCGGCTCTCCCGGCTCGCAATTTGTCAGCCCGGACGGACAGCGGCTCTACGTCTCGGTTCGCAGCGCCAACAGCGTAGCAGCCTTTCGCATCGACCATGCCGGGAAGAAGTTGGTCCCGCTTGGCCTGACCAAAATCGGCGCCAATGCCGCCTACGTGGCAACGGATCAGACCGGAAAAACTTTACTCTGGGCCAGCTACAGCGACGGCGTGGTGGGCAGTCATGCCCTGGCGGAAAACGGTGCAGTCAAGACGGGTGCGCTCAGTCGAATTGAAACCAAGCGCTGCGCGCACGCCATCCTCACGGACAGTTCCAACCGCTTTGCCTTTGTTCCCCACACCGGTCCGAATGCCGTCTACCAATTCCGTTTCGATGCCAAGTCAGGCAAACTTACGAAAAACGATCCGCTTACTGCGAGCCCGGCTGCCGGGCTCGAGCCGAGACACCTGGCGTTTCATCCCGGGCTGCCTGTCGTTTATTGCGATGATGAAAAAGGCGACAGCGTTACGGCGTATCATTTCAACCGCGATACCGGCCAGCTCAAAGCGTTCCATTCACAAAGCACGCTGCCGAAGGATTTCGATGGTAGCCAAAACACCTGCGCCGACATCGAGATCACCCGCGATGGTAGATTCGTTTACGCCTCCAATCGCGGCCACAACTCCATCGCTGGTTTTTCGGTGGACGCAAAGACCGGTAAGCTCACAAGCATCGGGCAGTTTGTGACCGGCGTCATACCGCGCTCCTTTAACCTCGATCCGGATAACAAATGGATGATAGCCGCCGGACAGCGTTCGCATGATCTGCACGTCTACAAGCGTGACTCAACGAGCGGCAAGCTGAATCGTATTTATCAGCAACCCACCGGACAAGGGCCGTCGTGGGTTCAGTTTATACCGGGGGAATCGAAGTAAACGGCGGCAAGACCAAGAAGCAACTGGAAGCTGAAGGGAAATGAAACACCTCCTACTCACAACAATCGCAGCCGCACTGTTTTGGTGGGGAGTGGGCTAAGAGTGGATATTCACGAATCTGCTGACGAATGGGACGAAGCTATTAAACAGCACTTAGATGCTGGTGCGAATGTGAATGGTGAAGGTGAAGGAGGATAACGGATATGATCCTTTTGCTTGGTGCAGCTAGTAGCGACCACAAGGAAATAGCTGAACTGCTTCTGCCCTATGATGCGGATGTGAATGCGTTGAGTATTAATGCCAATACACCGTTAGACTATGCTCACGATGAAATCTCCGACGTCCTCCGAAAACACGAAGCCCAGACGAAGGTTGAATTGGAACCGACTGGAACCGCAAAAAGATTCAATGAAAACAGTCTGCCGGTTAGCGTTGCACTAGCAACCCGTGCTGGACGCAGCAGGGTTATGGTTCGGGGTGTCGACGTAAAGTTTCAGCGAATTAGCCATCAACCCTCAGTTTTGGATCTATTCTGGAAACCCAGCAATTGTTAATCAGGTTGATTTTCAGAATGCTGCCAACTACGTTCTAACCTTTCCCATGAGTAAGAAAGATGAGTCGAAAGAAGCAACGTATACCAACGGGCGGGGGCGAAAGCTTGAAGCAGAATCCATTTGGCGCGCTGGAGGGGTTGGAAGGATTGCCCGCTGGGCCGGAGGATTCTCCAAACGTGGAGCCGTCATACGCGGCGTCTGCCGGTGTGCCAGAGAAAACCTCTAAGCGCGGGAAGAAGAACACGAATCGAGGACGCGTGGACATCATCCGCCAGACCGCGCATCGCGGCGGCAAGGCCGTAACGGTCGTGAGCAATTTCCCGGGGATTAGTCTGCCAGAGAAAAAGGATCTCGCTAGAAAGATGCAAAAAGCCTGCAGCGTCGGCGGGACTGTGAAAGAGGGCCGTATCGAAATCCAGGGCGACAAGCGCGAAGAGGTGAAGAGCATCCTGATCGAGGCGGGCTTCAAGCCAGTGTTCGCCGGCGGGTAAGTGTTGAACAGGATTCAAGCTCACCAATGAGCTATCGCTGACATCCTCCGCAAACACGACGGTAAGATGGCTGAAGACCTAAAAGCTGGAAGGGAATAAACTTCACCACCTAAACGCCATGGGCTTGTCGTTAACAAAGCCGTTCAAAATTCGTTGATCGGTAATAGGAAGTCATGAACACCGTCTAATCAAAGAAATTCAAACTCATAGGGCTTTTGTTTTCAACCTTATATATGATAAATAATTCTTGTTTAAATAAGAATTATTTCATCCGTTTTCAAGTTTTTGGAAAATTCCAATTACTGCATCAGGTTCACGGAGTCCTGATGTCCACGTGGATATTAATGCTCATAACTCAGCCGCTGTTGATTGGTTGCGGGAAAGTAAGACTACATCATTTCGTCGGTGGGTTTTCTTATGTAACCGCACCTCTATTGATTCTTTCATTGTTCCTAATAACAAAAAAAACATACAATAAATGAGTTTTTTTACCGTCGCCAAGAGCTGCTATTGCCGGTCATATTTTGAGCATCGCGCAGCTTTTTATCTTCTCCGAATTCCATCCGCTTTCAATGGTTTACAGGAGGAATTCTGCCCGGCACATGCGGTACATCATCAGAACCGAATTGCTGATGATACTTCCAGGGTTGAAGTGTTTACTTTAGGGTTTTCACGATGCGGACTTTAATCTGGCGGTTGTTATCTCAAATGTTTTAATTATTGGTATAGCAGTCGTATTATTGATAGCGGACTTAATTAAAAAGAAGGAAGTCACCCCTTACACCCTAATCCTTGTTTTTTATATCGGGGTGTTTTTGGTTTACGGAATTAGATACTCGGCAATTTCATTGCCTGGACTGTGTTCTGAAGCTGTTTTAAATCCCTCTTTTTCTTGGCTGAGTTTGCGCAGTACGAACTGACTTTTGTGGTGGTTTTTTGCTAAGATTGAGCAGCAAACCCCCACCGCCATGAAACGTCGATGTGGATTTGCGCAGCGATAAGAAAATGATACAGATCGGGCCGGCATTAAAAACCTACTTTTACCACTTTGAGCCGTCTGATTATTTTTCAGAACTTCTTTGTGACTTTGGCCTTGGTTGTGCCAAAAGTTGTTGTAGCCTTCCCGCCGCATTATGGGCCCGCTTTCCAAACCCGAAATTATCATCACGCACGACGGCGACCTGGACGGGTTGCTCTCTGGCATGCTGCTTCAGAAGCTTTCCGCCACGTTGTACGGGGAGGAGGTTCGGCTGCTCGCCTACCAGACTCATGCTTGGCACAGTCGTTGCCTCCGCGAAAGCGCTGCTTGGGTGAGCGACCTCGCCTTTGAGGAGCGGATGGACCGTATCAACTGGGTGGTAGTGGATCATCATATCACCACGGCAAAACCAACCAAGGCACGCCTGGTGCATGACCAGAGCAAGAGTGCCTGTCTACTGGCGTACGAGTTGTGCAGGGAACACGGGCTTGAGTCGGAGACGCTGGACCGGTTGGTGCACCTCGCGAATGTCGGCGACTTGTTCCTGCAGGATGACCCGGATTTCGAGTTAGCCAACGACCACGGCACGCTTGTGAAGACTTACGGGTTTTGGAATATCTATTCACTTGTGAATGGCGATCCGGAAAAGCTGCTGGAGCATCCGCTTCTGCAGGTGATGCGGGTCAAGCGTGAGGTGGAGGATCCGATGGGGCTGAACTGGAGCCGACAAAACATCCAGAAAATTTCTCCAACGGTTGGCTTGGTCAAGACGGTGGTGGGCAACTCGAACGTGATTCTGCATCGATTGTTGGGTGAGCCAAACATGCCTCACCGAGTGTTGTTGACACTCAACCGAATCGGGGGCAACCAGTTCATGGTGAGCTTGCGAAGCTCAGATGGAGAGGCGTTGCCGGTGGCCAAGCAGTTGCAGGGAGGTGGGCATCCAAATGCCGCCGGGGCTGCCCTGCCCAAGAGCGTTCAGCGTGCGGCCGATGCCGTAGAGTACTTGAAGAAGGCTTTGAGCCCGATCGATCAGCCGGGCGGCTTAGCCAAGAATAACATTGAGTCGCTTTTCGATAACGCGGAGGTTTGATCCGCTCAGATTCGACTCCAGGTTTCTTTATTTTTTGGTTGATCCCCGGCTTTGGCTGTGGCTACTGTTCGTGATCTGAGTTCGTGCTTGGGCATCACGCCCACCAAGGAGATGAACGTCAATACCAGTATCTGGGACAAGCTGACCCATGTGGCTGCATTGTTGTCGGTGATTACGGCTTTGGTCTGGGTGGGCGTTCTTTACTTCCCGCTTATGCATCAAAACGAGGTGATGCGTCAGCAGATCGTCCGGTTGGACAAGCAAATCCAACATGAGGAAGTAGCCAGCCGCCGACTTCGACTCGAGATAGATTCCCTCAAGACCGACCCCAAGACCGTCGAGCGGTTGGCCCGCGAACAGCTTGGACTGGCCCGGCCGGACGAGACCGTAGTTCGCTTCGGACTTCAAGGCGAGTGATCCCCCCGGCCACCCTTTTGGCCTAGCGCTTGTTCTTCTTGAATCCCTCCTGCTTAAACCCCAGACTGTCGCAACGTGAAATATCGGCGGTTTGGCAAAACTGAGTTACAGGTTCCGGTCTTCTCCTGCGGGGGAATGCGCTACCAGCATAAGTGGAACGACATCGACCCCAGTGAGGTGCCGGCAGATGGCCAGGCAAACTTGGAGGCGACGATTCACCGGGCTCTTGAGTTGGGTATCAACCACATCGAGACCGCACGCGGCTATGGTTCGTCCGAGATGCAGCTTGGCCTTGTGCTGCCGAAATTGCCTCGCGACCAGATAATTGTCCAAACCAAGGTCGCGCCGTTCGCCACGCAGAAGGAGTTTCTCGACACCTTCGACAAGTCGATGAGCCACCTGCAACTCGACCACGTTGACTTGCTGTCACTGCACGGCGTCAACAACGCGCAGTTCCTCGACTGGTCGCTGCGCAAGGGCGGCTGTGTGGAGGCGGTTTACAAGCTCATCGACGAGGGCCGTGTGCGGCACATCGGGTTTTCGACGCACGCGCCGCCGCACATCATCCGGCAGGCGATCGAGAGCGACGCATTCGAGTACGTGAACCTGCACTGGTACTTTGTCAACGACCTGAATTGGTCGTGTATCGAGGCGGCCGCCCGGCGTGACATGGGCGTGTTCATCATCAGCCCCAACGACAAGGGCGGCAAACTGTACGCGCCGCCGCCCAAGTTGGTCGATCTCTGCCAGCCTCTCTCGCCGATGCAGTTCAACGCGTTGTACTGCCTGAACCGCCCTCAGGTGCACACGCTAAGTTGCGGTGCTGCCAAGCCAAGCGACTTCGACGAGCACATTGCCGCGCTCGAGCAGTACAACCTCATCGCCGAAACAGTCGCGCCGGTCGAGGCCCGGCTCCGCGCCGAAATGGCCAACGTGTTGGGGCAGGATTGGTGCGATCTCTGGCACGAAAATCTTCCTGAATATTTCGACGTCCCTGGCTCGATCAACGTGCTCGAAATTATCCGGCTTTGGACTTACGCCAAGTCACTCGATTTGGTCGATTGGGGGAAGATGCGCTACAATCTGCTCGGCCAGGCCGACCACTGGTTCCCCGGTGAAACCGCCGCCAAGGCCGCCGAACTCAACCTAACCGCCGCCTTGGCTAACAGCCCGTTCGCCGGGCGTATTCCGGGCATTCTCCAGGAAGCGCACGAGATGCTCTACGAAAAACCGACCAAGCGCTTGAGCGAATCCGACTGATTCACCGGTTTTTCACTTGTCAGCCATTCATCGCTGCATAGGATCTTTGCGTCTCTTGATTTTTCTGCTAACCAAAGCGATCACTGAAACCTTTGCCAAGCGAACCGGCACTTGGTTGCTTGCGTTGCTGTTGGTTTCCACAGCTTCACCGCTTGGCCAAGCGGAGGGTGAAAGGAGGAAACATTGGGCTTTTCAGCCCATTGTAAATCCACCGATCCCAACGGTGCCCGACCGAGCTTGGCCAAGCTCGCCCCTCGACCACTTTATCCTCCGAAAACTCAATGATGCCGGGATGGATCCATCGTCACAAGCGTCGCCGCGAACGCTCATTCGCCGCGCGTACTTTGACTTGATCGGCTTGCCTCCGACGAGTGTGGAGGTAGCTGCTTTCGAAAACGAACACGCGGCTAATCCACAGCAAACGATGACGAAACTTGTCGATCGGTTGTTAGCTTCGCCGGAGTACGGCGAGCGCTGGGGCCGGCACTGGCTAGATGTCGCCCGCTACGCCGATGCCAAAGGCTACGTCGATGCCGGGGAACCCAAGTACCCCTTCGCATACACCTACCGCGACTACGTCGTCCGGGCCTTCAACGAGGATCTGCCTTACGATCAATTTGTGCGCGAACAAATCGCCGCCGATTTACTCGGCACGAAAGATTCACAGTCACTTGCTGCTCTTGGTTTTTTGACGGTCGGTTCGCGCTATAACTTTTTCCCGCACGAGATCATCGACGACCGGATCGATGTCGTCACCCGCGGGCTTCTCGGCCTGACCGCCGCCTGCGCACGGTGTCACGATCACAAATATGATCCAATCCTGACCGAGGACTACTACTCGCTTTACGGCATCTTCGCGAGTTCACGAGAGCCTTCACCGGATCAATGGCCGAAACTCACCGACCAAGCCAGCGGCGAGGATGCCGAGTTTCAAACCAAGCTCAAAGAGACATCCGAAAAATACCGGGCTCTCCGCGCCAAGTTGCGGCAACAGATTCAGCACGAACTCCGAGCCTTGTCTGGCGACTACTTGCGGTACATCGTCCAATCAACACCGGCCCATCGGACGCAGGCCCAGCCGGTGATTCGCACCGATCGCGGCGTCATCCGTGAAGTCGCCGCATACGCCAGTGGGGGAGTGATTCGCTGGCGGCAGTTTCTCGGAGCCAAGCAACCGAACGACCCGGTACTCGGGCTTTGGCGGCGATTGTTCGATTTAAAGCGAGAGGAAATCCCGAGCCGTTTCACTGCCGAAGTGAGCGAGTGGAAAGCCAGCGGCAATGCGAACCCGCTCGCCCTGGCGGCGTTCGAAAACGAGACGATAGAGTCCATGGCAGACGTCGCCGATGTTTACGGCGAGTTGCTCGAGGGCACCGAAACCGATTGGAAAACCAAGCGCAAGGAATCCCCGGAAGCAGCTGGCTTTGCCGATGCAAACCGTGAGCAACTACGGCAGGTGCTTTATGCCGCGGAGTCACCGGCGACGATGACTGTGGACGAGTCGGAAGATCTGTATACGCTCGACGAAAGTACTGAAGTGCGAAAACATTTTGCCGAAATCGAGCGGGTCTTTCTTGAAAATTGGGATGCGGTTGTGCCGCGGTCCATGTCGATGGTGGATAGGGCCAAGCCGGTGATTCAGCGAGTGTTCCTCCGCGGCGATTCGAAACGACTTGGCCAAGTGGCGAAACGACATGTGCCGGCGATTTATGCCGGTAGCCGAGCGCTTGAAATTTTAAACGGCAGCGGTCGCCTGGCCTTGGCCAAGGGGATAGCGCATCGCGACAATCCACTCATGGCACGGGTGATCGTGAACCGAGTTTGGGCCTGGCACTTTGGCCAGGGGTTTGTGGTCACGCCGAGTGACTTTGGGGTTCGGAGTGCTGCCCCGAGCCACCCGGAGTTGCTCGATTACTTGGCGACTTGGCTGGTGGAAAACGATTGGTCGATCAAAAAGCTGAACCGGATGATCCTGCTTTCCAGCACTTGGCAGCAATTGAGTGTCGATCGACCAAAATATCGCAAAGCCGATCCGGAGAATAAATGGCTCTGGCGCATGAATCGCCGCCGGCTGGGTTTCGAGGCAATGCGCGACTCGATGCTTTCCGTCGCCGGCCAACTGGAGCGCCGCACCGGAGGGCGCCCGAACGAGTTGCGCCCCGACGATTCCACCAACCGGCGACGCACGATGTACTCATTTATCGATCGCGAAAAGTTGCCAGACCTGTTCCGCGTATTCGATTTTCCGTGCCCGGATATTTCCGCACCGAGCCGTTCCCAAACCACTGTGCCGCAGCAGTCGCTGTTTCTTTTGAACAGCCCGTTCGTAATCGCCCAAGCGGAGGCGGCGGCACAGGGCTTGGGCCAAGACAGCGGCGGGGCTGAGCAGGGCATTCGTCAACTGTATGGGCAAGTGCTTGGCCGTGAACCTGCAATGGATGAATTAGCCTTGGCCAATCGCTATGTGGTTGATCGTAGTCAATTAAAGGTGTCTTCTTCCGGCAAGTCCTCAGCGCCAAATCCGTGGGCTGAACTGGCACAGGCATTGTTGCTATCGAACGAGTTTCTGTTTATGGATTGATGAGATGAATTTGCCGTACCCCAATCAAGCTGGCTTGGCCAATCGACGCGACTTTCTCGCGCGATCGGGGATGGGGTTTGCGCTCCTTGGCTTGAACAATGTGCTCGCCGACTCGGGACACCATGCCCGCGTTCAAGTCGATCCACTGGCACCGCGTGGTTCACACTTTGCGCCTCGAGCACGGCACATCATCCACATTTTTCTCAACGGCGGCTTGTCGCATGTGGACAGCTTCGATCCGAAACCGCTCTTGGCTAAGCACGACGGCAAGCCGCTGCCTACGCCCAATCTAATTACAGAGCGATTGACCGGTGCCGCCTTTGCCTCGCCGTTTCAATTCACGCAATACGGCCAGAGCGGCATCCCGATCAGCGAGATGTTTTCGCACTTGGGCCAGCATGCCGATGATCTTTGCGTAGTACGCTCAATGAAGTGTGACGTGCCAAACCACGAGCCGTCGTTGATGCTCATGAACAGCGGCGACAACACTCTGGTGCGCCCAAGTCTGGGTTCGTGGCTGACGTACGGGCTGGGCACCGAGAACCGTAACCTGCCGGGTTTCATCGCGATGTGTCCGGGCGGTCATCCGGTGAAAGGCCCGGACAACTGGCGGTCGTCATTTTTGCCGGGAATCTACGAGGGTGTGTATGTTAATACAGAACACACAGCCGTTGAAAAACTGATCGAGAATATTCGCAATCCGCGATTGGGTTTTGCCGCGCAACGGTGCCAACTCGATCTGTTGCAGGCGTTGAACCAGAGACACCTTGCCGAGCGCGGGCATGATCCGCAGTTGGAGTCGCGTATCCAAAGCTACGAGCAGGCGTACCGGATGCAGATGGAAGCGACGGATGCATTCGACGTTCAGCGGGAGCCTGAATTCATTCGCGAACGCTACGGCAAAACGACGCAGGCGCGTCAGTTGTTGATCGCACGACGATTGGTCGAACGGGGCGTTCGATTTGTGCAGGTTTGGCATGGCAAATGGCAACCCTGGGACAACCATGACGAGATCGAGAAAAATCACCGCAAACTTGCGCTGGAATGTTCGCAGGGAATCGCCGCACTGATCTCAGACCTGAAAGAGCGCGGTTTGTTTGATGAGACATTGATCATTTTGGGTGGCGAGTTTGGCCGTACGCCGACGGTTGAGATCACCAACGCTGGCAAACCAAAGCTGGGCCGCGATCACAATTCTGCAGGCTTCTCGATGGTTTTGGCAGGTGGAGGTGTGAAGGGTGGAACGGTTTACGGTTCAACCGACGAGTTCGGTTTTCAAGCTGCCGAGAACCCTGTTCATGTTCACGATCTACACGCGACGATTTTGCATCTGATGGGCTTCGATCACGAAAAGCTCACTTACCGATTCGCCAGTCGCGACTTCCGGTTGACCGACGTCCACGGCCGAGTCGTGCGCGGCATACTGGCGTAGGGTGGTGGAACTTGGCCAATCGCGCTGTTTGTCAGGCCAAGCTGAGTGGGCCGCCTTGACTTAGCTTCTTGTTGCCGAACGTCTGGAGATGGTGCCCGACGGCGTGAGCCATAGCCATATGCAGGCGGTTGTGCGCCGCACCTTTTATGTCCAGTGAGCGGCCCATTTTGAAACCAAGCCCTTCGCCGAGCAGGACAAACGGAATGTTTCTGAGCGTGTGGCTGTTGCCTTTTCCCAGTTCATTGGTCCACAAGATGGTGGTGTTGTCGAGGAGGCTGCCACTGCCGCCCGGCTCGGGGGTCTCAGCCAAGCGCTTGGCCAAGTAGGCTAGTTCACCAGCGAACCACTTGTTGATGCGCGTGAGTTTGTCGACGGCGTCTTCGTTTTTGTCGGACTCGTGCGATAGACCGTGATGGCCGTCCTTGATGTTGAGCCAGTTCATCCGCGCCTGGCCGACCGACTTCGTGTATTGCAGCGTGCCGACTCGCGCGAAGTCGTTGACGAAGCTGTTCACCATCAGGTCGATCTGCATCCGGCTCAGGCGCGGAACATTGTCGTTTTGGTTGGTGATGCCAGCCTCGAACTTCGGCGGATTGCTGACTAGGGCGTTGCTGTCGACACGGCCAAATTCCTGTTCCATCTGTCGGACGAACCCGGCGTGTTCCTCAAGCAGTCGCCGATCCTCGGCACTGATTTTTTTGGAGACACGTTTCAGGTCATCCCGCACTTCATCCAAAATGCTTAACAGGCTGTCCCGGTCTCGGAGTTGACCGTAGAGCTTCTGGTACATCTGGTACGGGTCATCCGTCGGGGCGACCGGTCGATTCGGGCCGGCATACGACATGCGCGTCCAAGGATCGGCGCGATCCGAGACACCGACACCAAACTCCAGTGAGCCAAACCGGGTGCGTGAGGCTTCGTGGCTTTGAAAAAAGTTTTTGATCTCCTGATCGATCGAGATGCCCTTGGCCCAGCCAGCGGGTGTATCGGAGCCGCCCTGGATGTTACCCGGGAATAACTCGATGCCGGTGAGCAAACAGCTCATGCCGCGCATGTGGCCGTCCCCGTCGCCGCGCACCTTGTTGTTCAGGCCGTTGAGGACAAGCATGCGATCCCGGAACGGGGCAAGCGGCTTCATGATTTCCTTCAGCTCGAAGTCGCTGCCGGTTGCGTCCGGCCAGAAGTTTTTTGGGATGGTGCCGTTGGGGCTGAACATCACGACAAGCCGTTGCCGGCGTGGCGTGGTTGCGGCCAAGCCGAGGCTTGGCAGCCCGGTGATGAATGGCAGCGCTGCTGTCGAAACCCCGATGTCCCGGATGAACTGTCTGCGAGCAAGAGGATTCATGATTCAGTTCCTTTCAATTGGCTTCGCTGGGTCAATCCCATTCAGCGCGTTGATGACAGCCGTTTCAGCCAACAAAAACTGCAAGTTGAAACCGGAAGTCGCGAAATCTCTGCGCAGCCGGTTTAGAACACCCGGACCGTAGGCCCGAACCGGCTGCTTGGCAACCTGATTAAAGAGCATCTCTATGAATCCGTTTTGGGCACTGGGGCTTTCCGTGGCAAGGCGTGCAAGGTCGCCGGCGCTGGTCAACCGGACGGCGCTGCCGTCAGCGGAGAGATAATCCGAAATAGTGTTGATTGGTCTCCCTTTTTCCGTTTCACGCAATCGGCCGATGCCGTCGAATTGCTCAAGCGCGAAGCCAAGCGGATTGATAATTTCATGACAGGTCATGCAGGCATCGGCCTTGGTGAGTTCGGTGACTTTTTCGCGCATCGTCATCTCCAGGGAAAATGCCTCGTCCTTGAACACGGCCGCCTCGGGCGGCGGCTTGAGTGAGCGGCCAAGAACGTGGCGGGTAATAAACACGCCGCGATGAATCGGTGAGGTGGCGTTGTGATACGAGTAAAGTGCGAGTAGATACGGATGGGTCAGCAGGCCGGCCCGTTCATGGTCAAAAAACGAGGGGCCGAACTCACCCATGTTTTTGACACGCTCTGCCCCGTAAAACTTGGCCAAGCGTTCGTTGAATGGCAGATGCCGTGAGTTGAGCAATTTTCGAAAGTCGGCTCCAGCAGTTTCCCAAACGATGTTGTCGAGGAAGATGTTCAGCGATGTTCTAAGGTCGGCCTCGAGTGATTTGTCGTAATTGGGATACTGTTCGGTGTCCTTGGCGATTTCTTCAGCGTGAGCGATCCCGAGCCAGTGATGAAATGTATTGCGCAACTTGGCGCGGCTTCGAGGGTCACGCAGCATCCGCAGCGCCTGTTGTCGCGCCTCATCGGGTGTGTTCAGGCGTTCGGCGGCTGCAGCGCGAAGCAGTTCGTCATCCGGCATCGAATCCCACAGGCCAAGCGAGAGCCGGGTGGCGACCGAGTAATCATCCGCTTGGCCAAGGTCGGGGTAGAGGAAGCGGGGCGACTTGAGTGTGAGTAGCACGACTTCCTTGACCGAGTCAGTGACCGGTTTTCTCTCGGCAAAACGCGAGTCGATAAAGAAGCGTTGTTGCTCGGCGTCGAGCGGCCGGCGAAATGCACGCTTGGCGAATTGATGGCTGAACTCGCGCGTCTTGATCAGGCGGTCCTTGTTTTTCGCGGACGTGTCGGCGAGCGGATCGAGATGTTCGGCGACCCAGTTGGCGGCCTCGATGGCAGCGAATGTTGCGGCTTCATCCCATTTTTTGGAGACCGCGCTGCCGCGTTCGTAGCCGGCACTGCTATCGTCCGGCGGGAACGGCTGGCGCATCACGAACGTGCTCCGGGTGGAAGCCGGGGAGAGGTTACGTGCCGGGATGACCTGCCTGGCCCTGTGCGGCGGGTGCCATTCCAGTTTCACCGAGGCGCTTCTGCTTTTGTATTTGAAGAAATCGAGGCGTAGCGGGTAGGCGCGGCCACCGATGAGCCGGATGGTGCCATTGAGTTCATGAAGTTCACCGCTGGACACCCAGCCTTCAATCAGTTTGAGATCCATGTTGTTTACCCAAAGCCGGACGCCGTTTTCGCTGGTGACGATAAATTCGTGATCGCCGGTTTCCTCCGCGAATACCGAACCGCTCCAGCGCATCGAGAATTCCTCTGCTTTGTATTCCTTATTGTCCGGAACCGGTGTGCCGCTGCCGTACTGGAAATCAACGGTGGTGTCCGTGCGTTCGATGCTGTGTTTGTTCCGGCTATGGTTCCGGCTGTTGTGGTAGGTGGCCTTTAGCCCTCCCGACTGCCCAAACTCAGATTGGCCTGTGAAACTGCCTATCAGGTCGGCGACAGAGTGAAGATACTGCCGGTTGGTCAGGCGAGCCAACTCGATGCGGGGTGGCTTGTTTCGCATCTGGGCATCGGGTGAATAAAATGTGTCGTAGATGTAGCGTGCAACCCGCTTGGCGTTGTTGCCGACGCATTGCTCTGGCTCATCGTCCGGCATGGTGCGGATGATAACGCGCGTGAGCTTTTCGATCGACCAGTCCCCGACCAGCGGCTCGTCGTGCTCATTGGCGACCCCTTTGCCCTGGTCGCCGTGGCACTTAACGCAGAGCTGCGAGTAAACCTGGTCGCCGGACAACTCTGGCTTAGCCAAGCCGGTCGATTTCGTCAGCAGGAGTACAGTGGCTAAGCCAAACGCTTGGCCAAGTTTCTCTGCAAGAGGTCGCATCACCAGTTAAACTGCAGAGAGTTAAGAAGAAATCAACATGGCTGCAAACGGCTTTTGGCAAAGGTCACTTGCCCTGCAGATGTCGGTCGGCGAACTTGATGAACTGCTGCCAGTCATACGGTTCGACGGAGTGGCCGCCGGTTCGGATGTGATAGCCGATGTCGCCGTCGAGCAGCGGTTGGTTGGGCGACGGCAGTTTGGTGGTGCTCAGCGGTTTTTTGCCGAGCAACTTGTACACCGGACCGGCGTGGTTTGCGGACTGAAATTCACCGTGCGGATCAGCCCAGGTGTCCGCCGTGCCGCTGGCGACATAAACCGGGCGGGGCGCGATGAGCGACAGTAGCATGTGCTGATCGACCGGCAAATCGTCTTCGTGGTCGTTGAACTTGCGGGCGTTGATGCTGAGCCAGTGAGGGAAGCGGTTGAGCTTAGACATCGTCTCGCCGTACTTCCGGCGCCACAACGCCGCTCCGCCGCAGCCGGATTGTGCGGAGATAGCCATCGCGAATCGCTGATCCTGTGCCGCGGCCCAAAGGGTTGCCTTACCCATTTTGGAATGTCCCATGACGGCGACTCGGCTGGCATCTACCCGGTCGTTGGTTTCGAGGTAGTCGAGCGCCCTCATACCAGTCCAGCCGTTGGCGGTAAGTACGCCCCATTCGTGTGCTTTGGGAAAACTCTGGCCGTCACGGTAAAACAATTTGTGAATGCCGCCGCTAAACGACACCTCGTTGTGTCCGACCAAGTCGCCGTGATAGACGGAAACATAGGCGTAGCCTTGGTCGACCAATTGGCCAAGCGGTACACCATTGCGGAGGTACCCTTTGCGGCTTGAACTAAGATTAAAACTACCGCCGCGCGGATTGTCGAAGCTGAGCATCATGAAGGCCGGGACAGGTTCCTTGGCTTTGTTTGGTAAAAAAACCAGTACGTGTGTCTCTGCGGTTCCCTTACGGTTTTTGAATCGGATGGAGACATCGAGTTTGGTCACCTTGCCACCCATGAACGATTTATCCTCTTTGATGACATGGTACGTTTGGGCGATGGGATCGGGAGGCACGGGGACGGCACCGTAAATGAAACTCGCGAACAGCGAGAGGATCTGCGGCCGACGGATGTTCCTCCATTGATCGGCAGTCGTGACCGGTTTGCCCTCGGCGGTGACGAGGGGGTCAGGCAGGTCGTACCGTGGTATGCGCGCCTCATCATAATTAACATCGTTATCGAACTCTTTGAGTTCACGGGAGAACACCACACAGGAGGTAAAGCCAATGGCGACTACAGAAAAAATGATTTTTCGCAACATCACTCTAAGTATCTTTAACCGGCGCGAATGCTAACCGCGTTAAGTGCACTAGGCCAAGCGCTGAATTAGCTTTGACTAGTCAACGTGATTTAGTTTGAGGGCTATGATTGCAATTGTCCAAGATTTGATTGCCTTCCGTAGTTGAATCCCCGACCGCTTTCGCTTTACTAGTCAGTTAACGATAGGTATTTTTGGGCTATCGGATCAAACCGTCATGACTCAATCCGAACAACGAAATTGGTTTGTTGGATTACTGCCTGCAGTTTCTAACGGCGTTGCTCTCATCGTCGTGATTACCGGCTGTTTGAGTGGGTGCTCAAACAGTTCCACAGATAAGCCGAGCACCCATTCCTTGCGTGACGTTTATCCTGGCAACGATATCCAAGCTGTTCTCGATGCAGTCGCTAAAGACACGGGCCAGAAACATGTCAAGGTCCACGCAGGCGTGTATCGCCCCCGCCAGCATGGCCAAGCGTTGATCTGGCTAAATGAGCGGCACGACGGAATCACACTTGAGGCGGTCGGAGAGGTTATCCTGACTGCTGCCAATCCCGATATTGCCAACAAAGAGCATGAAGGCTTCCCGTCAATTGTGAACCACGTGGTTTATTTTGGCGACGGAATTACTCGAAACACAGTTTTCCGAGGATTCAAGATTACGGGGGCGAACAATTTTGTGACGGGATCAAGCGAATCGGGATTGATCCAACCTGAGCTTTCAGAGCCCCGGTTAGATATAAATAAAAACATGTACTTCCATACCGATGGTGGTGGGATCAAAATATTTGGGCGTTCCTATCCCACAATTGAAAATGTTGAAGTGTACAATAACTATTCCAGTCCCTGTGGCGGAGGGGTTTCTATTGATCACCGTGATTACATGGAAGGTTCTGTGCTGCTTAAAAACTGTATCTTCCGCAACAACCGTTGCCCGGTCACCGGTTCGGCCGTCGACTTATTATGGGGGAGTTCTGCCGTCATTGAGAACTGCCTGTTCGTGGATAACATGTCAAACGGCCCTCTGGATGAGCGAAGCGCCAAGGTCGGTAAATGGAAGCCTAAGCACGGTGCGGGAGCTCTTACGCTGTTTCCGGGTTCAAAAGTGATTGTCCGGCGTTGTACGTTTACGGGGAACAGAAACGGCGTGGACGATTCCGGTGCTGGAAGTATCTACGAGGACTCGATCTTTTGGATGAACAACGCAAAGGGCGGTTGGCCAACTGGAGCCCGCTACGAAGTAGACATTAAAGACACGTGTATAGTTCGACGTTGCTTCCTTAACGGCGATACGATTGATCTTAACGGTAATCTCGATTCGACAAAGAATTCGCTCGGTTGTCCCGATCCGGAGTTCGATGAATTTTTTCGGCCACGGGCTAAAGAGTTCGTGAATGCAGGATATCGCCCCATTCCTGATTAGCTGAGGCATGACGCGGGCAGTATCCCGCGTGATTATTGCTCCTTCACCTCAATCGTTCTATTCACCTCAATTGGGCCCGGCACTGTTTGTTTGTTACCAGATGGCCAAGTCACTTTGATTTCATCTACGTTTGTCACCTCGTTTAGTCCGAAGTAGAGAGGATAGAGGCTTTGTGACAAATATCCCGACTGGCCATCGTGTACTTTCATATACGTTTGCGAACCAGTGCGAACTCTAACCACCGCACCCAACCCGTCTCGATTCGATTTTTCACCAACTAGTTTCACTTTCAGATAATTCAACTTGTCGTGCTTTTCGGATAGATTACTGATCAGCACCATGGGGCGGGAATTGAATTCGTTGGTTACGATGTCCAGGTCGCCATCATTATCCAGATCGAACATCACCGATGATCGCGTACCCAATGCCGACCAAATCACTACACGGCCCGATCGGCCTTTCGCCAGCGCGTGGTCTTTATCCTCGCCATCGCAGTCGAGTTCAAACCAAGGCTCGGCGAAGCGACCATCGGGTCTCGGTTCAACTCCAAGTATGAATTCGCTACTTAAAAATTCCGAACCCTGATTGTTCAATAGTAAACTATTAACAGCATACCGAAACGGAAAATTCATACTGGAAGCGATGAACACATCATCAAAGCCGTCTGCATTGAGATCTCCAACGCTAATGCCCCAAGGCCAGTAATTTTCGACTCCGATTTGATCAGACACTTCTTTAAAATTTCCTTTGCCATCGTTCCGATAGAAGGCGTTCCCCCAGATGCTCTTGCCTTGGGTAAGTAGCATGCTTTCGGGCCACTGCTGCCTGGACTTGTGGTTTTCACGCTCAGGCCCGACTTGTTCGCTCATGTCGGAATGCATATCCGTGATGAACAGGTCCATGTCACCGTCATTTTCGAAGTCGAACGTTTTGACTCCCATCGCTCCCCACGGTGTGAATGGAAAAATCTCACGGCTTTTTTTCTCGAAATACTCGCCTCCCACATTGACATAGTACTGGTCGTCTCCTTGCATGTTTAACACGTATAGGTCGATCCAGCCGTCCTGATTGAAATCAACGGGACTGGCATCGCCGGTCCAACTTTCGTCCTGCAACTTGACTTTCTTCGAAACGTCTTCGAAACGGTTGTTGCCCAGATTCTTGAACAAGATGCTTCCCTCACCCCGTTTTTTTGCCGGCAGGTGGCCCGAAAATGCATCAGCAAGGCCGGAGAAGAACTTATATTCAGCCTCCTTCTCACCACGGGCTTGCTCCATCGTAACTGTTAAAACTTTATCCGAAGTATATTTGCCTACGTTTGTCAGGTAGACATCGAGAAGCCCGTCGCGGTTGTAATCAAAAAACACGGCTGCGGAGGAGTGCCCCTTGTGGTTGAGTCCCGATGCTTGTGAGATATCCTTGAATTGGCCGCCACCAAGGTTTTCAAAGAGCACGTTACCGCCTCGCACCGTGGTCGTGTAGAGATCGGGATCGCCGTCGTTATCGATATCCGCAAACGAGGCCGTAACACCTATCTTGTTTTCAACCGCCACTCCGGCTTGTTCGGTGATGTCCTCAAACCGACCGTTACCTAGATTCCTCCACAGTCCATTGCTGCCAGCTTGGGTTACAAAGTAAAGATCCAGATTGCCGTCTCCGTCAACGTCGGCGATGGCCAAGCCGTTGCCGTGGTCATAATGGACGGGCATGTAGTTTTTTCCGACATCATCCACAATCTTGTTACGGAAGAGAATGCCACTCTCTTCGATACCATCAGTGAAGCTAAAGTCGTGAAGCACCTTGAATTTATCCACAGTCTTAAGCTGTGCCTCGCGACGACCTTCAAGCCATGGTGGGTTGATGGCCTCTTCAGGCTCGGCCACTTTCTCCATTAATACTTGGTCCAAACCGTGACGTAAACGTGCTAATCCCTCCTTGGACATCACTTCGTAGATTCCTCGAATTCGCAAGTAAGGATCAACAAGCATAACTTTTGGGCTGTGGGTGATGACTATTGCGGGATCAGTATTTTCACTAACCGGCAGTTTAAAACCGTCCTTGCTAAGTCTCCAAATAGCCTCACGATCACCTGTGAGGAACTTCCAATGATGAACATCGGCATTCGCGTTTTTCGCATACTCGCTAAGCACTTTCGGCGTGTCATGTTCTGGGTCGACCGTGAAACTGACAAACCGGATCTCGTCCCAAACCGGACTATCCTGTAACTGCCCTTGGAACTCGCTTATTTTCGCCGTCTGGGCAGGGCAGGTAGCCGTGCACCGTGTAAAAATAAAATTTGCGATCCAAGTTTTTCCACGCAATTGACGCGACCCAAACGTCTCAAGGGCCTGGTCGGTCAACTCAAATTCAGGTAATAACCCCAACACCGGTGGGGATTTCTTGCTTAGAATTATATCTTCTGTCTTGTCCGGTTCGCTTCGGTTGAACTTGAAGTAAGTGGCGATCGCAATAAGAACGACCATAGCGATCCCAATTGGGAGTAATTTAGATTTGCGTGAACTCATTATATATAATTACAAGTAAGGGTTTGTGGGAATAAACGTTATATCAACGGCTAAGCCCCCCCGTCAGTTAAGAGTGCGAAGCCGCACGGGGTCGGTTCTATTTCGCAGCGCATATTAGTAATATTATTGATTTGTAATTGGTCCTGCAACCATTTTTTTGAACCAGTCGTTGAAATCTGTTACCGAGTGAATAATAACACGGCCCATCAAATCATCGTGCAACGGTCGCCAGCCGCACAATGGATCTGCCAGCAGTTCAAACGGTCCAATCCTTGCTGTGTAAAATTTCAAGGTGTGGGTGAGCTCCGGCACGGCGATTTGTTTCAATCCTAATTCGGGATTAGACATTATGTAGATGAAATCGTCACTTTCCAATTTGAGCACAACGTCCGTTTCCAGCGGCAGGTGCAATTCCTTATGAGAGCGAAAGTCATCCGCTGTGCCCAGTTCGCCATCGCGTCCCGGATAGCGAAAAGACCACTCAAAACGCTTACCTCTGGCCTCAATTACGACAGGAGCAGATAGAAGATGTCTGTTACCCATTGCCATCGGTACACTGGAATTTTTGGCAGTGCCAAAGTAAAAGTCAAATGACCTGAAGTAGAGAAGCGCCACGCAAAATACGATGAGCGTGATTATGAAGCCAATATACAAAAGAGTCGCAATTGGGGTACGCATACAATTCGCGCTACTTACAAGCATAGTTTAACCGCCAAGATGGACATCCTAAGTTCGTACACAAAATTCTTAGGAGTAAGATGTCTAGCAAGGCGGTCGTGGTACTCTTTTGGCACCGCCGTACTTTGGTTGGTGCTCTCCCGTTCCTTGAATCTCACAAAGCGAAAATACGATCAGACAGAGTGTTGTTCAATCAAAGTTTTGTAGTAATTCATTTGGCAATTATCGAGTTCCCCCCTGCTTTTCCAAGAGAGCAGCTAAGTCATAATTTGCAGTATATTTGGTCCAGTAGATGAATTGTTTTTTGAGTTCAGCAGCCTTTGTAGAGGGACCTCAAGGCTCGGTGAACAGTTTTTTTATCTCCTCAAAACGAACGTGTTGAGTGCGCAGATGGGTTACCTGTTGGCTAAATTAATGGGATTTAGTTAAAGGATAAACGTTGCGACTTGGCCGGAGTCTGGTAGGTTTTCAGCCGGTGTGTATCTCGAAAAAAAGGAAGACTATAGCTTGCATTGCGTTGGTCGCTCTTTTTGCGGGGTGTGGTTCGGAGCAGTCGCCCGACCCACGCCAAGCTCCGGGCCCGGCGAAGCCGGCGGTCGAGGTGATGGAGACTCCGGTGCCTGTCGCAACTGAGCCAGCATTGGAGCCGGTTACAGCGAGCGATCCATTGTCGCTCGATACCGCGCCGCTGGCCACCGGAGGTGTGGTCGTAGAAGAGTCGGTCGACGATATTTTGGCGAAGCTAAACGCGATTAAGTTGGAGGACGATGGCGGCAAATCGCTGGGTGATCCCGACAAGGTGGTGGCGTTGATGCACGAGGGCAACGCGTTGATCAGCGCTGGGCGGCCAGATGCCGCGTTGGCCAGGTACAAAGAGGCGCTGGAGTTTGCCGAGGACGGGGAGGACTCGGAGGTGTTTTTCAACATGGGCATCGCCTACAAGGCCAAGGGCGAACTGGCCAAGGCCGCTGCAGAGTACGAGCGGGCGCTGGAGTTGACTCCGCAATACGCGGAGGCGCTCAACAACCTCGGCAATATCCGCAAGGATCAAAAAAAGTATGATGAGGCGATTGCTCATCTTGAGTCGTCTATCAAGGTTTTTCCCGGGAACCCGAAAACTCACAACAACCTCGGGACGGTTTACGGGATGAAGGGCAACGTGAACAAGGCGGCGCTTTACTTCGCCAAGGCGGTTCGGCTGGAGCCTAGCTACATAGATGCCCGTCAAAACCTCGGCCAAGCCTACCAAGAACAGGGGCGACTTGATGTTGCTGAAAAGGAGTTTGGCGAGGTGCTTCAAATAACAAGGGGTATAATGTTACGCCAGAAGAAACGACTTGAGGCCGCGAGAGTAATGGTGGATCAAGCCAAGAAACCGGGCAGTCCATTGACTTTCGAGCAACGCAATAACGCTGGAGGCGAACTGGATGCAGCGGAGCAGGCCAGTCGGATGGCAAATGCCAAATATCAGCGAAGCCTGAAGTTACTTCAAAGTGTTCGGCTTATGCGGTAGAACACCCCTTAGTATTGATTATCCCAGCCCCTTCCTGGTTTCAACCTGAATGGCGTCAACTTCTGGCTTGAGCTCGGTGCGGACGAAGGCATCCATCCGGTCGATGAACAGGATGCCCTGCAGGTGATCCCACTCGTGCTGGATGGCGCGCGCGAGCAGGCCTCCGCAGCGGAACGCCACAGCTTCGCCGTTTTCGTCCACCGCCTTTACGTCGATTTCCTCGGGCCTCTCAATCTCGCCGTACACTTCCGGGAAACTCAGGCAACCTTCCGGGCCTTCCTCTTTATTGTCGCCGACTGCTGTCCATTCAGGGTTGAGCAGGATGAGCGGCATGTAATCCTCCGGCTTGACGGCCTCGCCGTCGATGCTCATGCGCGACGGCCGATCCTCCACATCGGTCACGTCCACCATGGTCAACTGCAATGCCTTGCCGATCTGTTGCGCGGCCAAGCCGATACCGTGCGCCTCGTGCATCGTCTCGACCATGTCGTCTATGAGTTGTTTGATTTTCGGCGTGATTTCCCCCACGCGCTCGCCCTTCTGCCGGAGCACTGGGTCACCATATTTAACGATATCCAAAAGCATTAATCTAAAAATCAGTCGGCCTTTATACCGAGAGTTTCGAGGATTCGTTGCAAATCCTCGTCGTTGAAAAACTTGATGTCAACCGACCCTTTGCCTTTCCGGTAGCGTAACGCCACCTTCGTGCCGAGCCGTTCCCTCAACTTGCCCTCGAGGTTCAGAATATGCGCCTCGGTGGCCGCTTCTTTGCCGGCTCCACCGCGTCTGGTTTTCCCCGGGGTCGCTTGGCCAAGCGCGCCGAGTAGTTCCTCCGTCTGCCGCACGCTCAACTCCTTTTTGATCACGCGCTTGGCTGCGGCGATCTGGTCTTTGGCGTGTTTCAACCCAAGGATCACCTTGGCGTGGCCGCTCGAGAGCAGGCCGTCGCGCACGTACGTCTGAACCTCGGCTGGCAGCTTGATGAGTCGCAGAGCGTTGGCCACCGTGGCCCGATTTTTGCCGACCTTGGCGGCGATCTCCTCCTGCGTGAGGTCGAACTGATCGACCAACTGCGCGTAGCCCTTGGCCTCCTCGATCGGGTCGAGGTTTTCGCGCTGGAGATTCTCGACGAGCGCCAGCTCGAGCGCCGTCCGGTCGTCCACGTCGCGGATAACGATCGGCACCCTGCCCAGGCCGGCTATCTGAGCGGCACGCCAGCGGCGCTCCCCGGCGATCAACTCGTAGCCGCCCTCGCGCGGCCGCACGACCAGCGGTTGCATGATGCCATTCTCGCGAATCGACTCGGCCAACTCGTTCAGCGAGTCGTCGTCGAACCCGTTTCGCGGCTGCATTGCGCCCGGTAGAATCTCGCCGATCGGCACCTCGTTGGGCTGCTCGGCGGTTGCGGCGGGTGGCGTGCTCGCCGGGTTTTTTTCGCCTTTGGTTTTCTTGTCAGCCGGCGCGCGGGCACCCAGCAGGGAACTCAAGCCTCGGCCTAAACCGGTTTTTGCCATGGCGAAAGAGTGGGGGAGGGGGGGGAGGTTGTCAATCGGCAGCCGGTTTATCGGCGTCGCTCGCCGGCTTGGATTCTATCCACAGAAACGACCGGCGCTCGGCCAGTTCGAAGTCGCCGTCGAGAAGGAGCACCTGCCAAGCAACGATTTCCCCCATGGCCCTGAATGCGTCGCCGTCCAGCGTGACCGCATCCCAGCCGCCGCGCCGGCTTGGCTTGACGGCCAGCTCGCGAACGATCGGCTTAGCTTCGCCGGTGACACGTAACTCGAGTTGCAGCTTCACGGTGCCGCTCGTGTTCTTGGCCCACTTGACGTCAAACCGAATGCCGGAGCAAAGAGTGCGATCGGCACGGAGCTTGGCTTGGTAGGCGTCGCGCTCGAGCAGGCTGGGGGAGAGCGTGTGGCGGCCCTGCAGGTCGAGCCAATGCGGCAGCACCTTGCTGATTTTGCCGGGCCGCGCGGCATCAGTCGTCGATAAAACACCGAGTAACAAGAGGACGGCGGTGAGTTGTGAAATGCGGTTCACGCGGCGAGCCTATTTTGAAAACCGAGCGCTGGCAATCTCCAGCGTCACAGGCCGGTTGGATGATCGATGAACGTCCACGGCAGCTTGAACTTTTTCGACAAACTCCCGCTGAGCGCCTTCACGCCGAACGTCTCCGTCGCGTAGTGGCCGCCGTAAAACACATTTAGCCCAAGATCCTCGGCCATCGCGAACGTCCAGTGCGGGCCTTCACCAGTGATGAATGTGTCCACGCCCTCGTCGGCTGCTGTTTTCATTTCCGCACCAGCGCCGCCGGTGACGACGCCGATTTTACGGCAACGCGCCGCGCCGCCCGGCATCACCGTCGGCTCCGTGCCGGTGGCCTTGGCCAATCGCTTGGCCAACTGCGCCCGCGTCAAGTCGAGCATGCCGCGCAGGCCGATCGCTTGGCCTCGCTCGGTGAAAAACGGCTGGGGCGACTTGATGCCAAGCGCCTTGCAAAGCTGGGCGTTGTTGCCGAGCCGAGGATGCGCGTCCAGCGGCAGGTGCGAACTGTAAACCGCGATGTTGTTGTCGAGCAGCAGCCGCAATAGCTTGTAGCGATTGCCGGTCCACGGATGTGTCACGCCCCAGAACAGCCCGTGATGGACGATCAACAAGTCAACCCCGGCTACGATGGCTTTGCGGATCGTGGCCGGCGTGGCATCGACGGCGGCGGCGATCCGCGACACGCTGCCGCGATTCTGCACCTGCAAGCCGTTCACCGCGCCGGGCCAGTCCTCGAACGACTCCGGCTTGAGGGTTCGATTGCATTGAGCGACGATTTTCGCGAGCGTGACCTTGGCCATGAAGGGGAGGGAACCAACCCCGTCGCCCCAAGCCAAGCGGGAAATACCGTTCGCGCGGCCGGAGTCTTGACTTTTGGGGGTCGATTGCCGTTACTCGCGGCGGTTTTTTGGAATCGAATATTTATGCCGACCTACGAGTACGTTTGCGAAAAGTGCGACCACGAGTTTGAGTTGTTTCAATCCATCAAGGTCGATGCGCTGGAGACCTGCCCGAAAGAGGCTTGCCCAAAAAAACGCTGGGCCAAGGGCAACGTGCGCCGCGCCATCGGCACCGGAGCTGGGATTATCTTCAAGGGCAGCGGTTTCTACGAGACCGATTACCGCAGCGAAAGCTACAAGGCCGGCGCCAAGAAGGAATCCGAGTCGAAGAAATCCTCAACCAAGAGCGACAACAAAGCGAAAACCGACAAGCCCAAGTCAACCAAGGACAAAAGCAAACCGACTCCCAGCAAGTAACCAGTATTTTTAAATGGCAATTGCAGCATGATGTGTTTTTTTGGGGATCAAATATCTCGACACTGTCTTGGAGTGCGGCCGTCCCTACCGCTTTGTGACAGGATTCGGATTATGCAACGCCGTCGAAAGCGGTGCAAAGAATCGCACTCAAAGAGTGCATCCGCTTAAGCCAACCCTTCGGTGCTGAAATGCGGGCTTTTAGCCGTTCGTGAAAATGGCCACACTGTCCGCGCTGGATGGATTTGCCTTTAGACAGGATCGTTTGTATGCCCCGGCCGGGTCGCCGTGCTTGGGTGCTGACAGTTGTTTTAGCTTTGGCCGGGATCACGGCTGCGCTTGGCAAAGTGGAGTCGATCGTGCCCAAGCTGCAGCCAGGCGCTGAGTCGCCCAAGCCGCCCAAGCCGGTGTTGCCGCCGCGGACGGTTCAGCCCAAGCCGCCGGGCAAGGGGGCGCCGGAGCGGTTGCCGGTGGACCTCAATCGCCTCCTCAAATCGCGAGCAGGGTACAAGACGGCCCGCAGTTTGTCGGGGCAGGTCATGGCTTACGGGCCGATCTCGCCGAAGCGTCGCGGGAGTATTCTCGATGCCAACGCCGACACTATTTTGATCGCCCCGGATCACGTGGTCGTGACGGCCGGGCGGGTTCGCAATGCGCTACTTCGCCAACTGGGTTTGCCAGCGATGCTGGGTAGCAAATTAATGATGCGCCTCAACCCAGCAATGTCGCACCGGGCGATAGTGCCGGTGGTGACGGATCGGCACATCAACGGTTACACGTACGAGTTGACGTTGCCGAGCGAGATTGAGTCGGACAAACTCGTCCGGGCACTGGTGCAGGTGACGCTACTGGACTTCGCCAACCGGAAGCCGCAGTTGCGCGACACGGAGATCCCCCTCTGGATGACGGTCGGCTTCACGCAGGTCTTGTTGGCTCAGCCGGACTTAGTGCTCGTTCTGAGTCAACCGGAACAGGGCGGGAATGAAATGGCGATGGAGGAGGTCGTCAAAAATTTGCGCCGACACGACTCGCTGGCCGGTGTGCGGGCGCGGTTGCGCGGCCGGCGCGCGTTTGACTTCAGCGAGATTGCGATGCCGTCGCCGGCCCATTTGCGCGGCGAAAACTGGAGGGATTTTCAGGCCTGTTCGCACCTGTTGGTGGATCGTTTGCTGGCGGTGCGGGCCGGTGGTGTGCGCCTGCAAAACATGATCCGACAACTGCCGGACAACATGAATTGGCAGACCAGCTTTTTGAAAGTGTACAGCGACTTTTTCACCGATATGCTGGGGGTAGAAAAGTGGTGGGCGGTGACGATCGTGCAATTGACAGGTCAAAGCCAATACCAAAACTGGACGTTGAGCGAGGCGGTTGAGAAGCTTGAAAACCTGTTGAAACTGCCGGCCGAAGTACGCTTGAACGATGCCGACTCGCCGCTCGAGGCGGAGGTCACGCTGCAGCAGGCGATTCGCGGCTGGGACTTCGCGGTGCAGAAACAAACGCTTGAGATGAAGATCAACCAACTGCTGATCGCGCGGATTAAGATGCCGCGGCAACTACTGCCGTTCGTCAACGAGTACGGGCGCATTCTGCATAGTTATGTCGCGATTCGGCAGCGGATCGAGTCGTTCAAGCCGCGTCGTGGCCAGGCGCGGCCAAGGCTCGCGTCGATGGTCGATGAGGCCGTGAGCCAACTCGATTCAGTGGATCGGAGGCTGGTCTTGTTCAAGCCGGAGTCGACAATGCCAGCTCCGGCGGCGTTTCTGAAAAACTGATTTTAATGCCTCGAGAATCCAAGAAGGCCAAGATCGAACGCACGGCGAAAATCATCGGCGGCTTGCGTGCGACGTATCCCGATGCGCATTGCGAACTCGACCACCGCAATCCGCTCGAGTTGTTGATCGCGACGATTCTCTCCGCGCAATGCACCGACAAGCAGGTTAACATCGTCACTGCGGACTTGTTCAAAAAATATCGTCGCGCCCCTGACTACGCCGCAGTGCCGCTGGATGAATTGCAGGAGGACATCAAGCGGATCGGTCTGTTTCGCAACAAGGCTAAGAGCATCCAAAACTGCTGTCGCGTGCTCGTCGATTCGCACGGCGGCAATGTGCCGGCGACGATGGATGCGCTCGTCGCCCTGGCCGGAGTGGGGCGCAAGACGGCCAACGTCGTGCTCGGCAACGCGTTCGGCGTCAACGATGGCATCGTCGTCGATACGCACGTGGGGCGACTGGCCAGGCGGCTTGGCTTGACGGCGGAAAAGACGCCGGAGAAAACCGAGGTCGCGCTGCAAAAACTTGTGCCGCGCGCCGACTGGATGATGCTCAGCCACTGGCTGATTTTTCATGGGCGCCGCCGCTGCTCCGCGAGAAAGCCAGAGTGCGGCGAGTGCGAGATCGCCCCGCTTTGTCCGTCGGAAAAAGACGGTGAATATCGCGAATGAACATCGGTGGCCAAGCGCTCCGGGTTTGGCGCGTACAAGCTAGTTCGCCGGCTTGGAACATGGCTGCGGACGAGCTGCTTCTGCATCACGCCGCCGCGCTTGGCCAAGCGGTGCTGCGGTTTTATTCGTGGGATCAGCCATCGGCGTCGTTCGGGTATTTTCAACGATACGCCGATGTGGAGGATTTGACCGGGTTGCGACCGCTCATCCGCCGACCGACTGGCGGGGGGGTTGTGTTGCACGACGAGGCAGAGTGGACGTACAGCCTGACTTTCCCGCCGGCTCATCCGGTGTGGCAACTGAAAGCTGAAGAGAGTTACCGATGTGTGCACGAATGGGTTCGTCATGCGTTTGAGGTTTGTGGTGTGGGGGCCGAGCTTTGCCCGGAAACGCGAGCGACTGGGCCGGGGCAATGCTTCGTTGGCGCGGAAAAGTGCGACCTTCTTTTTATCGGGCAAAAAATCGCCGGGGCCGCCCAGCGCCGCAACCGCGACGGTCTGCTAATCCAAGGTTCGGTGCAGGCCAAGTCCACCGGCATTGATCGAGAGGCGTGGGAGATCGCAATGCTGGCGGAGAGCGATTGGAGCGAGTGGCAGCCGGGCGGGTCGTTCATCGATGAATCGACCAGTTTGGCCAAGCGCAAATACGCCACCAATGTCCACAATCAAAAACGGTGAACGCCTTTTGGAGTGCGGGAGGGGCAAGTTCCACCTTGCCCTATTTCAATAATAATTTCGGACGAGGTGGAACTCGTCCCTCTCTTCCCGCGTGGTGTGGTGCTTGGATTAAGCGCGCTTGACTCGGGGGCCTTTTGGGGTGTCTTCGATGATCCAGCCTTGGGCGGCGAGTTCGTCGCGGATTTGGTCGGAGCGGGTGAAGTTTTTGGCCTTGCGGGCGGCTTGGCGTTCCTCGGCGAGGGCGGCGATTTCCGGCGGCGCTTCTTCCTCGACCGACTCGATGCCGAGCACACTATTGATGTATTCCCAGTTGGCCAGCTCGGTTGCCGCGGTCTTGGCGGTGAGATCATTGGCTGCCAGTTTGCGGTTGGTGTCGCGCACCCAGTCGAACACCGCGCCCCAGGCGGCGGAGACGTTGAGGTCGTCGTCCATCGCCTCCGTGAAGCGCGTGACGAGCGGCGAGTCGGCGGTTGGTTCGGTCGCTTGGCCAAGCGCGAGTTCGCGCAGCCTGGCGGTGCATTCGTCGATGCGGCCCAGTGCGGTTTTTGCACCGGCCAGGTTGTCGAGCGTGAAGTTGAATGTCTCGCGGTAGTGGGCCGAGATCATGAGGTAACGCACCTCACGCCCGGCGCTGCCCTTGGCCAGTAGATCGCGCAGCGTAAAAAAATTGCCGAGCGACTTGCTCATTTTTTTGCCCTCAACGAGCAGGTGCGCGCCGTGCATCCAGTACTTGACGAACTTGTGTCCGTCGCATTGCAGGCAGGCGCCTTCGCTCTGGGCGATCTCGTCCTCGTGATGGGGGAACACCAAGTCCTCGCCGCCGAGGTGGAGGTCGAAACTTGGCCCGAGCAGTTCCATGCTCATTGCGCTGCACTCGATGTGCCAGCCGGGTCGGCCCTCGCCCCACGGGCTATCCCAAAACACCTCGCCGTCCTCCGGCACGCGCGCCTTCCAGAGGGCGAAGTCGGCGACCGATTCCTTTTCGTACTCGTCGCTGCTGACGCGTTCGCCGGGGCGCATTTCGTCGAGATTGATGTTGAGCAGTTGACCGTATTTGTTTCCGGCTTCGCGGTATTTCTCGATACTGAAATAGACGGAGCCGTCGTTGGCCTTGTAGGCGAGGCCGGTCGACTCGAGCTTTTTGATAAGCTTGATGATCGGGCCGATGAACGCGGTGGCGTGCGGCCGGTCGTGCGGCATTTGGCAGCCAAGCGCCTCGAGGTCGGCGAAGAAGGCCTGCTCGAATTCGCCGGTGAACTCGGCCAGCGACTTGCCTGACTCGTTGACGCGCCGGATGATTTTGTCCTCCACGTCGGTGATGTTCATGACGTGCCGCACGTCGAAGCCGTGGAAGGTGAGGTGGCGCCGAACGATGTCGGCAAAGACGAACGTGCGGAAGTTCCCGATGTGCGCGAAGTCGTGCACGGTTGGGCCGCAGCAGTAGATGCCGACCTTTTTTCCGGCGGGATTGAGCGGCACGAACGGCTCGATCGAACGCGACAGGGTATTAAAGACTTTCAAGCCCATAAAGCGGCGACAGACTAATCGTTGCGGCACCAAAGTGAAGCTGGAACCGGAACCTTCAATTAGGAAAGGCACGAAAACCTCAAAAAAAGGGGACGCAGATGAACGCTGGTTGGCAGGAAAAAAAGGGTAAATCCTGTGAATCCTGAAAATCTACGTGCCGTTTTGAGCTGAAAACTTTTTGAGACGCGGATTTCACGGATGAATACGGATACTGAAAACTTGAAACTCTCTTTAGATGCCCATGCTTTCGTAGCGCTTGGCGATACGCTCGATGCCGCAGACGAAGGCGGCTGTGCGGAGGTCGACGACTTTTTCGCGGGCATTGAAGATGTCGCGTATGTTGTTGTAGGCGTTACGCATGGTGTCGTCGAGGCCGGAGCGGACGAGGGCGAGTTCGTCTGAGCCGGTGGTGAGTTGGTCGCGGATTTCCTGCGGGACGGTGGTGTTGAGCATCTTCTCGAGGGCCTCGACAAGCATCTGGCCGCGGCGCTCCTCGTTGCGGCGCTCGAGGTAGCCGAACCGAATGCGGGCGAGGTTTTTCACCCATTCAAAATAGGAGACAGTGACGCCGCCTGCATTGAGGTAGGCGTCCGGGATGATAACGGTTCCCTTTTCCCGGAGAATCTCATCGGCGGCGTAGGTGACCGGGCCGTTGGCCGCCTCAGCGATGAGCGGAGCCTGGATTTTGGCGGCGTTTTGGCGGGTAATGACGCCCTCCATCGCTGCGGGGATGAGGATGTCGCACTCAGCCTCGAGCATCGCCGGGCCGTCCTCGGTATAGTCTGCGCCGGGGAACCCTTTGACTCCGTGGTTCGCGGCGATGTGCGCCTTGACTGCCTCGACGTCGAGGCCGTCGGCGGAGCTAATTGCGCCGTCGCGCTCGATGATACTGGTGATCTTCGCGCCGTCCTCCTCGCTGAGAAACTTGGCGGCATGGTAGCCAACGTTACCGAGGCCCTGCACGACGATGCGTTTGCCCTCGAGTGAGCCGTCGAGCCTGGCGCGGGCAATGTCTTCGGGGTGGCGAAAGTACTCGCGTAGGCCATACTGCACGCCTCGGCCGGTGGCCTCGACACGGCCGTCAATGCCTCCGAGGTGCACCGGTTTACCGGTCACGCAGCCCATGCCGTTTGCCTGCTCTGGGAACAGGGACTGATATGTGTCGGAGATCCAGCCCATTTCGCGTTCGCCGGTGCCCATGTCGGGTGCGGGCACGTTGAGGCTAGGGTGGATGAGATCGCGCTTGGCCAATTCCTGGGCAAAACGGCGTGTGATTTTCTCGAGATCCTTTTCACTGTACTGCCTTGGGTCGATCTTGAGCGCGCCCTTGGAGCCGCCAAACGGAATCATCACGATGGCGCACTTGTACGACATTAAAGCCGCCAACGCCTCGACCTCGTCCTGGTTGGCGAAGTCGGCGTAACGGATGCCTCCCTTGACCGGCAGGATGTGTTCGCTGTGGACGGCGCGCCAGCCGGTGAACACCTCATAACGGTCTCCCAACTTGACTCCGAACTGCACCTGATAGACCGAGTTGCAGCTTCGGATCTGTTCGGCGAGGCCAAGCGGCAGATCCATGGTGGCTGTGGCGCGGTCGAACATCCGGTCGACGCTTTCGCGGAAGGTGATTTCGTTGGGTTCGTTCATGATTGGTTTGTCGATCTGACAGTTGCAACGGAAGCCAAGCGATTTGAGACTCCGTTGTAAACAGAATAATTTCGCCGGGACGCAATTTGCCCGGCCAACTGCATTCGGAGAGAGGTGGGGATGAAGCCAAGTGGGGAAAGCGGCGAGAGGCGAGATTGTGAATTTTTTCACAATGAAGTTGCCGCGCCTTTTTTCCGGTGATAAGTTTCTTGCTGCTTGAGTTGAAAGCAGGTTAGGACGCTTGTTTTTTTTACTGGATTGCTTCGGATTTTGATGTCTGCAAGATCGCAGGATAACCCTTGGTTGCACCGGTTCGCTATGTTCACTGCATTGGCGACACTGGTTCTTATTGGAATTGGCGGATTGGTGACGAGCAAAGGGGTGGGGATGGCCGTTCCGGATTGGCCGACTACCTACGGATACAACATGTTTTTGGTGCCATTCGACCAATGGCTCGGGAAGTTCGGCGTATTTGAGGAGCATTTCCACCGGTTGATGGCTTCGTTTGTCGGGTTTTTGACCATCGGCTTGGCGATCTGGCTTTGGGTGAAAGAAGCCCGAAAATGGGTGCGCTTGCTCGGGACTGGTGCGTTTGTTCTGGTCGTGATGCAGGGGTTACTCGGCGGGCTGCGAGTGACTGAGATCAATCAAAACCTGGGGCTGATTCACGGTGCCGTGGCGCAGTTGTTCCTGATCTTGGTTTGTGCGATCGCACTGGTTACCAGCGCTTGGTGGCAGCGGGTGAACGTGAGCGACCGGGCCGGTTTTGTACCGCTCAAGGGCATTTTAGTGGCTGTGATTTGCCTGGTTTTTGTGCAGCTACTGCTTGGGGCGACGATGCGGCATCAGCATGCCGGTTTGGCGATTTGGGATTTTCCGCTGGCGCACGGCCAAGTTTGGCCGGCGACGGATGAGGCCTCGGTCGCCACTTACAACGAGAACCGTTACGAATTACAAAAAAGCCTCCACGCAGCAAACCAGTTGCTTGACGCGCAGGGGAATCCGAAGACGTTCCTCGCCAGTGGGCACGAGATTTTATCGTGGCATGTTTGGCTGCAGATGCTGCACCGGCTGGGCGCGGTGGCGACGCTGGCCTTGGTAGTGGCTTTTGCGGTGAAGGCGCGGCGGCGGCTTGGCCACGCGCACGCTTTTACGAAGGCGGGTTATGTGCTGCTGGCGATGGTCGTCGCACAGGCCGGCATGGGAATCTGGACGATTTTGAGTAACAAGGCGGCGGACGTGGCCACGGGGCATGTGGTGCTGGGCGCGGCCTGCCTCGCATTGAGCAGTTTGCTGCTGCTGGCGGCGAAGCGGTGCGTGTTTGTCGGCGATGGTGTGGAAGCGGCTGAGCGCCAGGCCAAGCGCAGTGATGGCAGGGCGATTGATCCAGTCCAAGCGGCGGCGATGGCGGTTTGATTATTTTGATGGATAAAACGGTTCTAGATGCAAAAAAAAATGAGGGGAGCCAGTCGACGGCTTGGTCTGTTTTCTCCGAGTTGGTTAAGCTGCGGTTGACGACGATGGTGCTGATCACCACGTTGGTTGGGTTTTACTTGGGGCTCAATGCGGAGAGCGGCGGTTTGGCGCAGAACTTGGCCAAGCTTGGCTTGACGCTGTTGGGCACAGGGTTGTTGGCGGCCGGCGCGTCGATTCTGAACCAGTATCTTGAGCGCGAACACGACGCGAAGATGGAGCGCACGGCCATTCGTCCGCTGCCCAGCGGGCAAATCGGCACGGAGGCGGCGTTGCTGCTTGGCGGCGCGGTCTCGGTGGGAGGGTTGTTGTCCCTGGCCGTCTGGGTGAATTTGCTGGTGGCGGTGCTAGGGGCGGTGACGCTGGTGACGTACCTTTTTATTTACACGCCCCTCAAGCGCACGTCAGAGTGGAATACCGTTATTGGGGCGATTCCCGGAGCGGTGCCGCCGCTTATGGGGTGGGCTGCGGCCCGGGGCGGGGTGGAATTTCCGCAGGGTTGGATTTTATTTGGGATTTTATTTTTCTGGCAGATGCCGCATTTCATGGCGATCGCCTGGATGTACCGTGATGACTACGAGAAGGCAGGCTTTGTGATGATGCCAAGTGCGGTTGATGGCGGGGCGCGAACCGGACGGCAGGCGATCAGTCACACCCTCCTTTTGTGCATTGCCAGCCTGATGCCGTTTGTGATGAAATTAGCCGGGCCGGTTTACGTTTCCGGGGCGGTGCTGTTGGGAGGGCTTTTTTTGTGGGCCGCAATACGGTTTTCGCGGGAGTTGAACAGGCAAAGCGCACGGGTTCTGTTTTTTGCCTCCATCATTTACCTGCCGCTGCTGTTGGGATTGATGGTGGTGGACAAGTTGAAAATTGGAGGTTGATGCACGCGACGATTGACAGAGGAGTGGGCAAACCGATAGCCTGAGTCGCTTTTGCGGCGATACCGGATGGGACAGGGCACAGTTTTTTTTGAGTAATTTTTTGTAATGAGCGCAATATCAGAGGCGGCCAAGACAGCTGAAGTAATAGAGGAGCATCATGAGCACCACGAACAGAGTTTTTGGCGAACGTACATTTTCTCCACCGATCACAAGGTTATCGGTATACAGTACGGGTTCTGTGGTCTTGCCTTTTTGTTTTTCGGATTTTGCCTGATCGCCACTATGCGGTGGTCGATGGCCTACGAGGGGCAGCCGGTCCCGTTTGTGGGGCCGTTGATTGAAGCGCTGCTGGGTAACAGCGTCGCGCCTGGTGGCGTGATGAGCGCCGAGCTTTACAACGTGTTCGGTGCGATGCACGGCACGATTATGGTGTTCATGGGCATTGTGCCGGCGGCGTTTGCGGCGTTTGGCAACTACGTGGTTCCGCTGCAAATCGGTGCGGTTGACATGGCCTTCCCCCGATTGAACATGGCCAGTTTCTGGTCATTCTTTTTGGGGTGCGTCATCATGACGGTCAGTTTCTTCATCCCGGGCGGAGCTGCCCAGGCGGGTTGGACATCGTACTCGCCGCTCGCATCTGTGATTCCCACCGACGGACAGACCTACTGGCTGATAGGCATGATAATGCTAATCACTTCGTCGCTGCTGGGTGCGGTGAACTTCATCGTCACCATCATCAACCTGCGTGCCCCTGGCATGACCTGGCTTCGGTTGCCGTTCTTTGTCTGGGCTCAGTTCGTCACGGCGTTTCTTTTGTTACTCGCCTTTCCGCCGCTGGAAGCTGCCGGGATCATGCAGTTGATGGATCGCGTGATTGAAACGAGTTTCTTTCTGCCAACCGGTCTGGTGGTGGGCGGGCAGGATGTTGATGTCAGTGGTGGCGGCAGTCCGCTGTTGTGGCAGCACTTGTTTTGGTTCCTTGCACATCCAGAGGTTTATGTGCTGGTTTTGCCCGGGATGGGTATCGTGGCGGAGATTATTGCCAACAACACCCGCAAGCCCATCTGGGGTTACAAATACCTTGTCGGCTCGGTGGTGGTGCTCGGTTTCCTGGCGTTCATCGTGTGGGCGCACCACATGTACATGACCGGAATGGGCACAGTGATCAGCGCGTTTTTTCAGACCACCACACTTATCATTTCGATTCCATCGATCATCATCTTGACGTGCCTGTTCATATCGTTGTGGGGTGGGTCGATACGGTTCAACACGCCGATGCTATTTGCGCTGGCGTTCCTGCCGATGTTCGGCATTGGGGGGCTTACCGGCCTACCTCTAGGCTTCAATTTCAGCGATGTGGCGCTGCACGATAGTTATTATGTCATCGCTCATTTTCATTACGTAGTCGCGCCGGGAACCATCTTCGCCATCTTCGCTGGCGTCTATTACTGGTTCCCGAAGATGACTGGGCGAATAATGAACGAGTTCTTGGGCAGGGTACACTTCTGGGGGTCGCTTATTTTCATGAACTTGATTTTTATGCCGATGTTTGCGCAGGGCATGGCCGGGATGAGCCGACGCATGTCCGACGGCGGGGCCACCTACTCTCTGGCCAACCCGGATAACGCAGACATCACAGTGGGCGCTTTGGGCGACACAATCATGGGGTTGAACGTATCCATCTCGGCTGCCGCTTGGGCGATGCTTATAGCACAGTTGCCTTTCATTTTTAACTTGTTCTGGAGTGTGAAACACGGGGAGAAGGTCAAGTCCGACAACCCGTGGCAGGCCACCACGCTGGAGTGGGAAACCCCGACGCCTCCGCCGCACGGTAACTTTACCAAAGAGATTAAAGTTTATCGTGACCCGTACGAGTACAGCGTACCGGGCGCCAAGGAAGACTTCACGCCGCAGGCCCAACCCGCAAAGTAATCGACTTTATCCGACATGGAAATCCCCTATACGGTTAAGCCAAGGCCGGACACCGGTTTGTACAACGCGAAGCTGGGCATCTGGCTCTTCCTTGCTTCCGAGGTAATGCTGTTCGGCGCCCTGTTTTCCTCATATGTGCTGCTGCGCGTAGGTGCCGAGCCCGGCACATGGTCGATGGGGTTGATGGACATCTACGTGGGTGCCGGAAACACGATGGTTCTGATCGCCTCAAGCATGTTCGTCGTCCTCGCTTGGGCGCAGTTGAAGCAGGGCAACCTGGCCGGATACAAGAAATGGAAGTGGGCAACCATAGCCTGTGCCGTGCTGTTTCTCATGGTCAAGTGGTCGTACGAGTGGCCATCCAAGTTTGCCCACTACGATGTCTGGCTGAACGACGCGAAAGTGCTGCACGAGAAGTTTGAGAAAGGCTATCACGAGACAGCGTCGCACATCGAACCCGGGGGCGCCGCGCATGACAACACGGATGCCCACGACGGTGATGTCGAGAAATACATTGAAGGCATTTACACAACGCGTTTTTTCAAGGAATCAAGCGTTACGAGTGAAGATGAATTCAAGAAAGCCTGGGAGAACGGGACACTTGCGCTTTCCGGCCACATCAACTCCTACGAGGAAGCCCAGATCGATTTTAGCATTACCCGCTGGAAGGCGGACTTCGGCGTGTCAAGGGCTGATGCCACTAAGGTCTTGGCCAAGTTCAGTGAGGACAAGGCCGACAAACTGCTCCAAGATGGCGGGGAGCTTTATGAAAAGACCGATTACGACACAGCAAAGCTTGCGGAATACGAGCTTGGCCAAGCGGGCTTTACTGTGGCCTTGAGCGTTGCCGGCTACGAGACTATCAAGAAACATCCGTGGATGTGGGGAACCAAGCGCGTCAACGAGGACATCGGAGGAAAGCCAAGGGTGAAGTCATTGGTTTTCGGGTTGGATGAGACCCAACACCACCAAGAGATCACGCTGGATGTGGGAGACATTAAGCGACTCTCTGCCTACGAGCCCAAGCACAGTACATTTTTTGGAATTTACTACACTATTACCGGATTGCATGCCCTCCATGTGTTTGGCGGGATTCTCATAATGCTCTACAACATGCTTCCGGTCGGGTTGGCACTGTGGCACAAGGATCGTGAGCAGTACACCAACCGGATTGAAACATTCGGCCTGTTCTGGCACTTTGTTGACTTGGTATGGATCTTCCTGTTTCCGATCCTTTATATTTTATAGAAATGAGCGATTCACACGATTCATCTGACTTTATTAAACATCTCGTCAATCTGTTTCGTATCGTTGGCGGCGTGCTCGTAGTGGGCACAGTGATTACCGTCCTGATCGATATCAATTTTCCCCTGTCCCTAGCGTGGGCGGCAGTGATCGGCCTGTCGATTGCGTTGGTCAAAGCTAGCTTCGTGGTGGCTATTTTCATGCACTACAAGTGGGATAAGAAACTGATCTGGATCACTTGGACCATGGTGCTTACCTTCTTCTTTTTTGCCGGCATGATGGGGTTGATCCTGTGGTCCGAAGGGAATATTCCCAAACTGGACAGCGCCTTGGCGATCTCCACCGGAACGAACGAGATTCCTACAATTTGGATCATCTTGGCATCGATGTTGGGCGTGGTGTTGCCGGCGGCGTTTACCGTTCTCACCGTCAAGTTGCTGAATCAGCCCGCACCCGTTGAAGCGGCAGCGCCCAAGGCTGGGCGGACGGCCCCAAAAAAGAGTTAATTGAATATGTCACTCAAGGCGTTCCATTTAATTTTCATCACCCTCTCGATCTTTTTTACGCTGATGTTCGGGATTTGGGCAGTGGTGAATCACGGCTCTAGTGGCAAAACGGCTGATTTGTTTATGGGAATCATCTCGCTGGTGGGCACAATTGGCCTGTCGGTATACCTCCGTTATTTTTTAAAAAAACTGAAACACATCAGTTACCTTTGAACCGTAAGCATATAATCGGATTATTGCTCTTCGCCCTGGCCATGCTCGCTTGGCCAAGCACGCTAGAGGCGTGCGCTGTTTGCTTCGGCGCGCCCGACTCCCCAATGACCAAGGGCATGCGGTGGGGCATCGCGAGTCTTATTTTCATACTGATTCCCGTACTCGGTGGCGTGGGTGGTTTTTTTGTTTTTCTTTCCAAGCGAGGCAAAGCCTACGCCCAGTTTGAGGACCCCGAATTGTTTAAGGAATGATTCTCTAAAATGGACTTACTATCAGGAATAATAAAAGCATTCTCCTTACCGGAAGTCGTCTCCCAGAACGGGGGCCAGATCGATGGGTTAATCATCGCCGTTCATCTACTTATGTTGGTCCTTTTTGTCGGCTGGATCATTTATTATTTCGTCGCGCTATGGAAGTTTCGCGCCACCAATAACCCCAAGGCCGACTACAAGGGAGTCAAGAGCAAGACCATCACCAATTCGATTGAAGGTGCCGTCATAGCGTCTGAGCTCGTTCTTGTCGTAGTTGCCATCTACTTCTGGAATTTTTATGTGAACGAGCCCTCCGACTTCAGCGAGGATAGTGTGGTGCGTGTCACCGCCGAGCAGTTTGCATGGAATGCCCGTTACCCCGGTGCCGACGGCATACTCGGAGCGCAATCCAAGACCCTCGTCAGCGCGGCAAACCCCTTTGGCACCGACAAGTCAAAGCCGTACTGGGAAGACGACGTCGAGGTGCTCAAGTCCGACATCGTGGTGCCGATGATCAAAAACGAGGACGGCACACACAAAAGCGTTACCATCGACTTGACCTCAAAGGATGTCATCCACTGTTTCAAGGTATTGCCACTGCGTGTCTGTCAGGACGTGATTCCCGGCATGCGCATTCCGATTCACTTCAAGCCGGTGAAAGTGGGCCGCTACCAGATCACCTGCGCCCAGCTTTGCGGCGACGGCCATGCTCGCATGAAAGGCGCCGTGAAAGTCGTTGACGAGGCCGCATGGAACGAGTGGTACAAGGCGGAAGTCGAAAAGAAAAAACCGGCCTCCGAAAAGCCAACCGCCACCACGGCCACGGTCACGGACGACAAAGCCTGAGCATCGCTTGCCCTGATCGAACTCTCCGGAGCGCTCTGGGCGGAGTGCACTTTTTTTGTTAAAATGGAATCGTACTCACGAACCGTGCGCTGGCTTGTCTGGGGCGGCTTGGCCGTGGTGATCCTGGCTGTCCTGTTTGCATTCATACGGGAGCAAAGTGCCCCGGGTTCGAGCCCCGCCGAGTCCGTCTTGGCAAAGCGGGACCTGCCGGTCATCTCGCAACTCAGCGACTTCACCCTGACCAACCAGTTGGCCGAGCCGGTCGGCTTGGCGAAGTTTGCCAACAAGGTATGGTTTGCCGACATCATCTTCACTCGCTGCCCCGGGCCGTGCCCGGTGATGACCAAGCGCATGGCCGAGTTGCAGTCGCACTTTGCCTCCGAGCGGGACGTCGCCTTCGCCACGCTGACGACCGATCCTGGCCACGACACCCCGGCCGTCATGCAGCGCTTTGCCGGGCGCTTCGGAGCGAATGCTGAGCGCTGGCAATTCCTCACCGGCGACAAGCCGGAGATTGTGCGCTTGGCTGTGGACGGGATGAAACTAATCGCCCGCGAGAAGCCGCCGGGCGAACAAGCCACGCCGGAGGATCTGTTCATCCACGCCACCATTTTCGTGGTCATCGACCGGCAGGGCCGACTCCGCGGTGTACTTGAGAGCATGGAGGACGGCTGGAAGGAAAAAGCCATCTCCATCGCCAACTCGTTGTTAATCGAACCTTCAAAATGACCATACAGGATTTGCCTCTCATCAACGCATGCCTCAACGCGCTCGCCACCGTGTTCCTTACGCTTGGTTTCGTGTTCATCAAAAAGGGCAATAAGACCGCGCACCGCAACTGCATGATCAGTGCCTTTGTGACTTCTGCGGTGTTTTTGACCTGCTACTTGATCTACCACTATAACACCGGGTCGACAAAGTTCGTGGAGCCGGCTTGGTTTAAACCAATCTATTTTACGATATTGATTACGCATATTATTTTGGCGGTGGTGATTTTGCCGCTCATTTTCATGACGTTCAGCCGTGCGATGAAGGAGCGGTTCGAGCAGCACAAAAAAATCGCCAAGTGGACGTGGCCGCTCTGGATGTACGTCTCAATCACCGGCGTGATAATTTACCTCCTGCTCTACCAGATTTTCCCGCAGCCCAAGCCCCAGCTGCCCCAACAACCCCTCGCCGAGCAGTTGAGCACTGAATAGCGCTTGGCCAAGCGCTTGGTTTCAAGCTCGAGGGTGAGCCTCGTTGTAGGCGCGCTTGATTCGCTCGGTGGTAACGTGCGTGTACACCTGTGTTGTCGTGAGGTTCGCGTGGCCCAGCATCTCCTGGACGCTCCGCAAGTCCGCCCCGGCGTCGAGCAGATGCGTGGCGTAGCTGTGACGGAGCTTGTGCGGTGTGAGGCTTGGATCCAGTCCGCAGGCGCTCAGGTAATTCTTCAATCGCAACTGAACCAGGCGCGGGTAGATGGTACTACGTTTTTTCTCTGAAGCGAAAAATACAGGCTCGTCGGGTGCGGGCGGCTTGGCCAAGCGCTCCCAGTAAAGCCGGATCGCCTTGACGGCCGAGCGGCCGATCGGTACCTGCCGTTCCTTTTTGCCCTTGCCGTGTACGTTGACGACGAGCTCATCCGGCTCGATTTCCCCGGCTAACATCCGGCAGATCTCGCCGATGCGCAGGCCGCACGAATAGATTGTCTCGAGGATCGCGCGATCCCGTAAATACGGCATATCGCCGACTTTTTTCTTTGTCCCTTTTTTTACTTCGCGCTCGGCCTCGAACTCCTGCATCGGCGCGTCTAGCAGCGCGTTCATTTGGTCGATGGTCAGAAATTGGGGCAGGCGCTTGGCCGGCTTGGGCAGGGTGACCCCCTTCACCGGTGACGATTCGACGAGGCCACGCCGCATTAAAAACTTATAAAACGAGTTGAGCGCGCTGAACCGCAGCCGGATTGCTGCTTGGCTGAGTTCCTTGCGGCCAAGCTGCCGCAGAAACAGCCGGAAGTCGTTCCGCACCAGTTCACTCCAGCGCACCGGCGACCCGTTGGTATCGCGATGCCACTGCGTGAACTCGCCCAGCGCCTGCCGGTAATTGCGCTGCGTGTACACCGAGGCGTCCTTTTCGTCGGACAGGAAGCGGAAAAACAGATCTGTCCAGTCCAACGGAGGTTCGTGGATCTCAGTCATTTCCGGCACGCCACAAATCCTAGCGTTCCTGGCCATATTTTAGGAAGGCAATTTCCCAGTTGAACAAGCTTTAAGCAACGGATTCCGTTTTTTTGATTCTTCCAGTGAAAGAACGTTTTCGATGTCCCCTGCCTCCTGGCTCGATTCCCCAACCGGTTCCTATTCCTACACCGCATTGCAACTCGGGGATGTTTCCTCGCTCCCTTCCGGTTCTTTTGGCTCAAACGGTTCAGCCAACATCTTGGTCACAGGTCCAGTCGATCAAAGTGACGTTAAAGACCCACTAGCCAAGCTTCTTTAGGGAGGCTTTCGGTTGCCTCTGCTTCGTCTTATGCTATGCGTTGTCCTGCAAGTTAGGATTATTCTCGGCCCAAAAAAGCCGTGCATGCAGAGGCCACGGTTCCGGCCAATACAGCTAATTGGTGTTGTACTGTTTTTAATGGTTCTCTATTGTTTGACTCCCGTCATGCTTATGAACTACTACTCACTAAAATTGCAGCCATGTTTCTGTTAGGGTGTAGGGATCAAGAAGAGGATCGTTCTCAGGAAGATAATGTTAAGGGAGAAAAAATTAATTATCACAAACAGGTTTTGCGATTGAACAAATGTAAATGTTGCTGATAACTTGGGGCTACTTTACTAGATATAACCATTCTTAAAGATTTTCGAATCAAGCATACATATGGTCCGAATAGTCGTCAGCAAGATAATAAAAACAGCGTAATTTCTGCTTTGCCACGCAAAAGCAAGGAAGAAAGAATGGCGTGTTAGATTCTTTACTTGTTGCTTCTTTAGTGGGAGATATTTAAGTGCTTAAAAAAGACTTGGAAGATGGTACGGATGTGAATCAGAAGATTTGAAACAGATACACCCCTTTGCGTGTTGATAAGAAAGAGGGGCGGGGAAGAATCATTGAACTGTTGATTGCCAAAAGAGCTGATGTGAATGCGAAGAATGATGATGGGGAAATCCGGTTAGATTGTTCCGTAGACGATTACGAACTCGCCGACATCTTCCTCAAATACGGTGGCAAGACTGCTAAAGAATTAAAAGTTGAAGTGAAATAAGAGAAACAATGTTTGTGCCTGCGAAACCAAGAAATCTAATAGGCTTTTTATTGGGCGTACCTTTTGTATGGATAGGGTGTGAGCATTTCATCAGTCCAGAAAAATTTGACTCAATTGTTCCGCGTTATATAGGGTTTCCGCGTTTCTGGACACTAATCAGTGGGGTGATCGAAGTTCTACTTGGAATAGGAATCATGCTACCTCATTGTCGTCAATTGGCGGCCCGGTTTCTAACGTGTTTTTTAGTGTTTGTTTATTTTGCTAACTTAAACATGTGGTTAAATGACATACCTTTTAACGGTACAGCGCTTAGTCTTAATGGTCACATTATCAGACTCGTGGTTCAGTTGATGCTAATCTGTACTTGCCTATGGCTTGCCGGATTAGTGGGAAGAAGAACCAGTAGAGTATTAAAGTCTTAAAGAGTTTAAGGGAATTGATGATAAAAAAAATTGCACCTCTCAATACAGCTATCCTCCTCATTTGTGGATGGATCGCTTCTCCTGAAGTTTTCCTCACGGCAAATGAATCTGTTTTGGATCGTCCATCCAAGAATAACGTTGAGCTAGTGGATGACCGGGTTAGGGGCTTCTTGGTTCAGGCTAAACTGCATCAAATTCACCTGGAGATGGCAGCTAGCGAATGGAATGCGATGGAAGCAATTGATCCAAGAAGAGGAAGGACTGGAATTGAGAATTTAAGCAAGTCGGATGAGGAGCAGCGCCAAGTTCACCGAGGTCGATTTCCTTGGGCAGTAGGTTCCGTCACTATTGGGGAACAAGTTTTAAAAGACATTGGCGTTCGGTATAAAGGTAACGCCAGTTTTAATCTTATGAGGGGAAGCCTTAAGCGGAACTTGAAGATCAAGCTTGATTGGGTCAAGGATGACCAAAGTTACAACTCTGTAAAAACGCTTAACTTGAACGCAGGCGGCCTGGACCCCTCCAAGCTACGAGATGCGCTTGGGTATGCTCTGTTTAGGGAGGCAGGTGTTCCTGCTCCGCGTACAACATATGCCGAAGTCACATTGACAGTGCCAGGAAAGTACGACAAAGAGCATCTTGGTCTCTATACGATCATCGAGCAGGTCAACAAAGCTTTTCTTAAAGATCGTTTTCAGAGTGACAAAGGGCTTCTTATGAAACCGGAAGGTGTCGCCAGCGTCGAATACTATGGCAACGAATGGAAGTTTTATGAGTCTCTCTACCGCCCTGAAGATGAACCTCTGGTAAGCCAGTCTAAAAGGGTGATTGAGTTTGCAAAGCTAGTAAATGAGAGCAGTGACAAACAGTTTCAAAGTAAGATTAATTCGTATCTCGACATCGACACTTTCCTGCGATTCATTGCGGTAAATGCTTTGATTGTTAACCTCGATACCCTGCTAGCTATGCCTCAAAACTATTACATCTACCTCCATCCGAAGAGTGAGGAATTTGTCTTCTTTCCATGGGATCTTGACATTTCATTCGCGGGATGGCCGCTGGGCGGCACGCCTGAGGAACAGATGGACCTAAGCCTTATGCATCCACACTCATCAGACGAGCACAGCCTTATAGATCGGCTGTTTTCCATTGAAGAAGTAAAAGCGAGGTATGCTCGAATCATTGATGAGTTGATGGCTAGTGCTTTTTCGGAAGAGCGGTTGCTTAAAAATGTTCAGAGATTAGAAGATACAATACAGGAAGCGATTGAGAGAGATGCTGCTGCGATCGCATCAAGAAATGAGCGGGGGTACCCGGCTCCTCGTGGTTATCAACCACCTAGTCTAAAGGCATTTATCGCTGCGAGAATGGTGTCAATTAAAAGCCAGCTCGATGGTCAGAGTACTGGCTATGTTTTTTCTCATGCTAGGCGTGGAGGAAGACTAGGACACCGTGGAGAAGAAGGATTTGGCCGGGGTAGGCTCGCAAGTCACATGCTATCCCAAGGCGACAGAGACAAAGATAATATGCTCTCAAGAGAAGAGCTCGTAAGCCTATTGGAAGGATGGTTTGACACTATGGACGGTGGTAAGCGGGGTGAACTTGACAAAGCCTCTTTTATTAATTCGCTACCAGATGCTTTTTATCCATCGAACGATGCTGGTTCCCGTAGGCTATCTCGGAAAACACCGGAAAGATACGTTTCGGAAGGGCTTTTCTCCGTTGCTGATCCAGACCTTGACGGCTTGGCAACCAAAAAAAGTTTAATTGGCTCATTTGAGAAGTGGTTTGATTCATTGGATAAAAGTAGTCGTGGTAAACTTGATGAAAAATCACTTGTGATTGGATTAAGGGACTTCATTTCCATGACACCATGACAGGGCCAGTAAGCTTTAATGGAATTATGTACAGTTCCATAAAAGTAATGGAAATATGATTATTCTGTAATAAACTTTGAATCTCAATCACGACAAGCGATGGGAAAAAGTGGAGCTCACCAGTTGCCAGTGGGAAAGGGGACAGCCCTTTGGCATCTATTATCTTTAGGTGCCGTTAACACCCACTAATTTGGGATTATACAGACAAGCCGTGTCGATGGATTGCACTGGTCAATTCATGAAATGAGCGTTTTCGAAAAGCGTGTTAATTCCTTTGGTTCAGCAAAAGACTACCACTAGATACACTTTTGGTTTCAATAGTTACGTATTACAATATATTATTTACACCTTTGTTATAAATACGAAAACTGAGTTCCCCGAGATCACCCAAGCCGCATTGTGAATCGCAGCAGGAAACGAGTTTGCGCCAATAAAAAGATCAGTCTTTCACTGTGCGTTCCAGGACTGCTAGTGCCTAGCCATGTGCTTCCTTCGGTTTTTTTCAGGAAGTTTTTATAAGTTCAGTTTTAAGGCCGTTCTAAACTGTCACATGCTCTAATGGACTTAAGGTGATTTCTTTACTGTCTCTAGGCAGCAGCAATACACTCATGGTTAAGCAATTAAAATTGTTTATATTCAAATTAAGCTGATTCGATTTTATGTGTTATTTGATGCTTTAAATTCGGAGTGGCGGGAGATAAGAATTCATAACGACATCGATAAATTATGAAAAACCTCTCGCTCACAACAAGTAAGATTTCATGAAATTATTATTGTTCACTGCCCTCATCGGCCTAGCGCCCTTGGCTTCGGGTGCAGAAAAAGACTGGGTTAAAATGTATAACGGCCGGGATCTTTCCGGTTGGCAGACTTCCGGCAATTGGCTTCCGCAAAAGGATGGCACTTTGCTGATTAAGCCGCGGCCGGGTGAAAAAGGCTGGCAGCGTTATGGGGATTACCTCTGGAGTAATAAAAAGTACAAAAATTTTGTCTTACATGTTGAATACAAATACCCGCCTGGTGGAAACAGTGGGATATTTTTTCGTGTTGGTGACTTAGAAAACCCTGTTCAAACAGGCATTGAGGCGCAGATACTCGATTCAACTAAAAAGAAGGGTAAGGTGGGACCGCATGACCACGGAGGCATCATTCGTACTGTAGGAGCTTCAAAGAATATGTCAAAGAGCCCTGGGGAATGGAATACAATGGTTGTCAGGTGCAAAAGTTATCACCTGCAGGTGGAACTTAACGGTGAAAAAATTGTTGATATCCTGCTGGATAAGTCGCCAATGAAAGATCGGCCGCTAGAGGGTTATATAGGTCTCCAAGACCACGGTGAGCCAAACAACCTTTATTTTAGAAATATCAAGCTTAAGAAAATTTAGTGGATAGAGGCATTAGAATCCAAAATAAAAAAACCGTCTACCTCTTCTACAAAAAACACGGCGGTAAGATGAGTGTAGAGTTGAAAGCCGAAGGAGAATGAAACACATGCTGATCACAGCAATTGCATCCGTACTGTTAGTGGGGTGTGGGGCAATGAAGATTGAAGTTGAGCGAGACAGTTGGGGGGAAACCACAAGTCAAAAAGCTGAATTTTATGCCGCCAGTGATGTTACTAGGTCTCAGATAGAGTTGACTAGACAATGGTACGAAATAGCATCCAAAGCTTGGGGGAATTACGGACCATTGGAGTTTTGGATTGTCGGCACTAACGAAGGAGCAGCAACGACATTGGACAAAAGGTATTGCGAGCTAAGAAAGCAAAAAGATTTAACCGACAGCCTCGAGCACTGTCTAAATAGAGATCACAATTTTGTTTCTTATGCAAAAAGAGGAAATGCTGGTTTAAATACCCGGAGAAATGAACACGAGAAGTGGTCCGGCTTTATTATCACTATGTCAGCCAAGTTCCCAGGTCCCCAAGAAAAAGATTACAAACCAGTGGTTCTGCACGAATACTTTCATGTCTACCAACACGCTCACATCCACAGTAAAAATGACTTCGAAAGAAAGAGCAGAAATCTGAAAAACCCCTGGTGGTCAGAGGGTGGCGCTGAATACATGGCCCAACTGCTTTACTCAAAGCAAAAGGGCGTCAGCCCCAGTTATTTGAAGGAGATAATGGGGCGCAAGTTAAGGTCATTAAAAAACCTTCACGAAGGAGAAAGTATAAAGGATATTCCGTATGGAAAAAGGGGAGGAATAGCTTATGACCTTGGCGCATGGTTCACCGCATTTATAATTAATAAAACGAGTGAGGTAGACTACAGGGTTAAGTTTTATAGGGATCTTAACACGAAAGGATTTGAAGGATCCTTTATTAAAAATTTCGGGTCTTCATCAAAAGATCTACTTGATGAGTTTCACAACACATTTCTCAAGTTAAGCCTTGAGGGTAAGATGAAGATCATACCTTAAAGACTGCTATACAACGGCCTAGGAACGAAAATATGGAAGTAACTATACGCAAACCTTTTACCGGTGATATTGGGGGAATCGCTAAGTTATTCGTGCCTACAGGATTTTTTTCAAGCAGCGTAGTGATTTGTCGTTGGCTCAAGAGTTTCTTGGAGTCCGCTTAATTAATTCAGAATCTTTTATCTTTTGTGCTTATACCTCGGATGAATGCTGTGTTGGATTTGCCCAACTCTATCCGAGCTTATCTTCGGTTTCAGCCAAACGAATCTGGATACTAAATGATTTGTTTGTGTTAGAGTCTGTTCGCGGAACGGAAATAGGGACAAAGCTACTTAGTAAGATCGAAGCATTTGGTGAAGAGTCTCAGGCTAAAGCGATTTTGATTGAGACGACAGTGTCAAACACAGGAGCACAAAATCTTTACGAATCCAAAGGCTATCAAAAAGTGACAGAGCGGTTTTTCTATGAGCGGAAGAATAATATCAAAAAGAACAAGACTGATTGACTAATTCCACTACTTGAACACCGCTTGGAAATGAAAAACTTACTAATTACAACAAGCGGAGCTTTGCTGTTTATGGTGGTAGGCCGCAACCGCCAGACATATCAATTATCCAGACTGCTCAAGATGGAAACATCTGAGCCGTCAAACACTACTTGTCTACCGGAACAGTTATCGAACTAAAATGTACAGGCTGTGGAGGCACAGCATTAGATCACGCGGCTAGTCACGGCCACAAGGAAATCGTCGCAATACTAGTCGAAAATGGTACGGATGTGAATTTTGAGGCTACATCTGGTAATTATCGAGGCAAAACACCGCTAGATTGGACCAGAAACCATGAAACCGCTGACATCTTCCCCTAACCGTCCTCATAGCGCAGCTTCAGATTCTCCTCCAACGCCATAAGCTTGATTTGCTTGGCATCCCCCAAAGTTCCACTTACCCAAATGAGCCTGGTGTCATCCAGTTGGCCTAACTGGGAACAGTAGCAAGCCCGATTGTATTGAGCCATCGGTTTTACGGGGAAGAGTTTGGCGGCTTCTTTCAGCACCACTTTTGCGTTCCCGATGACACCACCGTTCACTTGGCTCAGTGAGTAGGCTTTGTGTGGCCAATCCCTAGACCTCTCAGTCGGGTGTGGTTCAACTCCTGCACGGCGCTGGTTAAATCGGTGGCGTGGTGTTTTTGGGCGGTAATTTGCGGCGAAGCAAGTTAGCCTGTCGGCAAATGAGGGCGCAATGGACAGGTTGGCTGGCTGGTTTGGTGGCGATGGGCTGGGCCGCTGGCTGGGCTGCGGAGCAGGCCAAGCCGGCATCAGAACTGCCGGAGAAGTTCATCCGCATGACGATGAACCCGGAGCGGCCACGCATCCCGCAGTCTCTCGACACGTCGATCATCCGGTTCGTGCCGACTGATGAGGAACTGGCCAAGGCCGGCGTGACGGTGGACTTGATCGGCGCCATCCATATCGGCGACAAGGCTTACTTCCAAAAACTCGACAACAGTTTCAAAAAGTACGACGCGCTCCTGTACGAGATGGTAGCGGAGAAGGATGAAGCCGGTGGCTCGCCCAAGCGATGGAAGGACAAGGACAAACCAAAGCCGAGAAGCACGGGGGCAACCGACTCGGGGTCAGGCGCGGAGGAGAAAAGTTTTGAAGCGGGCATGACCGTGATCGGCGGCATGCAACTTGGCGCGAAGGACATGCTCGGGCTTTCGTTCCAACTCGACGGGGTTGACTACAACGCGCCCAACATGGTGCACGCCGACATGTCGCCGGAGGAGTTCGCCCAGAAAATGAAGGAGCGCGGCGAGTCGTTTTTCACGATGTTCATGCAGTTGTTCATGGAGGGATTGGCACAGCAACGGGCGAACAAGCGGGGCGGTGCGAGCGACTTCGCACTGTTGTTTGCGTTTTTTTCAAGCGACCGTGAACTGGCGCTGAAGCGGGTGATGGCGCAGCAATTCGCTACGACGGACATCCTCGACACGCTGGGCGGTGAGAAGGGTTCGACCATTATCACCGAGCGCAATCTCATTGCGCTGGAGGTGCTGCGCGATCAGTTGGCCAAGGGCAAAAAGCGGATCGGGATTTTTTACGGTGCGGGCCACTTGGGCGACATGAGCCGTCGCCTCCTCAGCGACTTCGGCATGAAGTTCACTGGCGAAAAATGGGTCGAGGCGTGGGATCTGCGCTCCAAGCCGAAGCGGCGATCGCGCAAATAGCCTTTGACAGTCGGGGCGAGGGGTGTTGCGCTGCGTGGGCATCATTCAAATCATGTTAAAAAAAACTCATTGTCTTGTTTTGTTGGCGGCTGCGTTTTTCTGGAACCCGATTGCGGGTCTGGATTTTGCCCAGGCCGAGGAGAAAAACCGCGTCTTCGAGATTCGCACCTACTACGCCAACGAAGGCAAGCTCGACGCACTGCTGGCCCGGTTTCGCGACCACACGGTGACTTTGTTTAAGAAGCACGGCATGACTAACGTCGGCTACTGGGTGCCTGCAGACAACAAGGAGAACAAGCTCGTTTACATGTTGGCTTTCCCCAGCCGCGAGGCGAGGGACAAGTCGTTCAAGGCGTTCTCCGCCGATCCCGACTGGCAAAAGGCGTACAAGGAATCCACCAAGGACGGCCGCTTGGTGAAGAAAATTGTGAACGACTTTCTAGCCGGCACCGATTTTTCAAAAATCAAGTAGGCTTGGCCACTGTTTTTGAAGAAAACGCGGATGACACCAGTCCGGGTTTTTGGTCTGGGGTGGGCTGTTCCCCGCTGGGCCAAGCGCTTGGCTTGCACTCGACTTTGGAGGTGCGTAGCCTCTCTGTTTTCAAGGGATTACCATGAACAACAAAACGACTTTTGACGGCGAGACGTCCCGCAGGGATTTTCTCAAGACCTCCTCGACCGCAGCCGTGGCCAGCGCCGCCACGCTGAGCCTGATTTCACGTGGCACCGCTTACGGCCAGAACAGCGACACCATCCGCGTGGGGCTGGTCGGTTGCGGTGGGCGCGGCACCGGGGCGGCCAATCAGGCCCTCTCGGCTGATGACAACGTCAAGTTGACCGCCGTGGCTGACGTGTTCCCGGACGCGGTCGATCGCGCCGTGAACGGCCTCAAGAAACGGCATGAGAAAAAAGTGGACGTGCCGCATCAGTTCGTCGGGCTGGATGCGTACCAAAAGCTGATCGACAGCGGGGTGGATTTGGTGGTGCTCGCGACGCCGCCGGGGTTCCGTCCGCTGCACTTTCGTGCCGTGGTCGAGGCCGGCAAGCATTGTTTCATCGAGAAACCGATGGCCACCGACGCGCCGGGCGTGCGCTCCATCATGGAGTCAGTGAAGATATCGAAGCAGAAAAACCTAGCCATCGTCGCCGGTTTTTGCTGGCGCTACGACTACGAGCGCCGCGCCTTTTACGAGCGTATTCTCGGCGGCGAAATAGGCGATATCCAGTCAGTTTATGCTACTTACCTGACCGGCCCGGTCAAGCCGATGCGCCCGGATTCCGAACGCAAGCCGGAGTGGAGTGACATCGAGTGGCAGGTGCGCAACTGGTACAACTTCGCATGGCTCGGCGGTGACGGACTGGTCGAGCAGGCGGTGCATAGCGTGGACAAAATCGCGTGGGTAATGCGGGACAAGCCCCCTGTTAGTTGCACCGCCGTCGGTGGCCGCGGTATCCCAAACAATAGCGGGAACATCTTCGATCACATCGAGGTGAACTACTCGTACCCGAAGGGCGTCCGCGCTTTTATGGCCCAGCGCCAGCAACGCCGGTGCCACAATGAAAACAGCGATTACCTGCTTGGCACCAAGGGTCGCGGCGAAATCGCGCGCAGCATCTTCACAGAGAATGCAAAGGGCCGCTGGAGCTACGACGGCAAGAAGGAAAACATGTACCAGATCGAGCACAACGAGTTGTTCGAGTCGATCCGCGCCGGCAAGCCGATCAACGACGGTGACCGCATGGCGCTCAGCACGATGATGGCGATCATGGGCCGAACTGCCGCCTACACCGGCAAGGAGATCACCTACGAGCAGATACTCAGCGCGAAGGAGGATCGCTACCCGAAAGACATGAACTGGAAGACCGGCAAGCACACGCCGCCGCCCTTGGCCAAGCCTGGCCTCACGCCTTTTGTTTAAAGCGATGAGCGAGACGACCATCAATCGCCGCGACTTCGGGAAAGCCGGCGGCTTGGCCTTGGCCGCCGCCGCGCTTCCGGCGCTTGGCGAGGCGGCCGACGACAAGCCGCGCATTCTCAAGTCGATCAAGTTCGGCATGTTCAATGAGAAAATTTCCATCGCCGAAAAGTTCAAATTGCTCAAGGAGATTGGCTACGACGGGGTGGAACTCAACAGCCCGGGCGGCGTGAACAAAAAGGAAGCCCTGACCGCCAGCCGCGAAACAGGCCTCCCGATTCACGGCGTTGTCGATTCGATCCACTGGGGCACACGGCTCTCTTCTCCGGATGCCAAGACGCGCCGCGAGGGGCTCAACGGCCTCAGGACAGCCATCCGCGACGCCCATTTGGTCGGCGGTTCGGCGGTGTTGCTTGTGCCGGGCGCGGTTCGCAATGCGGAGAACGAGAATCACCAGCAGGTTTGGGATCGCTCAATTGAGCAGATTCACTGGACGCTGCCGTTGGCAGCAAAACTGGGCATCCATGTTTTGATCGAGAATGTTTGGAACGGTTTCCTGTATGACCCGAAAGGCGACAACAACCAAACCGCCACCCTGTTGGCTAAGTACCTTGACGAGATCGACAGCCCGTGGGTGGGGAGCTACTTCGACATCGGCAACCACCAGCGCTTCGGCAAGCCGGCCGAGTGGATTCGCACGCTTGGCAAACGGATCCTCAAGCTCGACGTGAAGGATTGGGGCAAGTCGAACGGCTTCTGCAAGATCGGCGACGGTGACGTTGACTGGCCGGACGTGCGCCGTGCGCTTGCGGAGATCGGTTTCACCGGATGGTCCACGGCGGAGGTCGGTGGTGGCAACCGCGACCGGATGAAAGACGTCCACGACCGCATGGACAAACATCTGCTCGGCAAGGCGTAGATTCACTTCTCACTCAAACCTGAAAAGAAAGCCCCAGCGAGAGTTGTGAGCTTTTTTTGTATCGACTCAGTCGGTGGTTTCATCGATTTTCAATAATTCATCAG
>CALJHX010000029.1 GCA_937770485.1 uncultured Verrucomicrobiae bacterium | reverse complement strand
CCGGCTCTCGGCCAGGTCACAAAAAACCCGCAAGCTCTCAATCTGCATAAGCCCAGTTAAATTGAAAACCCGCCTGAGTCAAACATTCTTAATGCAACCAATAGACGCAGGATTGACCACTGGCCGTTTGTCACCGTTTAATCAGCTCGCCGGGATGATGGGAGGGATAAGTTCCACCTCGCCCCAAAACCAACGAATGTATCATATCACTCGATTGCCCAATGGGCTCCGATTGGCCACGGCCGAGTTGCCGCACATGGCCAGCGTCAGCCTCGGCATCTGGTCGGCCGTCGGCAGCCGCTGCGAGCGCGCGGGCGAGACCGGCATCAGCCATTTCCTCGAGCACATGCTTTTCAAGGGCACACGCCGCCGCTCCGCCGCTAAAATCTCGCAGGAGGTCGAGGGCCTCGGCGGATACATCAACGCCTGCACCAGCGAGGAGAGCACCTGCTACCACGCCCGAGCCCACGCCGGCCACGCCGGCAAGCTGATGGACGTGCTGGCCGACATGTATCTCAACCCGGTTTTTGACCGGCAGGAAATCACCCGCGAACGCCGCGTCATCAAGGAGGAAATCGCCATGACACTCGACCAGCCGTCGCAGCACGTGCTCGAGTTGTCCGACGAGTCGCTCTGGCCCGACCAGCCGCTTGGCCGCTCCATCGCCGGCGACGAGCGCACCCTCAACCGCACCCGCCGCCGCGAGCTCGCCGGCTTCCACGCCCGCCACTACGTCAGTGGCTCGACGGTCGTGGTCGCCGCCGGGGACATCCGCCACCGTGACTTGCTCGACTTGGCCAAGCGCTTGGCCAAGCGCATCCCCACCGGCAACCGCTCGAGCTGGTTTCCCGCCGTGAACGGCCAGGCCCGTCCGGAAATCAAGCTGTTCACCCGCGACATGGAGCAGACGCAGTTTGCGCTCGGCATCCGCACCTGTTCACGGCACGACCCAAGGCGCTTTGCCCTGCGCTTGGCCAATGTGATCCTCGGCGAGAACATGAGCTCGCGCCTCTTCCAGTCCATCCGCGAGGAGCACGGTTTGGCCTACAGCATCTACTCGACACCCAACTTTTATCACGACACAGGCAGCCTCACGATTGCCGCCGGGCTGGACACCGCCCACACGCAAAAGGCACTCAAACTGACCCTCGACGAGCTGCGCCGCCTCCGCGACAAACCGCCCGGCGCCGCCGAGCTGCGCCGCGCCCGCGACTACCTCATCGGTCAGCTCGAGCTCTCGCTCGAGAGCACCGAGAGCCAAATGAACTGGGTCGGCGAACAGTTGCTTGGCTTCGACCAGATCATCCCACCGGACGAAATCAAGGCCCGACTCAACGAGATCCGGCCCGGCGACATCCGCCGCGTCGCGAGCGATTTTTTCCGGCCGGAACGCCTTTGCCTCTCGCTCGTCAGCCCGCTCAAAAGCAACTGCGGCCTGCGAAAATTAATCGAAATTTGACCGCCGATGCCCTGCCCGCTGATCCAGGAAATTGAGACGCGACATACGCCGGAATCCCTCACCGGACGGCTTCACGCCGAGACGGGAACGATCCTGCTGCGCTCCGGCACGATGGAGCACGGCGAACGCTTCAGCCTCGTCGCCGCGAGGCCGTTTTTGCGGTTTGAGTCGTACGGCTCGCGCTGCGAAATTGAGTCGGCCGCCGGCCGCCGCACGCTGTTTGGCAGCCCGTGGAAACTGCTCGAGAGCCTGGCCAACCGCTACGAGCTGCTCGAGGAGATCGACCTGCCGTTCCCGCTCGGCGGCTGTTTCGGCTATTTCGGCTACGAGCTGAAACAATTCGTCGAACCACATTTGCCGCTGACGACCCACAACGACCTAGAGTTGCCGGAATGCAGCGTTGGATTTTACGACAGCCTCGTCGTGTTTGATCACAAAATCGACAAGGCGTGGCTGATCTCCACCGGTCTCGGCGAAGAGGGCGATCGCTCCGACGAACGCGCCCAAGCAGCCGCCGCGTTTTGGCTCGGACAACTCGGCACGCTTGACCAAGCGCCCACCGCCGAGCCGCCTCTTGGCGAAGCGACGATGCCGCAAGTCACCTCGACGATGTCGCGCGAAAGCTACTGCGACGGCGTGCGGCGGATCATCGACTACATTTGGCGGGGCGACATTTATCAGGCCAACCTCACGCATCGCCTGGCCGCGGAAGTGGGCGTCGATGGATGGACGCTCTTTCAACGACTGGCCACTGCGTCGCCCGCGCCGTTCTCGGCGTTCATGCAGTGCGGCGACTTTCAACTCGCCAGCTCATCGCCGGAACAGTTCCTGCGGTTGAGCGGTGACCATGTCACCACTCGACCGATCAAGGGCACGCGCCCGCGCGGCACGTCGCCCGATCTCGACGCGCGGCTTGGTTACGAGTTGCAGACCAGCGCCAAGGACCGCTCCGAGCTCGTGATGATCACCGATCTACTCCGCAACGACCTTGGTCGGTTCTGCGAATACGGCTCGGTGACTGTGCCCGACTTGGCCAAGCTCGAACGCTTCGCCCAAGTGCAGCACCTCGTCTCGACCGTGGCCGGGCGGCTGCGGCCGGGCGTCACGCATCTGCACACGCTGGCCTCCTGTTTCCCCGGCGGCAGCATCACCGGCGCACCGAAGATTCGCGCGATGGAAATCATCGACGAACTGGAGCCGGTCGTCCGCGGCCCGTACACCGGATGCCTCGGTTACCTCGGATTCAACCGCGAGAGCCAGTTCAACATCCTCATCCGCACGGCGGTTTGCCGGGACGGCACGGCGTGGTTTCACGTTGGCGCAGGCATCGTCGCCGACTCCGATCCCGCCGCCGAGTACGACGAGACCCTCAACAAGGCGGCCGGCTGGCTGGCGGCGCTGAATCTGTCGCCGTCAGCATTGCCCTTGTCTCCCGTAACGGAGTCGCCCAACCTCCGCGCGTGACCGGCCTCGGCACCATTCTCAATACCGCCTGCATTCTCCTCGGGGGACTCGCCGGGCTGTTTATTTTCCGCAACATATCCACGAAAACGCAGCAAAATCTCAAGACCGCCATCGCACTCGTGTCGCTGACGATCGGATTTATGATGATTTGGGACGGTCTCGCCGGCAGCTACCCCGGGCAGCCGGCACGCGGCTGGCTGATGCGCGTTTACTTGTTCATTGTCGTGATGCTTTCACTGGGCGCCGGCAAGTGGCTCGGCGGCAAAATAGGCATCCAGCGGCGGCTCAACTTGATGGGCGCCTGGGCGCAAAAAAAGTTCACTGCTGCCACGCAAAAGGAGGATTTAAAACATCCGCCAAGCGAGGGCTTCGTCACCTGCACGCTGTTGTTTTGCGTGGGGCCGATGTCGCTGCTCGGACCAATACAGGACGGGCTCACAGGTGACATAGAAATCCTCGCGATCAAGTCGGTGATGGACGGCATCTCGACGATGACCTTCGCGACGACATTTGGCTGGAGCGTGCTCTTTTCCGCCGTGCCGGTGCTGGTCTATCAAGGCACGCTCACGCTGCTGGCCGTCGTGGTGAAGCAATGGCTCGACGCCATGCCCGAGGCGGGATTGCTGATCGATTCCGTGACCGCGACCGGCGGCTTCATCGTGCTGTGCATCACGCTGTTGCTGCTGGAAATCCGACGCATCCAGTTGGCCGACTACCTCCCCGCGCTGGTCATCGCCCCCGCCGCCGTCTGGACATTTTTGCGCTGAATCCGCCGGTTAAATAATCAGCAGATTTTCGCAGATTGATTTGTTTTTTATCTGCGAGAATCTGCGGATGAAAATTATCGGGACTGCACGAGCACTCGGAACGGGCGACCCATGTGAGCCGGGTGGGTGAGGGTTTGCAACTGGCGCACGTCGATCGCTTGGCTATGCGCGGGGGCTGTCTTCAGCATTTCGGCGAATGTGCCGTTCAGGAATCGCTCCTGTGAGGTGAATTGTTCGGTCTGCAATCCAGCCGACTCGCCTTCGCGTTTGGCCAAACCGAAGTTGGCGTGGGCGGTGAGATCCTGCTCGCCGGGGTTGGCCAAGACTTCGTCAACTAGTTTTTGTTCGCGGTAACCACGCACGGTTCCGTCCGGTTGATTTGCGGCGGGCCAATCGTCCGGGCCGTGGCCGTAGTCGAACGCGACCAACTTCCCGACGGTCAACTTGTCGGCGGCGGCGCGCCACCACGCGTTGGCTTGCGGCGACAGCTCGGTGGTGTACTGATCCGGCAACACATCGAGCAATTCGCTTGGCCAAGTCGGGAGCAACCGCCGCCAAGCCGCGTCGACGCCATCGACAGGCTCCCAGTGGAATCCGCCGTCACGCCAGCCGACCGCCCACTCGAACCAGTCGCGCTTGGCAGCGTCCCAGCCAATCCGGTGCGAGGGGAAAGCGTCGAGCAACTCATTGCTGAAAATAACACCGCGAATCTCCGGCGAGTCCGACGGCGAGTCGTGCCACTCGACCAGCCCGGCGAACTTGGCCAAGCGCTTGGCCTGCCAACTCCGCCGCTTGGCCGACGGCTCGGCGATCGAGTAAGTCAACCGCTCGAATAGCGGCTCGTCGTTGGCGACGAGCCATTCGAGAATGTCGCCCGCCAAGCTGCCGTCGTGCGCGCCGGCCTCGGCGATCCGCACCGGCCCGTCGATCTCCCTGAGCCATTTCGCGAAGCGGAACGCGAGTAGTTGGCCGAATACCGCGCCGACGCTGACGCTCGTTACGAAGTCGCCCCGGAGGCCGACTTGGCCGGTGTCTTTTTCGTAATAGCCAAACTCCGGATGATACAGCGCCTGCGCCATGAACCGCGCAAACGGCATCGGGCCGCCGTCTCCGATTTCGGCTCGGATGATCTCGGTGAGTAGGTTCGCTCCTTGCGGCACGGAGCACATTCTGACTAAAAGAAGCGCGGGAGCAACCCGTTCCACGTGATGGAGGAGAATGAATTGATGCCCAAGCCGGCCAAGCCGATGCGGCTGGACTTGGCTCTGGTCGATCGTGGGCTGTGCGAAAGCCGCGAGAAAGCCAAGCGTGCGGTGATGGCCGGGCAGGCGCTGTTGAACGGCCAACGCGCAGCCAAGGCCAGCGACAAGGTCAAGCCAAGCGACGAGCTGACGCTCGCGGCTGCGGACAAGTTCGTGAGCCGGGGCGGCCACAAACTCGAGCACGCGCTGGAGACATTCGGCGTCGTGGTCACCGGGTTGCGGGTGATCGATTTGGGAGCATCGACCGGCGGCTTTACAGATTGTTTACTGCAGCGGGGCGCGGCAGCGGTGGCAGCGGTGGACGTCGGCCAAGGGCAGCTCGCGTGGACGCTGCGCAACGATAGGCGCGTGCTGGTGATGGAGCGGACGAACGCGCGGCACCTCACGCCGGCGAGCTTCCCGCAGCCGTTCGAGCCGTTCGACTTGGCCGTGATCGATTGTTCCTTTATTTCGCTTCGACAGATTCTGCCGGCAACCGTAGGTTTGCTGCCGCCCGGCGGACGTGTGGTCGCGCTGGTGAAGCCTCAGTTCGAGGCCGGCAAAGCCGAAGCCGACAAGGGCCAAGGTGTGATCCGCGACCCGCGAGTGCACCGGCGGGTGCTCGATGAGTTGCACACGTTCGTGAATGATAAGTCGCCGCTGGAGTGGGTTGCTGAGACCGAGTCGCCATTAACCGGCCCGGCCGGCAACAAAGAATTTCTCGTCCTGCTTAACAAGTGAACAAACCGGTTAAAAAAATTGCTCTCGTGGCCAATGCCGCCAAACCGGCGGCACGGCGGATTGTGCAGCGCGCGGCCAAGCTGGCGGCGGCAGCCGGGATGAAGCCAATCACCGACGAAACCAAGGCGCACTCGGCCGACTTGGTCATGGTGTTCGGCGGCGACGGCACGATGCTGCAGTGGGCCAGGAACACAGCCGGCTTCGGCACACCGATCTTCGGGGTGAACATCGGCGGCATGGGATTCCTTACCGCCGTCTCGGGGAAGGACTTGGCCAAGGCGATCCGGTCGATCGCGGCGCGTGAGTTTTCCATCGAGTCGCGAACGCTGCTCTCGGCCACGGGGGAAGCCGACGACGGGCGGTTCCGGCTCGACGCGATGAACGATTTTGTCATCAGCCGTGGCTCGGTACCGCGCATGATTCGCCTCGAAGTGAAAGTGAACAGCGAAGTACTGACGGTATACCGCTGCGACGGGCTGGTGGTCAGTTCGGCCACCGGCTCGACCGCCTACTCACTGGCCGCCGGCGGGGCGATTGTCGCGCCGGACGCGGGCGTATTTTCGATCACGCCGATCTGCCCGCACACGCTCTCCAACCGGGCGGTGATCGTCGGCCAACAATCGACGGTGGAAGTGCGCGTGCTCGACCGGCAGCGGGAAGCCACACTCTCCGCCGATGGCCGGGATGTCGTCGAGTTGGCCGCCGGCAACTCGGTGATGATCCGCCGCAGCCGCCGCACCGTGAAGTTGGCACGGCTGCCTGACAGTTCATTTTTCAAAACCCTGCGGCAGAAGCTGCAATGGATGGGATCACACGCCTGAGACATGGTTCGACTGAAGGACATAGCCCACGAAGCCGGCGTCTCGGTGATGACCGTCTCCAAGGCGTTGCGGGACGCGCCGGACATCGCCGCCAAGACCAAGCTGCGCATCGGCGACCTGGCCAAGCGCATGGGCTACACTCCCCACCTCGGTGCACGCAGCCTGCGCATTCGGGAAACCCGCCTGCTGGGGCTGGTAATCCCGGCCACCACAGACCCGGTTTTTGCGCGCATCGTGATGGCGATCGAGCAACGCGCGCTCGAGCACGGCTACGAGCTAGTGCTAGCGCACACATGGAACAAGGCGGAACGCGAGGAGACGATTTTGCGCAACCTCATCTCGCGCCGAGTTGATGGCATTTTCCTTTCGCCCGTATATCGCAACGACCCAGATGTGCCGGCCTATCGCGAGCTGCGGCAGCGTGGTATCCCGACGGTCATCATGGGGCCTCTGGCGGAATTCTGTTCCGACTTCGTCAACGTGCAGTCACTCGGCAACGAGTCGGCGTTTGGAATGACGCAGCACCTCATCGATCTCGGGCACAAGCGCATCGCGTTTTTTGCCGGGCCGCGATTCTCGGTGCGGGCGGTTTCGCGGCAGGAAGGCTACCGGCGCGCCCTGCGCGAGAACAATATCGACGAAGATCCCGGCCTCGTCTTCAACGCCGGCATGACCATCGCCGAGGGTGCGAAGGCAGCAGAACATTTTCTCGAGGAACAAACGAAGGCGACGGCGGTGCAGACCGTGAACGACCTTGTCGCCATCGGCGCGGCAAACGTCCTCCTTGAACACGGGCTGAAGATTCCCGGCGACTTGTCGGTAGCCGGGTTCGGCAACATCCTCACCAGCGAACATTACCGCGTACCGCTGACCACCGTACGGCAGCCGAAGTTCCGGCTCGGCATGGCATCGTTCGACACAATGCTCAAGCTACTCGCTGGCGAACGGCCGGAGTCGCAGCGAATGGTCGCCGAGGTGCTGGTGCGCCAAAGCACCGGGCCGGCCGCCAAGTAAAACCCCACTCGCTTGGCCAAGTGGGCGATCTCAGCAAAACTTTTCGCGTTAGCGACTACGACCTAGATGCCACGCTAGCGAGCGGCCAAGCCTTTCGCTGGCAGTCACTTGGCCAATCATGGGAAGGCGTGATCGGTGGCCGCTGGGTTCTGTTGTGTGCAGCCAAGGACGGCATCGCCGCCGAGGTGGCCAAGCCGGTCAACGACTGGTCGTGGCTCGAGGAATATCTGCAACTGCAAGTTGACCTTGACCAAATGCTCGCCACATTTCCCGATGACGAACCGATGCGCAACGCAGTCGCCGCCCTCCCCGGCCTGCGTTTACTTCGCCAGAATTACTGGGAATGCCTCGCGTCATTCATCCTCTCGGCGACCAAGCAGATCGTGCAAATCCGGCAAATGGTCGCGCTGCTGAGCGAGCGGCACGGAGAGCCTATCCCCAGCGACTGCGGCAAGCCGGTTTTCGCGTTCCCGACGATCGAAGCGATCGCCGCGTGCGGCGAAAAAGAATTGCGCGAATGCAAACTCGGCTTTCGCGCACCAAACCTGCTCGGCGCAGCGCGCGACATTCTAGACGAAAAAATCGACTGGAAACGACTACCCTCGATGGCGAGTAGCGAGGCGCGTGAAGAACTGATGAAGATGCGCGGCGTTGGCCCAAAGATCGCCGACTGCGTACTGCTCTTCGCTGGCGGTCATCAAGAGGTGTTCCCAGTGGACGTGTGGATCGAACGCGCACTGCAGCAGTTGTACTTCCCGAAACGCCGGCCAAGCGCCAAGCGGCTGCGCAAGTTTGCCGACACGCACTTTGGCCCGTACGCTGGGTACGCGCAGCAGTACCTGTTCCACCACGCCCGCGTTCATTTGAAATTGAAGTAACAAAAGATGAGTTTCTCTAAGCTGGATGTTTTGTTGTCGCCGGTTGAGTTTGAGTCACTGGTGGAACGCGATTTGAGCTCGACGTGTTGCGTGGTGTTCGACGTGTTACGGGCAACCTCTACGATGACTGTGGCCCTCGCCAACGGCGCCAACGGCATTCTGCCGTGTGGTACAATTGACGAAGCGATAGAGGCGCGAGCGGCGAATCCAAATTTGCTGTTGGCCGGTGAGCGCGGTGGCCTACGGATCACCGCCGAGATCTCGGGCAGTGTGGATTTCGACTTGGGCAACTCCCCGCGCGAGATGATTCCCGAGACAGTTTCAGGCCGGCAACTGGCAATGACAACCACCAACGGGACTCGCGCACTTAAGGCGTGTGCGGGGGCACAGCGAGTTTGGCTTGGATGTTTTTTGAATCTGTCAGTGCTTGGCCAAGCTATCCGCGATTGCCAGCCGGAACAGTTGCTTTTGGTCTGCGCTGGTACTGGATATAACTCGGCGCTGGAAGATGTGCTCGGGGCGGGTGCGATTTGTGATTTTCTTTGGAATGACCTCGGCCAAGCGGCGTCCGACGCGGCTCGACTTGCCCGCGATCACTACTACAATAGCTGCGATCAACTGCTCAAGAATGCCAGCCAAGCGGCCAATGCTCGTCGGCTTTTTGGCATTGAAAGTCTCGCAAAGGATGTTCCGTTTTGTTTTCGCCGCGATACTTTTCCGGTTATCGGCGAGATGGGGTCCCAGGGGTGGGTTTCTGCCTGAGTTAATTTAAAACGTATCAATGTGATCGGGGTCTCCACCTTGGGATGGGTGGTTGCGCTTGGCCAAAGTGAATCAGCGGGGTAATTTCGACGGGATGATGTACTACTTGAAAATTATCAGTGTATGGAACTTGGTTTTGTTTTTTTGTTTGGCGCTAGTCCAAACAGTGGGTGATGAGGCCAAGCCGGTGGCCAAGTTAGGCACATTAGTTATTGAGCTAGACGGCTTGGCCAATGACAAGGGGGAAGTACTGGTCGGATTGTATAATGATCCGAAGAAATTCCCCAACGAAAACCAAGCACTACAAAAACTGAAGTGCAAACCGTCAAAAAAGAAATGCGTGATCAAGGCAATGAAGCTGCCTTACGGCGAATATGGAGTCGCAGCGATGCACGATGAAAATAAGAGTGGCAACATGGATTACACCCTGATCGGTTTGCCGAAGGAGATATACGGTTTTTCGAATAACAAGCGAGCGGTGTTTGGACCGCCGGGATTCGAGGCGTGCCGGTTCGTGATTGACAAGCCGGTGGTGAAAATCAGGATCACTCTCAAGTAGTCGATGCTATGACGCAGGGAGATCAACGCAGTGCTAAGTGCAGCGGGGATGAGCTTCGGTAAGTTACTCAACCAAGCAGGGAAGACTTGGATCTACATTCGGGGGTATGTTCTACACGGCAGAGATTCAACTTCACAAGGTCTCCAATTCGAACACTGCCCTTTACCCCTGCTCACACAACTAAAAACGGCTTTTAAAACATCACACTCAAGTAGCCCTCTCTTAACAGGCGTCAACTCAGGGCACAAAAAAACCGGAACACAACGTTCCGGTTTTTTAGAAAAAAAATTTGGCGACTACCTACTCTCGCACAACCTATAGGAGCACTACCATCGGCAATGCAGCGTTTGACGGCCGAGTTCGGAATGGAATCGGGTCGGGCCACTGCTTTATGGTCACCAAAAAAATGTTAGAGAACGAGTTCTCTGAAAACTGTATGCAGATCAATTGAAGCAAATCGGGCAATCGCTTTTAAAGTGATTAAAAGTAATCAAGCCCTCGACCGATTAGTACCAGTCAGCTGAATGTGTTGCCACACTTACACTCCTGGCCTATCAACCCGGTAGTCTTCCGGGGGTCTTACACTCACAAGGAGTGGGAAACTTCATCTTGGGATGAGCTTGGCACTTAGATGCTTTCAGCGCTTATCTCTTCCGTACTTAGCTACGCAGCGCTGCCCCTGATGGAACAACTGCCACACCATAGGTACGTCAATCCCGGTCCTCTCGTACTGGGGATTGAACCCCTCAAGTTTCCTGCGCCCACAGTGGATAAGGACCGAACTGTCTCACGACGTTCTGAACCCAGCTCGCGTGCCACTTTAATCGGCGAACAGCCGAACCCTTGGGACCTTCTTCAGCCCCAGGATGTGACGAGCCGACATCGAGGTGCCAAACCGCGCCGTCGATATGAACTCTTGGGCGCGATCAGCCTGTTATCCCTGGCGTACCTTTTGTCCGTTGAGCGATGGCAATTCCACATTCTACCACCGGATCATTTGCACCTACTTTCGTACCTGCTCGACTTGTAGGTCTCACAGTCAAGCACCCTTCTACGCATACGCTCGACGCATGGTTGCTAACCATGCTGAAGGTACCTTAGTGCTCCTCCGTTACTCTTTGGGAGGAAACCGCCCCAGTCAAACTGACCCGCAAGCACTGTCCAACGCCTCGCTTCAGAGGAATCATTGTTAGAATCCTAATCAATAAAAAGTGGTGTTTCACATTGCGACTCCATGACAACCTAAGCCATCACTTCAAAGTCTCCCACCTACTCTACGTATCACTAATCAAAACACAATACTTGCTTACAGTAAAGGTGCACAGGGTCTTTCCGTCCTACTGCGGGTATGCGGCATCTTCACCGCAATTACAACTTCGCCGAGATTCTCTCCGAGACAGCGGACCGGTCGTTGCACGATTCGTGCAGGTCGGAACTTACCCGACAAGGAATTTCGCTACCTTAGGACCGTTATAGTTACGGCCGACATTCACGGGGACTTGGGCTCCGAGCTTCGCATCTAGTGCTAACAAGTCACCTTAATCTTTCCGCATTGGTCACGTGTCACTCCCTATACGTCGTCTTAACGACTTAGCAGAGAGCTGTGTTTTTGGTAAACAGTCGCCAGTCCCAATTTACTGTGGCCCACCGAAGTGGGCACCCCTTCTCCCGAAGTTACGGGGCTAATTTGCCGAGTTCCTTGGAGAGATTTCTCTCGCGCTCCTTAGTCTATTCGACTCACCTACCTGTGTCGGTTTTGGTACGGGCACGTACGGTTTTCTCGGCACAAATTCAAATGGCATATTTCGGCCGAAGCCTAGAATCACATATCATAATGTGTGCCATCCTTCATCATGCGTCCCATATTGTACTTTAGTCCAGGAATATTAACCTGATGTCCATCGACTACGCCTTTCGGCCTCGCCTTAGGTCCCGACTAACCCTGGGAGGACGAGCCTGGCCCAGGAAACCTTGGGTTTACGGAGACAAAGATTCTCACTTTGTTTATCGCTACTCATGTCTGCATTCTCACTAGTCAGCCCTCCACCCCTCTTTACAGAGAAGCTTCAATGGCCTGACTACGCTCTTCTACCATGTCCGAAGACATCCATAGCTTCGGTATACCGCTTGATCGCCAATCATTTTCGGCGCAACGTCACTCGATGAGTCAGCTATTACGCACTGTTTAAATGGTGGCTGCTTCTAAGCCAACATCCTCACTGTCTATGTAACGTCACATCCTTACCACTGAGCGGTATTTGGGCACCTTAGCTGATGGTCTGGGTTGTTTCCCTCTCGACGACGGATCTTATCACTCGCCGACTGACTGCCGGGATAATGGGATCCGAGGCATTCGGAGTTTAACTGGTTTTGGTATCCTGTTAGGGACCCTAAGCCAATCAGTGCTCTACCTCCTCGGAGTACTTCCCCGACGCTAGCCCTAAAGCTATTTCGAAGAGAACCAGCTATCACGGGGTTTGATTAGCCTTTCACTCCTAACCACAGGTCATCCGAGCACTTTTCAACGTACAACGGTTCGGTCCTTCACTGAGTTTTACTTCAGCTTCAACCTGCCCATGGTTAGATCACCTCCGCTTCGGGTCTATCGCCAGCGACTAGACGCGCTATTCACACTCGCTTTCGCTTCGCCTGCGCACCAATAGTGCTTAGGCTTGCCACTGACAATAACTCGCAGACTCATTATGCAAAAGGCACGCGGTCACATCCGAAGATGCTCCCACACTTTGTAGGCACGAGGTTTCAGGAACTTTAAACTCCCCTAGCAGGGGTCCTTTTCACCTTTCCCTCACGGTACTTGTTCACTATCGGTCTCCAGTTAGTATTTAGCCTTAGACGGTGGTCCGCCTGGATTCATGCAGGGTTTCACGTGTCCCGCATTACTCGGGAAACTCTAGGTTACGATTCAATTACACTCACGGGACTGTCACCCTCTCTGGTTCAGTTTTCCAAACTGATTAGCTTCTCTTCACGATACCATATTTAAGTATCCCACAACCCTGGATGAGTAAACTCACCCAGTTTAGGCTGTTCCGCTTTCGTTCGCCACTACTTACGGAATCTCTTTGATTTCTTTTCCTCCGCTTACTGAGATGTTTCACTTCAGCGGGTGTCCCGATGCCATGCTATGAATTCACATGACATCGACCATGATTGGCCGGGTTTCCCCATTCGGAAATCCACGGATCAGCGCGTGTTTGTCGCTCCTCGTGGCTTATCGCAACTTACTACGTCCTTCATCGACTTCTGGAGCCAAGGCATTCACCTCGTGCCCTTAGTAGCTTGATCACAAAAAGAACTTGGTAATTCCAATAAATTGAAAATATCCAAATTAATTCTCAGCGTATTGCATTTTCTACCGCAATATCACTGCATACAGTTGTCAAAGAACCTTAGCGACTTGTTCTGTTGTCGCCAAAAAAATAATCCGGGATGGTGGGCCTAACTGGATTTGAACCAGTGACCTCGCCCTTATCAGGGGCGCGCTCTAACCAACTGAGCTACAGGCCCGACCGGTTGTTTTAGCTGGTGGAGCTGAGGAGACTCGAACTCCTGACATCCTGCTTGCAAAGCAGGCGCTCTACCAACTGAGCTACAGCCCCTTTTGAACTACTTATCACCGAACGAGTCCGTCCGGAGCAAAGCTATCTTGTCAAAAGAACACCGTTCTCGGAACACTGAATTGCACAATAAGGTCCGAGCCCTGCCAAGATGCAAGCATCTTGGTTCGACCTCGTGATGGCTTATGCCACCACAGTTATTCTCCTTAGAAAGGAGGTGATCCAGCCACAGGTTCCCCTACGGCTACCTTGTTACGACTTCATCCCAATTACCAACCATACCTTCGGCGCCTGTCTCCTTGCGGTTAACTCAGCGACTTCGGGTACAATCGACTTTCATGATGTGACGGGCGGTGTGTACAAGGCCTGGGAACGTATTCACGCCGTCGTAGCTGATACGGCATTACTAGCGATTCCTCCTTCATGTAGGCGAGTTGCAGCCTACAATCTGAACTGGGCCTGATTTTGAGGATTTGCTCCACCTCGCGGTCTTGCTTCCCATTATATCAGGCATTGTAGTACGTGTGCAGCCCTGGCCGTAAGGGCCATACTGACTTGACGTCATCCCCACCTTCCTCCTAGTTGAAACCAGGCAGTCTGTCCAGAGTGCTCCAGATTTACATCTGGGTGGCAACAGAACACGGGGGTTGCGCTCGTTGCGGGACTTAACCCAACATCTCACGACACGAGCTGACGACAGCCATGCAGCACCTGTGTAGCAGTTCCGAAGAAAAGGGTGATTTCGCACCCGGTCCACTACATGTCAAGGCCAGGTAAGGTTCTTCGCGTTGCATCGAATTAAGCCACATACTCCACCGCTTGTGCAGGCCCCCGTCAATTTCTTTGAGTTTTAATCTTGCGACCGTACTCCCCAGGCGGCACACTTATCGCGTTAGCTTCGCCACGGACGGGGTCGAATCCGCCCACAGCAAGTGTGCACCGTTTACGGCTGGGACTACGAGGGTATCTAATCCTCTTCGCTACCCCAGCTTTCGTGCCTCAGCGTCAGAAACCGTCCAGAGATCCGCCTTCGCAACTGGTGTTCCTCTCGATATCTACGCATTTCACTGCTACACCGAGAATTCCAATCTCCTCTCCGATCCTCTAGCCAGATAGTTTTCAGTGCAGTTTCCGGGTTAAGCCCGAAGATTTCACACCAAACTTTTCTAGCCGCCTACGCACTCTTTACGCCCAGTAAATCCGAACAACGCTTGGGACCTCTGTATTACCGCGGCTGCTGGCACAGAGTTAGCCGTCCCTTCCTCTTCTGCTAATATCAACCTCCCAAGCTTTTATTGGGAGTCTTACTCACAGATGACAGGGGTTTACGAACCGAAGCCCTTCTTCCCCCACGCGGCGTCGCACCATCAGGCTTTCGCCCATTGTGAATGATTCTCGACTGCTGCCACCCGTAGGTGTCTGGACCGTGTCTCAGTTCCAGTGAGGCTGATCATCCTCTCAGACCAGCTATCCGTCATAGCCTTGGTGAGCCATTACCTCACCAACTAGCTGATAGACCGCGAGATCATCCATAAGCGCTCTTTAACCGAGCTTTAGCCAAGGGAAGATGCCATCCCTGGGCCACATCCGGTATTAATTCTACTTTCGTAGGGCTATCCCGAACTTAAGGGCAGATTTCTCACGTGTTACGCACCCGTTCGCCGCTCATCGTCAGGAAAATCAAACCGAAGTTATCAATTCCTGGTCTGTCGCACGACTTGCATGTCTTATCCACGCCGCCAGCGTTCGTTCTGAGCCAGAATCAAACTCTCCATTAAGAAAAGCTTTGTTCTGATTCAAACAGAAACACTGTTTGAATTTGCAAGATTATATTCCTCAGGTTCCGCCAGAACAAAGAACGACGAAACCTCAGGGGGCTCTTGCTTATTGTGCAATTCAGTTTTCAAAGAACCCGGGCCATTCAGCCCAAAATTCAAAGCACTCTGACACAAGAATTTACATCCGTTGTTTGGGAGTGTTCCCTCGGCTGAGGGGCGAGAGAAACTACACGAAATAAAAACTTCGTCAACCCCTTTTTGAAAATAATTTCGAAAGAAGAACTCAGCCGCTTGGCTGATTAGAAACCTCGCTCACCGAAAGGCTGCGCAAGCAACAGGCTTCATAAATTTGCATAAGCACTTTCTCCACTTTTTTGACATTTACATCAATCTGACCTGAATCGTCCGCTCCCAACCCAAGCCATGGGAACTCAAAAACCCCTTTAAAACCAGCCAATACAGGCAAATAATCCCGTAACAAACTCGCATTATCCAGAGACGATGAATCCGGCTCCTTTTGCCCCATCAAAACCACACAAGCCACCTCCAAACCCCGCTCGGCCGCTCGCTTCAACTGTCAACAAAACCTGATTAATCACCCCCACCCGATTCGGAGCCACCACAATTAATCTCGCCCCAATCGCTTGACCATGCGAAGCCACCGTCTTCCCTTTGGCCAAAGGCGCCAACAATCCGCCCACCCCTCAACCAACAAAACCCCAGTCTGACCGATGCCATCTGCCGACCGCAGAATTCCATCCTCACTACCACCTGCCCATATAATCCTTCCTTATGACTAAAAACTGCTGACCGTAAACTCTTAATCCAATCAATGGACTCCTCAAAATCAATCGCTTGCCAATGGCGCAATTCCGCAGCCGCCGGCGAAATTCGCTCCTCCGAGTACCAAAAGTTAACATTCTCTTGACCAAGCCCTCCACCGCGCGTGGCCTGTAAAATTTAAAAGTCCGCTTTCCCCCGTGAACTAAACGGAGTTCACCGCTCGCATCTCCACGCCTCATCCATCAAATACCGCAAAAAAACCGGAAAACAACGTCTTCCCAACCCCAGTGTCAGTACCAACTAACAAAAAATAAATTTCGTTTCTCAAACTAAATCTCAAGTTCGTAGTCACAAGTCAAAAGCCGTAACCAGCAATATACTCAAATCAAAAAATCTAAAACAATTTGGTAATTAGATTTTCCCCAAAGTTGTGATCAAAAGTATGAGTCAAATCGTAGCCCGAAGTTACGAATTTGTTGACCGTAATGCTCTGTAACAAAAATATGTGTTTTACATCAATAACTCCTGTAATTTGGCATTCTTCTACTCGAATACTAAAAATAATAACGTTAAAGGAATAAACTTTTAAACTCATAGCTAGCGGCAATAACAATCCAAAAAAATCTAATCCAGTTTTCGACAGACAGACTCCAGCCTTTAATAACTAATTCTTTTTTGATTTAGCGTTTACACCAAATCCGAAGTTGAGCACTGTTAGGGCGTATCCCATTGGTTGCCCTGATATTTCAATTACTTCAAAATACTTTGAAACCTGCAAAATTAAACTTCTGTGTTAAATCCTTTATGCGGTTCGGTTGACATTTTCTGATTTCCAAAGCGCTTGGCTTACAAACTCAGAAATCTTGTATTTATCTGCGCCACAAACAAACAATTTCTTCGCGAGTTATTTATAAATATAAATTATTCCAATATCATTAGGAACCGTAAAATAACTATATTTATTAATGCATTTGCCAATAGCTCTGAATAAGGGGACACCATTTCCGTAGGAACATGCTCTAAAGTTTCTATGCTGACGGAGATATCAAATTGATCTTTTTCAATACCCATCTGACCAGGTGCTAAACATTTTCTAAAGGAATAGCTCTTATTATTTTCCCACTCTACCTTTGCAATATCCAGCCCACCTTACCAATTAGCATCCAGTCCAGGATATTTCGATGATTATAAGAGTGGCAAGCATTTAAGAACTTTCACCCTGATCGGTTTGCCGAAGGAGATATACGGTTTTTCGAATAACAAGCGAGCGGTGTTTGGACCGCCGGGATTCGAGGCGTGCCGGTTCGTGATTGACAAGCCGGTGGTGAAAATCAGGATCACTCTCAAGTAGTCGATGCTATGACGCAGGGAGATCAACGCAGTGCTAAGTGCAGCGGGGATGAGCTTCGGTAAGTTACTCAACCAAGCAGGGAAGACTTGGATCTACATTCGGGGGTATGTTCTACACGGCAGAGATTCAACTTCACAAGGTCTCCAATTCGAACACTGCCCTTTACCCCTGCTCACACAACTAAAAACGGCTTTTAAAACATCACACTAAGTAGCCCTCTCTTAACAGGCGTCAACTCAGGGCACAAAAAAACCGGAACACAACGTTCCGGTTTTTTAGAAAAAAAATTTGGCGACTACCTACTCTCGCACAACCTATAGGAGCACTACCATCGGCAATGCAGCGTTTGACGGCCGAGTTCGGAATGGAATCGGGTCGGGCCACTGCTTTATGGTCACCAAAAAAATGTTAGAGAACGAGTTCTCTGAAAACTGTATGCAGATCAATTGAAGCAAATCGGGCAATCGCTTTTAAAGTGATTAAAAGTAATCAAGCCCTCGACCGATTAGTACCAGTCAGCTGAATGTGTTGCCACACTTACACTCCTGGCCTATCAACCCGGTAGTCTTCCGGGGGTCTTACACTCACAAGGAGTGGGAAACTTCATCTTGGGATGAGCTTGGCACTTAGATGCTTTCAGCGCTTATCTCTTCCGTACTTAGCTACGCAGCGCTGCCCCTGATGGAACAACTGCCACACCATAGGTACGTCAATCCCGGTCCTCTCGTACTGGGGATTGAACCCCTCAAGTTTCCTGCGCCCACAGTGGATAAGGACCGAACTGTCTCACGACGTTCTGAACCCAGCTCGCGTGCCACTTTAATCGGCGAACAGCCGAACCCTTGGGACCTTCTTCAGCCCCAGGATGTGACGAGCCGACATCGAGGTGCCAAACCGCGCCGTCGATATGAACTCTTGGGCGCGATCAGCCTGTTATCCCTGGCGTACCTTTTGTCCGTTGAGCGATGGCAATTCCACATTCTACCACCGGATCATTTGCACCTACTTTCGTACCTGCTCGACTTGTAGGTCTCACAGTCAAGCACCCTTCTACGCATACGCTCGACGCATGGTTGCTAACCATGCTGAAGGTACCTTAGTGCTCCTCCGTTACTCTTTGGGAGGAAACCGCCCCAGTCAAACTGACCCGCAAGCACTGTCCAACGCCTCGCTTCAGAGGAATCATTGTTAGAATCCTAATCAATAAAAAGTGGTGTTTCACATTGCGACTCCATGACAACCTAAGCCATCACTTCAAAGTCTCCCACCTACTCTACGTATCACTAATCAAAACACAATACTTGCTTACAGTAAAGGTGCACAGGGTCTTTCCGTCCTACTGCGGGTATGCGGCATCTTCACCGCAATTACAACTTCGCCGAGATTCTCTCCGAGACAGCGGACCGGTCGTTGCACGATTCGTGCAGGTCGGAACTTACCCGACAAGGAATTTCGCTACCTTAGGACCGTTATAGTTACGGCCGACATTCACGGGGACTTGGGCTCCGAGCTTCGCATCTAGTGCTAACAAGTCACCTTAATCTTTCCGCATTGGTCACGTGTCACTCCCTATACGTCGTCTTAACGACTTAGCAGAGAGCTGTGTTTTTGGTAAACAGTCGCCAGTCCCAATTTACTGTGGCCCACCGAAGTGGGCACCCCTTCTCCCGAAGTTACGGGGCTAATTTGCCGAGTTCCTTGGAGAGATTTCTCTCGCGCTCCTTAGTCTATTCGACTCACCTACCTGTGTCGGTTTTGGTACGGGCACGTACGGTTTTCTCGGCACAAATTCAAATGGCATATTTCGGCCGAAGCCTAGAATCACATATCATAATGTGTGCCATCCTTCATCATGCGTCCCATATTGTACTTTAGTCCAGGAATATTAACCTGATGTCCATCGACTACGCCTTTCGGCCTCGCCTTAGGTCCCGACTAACCCTGGGAGGACGAGCCTGGCCCAGGAAACCTTGGGTTTACGGAGACAAAGATTCTCACTTTGTTTATCGCTACTCATGTCTGCATTCTCACTAGTCAGCCCTCCACCCCTCTTTACAGAGAAGCTTCAATGGCCTGACTACGCTCTTCTACCATGTCCGAAGACATCCATAGCTTCGGTATACCGCTTGATCGCCAATCATTTTCGGCGCAACGTCACTCGATGAGTCAGCTATTACGCACTGTTTAAATGGTGGCTGCTTCTAAGCCAACATCCTCACTGTCTATGTAACGTCACATCCTTACCACTGAGCGGTATTTGGGCACCTTAGCTGATGGTCTGGGTTGTTTCCCTCTCGACGACGGATCTTATCACTCGCCGACTGACTGCCGGGATAATGGGATCCGAGGCATTCGGAGTTTAACTGGTTTTGGTATCCTGTTAGGGACCCTAAGCCAATCAGTGCTCTACCTCCTCGGAGTACTTCCCCGACGCTAGCCCTAAAGCTATTTCGAAGAGAACCAGCTATCACGGGGTTTGATTAGCCTTTCACTCCTAACCACAGGTCATCCGAGCACTTTTCAACGTACAACGGTTCGGTCCTTCACTGAGTTTTACTTCAGCTTCAACCTGCCCATGGTTAGATCACCTCCGCTTCGGGTCTATCGCCAGCGACTAGACGCGCTATTCACACTCGCTTTCGCTTCGCCTGCGCACCAATAGTGCTTAGGCTTGCCACTGACAATAACTCGCAGACTCATTATGCAAAAGGCACGCGGTCACATCCGAAGATGCTCCCACACTTTGTAGGCACGAGGTTTCAGGAACTTTAAACTCCCCTAGCAGGGGTCCTTTTCACCTTTCCCTCACGGTACTTGTTCACTATCGGTCTCCAGTTAGTATTTAGCCTTAGACGGTGGTCCGCCTGGATTCATGCAGGGTTTCACGTGTCCCGCATTACTCGGGAAACTCTAGGTTACGATTCAATTACACTCACGGGACTGTCACCCTCTCTGGTTCAGTTTTCCAAACTGATTAGCTTCTCTTCACGATACCATATTTAAGTATCCCACAACCCTGGATGAGTAAACTCACCCAGTTTAGGCTGTTCCGCTTTCGTTCGCCACTACTTACGGAATCTCTTTGATTTCTTTTCCTCCGCTTACTGAGATGTTTCACTTCAGCGGGTGTCCCGATGCCATGCTATGAATTCACATGACATCGACCATGATTGGCCGGGTTTCCCCATTCGGAAATCCACGGATCAGCGCGTGTTTGTCGCTCCTCGTGGCTTATCGCAACTTACTACGTCCTTCATCGACTTCTGGAGCCAAGGCATTCACCTCGTGCCCTTAGTAGCTTGATCACAAAAAGAACTTGGTAATTCCAATAAATTGAAAATATCCAAATTAATTCTCAGCGTATTGCATTTTCTACCGCAATATCACTGCATACAGTTGTCAAAGAACCTTGGCGACTTGTTCTGTTGTCGCCAAAAAAATATCCGGGATGGTGGGCCTAACTGGATTTGAACCAGTGACCTCGCCCTTATCAGGGGCGCGCTCTAACCAACTGAGCTACAGGCCCGACCGGTTGTTTTAGCTGGTGGAGCTGAGGAGACTCGAACTCCTGACATCCTGCTTGCAAAGCAGGCGCTCTACCAACTGAGCTACAGCCCCTTTTGAACTACTTATCACCGAACGAGTCCGTCCGGAGCAAAGCTATCTTGTCAAAAGAACACCGTTCTCGGAACACTGAATTGCACAATAAGGTCCGAGCCCTGCCAGGATGCAAGCATCCTGGTTCGACCTCGTGATGGCTTATGCCACCACAGTTATTCTCCTTAGAAAGGAGGTGATCCAGCCACAGGTTCCCCTACGGCTACCTTGTTACGACTTCATCCCAATTACCAACCATACCTTCGGCGCCTGTCTCCTTGCGGTTAACTCAGCGACTTCGGGTACAATCGACTTTCATGATGTGACGGGCGGTGTGTACAAGGCCTGGGAACGTATTCACGCCGTCGTAGCTGATACGGCATTACTAGCGATTCCTCCTTCATGTAGGCGAGTTGCAGCCTACAATCTGAACTGGGCCTGATTTTGAGGATTTGCTCCACCTCGCGGTCTTGCTTCCCATTATATCAGGCATTGTAGTACGTGTGCAGCCCTGGCCGTAAGGGCCATACTGACTTGACGTCATCCCCACCTTCCTCCTAGTTGAAACCAGGCAGTCTGTCCAGAGTGCTCCAGATTTACATCTGGGTGGCAACAGAACACGGGGGTTGCGCTCGTTGCGGGACTTAACCCAACATCTCACGACACGAGCTGACGACAGCCATGCAGCACCTGTGTAGCAGTTCCGAAGAAAAGGGTGATTTCGCACCCGGTCCACTACATGTCAAGGCCAGGTAAGGTTCTTCGCGTTGCATCGAATTAAGCCACATACTCCACCGCTTGTGCAGGCCCCCGTCAATTTCTTTGAGTTTTAATCTTGCGACCGTACTCCCCAGGCGGCACACTTATCGCGTTAGCTTCGCCACGGACGGGGTCGAATCCGCCCACAGCAAGTGTGCACCGTTTACGGCTGGGACTACGAGGGTATCTAATCCTCTTCGCTACCCCAGCTTTCGTGCCTCAGCGTCAGAAACCGTCCAGAGATCCGCCTTCGCAACTGGTGTTCCTCTCGATATCTACGCATTTCACTGCTACACCGAGAATTCCAATCTCCTCTCCGATCCTCTAGCCAGATAGTTTTCAGTGCAGTTTCCGGGTTAAGCCCGAAGATTTCACACCAAACTTTTCTAGCCGCCTACGCACTCTTTACGCCCAGTAAATCCGAACAACGCTTGGGACCTCTGTATTACCGCGGCTGCTGGCACAGAGTTAGCCGTCCCTTCCTCTTCTGCTAATATCAACCTCCCAAGCTTTTATTGGGAGTCTTACTCACAGATGACAGGGGTTTACGAACCGAAGCCCTTCTTCCCCCACGCGGCGTCGCACCATCAGGCTTTCGCCCATTGTGAATGATTCTCGACTGCTGCCACCCGTAGGTGTCTGGACCGTGTCTCAGTTCCAGTGAGGCTGATCATCCTCTCAGACCAGCTATCCGTCATAGCCTTGGTGAGCCATTACCTCACCAACTAGCTGATAGACCGCGAGATCATCCATAAGCGCTCTTTAACCGAGCTTTAGCCAAGGGAAGATGCCATCCCTGGGCCACATCCGGTATTAATTCTACTTTCGTAGGGCTATCCCGAACTTAAGGGCAGATTTCTCACGTGTTACGCACCCGTTCGCCGCTCATCGTCAGGAAAATCAAACCGAAGTTATCAATTCCTGGTCTGTCGCACGACTTGCATGTCTTATCCACGCCGCCAGCGTTCGTTCTGAGCCAGAATCAAACTCTCCATTAAGAAAAGCTTTGTTCTGATTCAAACAGAAACACTGTTTGAATTTGCAAGATTATATTCCTCAGGTTCCGCCAGAACAAAGAACGACGAAACCTCAGGGGGCTCTTGCTTATTGTGCAATTCAGTTTTCAAAGAACCCGGGCCATTCAGCCCAAAATTCAAAGCACTCTGACACAAGAATTTACATCCGTTGTTTGGGAGTGTTCCCTCGGCTGAGGGGCGAGAGAAACTACACGAAATAAAAACTTCGTCAACCCCTTTTTGAAAATAATTTCGAAAGAAGAACTCAGCCGCTTGGCTGATTAGAAACCTCGCTCCCCGAAGGGCCGCGCAAGCTACAGGCTTCATAAATTTGCATAAGCACTTTCTCCACTTTTTTGACATTTACACCAATCTGACCCGGATCGTCCGCCCCAACCCAAGCCATGGGAACTCAAAAACCCCTTTAAAACCAGTCAATTCAGGCAAAAAATCCCGTATCAACGCCGCATTATCCAAAGAAGATAAATCTGCCTCCCTTTGCCCCATCAACACCACACAAGCCACCCCCAACCCCCGCTTGGCCGCTGCCTCCACTGTCAATAAAACCTGATTAATCACCCCCACCCGATTCGGAGCCACCACAATTAACTGTGCCCCAAGCGCTTGGCCAAGCGAAGCCACCGTCCTCCCCTTGGCCAAAGGCGCCAACAAACCGCCCACGCCCTCAACCAACAAAACCCCAGCCTGCCGAACGCCACCTGCCGACTGCAGACTCCCTGCCCACTGCACTGCACCTGCCCACTGCCTGATGACTGAAAACTGCTGACCGCAAACTATTAATCCACATCAATGGCCCCTCAAAATCAACCGCTTGGCCAAGCCTCAACTCCGCAGCCGCCGGCGAAATCGGCTCATCCGAGTACCAATAATTCACCTCCTCTTGGCTCAAGCCCACCCTGCGCCACCGCTAGAAACTCAACATCCTCCATCCCTCCGGAACAAAACGGTTTCACCGCTCGAACGCCGACTCCATTATCCATCAAATACCGTGAAAACAAACCCGAAAA
>CALJHX010000028.1 GCA_937770485.1 uncultured Verrucomicrobiae bacterium | reverse complement strand
AGGAGATATTTTATGGGCATTTGTTCCTTGGTATCACCTTTTTCTCACTTACTAGCGCTAGCATTTGGTTTATTAAGTATTTTCCAAATACCAAGATGGGGCGTCAACTAGTTTCAACATCCATCGTTGGCGAACTCGGGATCGATTTTACAGATTTAATCAACCAAACAGGCACGACATACACCGACCTTCGCCCGTCTGGCAAAGCGACCATCGGCGACCAACGTATAAATGTCGTTACAGAAGGGTCTTACATCGAAAAGGATAACTCTGTTAAAGTCATCGAGGTCGAAGGAAATCGAGTGGTTGTTCGAAAAACTTAGCTCAACAAAAAGATAAAACATCATGAGTACTGGAGAAATAGTCATTTATGCAATCTTAGGTCTGGTCGGTCTAGTGGCTGGTATAGTCATATTTAGTTTCGGGGCAACCTGGTTAAGGGCACAGTTTTCTGGAGCCAAGGTGACCTTCGGTGAGATGATTTCGTTGCAAATCCGCGGGATCCCCATCAGACGCATCGTCGACTCTCGCATCAAAGCAGTGAAGTCGGGCATTCCCGTGAGCATCGACGACCTTTCCACACACTTTCTGGCGGGTGGCCAAGTAGAACAGGTGTGTGCGGCGTTGATAAACGCCAAGAAGGCCAATATCGACCTCGTTTTTGATCAGGCCTGCGCGATTGATTTGGCGACCAAAGGCACCAGCAAAAATGTGGTAGAGGCGGTCCACACTTCCGTTAACCCGCAAGTGATCGACGTTCCACCTGCGGGCGGCTCAAAACGCAGCATCGACGCCGTGGCCAAAGATGGCATCGTCATCAAGGCTAGGGCCCGTGTAACCGTACGCACCAACTTGACCAGCTTCGTCGGCGGCGCCACCGAGGATACTATCATCGCACGTGTCGGCGAAGGTATCGTTTCCTCCATCGGCTCCGAGCAAAGCTACAAGGACGTGCTGGAGAACCCGGACCGTATTTCAAAGAATGTGCTGGCCAAGGGCCTCGACAGCAATACCGCCTTCGAGATTCTCTCGATCGACATCGCCGACGTGGACGTCGGCGAGAACGTCGGCGCCAAACTGCAAGCCGAACAGGCCGAGTCCAACAAGCTCGTCGCCCAGGCCCAGGCGGAAGTCCGTCGTGCCGCCGCTGTCGCGGTGGAACAGGAGATGACCGCACGCGTGGCGGAGATGCAGGCCAAGGTGGTCGAGGCCGAGGCGCAGGTGCCATTGGCCATGGCCGAGGCATTCCGAAGCGGCAACCTCGGCATCATGGACTATTACCGCATAAAGAACCTCTCCGCCGACACCGACATGCGGAGCAAGATTGCCGGCTCCGACGAGTCGTCCGACTCCGGCAAACCCAAGAATTAACCCCCTTGGCCAACGGCTTCAAAGAATTGTTTGATACCGGCTTGCCGGAGCACGCGCTCTGGCAGTTGGCGGATATCGATGGCACGCTGCTCTACGTCGTGTTTGGACTGCTGGCCGCGATTGTCAGCTGGATCAACAAGCGCAAGGAGGCCTCCAAACTCGAGCAGGAGAGCCACACCGTCCCGACGCAACGATCCCAACGCCCCGACCCCGACCCCGACAAGAAACCCACTGGCTGGCTCGCCCGACTCGAGCAACTTACCCAGGCTCAACTCGACCAGACCGACCGAGAACTCGAGAGCCATTATGATGACAACTACGAGTTGGAATCAGTCGAAACACCGGTGATCATCCCGGCCAACGACCTCCCCCCGGTGATTGCCTCAACCTCTCAACAGGCTCTCCGGACAAGAGAATTGCCGAAACGCAGCGTAGACGATCAGCCTTTGCGCAAAGCTATACAGCCGACTCCTTCGCCGGTTTATAGCTCACCCATCTACACCGGCAATATCGCGCACCGCATCGGCACCAACATCAAAATCGCACGGCAGGCTGTCGTGGCCTCCATCATTCTCGGCCAACCTAGATCGCTTGAGAAACCTGAATAGGGTTCCCGCCACTAACCGAACTTATTCTTTTTGGCACTTGACGCAAAAGAATGTCCCACGCTTGCCCAACTCCTCACGTTTAATTATTGAACTGCAGATCCCACACGGCTCACCAGCTCTACCGTAAACCCGAAATCTCTCCTTCGATTTTCGCGCTTGGCCATGTCGGCTTCCAAAATAAAACAGGCCGTCACCCGTGGTCTCACCAATAAAGTCGAGATCAAGGCTCATCCCGAATTCCACCTGTCTGGTCAAGGTTGAAACGATCGCTTCATGCAACTCCTTAAACTTGGCTAGACGCAGATCCGACGACTTCATAAACGGCGAAATACCGGCTCTATGCAGCACTTCACAGGCGTAAATATTGCCCAAACCGGCCAACACCCGCTGGTTCATCAACCGCACCTTCACTGGCTGAGCTGATTTTCCTATCGCTGATTGCAAATCGCTCACTAAAAACTCATCGGTGATCGGGTCTGGGCCAAGCTGCTCGATCGAATCCGTCTCCAGCGTGATACGCCCAAACAGCCTCGTGTCCTTGAATACCAGCGACTCTCGGCCGAGCCGAAACACTGCAGCCACGTGCCTCGGCAACTCCGCAGCACTTGGCTGCACGAAGAGTCGTCCGGTCATCCCCAAATGAATCACCAGAGGGAACGGCGATCGCGATCGTGACTTGACCAAGTTAAGCCAAAGAAATTTCCCCCGCCGTTCAATCCCCTTTACCCGACAACCCCTGACGGTTTCGGTCAACTTCCCCGATGACTCCGGCCGAACCACTCGAGACTTAAAGACTCGCAATTCGCATAACCTCTTGCCGCTTACCAGTGGGTCTAAATAGCGGCGAAGCACTTCCACTTCCGGTAGTTCAGGCATGGCGTTTAGTGCGGGTCAGCGGAAATGCGTTTGGCAGATGCCGCACCTCGCTCACCGCGCCATCTCGCAACAACACCTCGATGATGTCGAAACGAAACTTGGTCTCCGGGTTGCTGAGCCGCCGCAGGTACTCCTTCGCCGCTTGGCCAAGCAGCCCGCGCTTACGCTGATCCACGGCGGCGGCGGGGCGCGTCCAGCCGCCCTCTGTCCGCGCCTTCACCTCGACGAACACCAGGCAGTCGCCGTCCCGAAACACCAGGTCGATCTCGCTGCTTTTGGTGCGGAAATTGGCGGTGAGAAACTTGAGGCCCGCCCGCTTGAGATGTCGCCTCGCCGCCGCCTCTCCGACCCGGCCACGGCGCAGATGCTCCGGCTCGCGCCGCAGGCCAAGCGCCCGTTTAACCGCGTGCCACAGGCTCATCGGTCGTCGGATTCGGGAACAGTCTAAGCTGCGGCTGCGGCTTGATCGGCGCGAAGCTGTAACGATGCACACGGCACGGCCCCAGCTTGGCCAAGGCGTCGAGATGCTCGCGTGTGCCGTAGCCCTTGTTCGCGGCGAAACCATAACCGGGGAATTCGCGGTCGAGTTCCACCATCATCCGGTCGCGCGTCACCTTGGCCAAAATGCTCGCGGCGGCGATCGAGTAGCTCAGCGAGTCACCCTTCACCAGCGCCGTCTGAGCTTGGCCAAGCGACGCCACCGGCCGGCCATCGACCAGTACGTGCCCAGGCACCTGGCCAAGCGCGGCCAACGCCTCGTTCATCGCCCGGTGCGTCGCCTTCAAAATATTAATCCGGTCAATCTCCGCAGGCTCGACGAGCGCGATGCCAAACTCGAACCCGTCCAGCTTCTGGAGCAGCTCAAAGAGCAAATCCCGTTTTTTTGCGCTCAACTTTTTCGAGTCGTTCACTTCGTCCAGCGGCTTTGGCAGCCCTGCTTGGATGTATTTGGGAGAAAATACCGCCGCAGCCGCGACAACCGGCCCGGCCAGCGGTCCGCGACCGGCCTCGTCCACTCCTGCGATCCGCTCGCAGCCCGCTGCCTCGCGCTCCCGCTCATGGGTAAAACGGTCGAACTTCATGGCTAAACAAATTTGCCGGGATTAAGAATTCCGTTCGGGTCGACCGCACGCTTGAATGCGGTATGCAGCTTCCGCACCTCTGGCGAGGTCGCCTGTTCCCACCATGGCAATCGCGCCACACCGATGCCGTGCTCGCCGGTGACCACACCACCCCACGCCAGCACCTGGCGAAACAGGTCGTCCAGCGCATCGCCACTGCGCTTGACTTGTTCCGGGTCAGACTCGTCCATCATCAGGTTGACGTGAATGTTGCCGTCGCCGGCGTGCCCGAAACAGGCGACCCTAATGCCGTGTTTTTTCTGTAGTTGACCGGCGAACCTGAACAGCGCCTCGAGCTTGCCGCGCGGCACGGCGATGTCGTTGTTCAGCTTGGTCAGTCCGGTATCGCGCAGTGAGTACGAAAACTCACGGCGCAGCTCCCAGAATTTCTCGGCGCCCGCGTCGCCAAAGCCTCTCTGCGTGTGCAGCGGCGAGAACGGCTTGAGTAGTTTTTGCAACTGGCCAAGCTCACCACGAACCGATTTTTCCTGGCCGTCGAGTTCGACGATGAGGTGTGCCTTGCAGCCGTCGAACAATTTGCTGCCGGTCCGCTCGCGCGCCGCTGCCAGCGTGAAGGCATCAGCGACCTCAACGGCGGAAGGCAAAAAACCGGCCCGAAAAATCGCCTGAATCGCCCGGGCGGCGTTACGCATCGAGCCGAAGCCCATGCCAACACAAGCCCGGAACGGCGGAAGCGGCAGCAGCTTGAGCGTCGCCTCAGTGACGATACCAAGCAAACCCTCCGAGCCGACGAAAAATCGCGCCAAGTCAAAGCCGGTTTTGTTTTTGTGGCAACGACCTCCAAGCTTTGCGACCGAGCCGTCCGGCAGCACAACCTCGAGTCCAAGCACGTAATCGCGCGTCACGCCATACTTGAGACAGCGCGGGCCGCCGGCGTTGGTGGCGATGTTGCCACCGATGCTACAGTCGGCACGGCTGGCCGGGTCGGGCGGATAATACAGCCCCTTGGCCTCGGCGGCACCCTGCAACTCTGCCGTGATGACGCCCGGCTGAACCACGGCGACGAAGTCGTTCCCGCTGATCTCCCTGATTCGTTTCATTCTGGCCAAGCTCAGCGCGATCCCGCCACGCACAGGGACGCAGCCGCCAACATAGCCGAACCCGGAGCCGCGCGCCGTCACCGGGATGCGATGCCGGTTGGCAAACTTTAGAATCTCCGCGACCGCCTTGGCACTGCGGGGGAAGGCCACCGCGTCTGGCGGATTTGCGGCGAACCACTTGTCGCCGGCGTGACGCTGAAGCGTTCCTTCGTCCGTGCGAATCATGCCCTTGGCCAAGCGGCGAGCAAGTTGGCCAAGCTGTTTGCGGCGGGCGTCTATCATTCGAGCGGGTGACCACACGATTTCAAAAACTCACGCGCGTCTGCCTCCCGGTCTTCCGGCACTTGCACGCGAATGCCGCCAACGCCGACCACATAACATTCCACCGCCAATGCGCTGCTCTCGTCGGCGACGAACACATCAAACTCCGCCGCCTCAAGCTGCGAGCGAACCAACTGCGCTTCCCCCGAATTGAGCGCCCTAAATACTGTCTTGAGTTGCATGCTTAAATCTCCACTGAGCGGGCTTCGCGAATCGACTCGAGCACGGCGAATGTGAGCCGCATGCTTTGCCTTGCCTCTGCGTACGGCAATGGGTGATCTGCCGTGCCTTGCAAAAATGCCAGCCACGCCACCATCTGCTCGGCGTGGCCTTTCGAGCCGTACTTGAACCGCTTGTGCGAATTGCGCTGATGAATTGTAAGCGACTGAAAGTTGGTGATGTCCGCCACGATGCCGGAACCGTAGACCGTGCACTGCTCCTTCGGATAAGTCGTGTCGCCCTCGGCGGAATAAATCAACTGGCCGCTCGAGCCGTCGGCAAACTCGACCTGCGCCGTAACGCTGTCCGGCAGTGGCAGCGCCCCACCGGCCGGCCAGGTGGTTTGCGCCGTGACGCGCACGGGGCGCGAGCCGAACAGGAAGCAGAAGTAGTCTAAGAAGTGGCAAACCTCGCTGATGACGCGCCCGCCGCTCTCGGCTTGATTGGCGTACCAGTGGCCGGCGTCGAGTTGGCCAGCAAACACGCGGTAACTAGCCGACTTCGGGCCGGGAACAAGGTCGAGCCGCCGCTTCAACTTGGCGCTCGCCGGGGCGAAGCGGCGATTGAACCCGACCTGCACACTCTGCGGATGCTCCTCAATCGTCGCATCAATTTCGGTAAGCTCAGCGCGTGAAAGACAAAGCGGTTTCTCGACGAACACATGCCGACCCGACTTGAGCGCGGCCATCACCATCGGCGCGTGCAGATGGTTGCGTGTGCCGATCAGCACCGCACCGTTTCCCGCCTGACCAAGCGTGACTTCGGGGTCGGTCGCCGCCTCGGCAAAGCCAAACTTATCGCGCACGTGGTTCGCGCTGAGCGCGGTGTTATTGACGATCGTGCCAAGCGGAATCATGCCCCTGAGGCTTGGCAGCAGCATCGTCCGGGCGAAGTTTCCCGCACCGATCACGTCAAGTTGCTCCACCGGCTTGGCCAAGCGTTTGGCCGACGGGATACAGATTGGCTCGGCGCTGGGCTTGGGCGCTGGGTGGACCGTTGCGTCGTCCGGTTCGCCGTACTCCATCACCACGCCGACGTCGCTCGAGGAGCCGTCCCCGAGCGCCTCGTACACCGGCAGCGCGTCGTCGAATTTCACGCGCCGGGTGGTGATTGCGCCAAGATTGAGTTCGCCCGTGCCCAGCAAATGCAAACAGGCCTGAAAGTTGCGCTGCTCGGTCCAGCGCACGTAGCCGATCGGGTAATCCGCGCCGCCCCACTCGTACGACGGATCGTACCGGCCCGGGCCGTACGAGCGCGAAAAACGCACGTCGATTTCCTTGTTGGCAAAGATGCGCCACGGCAGCTCAATCTTCGTGATGCCGACATCAACCAAGCGGCCGCGGTCACGCAACGCGTCAGCGCACTGCTCGATCGGCGCATTGCTGTCGGTGCCGACACAGACCACCGCGGCATCGACGCCGTGGCCTTCGGTCCACTCCCGAACTTCATTCTGCAAATCCTGTGACGACGAAATCACCACTCGCTCGGCTCCCATCGCAGACGATTGCTCGCGGCGTAACTCGTCGAGATCCACCGCCATGACGCGCGCGCCGTTTGCCTTAAGCAGGCCGGTAACCAACAGGCCGACCAGTCCCTGCCCCATCACCAACACCCGATCGCCGAGGCGCGGCTCAGTCTGGCGCACCGCCTGCATCGCGATGGAGAGCAGCGTCGTGTAGGCCGCCTGCCACATCGGCACTTGCTCCGGCACCCTGGCCACGAGCATGTCCGGCACGGCGATGTACTCGGCGTGGAACGCGCACTCGGCGCCGCCGCACGCCACGCGGTCGCCGACGCTAAAACGTGAGTTCCCTTCATCCACCGCCTCGACAATCCCGGCCGCGCTGTATCCGAGCGGCGTCGGCGAAGATAGCCGGTTGCGGACTTTTTCGTAGGCGGACTTCCAGCCGATGTTCCTCGCGGTATCAATCACCTTGCGAACCTGATCCGGCCGGGCCTTGGCTTTTTGAAGCAGATTCATCTTGGCCTGCTCGACCTTCATTTTCTCAGTGCCGATCGAGATGACGGAGTGTGTCGTGCGCACCAGCACCCCGCCCGGCGGCGGGACGGGGCGCGGCACCTCCTGCAGTTCCAGCCGTCCGTCTTGATATTGGGCAATCTGTTTCAACGCGCGAAAAATTTAGCATGCACCACCATTGGCGTCACCGTAAAGTGACACGCTATTTGGTTTTGTGTTCGAGAATTTCCCCGTTATGCGTGAGGGTGATTTCGGTCAGGCCAGCGGGGAGCGATGTGCGCGTGGTTTTGCCGCTGGGCCAACGGACCTCGATGACGGACGGCGGATTGGGCGTCGCTAAGACCTTGGCCAAGCCGTCCTGCGACCCGTAGCCGCTCCCCAGTTGCCACTCGCGCCACGTGCCGCTGGTGGCGGCCGGCGCCTGCCCAAAGTGCAGCCGGGCCGCCGAGCCGATCGCGTCCGGGTTCAGTTTGCCACCAACGAGGCGGACGCGCAGGCCCGGTTTGGCCTTGTTGTTTCGGAACAACCGGGTGCGACCGCCGCTTTGCGTGACGACGATGTCCAGCCGCCCGTCGGCGTCGTAGTCTGTCAAGGCGCAGGCGCGTTGATCACCGTACATTTTTAACCCGGCCTCGTCGCCTTTCACCGGTGTGAAGTTCGCCCCGCCAAGCCCGCGCAGCCACAGGCCGCGGCCAGCGTCGAGTCGGTCAGCATTGGTTGGGAACGCGGCGAAGTTCTGTGCGAGGAAAAGGTCGTCAACGCCATCGCCATCGAGGTCGCCCACCGACACCCCGAACGCCGGCGACAACTGCGCCTCCGGTGGGAGCGGCTTCGCCTCAAAGCCTTCCTTGCGATTGAGAAATACCATCGATTGCAACACCGCAGCCGTGACTGAGTGAGCAGCGGCGGGATGATAATCCATCAGCTTCAGCACACCGGCCTCAGCGTATTCGCGGTGAGACTGGAACACTCCACGCAAGCCGGTGTAGCCGCTAAACAGCGACGGTAGATCGCGGGTCGGCAGGTATCGTCTCAGCCGGTCATCCCACGCGGCAAGGATGAGTGACGTCGGCACGCTCGAGTCGGTGAAATGATAATGGAGGCGCGGCGGGTTGATGAGGCTCGGGCGCAGCGACGAGTTGAGCCCCCAGTTGGTGGCGACGATGTCGGTGCGCCCATCACCGTCGAAGTCGCCGGTGGCTACGCCCTGCCAAAGGCCGGTCAACCCGCCCAGGCCAAGCGACTCGGTCGCCTCGCTGAATTTACCTTGCTGGTTTTTGAACACACGCACCGGCCCCCACTCGGTCGCGACGATCAACTCGGGAAAACGGTCGCCGTCGAGGTCGCTGAACACCGCGCCATTCACGATGCCAAGCGCCTGGCTCAGCGTGCCGCCGGCCAGATCAAGGCTCCGCGTGGTGTTGATCAAAAGCATCGAGACGCTCGCCTGCGGATAATGGCCCGTGACCGTGCGCCCGCCTATGAACACGTCGAGATCGCCGTCGGCATCGACGTCCGCCACGGCGATCGGCCCCGGCATGATGTCCTCGAGCGACTTGCCACTGCGGGAGAGGCCGCCGCTTTTCCTGAACATCATCAGCCTCGCGCGGGATCGAGGCGACTCGTAGTTTGTCACCGCCGCAAGCCATGTGCGACGACCGCTGCCGTCCACCCAGCCGCAGGCGCTCACCACATCGCCAGGCAACTTTAAGCCGGCGGCGCCCGACACGACTCCGAACCGTCCGTCGCCTAGGTTTTTGTAAACCACCACTGCAGACCCGGCACCGGCACCAACCAGCAAATCGTCGTCACCGTCGTTGTCGTAATCCAGCCAAGCCACACCCGGTCCCGAGCGGTCGAGCCGCCTCGGCAGTTGCGGTTGTAGCGCGGTGTCATCGTAATTGTTCTCGGCGTGTGAGTGGTTGAGCAGCCGGCTTGCGTCCTCGAAGAACGGCTCCGGCTCGAGCTTGCCAAAGGCCTGTTTCACCGGCTCGCTGCTTGGCTCAACAATCTCATAAATATGATTCGGCGGCGGGTTGGCGATAAACGAACGACGTCCGCTTGGCCAAGCGACCTCGATAGAGCGGTTCCACGTACCGGTGCCCATTGCGAACATCCGTAGCAGCTGGTCGCCGGAGAGGTAGCGACCGCCGGCGACGATCTCCTGCGTCTGCCGAATTTTACCGACGACAACCGTCACGCGCGCACCGATGCCGTGGGTGTTCGGCGGCAGGCCGCGCAGTTGCACCGCCACGCGCGGCGCGATCGTGTCGTTGCGGTAAACTAACGGCGGCTGGTTGATGCAGTTGACGACGAGGTCGAGGTCGCCGTCGTTGTCGAGGTCACCGGTGGCGATGCCGTGCGACATCTGCGACGAGTTGAACCCCCACGCCTGCCCCGTCTCTGCAAACTTGAAATTGCCCAGGTTCCGGTAGGCAACATTGGCCGTGGTGTTGGGCGGGAATATCAGCTGGCCGACTTGGCTGCGCTTGGCCTTGGGGACGCGCTCAAAATTGGCCTGCGAGTCGCGGTCGTTGACATCGTGCAAATGGCCGTTGGTGATGAGTAGATCTTCGTAGCCGTCCAGATCCACGTCGAGGAACACCGGCTGCCAAGACCAGTCGCTTGCCTCAACGCCGGCGTAGCGGCCCACCTCGGCGAAAGTGCCGTCGCCGCGATTCCAAAACATCGTGTTGCGCGCGACTTGCAGGCGCTTGCCGATGCCGCCCGGCAATGGGGGCAGCGGGTTGTTGGAGCTGCTTTTCATCAAGCGCGTGGACGCGTCGCGGCTTAACATCTCAACCACGAAAAAGTCGGTGTGGCCGTCACGGTCGATGTCGGCGAAGTCCGCCCCCATCGAGGCGTAAGCCACCGAGCGCACCGCATCCGGGCCGGCTTCGCGGAACTTTCCGGCCCCGTCATTGAGCCAGAACCGATCCGGCGTCTGTAAATCGTTGCAGACGTAAATATCCACAAAGCCATCGCCGTTGATGTCGCGCATCTGCACGCACAAGCCGAAGTCGAGCGGCTCAGCGAGCGGCTGGCCGTCAGCACGAACGAATCGCCCGGAACCCCACGGCACGCGCTGAAACACGCCCAGACCGTCGTTGAGATAAAAGGCGTCCGACTCACCAAGCTCGATCAGCTTGCCGTCGACAATTTTCAGACGGCTGGCGTGTTGTCCAATCACGACTGACTTGCCGCCCACCTGCCGGACAGCAAAACTCCCTCCATCGCGCAGCAGCGCCAACTCGCCAAAGTTGGCCACATACAGATCGAGGTCGCCGTCGCGATCCACGTCGCCCAGCGCCAACGTCGTCCCTGATGTGCGGCTCTCCAAGCCTGCCTTGACAGTCGAGTCGGTGAACTGTCCTTCACCATCGTTTAACAGGCAACGTGTGCCCTTGCTAAAAGTTGTCAGTAGCAGGTCGAGCGAGCCGTCGCCATTCACGTCGGCAAACGCCGCGCCGCGCGTCAGGTGACCGGCTGCCGCCGCGCCGTTGGCGTTGGGCGTCCGTTGAAAACGCCAGCCGCCCTGGTTGAGATACAGTTCGTTGTCGCCTTCGAGTCGGCAAAAGTAGACATCACACAGCCCGTCGCCGTTGGTGTCGCCCAGCGCCACGCCCGAGCCATTCGTCAAGTTAGAACGCCGCGCCAATGTAGCCCGAGACACGCGATTGGTGAACTGAATGCCAAGCGCAGTTGTCGCGAGTTGGGTGAAGCCGACCTGCCCCTCCTCCGGCAGTATAAGCTTGGACAGACGATACCCGGCCGCCTCCTGCCACTCGATCCCCCTGGCCAAGTCGAAAGCATCCACCAGCAGCAAAGCAAGTGGCAATATCAATATTCGACGCAACCAAATCACGTGAGAAACTTAAGTCCGTCCGCTGTTGAAGCAAGGGTCATTTGACGAATAGTCCTCGACAGTAAGGACATGAATATTGAATCACTTGACGCAAAGAAGATCGACGGCATTGGCCTGGTTATGCTCCGGGTGAACCATTGCGACCGCGCCTTGAGCCTTCTGCGTAACGCCTGTTGGAATGCCATCACCGAGGACGCACTTCGAGTCCGCGTTCAGGGCGATCCTGGCGCGATCATCAATCTGGCCAAACGCTTCTGGGACGTAAAGCTTAACGTGAAAAGCATGCGGATCGTCCTTCATCATGGGGACTGGGACACGATCGGCGTCAACGCCGAACTGCTCAAGTAAGTCAAGGCGCTGGTGAACGGTAAGCTGTTGGCAGACAGTGCCAGCGACTAGACGGGGGGCTTGTCGTTCGCTCGACGCGTGAGGCCTAGGCGGATAAAGCGGATGGGCAACTGTGACAACACCATCCCGCAGAACATTAGCAAGCAGCCACCCAGTTCCCGCTCGGTCAGTTTTTCACTCAGGATCAGCCACCCGGCAAAAACACCGACCACCGCCTCCATTGCGAGAATGATCGACGCATGGGTCGGGTGCGCCTTGCGTTGACCGATGATTTGCAGTGTAAAGGCAACGGCGATCGACATCGATCCAAGGTAGAGTGCAGGCAAAAATGCCGCACGAAAACTGGCCCACTCCATCGGCTCGACCAACAACGCCACAAGCCAGCTTGCCACCGCGCACACCGTCACCTGGCCAAGCGCCAAGTGCAGCGACGAGACGCGGTTTGTGAACCGGTCGATCACCAATACATGCGCCGCCCAGCAAAACGCCCCGAAAAACACCAGGAGATCGCCGCGTCCGATCGCCCACTGCTCGTTGCCCGGGTTGAAACTCAACAGCCAAAGCCCCACCGTCGCTATTGCCACGCCGGCCCACATTTGTGCATTTGTCCGGTGGCCCAGCCCCAACCCCATTAGCGGCACGAGTACCACGTACAGCCCCGTGATAAAACCGGCCTTGCCCGGCCCGGTCGACTCGTCGCCGATTCCCGCCTGTTGAAGCAACGAACCGAGAAAGAGGAACAGCCCCGCACTGAGGCTGGCCTTCACCCAGTCACGGGATCGGAAGCCGTTCAGCGCCTTGCCGCGATGCCACACCAGCAGGATCACTGCTAGACAAACTGCGCCAAATGAGTAGCGGGCGCCGTTGAAGGCATTCGGCCCAAGATGATCCGAGCCCATTTCCTGGGCCACGAATCCCGCCCCCCAAATGATGCTGGTGGTGAGCAGGAGCAGGTTGCTGCCGAGTTTTTCCCGATTCATTGTGCTTGGCCAAGCGGCCGCGCGAACGTTATCGCTTGACGCCCCGTCTCTGAAAGACTGAATTTGCCGCGATGCATTTTCGAAACACGCTACTCGCAGCCGCACTTGGCCAAGCTGCCCTGGCCCAGGCAGTCGATTGGCCCCAATGGCGCGGCCCGACCCGGGACGGCATCCTTCCTGCCAATGGCATCATGCTAACCAAGCTGCCCGACCAACCCGGAGTGGTTTGGAAAATCAAATCGGGAGAGGGATTGTCGTCGCCGGTTATCGCCGATGGCACGGTGTTCCATTTCGAAAATCGCGGTGGGAAGGAAACCATGGTCGCCCTCTCCGCTGCCGACGGATCGGAACAATGGGCTACAGGGTTGACGCCTGTTTTCGAAGACGGCCAAGGCCCGCGTGGGCCGCGCTGCACGCCGGTCGTCGATGGTGGACAGGTGTTCGCCCAGTGCAGCCGAGGCACCCTCCACTGTCTGAATGCCCGGAACGGCAATGTCCAATGGGAACTCGACTACGCCAAGTTGGGCATGAATTTCATCGGCGAAAAAGGCCGCGTGTCCGGCTCCCGGCGTCACGGCTTCACCGGCGCGCCGGTCGTCATCGGCGGGATGGTTTATGCGATGGTCGGCGGGAAGGGGGCCGGTATCGTCTGCTTCAATCGGGCCAACGGCGAAATAATCTGGGGCGCACTCGACTACGAACCCGGCTACCCGCCGCCGATCCCTGCTATCATCGCTGGGCGTCAGCAATTCGTCTGCTTTTTCGTCGAGGGCGCTGTAGGGGTCGATGTGGCCAACGGCGAAGAACTCTGGAAAGTGCCGATAAAAACCGACTACGGCCGTCACGTCGCCGCGCCGATTACCCATCGCAATACGGTCGTCGTCGGCTCACACCAAACGGGCCTGCAAGGCATCACGATTTCGCCGGACGTCGACGGATTCAAAGCCGAGCCAGTTTGGAAGAACGTCGAGGCACAGCCGAATATCACCCACGGCGTGCGGGTTGGCAGCCACTACTACGGCATCGGCGACCCTGCAAATCTCGTCTGCGTCGACATCGCCACCGGCAAGACGGCCTGGAGCGATGACAGCCTTTCCTTCCCGGATCCCAAGCGCGCCATGGCGGCGTTCATTGTGATGGGCAAAAACATCCTCTCGCTTAGCAGCGGCGGCGAGCTATGCCTCTTCGAGGCCTCGTCAACGGTGTTTAACGAACTCGGTCGAACGCAGGCCTGCGGGATCAATTGGTGCATGCCAGCCTACGTCGATGGCCGGCTGTTCGTCCGCGACGGCATCAAGAAAAAGGGAGGCAACCTCATTTGCCTCGACCTGACGGATTAAATCCGGGCCTCGAGCACCATGTTGGTCGGTGTCTCGGTCGCGCGACGAACGTCGTTAAAGCCGGCTTGGTTCAAGACTTCCGTCAGTCGTTTCTGACCGGCCTGAGCCCCCAGCGCCAAGCCGACATTTTGCGACTTGGACGTGGGAACACACACCAAGGTTGAAAAGCCGTAAAACAAACTGGCCAACACGTGCTGGTTCTCCTTCAGGCTGTCCCCGGCCATTGGCTCGACCACCATGAAGGTTCCGTCCGGTTTGAGCGCCCGGCAAATGCTGCTGGCTGCGCCAACCGGGTCACCCATGTCGTGAAGCGCATCAAAGATACAGGCCAAGTCGTATCCATCGTCCGGCATTGAAGCCGCATCGCTGACGAAGAATTCAACATTGGAAACACCCTCTTTTTCGGCGCTTTCGCGTGCCGCGACGATTGAGGGTTCGTGAAAATCGAAGCCATGAATCACAGAGTTGGGATAATGCTTCGCCATCAAAATGGTGGACGACCCGTAACCGCAGCCGACATCGGCAATCTTGCCGCCTGCCTGAAGTTTGGCATCGACACCCTCCAATGCGGGTATCCATTGCTCCAGCAGATTAGCATTGTAGCCGGGCTTAAAAAATCGGTCCGTGCCACAGAACAAGCAACTGTGATGATCCCCCCAGGGCCGACCTTCACCCGAACGAAAAACATCCACCGCTTTTTCGTATTGGGCAAACTCGCCGACAATGCTTTGGAAGCCGCCCTGCATGCAGGTCGGGTCGCCCTCCCGCGCAAAGACAGCTGCCTGCTCAGGGGAAAGGCTGAACAATTCGCCCTCCGGCTCGTAGGTCACGTAGCCCAGTGACGTAGTCGCCGACAACCACTCGAGAAGATAGCGCTCGTTCAAGCCACATTTGTCGGCCAACTGACCTGCGGTGCAAGGGCCGGTTTCTTCCAACGCCCGGTAAACGCCGGTTTGATCTCCGATGTAGGAAAGCAAAACGCCCAACGCGCCCGCTGTGTCACCAAGCACTTTTCCAGCTAACGCTCCAAGCTTGGTTTGATCCAACTGTGTTTGTGGTTCTGTACTCATTGTGAAAAAAAGACTGGCGGGAGAATACTGTAACGAGCAAAAATCGTCAAGGTGACAGATTGAAAAAAACGATTAACTTCCCGGCTTGGTAGCGGGGATGCCCTGCAAATCTTCCGGCAGATTGTCGGGGGCGAATGTCTCGACCTCCATCGACAGGAGGCACTCCATCGGCACGCCAACATCGACCGCACCGTTCGAACGGTCCACCACCACGCCGACGGCGCAAATCTCGGCCTGATGTTCTCGCGCGATGGCCACGGCCTCAGCGACTCGGCCGCCCTTGGTCACCACGTCCTCGACGATGATAAGCTTTTCGCCGGGCTCGATCTTGAAGCCGCGGCGCAGCACGAGATCGCCCTGCTCCTTCTCGACGAAAATGAAGCGCACGCCGAGTTGCCGCGCCACCTCCTGCCCGATGACAAGTCCGCCCATGGCCGGGGCCAGGACGGTGACCGGCTCGTAGCCACGGAGTTTTTCCGCCAGCGCCGCACCCAAGCGCTCGACGCTTGGCATGTGCTGCAACGCCATCGCGCACTGGAAAAACTGTCGGCTACGCAGGCCGCTGCGCAAAATGAAATGTCCCTCCAGCAACGCGCCGGAGTCCTTGAAGAGTTGAAGAATATCGTCCCTCGTCACGCGGCGATTGAACCAGCCAAGCGCCTAAAGGGAAAGCCAATCTAGAAGGCGGCCCGGTAAATGGACTCCATCTCGGCTTGGCCAACCTCTCGCGGGTTGAAGCTGGCCGTCCACTGCCCGGCAGCCTCCGCAGCCAGGGTGGTCAGCATCGATTCCTCCACGCCACTGGCCCGCAACGTCACCGGCATGTCGGCTTGCTCGAGTAGCTTGGTCAACCGCTTGGCCAAGCTCTCCACCGCCTCGTCGCTCATCGCCGCTTGGCCAAGTTTCCCGATCGCAGCCAACTCGGCGTACGCTCCGCTTGCCTCGCCCCGCTCGGCGTTGAAGCGCACGACGTGCGGCAGCATCATCCCGACTGCTTGGCCGTGGACGATGTCGTACTGAGCCGTCAACGGGTTTGCCGTCGAGTGCGCCGCACCCAGCATGCTGGCCTCGATCGCGCACCCGGCCAACGCCGCGCCGAGCAGCATGCTACCACGGGCGTTGAGGTCGTCCGGCTGGTTGAGCACCGTGGCAAAGTTGGGCAACAGCAGCCCGAACGCCTCCTTCGAAAACATCCACGACAACTCGTTCCTTTTTTTGGTGACCGCTGTCTCCACTGCGTGGGCGATGGCATCGATGCCGGTGCAGGCGGTGACGTTGCGCGGCAGCGATAGGGTCAGCTCCGGGTCGAGAATGGCGATCTTCGCGGCTGCCTTGGGGTCGCCGCAGGCCATCTTATTGTGTGTCTCGATATCGGAAATCAGCGCGAACGACTGGCACTCGCTCCCGGTGCCGGCCGTGGTCGGGATAACGATGAGCGGCAGCATCTCCCGCTTGGCCAAACCGACACCCCAGTAGTCCTGCATCCGACCGCCGTTGGTCAGCAGAAAGTTCGCTCCCTTGGCCGTGTCCATCGAGCTACCGCCGCCAAGGCCAAGAAACGAGTCGGAGCCGGCCCGCTCGGCCAAGCGGCGGCATCTCTCCACACAATCGGTGGTGGGGTTCTCGATCACTTGGTCAAATACGACCACCTCCAGCCCGGCGGCCTCAAGAGACTTCCGGACTGTGGCGACATGCCCGGCGCGGACGATGCCGGGGTCGGTGACGAGAAGGATGCGATTCAGGCCAAGCTCAGCTGAAAGCTCGCCGGCGCGCGCCGCCATGCCGTTGCCGAAAACCAGGCGTGTTCGTTGCACGTGATCAAACGTTGCCAACGCGTTGGCATGTTCCGGCAGTAATGAAGTGGACATGGCTTTTTGAATCTCTCCCTGAATCGAAGCGAGGCTAATCGTACGTACTACGACCGACGACGGCAAATGGTTACGTGTTCAATTGCCGTCACGCCGCTCGGGGTCGTCCTCTACATGAATAACCGGCTTCACTTCGCCTGGAAAATAAACCTTCACGACACGAAACAAGCCATCACCCCACTGGCCCTCTCGCAGCAACCAGTCCTCGATGAACTCAGACACGGTCTTGCGGCAGTTCTCCCGAACCACGTCGAGGTGCTGCCCGTCACCGGCGAATTTGCGGAGAGTCGGCGTGATTGCTTTCTCGAGCTTCGCCATTTGCTCATCAGCATTGAAACGCGCCCAGCCCTCGTTCGACGATTTCTCCATTCGATCTGTGTGAATAGCCGGCGGCTGACTCGGCCGAATCTCCGGCGCGTGGACGATGCAGACATTGTTCGTGACCGATAACTCCCAAGTATCGCGCATCCGCAAATGATACCGGTACGTCACTGGTACGCGAATCTCGGTGATCGTCGTGCCGGCATCGACCTCAAACCACTTGAAGCCGTAAGTTCGTTCATCCTCGCTGCGAAATGTCTCAGTCGCGGTGACCTTGGCCAACTCCAGCAGCCCGCCGCGCTCGCTCTCCAGCTTGGGCAGGCTGGCGACAAATGTCTCGGTGATCTTGCCCCGCCGAAACTTGGCCGCCGCTTCGTCCAGCACCTTGGCCACCTCGAGCGCTCCCTTGCCCGCCGTCTCGACGAGCCGCTCGGGAGTCTTGATGAAGTAAATAAAAGCCACAAGGCCAAGCGCGGCGACCAGCACGATCACGCTTGGCCAACGCCACTCGGAGATGCCGCTCGGCTCCGTTTTTACCGGCTCGTCACTCATCGGTTATTTCAAATCCACCCCGCCGCAAAGCTGCACTTTGAGGCCCATCTCGGCAAGCATTGCCGCCTTGATCCGTGCGCCCCTGTGCGCAGCTTTTTCGCCCGGCGCGTAAACCACTTGGATGTGATTGGACTTGTGCCGCGCCATCATTTGATCGCGCGAAACGCCCTTGAGCACGGCATGCATAATCGGCCATTGCGGCGTCGTCTCGCGCCAGCGCCGGTCGGTTTCCTTTTGCGAAAGTTTCACCACCTCGGCTACGCCGATGTCGCACTGCAGTTCGCCGTCCATCACGAACACCCGGCTCCAGACGATCCAGCCCGGCTTGGACACGCCCTTGAGCGTGCCGCCGCCCAGTCGGAAATACATCGGCGGCTGCCGCTCGCTCGACGCGCCTTTCCAGGCGCCGATGAAATGCGCCGGCGGCGCGGCGCCGGAAATCAAAAACACCCAGACGTATTCACTGCGCCCGTTGATTTTGCACGAGTCACCCCAGCGCAAATCGTGCAGCGTGTTCTCCGGCGGCCAGCCCAGCTCCGTCCACAGTCGGTTCGTCGCCAGCGCGTCCAGCCCGGCGCACTCATCCACCTCGTTGAAGTGCGGCACCGCGCGCCCGGCGAACAACTCGCGCCCCCGGACATCGCTCACCGGCGGACGATCGACGTTGTTCAACATGCCCTCGGCCAGATCACTCGCCGGGGTCAAGTCCTTCAGCCCCTGCTGGTACTGGATGCCGATTGTCGCGCAACCGAACTCGTCAGCAATCCTCACGGCAGCGATGTACATTTTACACTGCTCCAACACCTGCGCCTCGGTGAGATCACTCGCCTCGTCCGGCCCAAGGCAAAATCTCACGCCTTTCTTTTTCAGCCAGGCATAAACCCTGGCCGCCTCGTCGTCGCTGACCTCGCCCATCGCGGCGAATAGCGCCGACTGGCTCAAGCGCTCCTTGAACAGCCCGGTCGGGTTGAGCAACTCATCAGGGATGATCGCGTTGTGCATGCCCATGCAGCCCTCGTCGAACACGCCCATGATCGCCTTGCCATCGCGCAGTCGCCGCCCAACCGCTTGGCCAAGCCGCACCTCGACGGGCGGCAGCTTGAGCAGGTCGAGACTCCGCACGTGGCTTTGGTCATGTGTCACCCCGCCCTCACCCAGCCATTGCCGCAGGCCGCTGCGAAAATATTTGTCGGTGAACTTCTCACTCCACAACGTGCTGTATGCCACGCCCATTTTGGTGAGTGAGCCGTTCAGATTCAGCATGCCGACGAGGCCCGGCCACTTGCCGCTCCAGTTGGCCACCGTGAGAATCGGCCCGCAATGCGTTAAGAGCCCGGGCAGGATGTGCTGGCTGTATTGCCACACGCACTCGGCGACGATCAGCATCGCGTTGGGATCGATCGTGCGAAACACCTCCAAGCCGCGCTTTTGCGAGTCGATGAATCCATGTTTCTTTTTGCGATCGAACGCGTGGGCGCGCACCGCCGTCCAGCCCTCGGCCTTGAGCGCCTTGGCCAGCGTGGCCTCCATTTTTAATTGCTCCGCCCAGCAAACCTGATTGGCCGACAACCGCAAGTCGCCGTTGGCCACGATATAAACCTGCTTCGCCTTTAATTTATTCAATCGGCTCATGTTCCGCCGCAAAACGTACGGGCGTGCCCGCACCCGGCAAAGTCCAAAATGATTCGCCCCCCCGCTTGGCCAAGCGATATAGTAGCCGCGTGCGCACTTTAATCATTGGATGCGGCTACGTCGGCGAAGCGCTTGGCCGACGGCTGATCGCGCTTGGCCACGACGTCACCGGTATCCGGCGCAGCAGTGAACACAACGACCGTCTGGCCAGGCTCGGCATCCGCCCCGTCAATCTAGACATCACCGACGAGACCGAATTCGAAAAAAAACTCGACGGCCAATACGACAGGATTGTCCTCGCCGCCTCATCAACGCGAGGTGGCAAGGAGGCGTACAGAAAAGTCTACGGCCTTGGCTCGAAACACGTTGCTCAATGGCTCAAGACGGCGAGCGCCCAGTCCGTCGTGCTCATCAGCAGCACGAGTGTTTATGGGCAAACGAACGGCGAATGGGTTTCCGAAAATGACGCCGACACCACACAAAACATCACAACCAACATTCTACTGGAGGCTGAACAGAATATTTTGGACGCCGGCCCAGCAGTCGCCATTCTTCGGTCGTCCGGGATTTACGGCCCGGGACGCGGCCACCTGTTCCTACAATTCATGAACGGAACCGCCGCCATCGAGGGCGACGGAAAACGATTCCTCAACATGGTGCATCTCGATGATTTGGTGGAGGCAACTATCCTGGCACTTGAACCCGTCGGACGTCGTGGCATTTACAATATCACCGACAACGAGCCGGTGACGCAGTTAAATTTTTTCAAGTGGCTTAGCGAAACCACAGGACGTCCCATGCCGCCCTTCGTCCCCGAGCCGAGCCCCTCCACCCGCAAACGCCGCATCACCAACAAACGAGTTTCCAACAAACTCATCAAGAAAATCTTTGGCTTATCACACAGCTACCCGACCTTCCGCGAAGGACTCACACAGGAACTTGATCGCTTGGCCAACGGCAAAGCGCGGCAGCCGCTTAGCCCATGATTTGGTAGCCGCAGTCGACGTAGATGACCTGGCCGGTAATGGCCGCGCCACCGTCGCTGGCGAGGAACACGCCGGTCTGGCCCAGTTCCTCGGCGGTGACGTTGCGCTTGAGCGGTGCGTAGGAGGCGTGATGACTCATCAACTTGGTAAACCCGGCGATGCCGCGCGCGGCCAGGGTGTTTACTGGGCCTGCGCTAATGCAGTTCACACGAATTTTCTTTTCACCAAGGTCGGCCGCCAAATAACGCGTGCTGGCCTCGAGCGCCGCCTTGGCCACGCCCATGACGTTGTAGTGCGGAACAACTTTCTCCGCGCCGTAATAGCTCATGCCGGTGATGCTGCCACCGTCGGCCATCAAAGGCTCCGCCCCTCGGGCCAAGGCTACCAGCGAATAAGCGCTGATATCGAGCGCGGTGGCAAACGCCTCACGCGTGGTATTCACGAAGCGGCCCTCGAGCGCTTCGCGCGGCGCGAACGCCACGGAGTGCAGCAGCATGTCGAGCTTGCCGTTGAAGTGGTCTCCAACCTCGGCGAACACGCGGTCGATGTCTCCGTCCCTTGACACGTCACACTCGGTGATCAGGGTGTCATTGCCAAACTCAGCGGCCAACTGCTCGACATTGCCTTTAAATCGGTCGCCCTGGTACGTGAACGCCAGCCTGGCCCCGGCTTCGTGCCATGCCTGCGCGATGCCCCACGCAATCGATCGTTTGTTGGCAACACCAAAAATAACCCCGGTTTTTCCTTCGAGCGGTTTACTCATCCGACAGGCATCAGTAAGGAAAATCCCCCCGCTTGGCAAGCGGGAAGAAATTGCGCTTGCTGTTTTAAGCAGGTGGGCGTCGCACTCGACTGATTAGCCAATCACTTGAGAAAATGAAAATCAAACCCACCTCCCTGCCTCTCCTCGTCATTGTGCCTCGCGCGCGCTTGGCCAAGCGGCTCATGCGCAAAACAAGCTGCTCGACGTATTGCAGGACGAAAATGCCCGCGCCGCCGATTTCTGGATTTATAACGATCTCGCGACCGCCCACGCCGAAGCCAGGCGCACCAATAAGCCCACCGGCCTGCAAAAAGGCGACATTATCATCGGCATGGAAGGTAATCCGCTACGGATAAGCTCCCAGCATTTAAACATGCACCTGAAGCTCAACTACAAGGTCGGTGACAAACTCCCGCTGACCCTTCTCCGCAAAAGCAAACGCATCCACTTCGATTGGCCCCTGACTGACAGGGATTAGGCCAGCGCAGCATTGAGTGATTCGCTGGCTCGTTGGTTTTCTTTTGCTGTGCCGATGGAGAGACGAATCCATTCGGGGAGTCCATAGCCGCCCATCGGACGCGTGATCACGCCCTGCCGCTGCATCGCCTCGAAAACCGCCTGCCCGTCGCCGACCCGCAGCATCACGAAGTTGGCGTACGACGGTACAAACTCAATTCCCTGCTCCACGCAGATCGCTTCAAAAAACTTCAGCCCATCCGCGTTGGTGCTGCGGGTGGTGGCTATGTGCGCGTCGTCGTCAAGCGCAGCCATCGCGCCGGCCTGCGCCACAGCGTTGGTGTTGAATGGCTGGCGAACTTTCTCCAGCGCAGAGACGAAGTTGGGATGTCCAATGCCATACCCAATGCGCAGCCCGGCCAAGCCGTAGATTTTCGAGAAAGTACGCATCAGAAGCAGGTTCGGCTTTTCGCCGGAACGCACCAGCGGCAGCAGGTCCACCGGCTTGTCGAGGAACTCATAATACGCCTCGTCCATCACCAGCAGCACGTCGTCCGGCACTTGATCGACGAGCGCGCGGACATCGCCCGGCTTGGCCAGGGTGCCGGTGGGGTTGTTTGGATTGGCCACCCAGACAACGCGCGTCGACGGCGTGATCGCCCCGAGCATCGACGGCAGGTCATGCCCATGAGCGACTGCGGGAACGGCGTTCACCTTAGCTCCCATCATCATCGCGACAAGCGGGTAAATGGCGAAGCAGTATTGCGACACGACGATCTCGGAGCCGGGACCGAGTAGCGCGTGCGACACAAACTCGATAATCTCGTTGGATCCATTGCCGAGGATGAGGTTCGCCGGCTCGACGCCCAGCTTGGCTGCCAGTTTGTTCTTCAGGTGAAACGCGTTGCCGTCCGGGTACAGGTGGCATTGACCAACGGCGGTTTTCATTGCCTCGACGGCGATCGGGCTGGGGCCAAGCGGGTTTTCGTTCGAGGCAACCTTGATGATTTCGCGCGCGTCGAGGCCAAGTTCGCGGGCGACCTCATCGATCGGGCGACCCGGCTGGTACACCGGCAGGGTGTTCAGCGTGGGGTTGAGCTTGTCAAAAAACGGCATCAGAAAATCATGCCAAGCTCTTGGACAAGAGACGGATTATTGATCCGGCGATTTAATTGTGTACAGCATGTCATCATCGTTGTTTTTCTCTTTCCCCCACCCCGGCACTCTCCCTCATGGAGAAGGTGGTCTCAGACCGGATGAGGGTGAAACGCCGGATATTTCTACAGAATGCTGTTTTATTGACGTTTTAATTATTATTGAGCGACTTTATGAACGCCTTGTAGCGCTTTGTGCAAAGTTTGTGCGACGCCTTGGCCTGTGCCTCGGACGGCTTGGGCACGTTGGCCTGTGCGTCGACTTCCTCGATGGCGAAACGGAATTTCAGGTTGAACGGCTCGCCCTTCTTCAACTGTTTGGGCAGGAAATAGCCGAAGCGGCCGTAGTCGCGCCACGAAAGTTCCTTCACGCCGTTGGCCGGCGCATTCATTTCCTGTGCCGTGTACCAGCGCTTGCCGATCGGAAAAAGCAGCCGCGCCCATTGGTGGTTACCGTCGATGACTCTGCCCTTACCCGCGGCGTTGGCCGGCTCCCAAAGGTAGCTGGTCTCCTTGTTGCGCGTGGCCACCTCAGTGTGTGCGCGGAAGTGAACTCCGGCATGCTGCAAGTCACCGGCCAAACTGACGTCACGCTCGGCCTTTAGCTCGAAACTGGCGTCCACCTGCGTATACATGCCATCCGGACGCGACACGTTGAATGTCCGACGCTCGGAGATCATCACGTCGCTGCCGATGGCGTCCTTCTGCGTGGCGCGCCACTTGATATGAGCGACGATCGAGGCAGAGTTTTTGGTCGTCTTATTTTCAAACTTCACGATGTCGTAACGCCCGTTGCCCGGGCCGCCCTTGTGCCACATGTCGTAATTACCCAGCTCTGACGAAACCTTGTTCCAACCGATGAAGATGCCGCGATGGTGGTTGAACAAACCGGCCCCTTTACCCTCCCTGTCGAGACCGGGATTGGTCACCAATTCGCCGCCGCTGCCGAAGATGTGCAGGAACGGCTTTATCTGCCCTTCACCGTGGACGAATCGGGCGACTGCTTTGCCATCCTGCAACACATCAACCACCTTGCCGGGGCCAAGCGGGTTGGAGTGCTCAACGACTCTCCAGTCACCCTTGGCCAAGGGCGCAGCAGTAACGAACGCCAGCCCGACGACGAGGTTGGCCAGTGAATTAAAACGAATTCGAGTCATGATTTTGATACTCAACATTTACGCGGCCTACTATGCGGAAACCACCGCCGCTTGGCTATAAAGAACTGCACCCGACGAAGGGTACTTAATCGCCCTATGAAGCAAGGCGAAACCGGGCACCGAAAAATACAAACCGCTTAACTAGCCGACGGTTGGCGAAACTGTGGTGTTACAGATTCTCTGTCTCAATCGAGTAACAATTCTAGCTGCGAAAACTTGCTGTTTACTCTTCCGGGGCTTTTTGGACTTCCGGGCCTTTGCTGCCCTGTAATTCTTTCACTGCAGCAGCTGCAGCTTTGACTTCGCCTGCGTTACCAAGAATGATGAAGTCCAGCTCAAACGTGCGCGACTCTCCCGCGCCAAGCTTGGGCACCCGTCCATATTTTCGCTCGTAGCTGCGGTTGTGCGGAAAGCCTGTACCTGGCTCGATGCCGGTCACATAGCCGGTCGTCTCCGCCGCCGTGTTTTTCCACTGGGTAAGGTACGGCAGTTGCGCCACCGGCCAACGAACCGTCACGCCGCGGTCACCGGTCGGGTTCACCAGCACCGCCGTCGCGTTGCCGTCACTATCGGCCTTGGGGTAAATCTTGTAAACCTCCTCGGTGAAGCCCTTGGTCGGCAAGGCGTAAAGCCCCTGTTGACCGATAGCCTTGGCGGCGTTGGCGTTGAACGGAACAATCTTCTCCGAAGCCGCAAGCAACTTCGCTCCTTCACCTAGCAGCGGCCGGCCGAAGTTCGCGTGGTAAATAATCTGGAACTCCTCGTCGTACGTGCCGTTGTTCGTGAGCACGTCGCGGATGCGAAACGCACTTGAGCCCGGCAACGTGCTGATCTCCGTCCATATTTCGAGGTTCGGCCCGTAGAAGGAAACCTCGTGCACACGACCCCGGATGCGAATGCGATGCGGCGCTTCCCTGTCCACCGCCACGATCACGTCCGACGCTGGGATGTTGCCGATCTTGCCGTGCAACGTCAGTGTCATCGTCGCCTCGTCGCCGACGTTGTTGATGAACTTGTCCTCACCCGGATGCCCGGCGAACGACAAGCCGCAGCGCACCAACCATTCGTTGAAACCATCGAGCCAGCCGAGGCCACCGCGATCGTGCAGATTGATGTAGCTTGGGTGGACGACCTCCTTCACCGGCGAGTCCCAGCCCAAGCGCACGTCGCCCATCGTGACGTCGAGCACGCTCATGCCCCGGGTAGGGATCACGCGAAACTGCAGCCTACCGTTGTCGACCTCGATCAGATCGACGCTCTCCTGCTTGCCGCCGTGCAGAGTGCGCTTGTTGATCGACCAGCGGGCGTCGCCCTTGTAGCCGGAGAAATCGCTGCTCGTGAGTTGCCAGCTCTCCGCATGCATGTCGCGCTTGGCACTTGTCAAAACCTGATAGTGCCGAGCCTCCTGCGCCGTGGCCGCGATAGTAAAAAAAATAATGGCAAAAATATGTTTCATGGTACGGACGAAGAGTATCGAAAGCCCGGGGATTGCCAAGCGCCAACTCTTGGCCGATCCTCTCGCCGCCGAGTTGTCATCATGATCATCCGAATCCTCCTCGCCCTATTCCTCGCCGCCGCCACGTTGTTCTGCGTGTTTGGCTTTGTGGCGACGTTCGAGCCGATGCCCGGCCACACGCAGTGGGTTTTTCGCGGGATTTACGGGCTTATCTTCGTCGGAAACGTGGCTGGTTTGGCGCACCTCATCCGGGGGATCTTCAATCGCTAACCCCTCCCGATTGGCCATTAAATAGTGAGTTGCAAGCCCACTTGGCTAAGCGTAGCTTCCCGCTTCAGGTGAAAACGTCTTCAAAAAACCGCAGCTTGGCCAGAGCATTCACGCTGATCGAGTTGCTCGTTGTCATCGCCATCATCGCGATCCTCGCCGGCCTACTCCTCCCGGCGTTGGCCAAGGCCAAAAACAAGGCCACCGGTGCCTACTGCATGAGCAACCACAAGCAACTTCAGCTCTGCTGGACCATGTACGCCGGTGACAACAACGACAGCATGCCGGAAAACTCACAACTCCCCGGCGGCGGCAGCCGGGCCAGCTGGTTCAGCCAGGGACCAACCTGGCTGCACGGCAACGCGTGGACAGATATCGACGACAGGAACATCCGCAAGGGCGTCCTCTTCAAGTACAATGACTCGTCCGGCATCTACAAGTGTCCCGCCGACAAGTCGACCGTCAATGACGAGGGTAAAATCCCGCGCGTGCGCAGCGTTTCGATGAACATGTATATGAACTTCCGGTCCAGCCCGGAGGATGGGGATTACAACAAATGTTGGCATAATGTCAGCGACATCAAAAACCCCTCCGCGTCGGAGGCTTTCGTATTCATCGACGAGCACACCAAGAGCATCCAGCAAAGTGCATTCGGCTCGAACGCCGGCACGTGGGCGCTGTTCGGTACCGCCAAATGGACATGGATCAGTTTCCCGGCGACCCGCCACAACAACGGCACGGTTCTGTCGTTCGCCGACGGCCACGCTGAGTCATGGCGCTGGGTCGAGAAGAAGACGATGGAGACTGCGGCCAAACCTATTCCATGGCTCGTCCTGCAGCCGGGCCAACGCGGCGGCGATCGCGACCTTCAGCGACTCTTCAATGCCATCCCACAGACCATCCCAGTGAAATAAAAGCCCTCCAACCCGGAGAGCTTTCGAAAAGTTGGAGGTGCGATCAACTCTTGCCCACGCAGAACAGGCGACTATTGGTACGTATAAACAGACGGCCGTGCGCCACAGTAATACTGGCACGGGTCTGGTCATCGCCGTCTTCCCCCATCGCGGCCCTGTGAAGTACCTTGCCGCTTTCTGCCTCGATCACGTGCACGGTGCCGGCGTGGTTCTGCACGTAGATTTTGCCATCCGCGCCAGTCGGTGAACCGCGGAAGAGTGAGCGACTATCAAGGTCGCTCGCCCACTGAATTTTGCCGGTTTTCGGTTCCACACGAGAAAGCATCTTGTCGCGGCCCTCGCCGTACAACACAAAAAAACTGCCCTGATAAAACAGCGGCGTGCACACATCGCTGGACACCCCGTCGCGACTTCCCTCGCTGTTCCACAGCCTGCCACTGGCGCTTATATTGCCCTTCCCACCGGCCTTGATTGCGAACACCGGCGCACGCTTGGGCGCGCACGCCAACACCACCCCATCTCCCGCAACCGGAGAGGGTACAAGCCGCCAGTGGCCAATGCGCGTCGGGTTCCAAGTACCCCAGCGCCACAGTTCCTCACCACTCTTCGGATCGTGACCGGTTAGGCAGTCGCCACCGGTAATGAGAATCTCGCCACGCCCATTGTGAGTGAACGGGATCGGCGTACTGAACGCCTCAAGCGATTCACTGCGAGCCTTGGCCGGCCGATACACTTTCCAGAGTTGCCGGCCGCTTTTCGGATCGAGCGCTAGCAGGTATGAGCGGTTGTCATTGCTGCCCTTGCTTCCGACCTTGGTGTCACGTTGCAGCACCTGCATATAGAGGATGCCGTCGTGGATGATTGGGCTGGTCGAGAAGGTCCATAGGAACGCGAATTGCCCGTGTTTTTTCTGGATGTTTTGCGACCACAATTTCTCACCTTCTGGTGTAAACGTTGCCAACTCTCCGTTGCCGTAAAAAAAGGTCACCACCTGCCCATCGGTCACAGGCGAAGGCGCGGCGTAATTGCTGCGGTTGTCCTGCCGATGACCCTTGGAAACCTGATGTGCCCACTTCAGCGCGCCTGTCCCGCGGTCGTAACAGTTTGCCATTAGGCGCTCGGCATCCGGGTTTGAGGAGGACACGTATACATGCTCCCCCCAGACGATTGGCGTCCCGGCACTCGGACCGTCCATCTTCACGCTCCAGATGACATTCTTCGTCTTGCTGAACTTGGCCGGCAGGTTTTTCTCGTCAGTCGAGCCGTTATAATTCGGCCCACGCCAGTTCCCCCACTCGGCAGCCTGCACCCCGATCAGCGCCATCCCGGCGGCCAAGGCCAATATTGTTGCGTTTGTTTTTTTCATGATGAACAAATTTTCAGATTTAGGAACAGGCGAACGCTGCCACCCTCTCAGCCAAGTGGCCAGCGCAAAATCAACTCATCCCATCCGCTTGGCTAAACAATTAGTCGAGCTTCTCTTTTTCAAAGTCGGTGGGGCGAACCCAGCCGGCCCGCACCTTCTCCCCTCCCATGTAGCGCCGGTAAAAATTGTCGGTCAACTCACCAGAGTACGGATAGTTGTCGAACACATCGCCCTTGCCGAACATCCTCGGGTCTCCCTGTTCGCGAAGCTCGGCAAAGAGCTGCTCCTTGAGCGCCGCTTTCAGCTCAGAGTGCGGCTTCGACTTGGCGAGGTTCTTCACGCAGTCGGCGTCGCTGTTCAGTTCGAACAATTCCTCCTTCGGCCGTTTGCCAAAATTCAGGTTCCAAAAATGATACAGCCCCTCGCGGCGCTGTGTGAGGATCAACGACTTGGTCGGGCTACCGTCGCAGTTCAGGTAGCCTGTCTCCGGGTTGCCTCCGGGCCAGCGGTCGGTCTTGAAGTTGTGCAGGTACAACTGGTTGTCTTTCACGATGCCGCGGATTGGATAACCCCAGTTGTTCGGCCGGCCGATGTCGTGACGCTCCTTGCCGATCAGCACGTGGTCGCGGCCGGCGATCACCTGGCCGGACTTGGGTGAGCGAAAGATGTCGAACAGACTCCGGCCACTCACCGGCTGCATGATCGGCGCCAGCCTGGCCACGCCGGCTGCCTCGAGAAACGTCGGCGCGATGTCGGCGAAACTCACGTAGTCAGTCACCACCCGGCCGCGTCCGTTGACGCCCTTGGGCCAGCGGATCGCCAGCGGGATGTGGTTCGACGCCTCGTACGCCTGCCCCTTGACGCGCGGGAACGGCATACCGTGATCGGACGTCGCCACGATCAGCGTGTTGTCCAGTTGACCGGCTGCCTCCAGCGCGGCGAGAATTTTGCCCAAGTGATTGTCGAAATGCTCCACCTCGATCGAGTAGTCGAGCATGTCGTTCCGGATCACCTCGTTGTCAGGCCAATACTTCGGCACGCGATCGATGTCCGAGAGCTTCTTGCCCATGCTCCTGCCGACACCGGCTTCGTAGCCGCGATGCGGCTCGGTGGCCCCGTACCAAAATGCCCAAGGCCTCCCCTTGGCCGAGTTCGCCCCGGCGAGAAACTCGGTAAAGTTGCCGGCGTAGTCGTTATTCGAAATTGCGCGGGCCGGCGGCTTGGCTTTCTGTTTTTGCCAAGCTTGGCCGGTGACCTTTCGCGGCTTGCCGCTGGCGTCGTTGGCGAAGCCTGGCCCCCATCCCTTGCCGGTGTAGCCGGTCGAGTAGCCGTTGGCTTCGAGCAACTCCATCCAACTGCCGAACTTGGCCGGGAAAAACGTCATGTGGTTCCCCGCCTGCTCGAGCTGCCACGAATTGCGACCGGTCAGGATGATAGCCCGCGACGGGGCGCACTTGGCGTTGGGCGTGTAGGCGCGGCGAAATAAAATCCCCTCACCGGCCACGCGATCGAATGCCGGCGTGCGCACCCAGTCGCAGCCGTACGCACCTGCGTGGCCGAACGACCAGTCATCGGCAATGGCAAAAAGAATGTTCGGCCGCTCCGCCGCTTGGCCAAGCGTTAGCCAGCCACCCAGCAGCAAAACCGAAACAATAACGCGCTTGGCCAAGGTGTGCATGGGCGAGTGATACCTATGCCCAAGGGCAAAAGCCAACAAATAGGCGGTGCAACCCCAAGTGGGCGCTCACAACGCTCTGGGAATCTGCCACTGCCAAGCCGAATGTTCATTTTCATTCTCTTCGGCCTGCGGACACCTTCTCCCCCTGAGGGAAAAGGAATCCATTCGCGTGTCTTGGTGTTTATTCGCGGTTACTCCGCTTGGCCAACGGGAAAGGACTTGTCAGCGGGCAAAACAACCGTACAGTCTCCCGCGCGCCGATGCGCGCTTAACTCAGTGGTAGAGTGCTACCTTCACACGGTAGAAGTCGTTGGTTCAAATCCAACAGTGCGCACCATTCTTCTAAGCTTTTTTAGTTTCCTCAAAAACCCGTGTTAGAGTTCTCCTGCTAGTTTTCCGTCAATTTGTGTTAGCGGATGTTAGCGGAATTTTGATACTCCGGAAGGTCATCAATCACGGGAACCCCCGTTGGCGGGCATCAGCCCAGATCAACGGTAGGCGCTCACAGCGTTTCTTCCATACAAAGGCAGAAGCTCGAGCTTGGTTGACCGAGGTTCGCCGGCAGAGTCCCGTTGAGCAATTCTGGCATAGTCTCCCGCCAATCCAACGGCAAAGAGTAATGTTGAATTATCAGTCAGGGACTCTTGACCTCTTCGGCCATGACCAGATGCCAAATTATATCACACTTACAGAAGCCGTGTGCCGTTATGTTGATGTCAAAAAGGGGCAGAATTTGCGCACTAGCAGCTTCGCTCAAATTAAGCTAAGCCTTCGCCAGCTAAGCACCAACTTCAAGGGTAAGCAATGCCACGAGATCAGCACCACCATGATCGAAGGTTGGTTTCGGAACCGAGGCTGGAAACGCAGCACAGTAGATGGAGTCATCGCCAAGATTGGCCCGTTTTTCACTTGGTGCTTGAGGGAAAACTACATAACGGCAAACCCGGTCAAGAGCGTCATGCGGCCAAAGAGGGATGAGTGCGAGCCTTGCGTCTTCGCTCCTGATGAGGTTGCCCGCCTCTTAAGTGTCTCCACTGAGAAAGACCCCAAACTGCTCCCATACCTGACACTTGGCCTCTTTTCCGGCATTCGTCCCGAAGAAATCATGCGCTTGAATTGGGGTGATATAACCGAGCATGGTATCAACATTAGCGGTCATAAGGCCAAGACTCGACAACGCCGGTTAGTGACGATCGCCGACAACTTGGCCGCGTGGTTGAAACTCGGTGGCGACTTGCCCCTGCACAACCGACAGAAGAGGCTTGAAGCCACCAGGAGGACGGCAGGTGTAGCGTGGGGGCACGACATCATGCGGCACTCGTACGCCAGCTACCACCTCGCCTACCACGGTTCACCCGACAGAACGGCCCACGAACTGGGCCACAGGGACACACAGATGCTCTACCGCCACTATCGGCAGCTTGTAACAAGGGAAGCTGCCGAGACGTTCTGGGCCATTAGGCCGCAACTAAGCAATAAAGATTGAATTAGCCATCAGCCTTTGAGCCAATCGGGCCATGGATCACCAGTTGCCTGAAGTCTCGTTGGCTAACGAAGAATGGGATTTTTCCGGTTGCCCTGTTGGCGAGTTGTTTGATTGCTGGGTGTATGAGTTCGCCAGAGAATATCATCGGCAGCATGGCAGCATTCCAGAGGCTTGGCGCATTTGGTTTCCCCTTGGTGCTGGCTTTCCCCAAACGCCTTACTTGAGTGTTTCGATACCGACCCCAAGCGAGGAGGTTGTTGTGAGCGAGGAGGATCGCAAACGATTCAGCGAGTATTTTGCAAAGCACCCAGAAACGGTATCCCCATCGGGTGATACTTTTACAATCAATTGGCGGCACTCAGACAGGGCACTGGTGGAAGGTTTCAAACGCCTCTTGAAAGATAAAAGGCAAAGGCCACCGGCTCAGGGCAAGGGCGAGAGCAAGCTGAGGAAACTAGAAACAGACTTAAAACGGTTGGGAGCCTTCCGCTTGGTGAAGGTCGCCAACCTCAGCATTTCACAGGCTACGGAATACTCTGCAAACCACAAGAAAGGAGCGATAGAAATTCCCCTGTACGCCAACCAAGCCGACTGGTCGATAGCAACTGCAAATGTTGAAAAACTCATTGCAGGATTTCCAGTTGAAATGGCAAAACACACCCAGTTAAAACCGGTTTAATCGGCTGTCTGCCCGATATAGGCTTAAATGCAGCATTTAAGCATCATGTCATTCACAAGACTTCCGGGATTTTTGGTGCATACTCGTTTGCATGGCGATACGTGCCACCGAACAAAAAGACGGGCTTGACTCCAAGGGTGGGGATTCAAGCGTTACGAGCAATCCAGTTCCTGCGTTCCTTCGGCTGCCCCCGCAGGGCGTTCCGTGTCCGCTTACAGGACTGTCCCGAGCGAAGATGTCACAGCTTGTTTTACCAAACGAGCGGAACGGGTTTTCGCCGCCAGTGCGGTCGGTCAAGGTTGCCCCCGCCAAGGGCCGCAAAGGGCGCGTCAGACTCGTGAATTACTCAAGCCTCGTGAGCTATCTCAACTCGTTGGAAGGGGGTGCGCGATGAGTCCAGACAAGCCGCAACTCAAGAAACGGCCTCCCCTCAGGATGTACTACTGCGGGGGCAAGTATTTCTTACAACCTTCGCAAGGGGATTGGTTTATCGAGTATGCCGCCGTCTGTGACTTCATTTATGCGCTCAGCTTGCGCGACTTTAGTAGTTCAGAAATAGAGTATGACTTGGCCGACATGAAAGCCAATCCACAAACCCCACCCGTGCCGCACTTGGAACAAAGGGCCGAGGAAAGACGCAAGCGCATACTCGAACAAGAGAAAGGGTCAAGAGCATGAATGAGCTAGTTTCAACTGAGCGAACCAAAGGGGTTGCTGTTAAGCCATGTCCAACAGCGGGCGAAGGCGTCCACCGGTGGATTTACCACGTTGTTTGCCGCATGGTTGAAGCAAACATCGATGACCATGAGATCGTTTCTTATTGTGCTGAACACAGCACCCGCGCTTTACAGCCTTACGAAGTGGAGAACGCTATCCGTTCCCGCCGCGGATCGCTGCAAAACAGTAATCGAACCACCCGCCCCCATTGGCCTCGGCCAAGTACGATCCTAGTCGATCAAATCACCGGCACTAAAACCGTGAATGATTTATCCAACGCCTCACCAACCCAGCTTGAAGGGCTTAATTCGGATCGAGTAATCGATCATCTGTTCCCTGGCAACCCGCTTCTTTGTTGCGGGGTCAGCAGCCGTACATTCGCCACTCGTAGCCGAGACGAATGGCGGGGGCAGTTGGCAAAACTCCAATTGATTGTTCCCAGCACGATGAACGCCCGCCACGGGTTGACTCAAGCCGGTAAGCGATCCGCTCACACTCTCGAAAATACCGGGCCTCGAAAATACCTTGTCGTTGAATTTGACGAGGGAAGCCATGACGACCATGCATCTCTTTTGTTCCACTTGAACACCACTGTCACTCCCCTGGTTTGTGCCGTGGCGAGTGGCAACAAGTCCCTGCATGGCTGGTTCTTGGTGGAGGATTGGAGCGAGGATAAGCTGGTGAACTTTTTCAAACGAGCCACAAGCGTTGGAGCCGACCCCGCCACTTGGACAAAATCTCAGTTCGTCCGAATGCCAAACGGGAAACGCGACAACGGGTCCAATCAAACAACCCTTTATCTTTCAAAATGACCGAAGAAGAACAAATAACATCTCAGGAAACAATTAAGCCATCTTGGTATTCCAACTCCGCGAAGGCTTTTTTCATTCAAAACAGCAGACAGCACTATATCCCGATCTCAGCTGATATGTTCCGGAAACATTTGAGATCTTGGGGGTATGCTAACCGAGCCGCACCGGATGAAAACATTTCACAAGCCGACCAAGCCATGCTGGACGTACAAACAATACGCGATGTTGATTATAGTGGTCCACTTGCCGGGTATGACGCAGGAATCGTCGAATGCAATGGCCATCGGGCACTGGTAACCAAACCACCTGTTCGCATTAGCGCGAATGCCGGGGAATTCCCGATAATCTACAAAATCATGGAAGATATGTTTTGGGTGAAAGCTTTCGACCAGCGTGCCCATTTATTTGGTTGGCTTAAAAAGGCGGAAGAAGCAGTGCGTCTTTCAAAACCCATGCCAGGGCAAGCTCTTGTGCTAGCCGGACCTCGCAACGCAGGTAAAAACTTAATCCAAGACATCATTACAGCCATCCTTGGAGGCCGCGCAGCACGTCCCTACCAGTGGATCATTGGACGGACAAACTTCAACGCGGATCTTTTTACATCAGAGCATTTAATGATTGCTGATGAAGTGCCATCACATGATATGAAAAGTCGACGGTCATTTGGATCAAAAATCAAAGACCTAACCGTGAATTCCCTTCAGACGTGCCACGGGAAATTCCAGAACGCAGTCCACTTGAAGCCTTGCTGGCGGTTAACGATCAGTTTGAATGAAGAAGCTGAAAATCTAGTGATGCTGCCCCCACTGGATGAATCTTTGCAGGACAAAATTATGCTGTTCAGGGTGAACGCTGCCAAAATGCCAATGCCCAGCAACTCTCCGGAAGATCGGGATCTATTTTGGAATACCATTAAGTCTGAATTACCCGCCTTTATTAACTTTCTGCAAGAGTGGGAAATCCCAGAAAGCCTTGTCGACTCAAGATTCGGGATCGAGGCTTACCAAGATCCTGATCTCGTCAAGGGGTTAGAAGTTATGTCGCACGAGCAAAGGCTGATGGATTTAATGGAAATGACGATTTTAGAGGGAGATAAGACGTTTGAAGGTACTTTAACAGAGCTAGAGGCAAGCTTAACCAGTGACTACTGTTTCGGGAGGCAATTTGTCAAATTACTATCATTCCCGAACGCTATGCAAACATACATGAGCCGTCTGAAACAAAAGCAACCAGACCGGATCAGCTATCGGCAATCCAACGGTCAAGGGCTTTGGCTCATCAAGTGATATTTAAGCAAAGCAGTGGAGCAAGTGGACCTGTTTCACCACTCTCTACCTATTTACTTTTACCCTTTTTCACTCATGGAAATAGGAATCAGTCCACTTGCTCCACTGGAAGTAGGGGGAAGGGCTGGAGTTCGCGCTTGGCCAAGCCCCGCGCGCGCGCAGTGGAGTCAGTAGCCCGCTTGTTTTTGAGGCGGGACGTAGCCGCGAAGCAGGTGTTGCTTGCGGCCGGGGCTGGGGAACCGGCCTTGGGCTTACCACGCGCGCCTCTGGAGTGCCTTGGCCAGTCTCGCTACTGACGAGCTCGCCGATGGACTGGCGCAGCCCTTGGAGTTCGGCCTGTATCAGTTGGCGTGTCTTGGCGAGAACGGCTCACTGGAGTCGGCCAGTTTGCCGCCGAGTTCCCTCGTAAAGTCCATACCCGCAACCAGGGTGTAGTTCTCGGCCATCAGATCGACGCCTAACGCCTTTGCAACTGCCACCGGGCTGTATCGCCGCTGAACCTTCTTGGGCCGATCCTGACCGCCTTCACCCGGCCCGATGTTTCCAGCTTGTGAAGTGCCTTCAAATCGATGCCGAACAACTCGCAGGTTTGCTTGGGGCGCAGCAGTAGCGGCAGGTGTTTGACTTGAATAGTCGGCTGGATTTCCTCCTCGTTCTCCCTTTGTAGATCGTTCATTTTGTAGGTTTGTTCCTGTCATTTGGGGCAGAGACGTTCCATTTGGCTGGCATCTTAGTTCCTAAAAAAGAAATGTTGTTTTCGTCCCCTCATCTTACTCCTTAAGTATTATGTCTGGATTAGCCAACAGAAACTGCCTGAACATGCCTCCTAGCTGTTCATTTGATAGCTGGGTCAGTTTCTCTGGATTGATTGACTCCCTTGGCGGTTCCGGCTTCTTGATCCACCCTGCCCGATCCTGCATGGCCGCAATAACGTCGGCCGGCTTCAAGTGGTTCAGATAGGTGTTTGTTGTCCCTAGATTGGAGTGCCCCAGTTGGCGAGAGATCACCACCACATCTTTGCCTTCATCAAGCAAGTGAACTGCCCCCGAATGACGCAACCCATGTGGATGGACTCGCTTATCTAACCCGGCTTTCTTTGCCAACCGCTTGAACAAATGCCGGTAATAGGATGTGTCGATGGGATCACCCTTGAGGGTGCAGAAGAGTCGCTGAGAGGGTTTGAACCCGAGCTCCTTACGCTTGTTGATCCACTGCCGCACCACGGCTGAAGCTTCAGGGTCGAGCCCGACCGTCCTCGCCCGATCACCTTTGCCGGAATGAACACGGATTGAATCCCCAGAGACATCCTTGGGGGATAGGTCCAATGCCTCCTTGATGCGCAGGCAGGTACGCCAGAGGACCACAATCAGGGCCTGATTACGGATGCCGGTGGGTGCTTTGGAGCAAGCACTGAGCAGAGCGTGACACTCATCGGTGGTCAGGATGTCGATTTCACGTTTCATTTGGAAACAGGGCCGAATCTTATCTGAACCCTTTAATAATCACAAGTCTATGTATTAGTGTGATTTAAATTAGCCGAATGACCGCCTCGCCTCACTCAATATTTATATACGTGACTATAATGGAAGATTTCAGATCAAACAGGCATCCCTCTTGAGCCGAGTGAAATGACTAATTTCTAAGGTCCGGCCGGGGGCGGGGGGGCTTCCGTAATCACGTGCCCATTCAACCCATAATGGATTCTGGCTCATGGAATTTTTAACAAAAAGGGCCGGCCGAACATTGGATCAGTGGAGGTAGTTCACTTTGCGATCTTTGGTGTTTGATAAAGCCGTTGCAAAAATTATCAATAAAGCTAAGCTTTGGGCGACATGAAACACATCCTACTCACAACAATCGCAGCCGTGCTGGTTGTGGGGTGTGGGCCAAGTGAAATCGATTCACGATGCTGCCGCTGAAGGAAACATCGAAGCTGTCAAACAGCACTTGGCCGCTGGTACGGATGTGAATGCGAAGGATAATGTTGGCGCAACACCGCTAGATTGGGCCATTACTTTCATGCATCTCGAACTCGCCGACGTCCTTCAGCAACATGGAGCCAAGCACGGTTCAATTCGTAAGGCGGTTGAATTTGGAAATATTGAAGCATTAAAGGAGTTCTTGGATACAGGTGCGGATGTTAATGAAGGTAAGTCTAGGGGCGCACGAACTCCGTTGCATTATGCGGCTCGGGAAGGCCACGCGGAAATAGCCGAATTATTGATCGCCAAAGGCGCAGGCCTGAATGCGAAGTATGTTGGTGGAGAAACTCCGTTGCATTATGCGGCTCAGTATGACCATACAGAAATAGCCGAGTTATTAATCTCCAAAGGCGCAGATTTGAATGTGCGAACTCGTGATGGTCAAACCCTTTTGCATCGTACAGCTTTGTACAATCATACAGTAACCGCTGAACTTCTAATTGCCCATGGTGTGGATGTGAATGCGAAGGCTGATAACGGGAGAACTTCTTTACATTTCGCATCAGAAAATAGTCACAAGGAAATCGCCAAGTTGCTAATTAAAAAAGGTGTGGATGTGAATGCAAAGCGTAATGACAGTGCAACACCATTAGATGAAGCAGATGATGAGGAAACCATCGCCCTCCTCCGCAAACACGGTGGCAAGACGCGCGCAGAATTGAAAGCTGAAGGGAAATGAAACAACTACTTATCGCAAATGCTGGTACGGATGAAATAATGCTAGGAGGAATTTTTTTATTAGCGTGCGCGGGTTTATTTTTTTGGTTTATGTATGCTGCTTTCAGAGATGGAGAAACTTCTATTGGTGGCGAAGCGGGTAACTGGTCAGCAAAAAAAGATACAAATCCGGTGGGTTTTTACTTTATGGTAGCTGTGCATTTTTTTTGCGGGGCTCTCTTACTCTGGCGTTTCTACAAGTTCGTAACACACTATTTTTTCAACTAAACCAACTCCCTCCGCCACTTGAACGGCAAATGAAACACCTACTACTAACAACAATCGCAGCCGTGGTGCTGGTGGGGTGTGGTGGGCCATCAATTCACCAAGCTACGATAGATGGAAAAATCGCACTGATAAGAAGGGAATTATCAAATGGTGCGAATGTGAATCAGAAAAATGAGGATGGGTTCACTCTTTTGCATCTCGCAGTGAAAAGCGGGCACGAGAGAATCGTCAAACTGTTGATTAGCAAAGGTGCTGTTGTAAATGCGAAGGATACGCGTGGTTTCACTTCTTTGGATTATTCAACCGAGTTAAATGAAATGTTTTTTGAGGACGAAAAGACTGCGGGTATAACAATAACTCAGACAATGGGGGTCAGAAATGAAGATGGCTCTGTAAATCAAGTAACTATGAATAATGCTAAAATCAAAAAAAATAGAGTAATCCTCGACCTCCTCCGCAAACACGGCGGCAAGACGGGTGAAGAATTGAAAGCTGAAGGGAAATGAAACACTACTACTCACAACAATCGCAGCCGTGCTTCTGGTGGGGTGTGGTGAGGGTACCAGACATCTCAATCTTTATGAGGCTGCCGAATCAGGAGATATTGAAGCTGTCAAACAGCACTTAGCTGATGGAACGGATATTGAACTAAAATGTACAGGCTGTGGAAGCACAGCGTTAGGTCATGCTGCTAAATATGGCCACAATGAAATCGCTGAACTCCTAATCGAAAATGGTGCGGATGTGGATGCGAAGGATGAAGATGGATCGACTCCTTTGCATTTGGCGGCACTGATGGGTTACAAGGAAATCGCTGAACTCCTAATCGCTAAAGGTGCGGATGTGAATGCGAAGAAAGATGATGGTAGTTGGACTTCTTTGCATAGTGCGGCTATGACCGGTAGCAATGAAATCGTCGGACTACTCATCGCCGCAGGTGCGGATGTGAATGCGAAGGATGCTTATGGCAGAACACCGCTAGATTGGGCCATCGTAGACAACCACACCGAAATCGCCGACCTCCTCCGCAAACACGGCGGCAAGACGGGT
>CALJHX010000027.1 GCA_937770485.1 uncultured Verrucomicrobiae bacterium | reverse complement strand
TATCTCGCCGACCGGGTGGAGGTGCCGCTGCTGCGGGAGGTGGTGCCCGGTGAGCCAAGGGAGGACGGAGCGCACATTCAGCTAGTGCAGGGGGCCGACTCGGTATTGGCGCTGGTGTCGTGGTGGTTCGCCGGCCGACTGCGCGATGTGAATTCATTCAACCTGCCGGACACCGCAGCCAGCCGCGATGCGTTGGTGGAGAAAATCAACAGCGTTGCTCTGGCAGGAGAGGTCGCCGGCTGGATGCCGGGTGAGCCGGCCTGCCACTTGGTCAAGCGTGGCGACGTGGCGGGCGACTGGAATGCGGCCTTGGCCAAGTGTTTCGACCGCATCCGAGAGGTCGAGCCGATGAGCGAGGTGGATCTGGCTACGGCGGCAGTGGAGTTTGCTTCCCGGACAACGGCACCCGGCCTGATGATCGAGGATTACAGCCTTCGCAACCGTCAGCGATATCAGGACAGCCTGTGGATGGAGGGGGTCAAGGGAGCGATTGCGATAATGCTGATGGGGTTGCTAGGGTTTTTTGTTTATGGAAGCATGCTGCAGAGTACGCTTGACGATAAGATTAACTTGGTGACCGCCCAAACCAATCTGTTCACCGAGGCGCTCTCGCTCAAGGCCAAGGTGGAGACGCTCGAGAAACAAAAGGCGCTCAAGTATGCCGCGCTCCAGGCTTGGGCCAAGGTGTCCACTGGACTGCCGGGTGATCTGAAGTTCACCGAGTTAGCGTTTGCGTCGAGCCGCAGCCTCGACGGTAACACAAGCCGGGAGCTGCGGATCAGCGGAGCTGCGGAAGCCGAAAAGGTGAAGTTGATTGACGATTACCAGGAGGCGCTCACGCGAATGACGCGGCCAATGACGCAGATGGAGGCTGTCAATGAGAATGAGAAGGCACTGTTGTTTTCCGGCGTGAAGGTGGTGACGATCCGGCAGGACACGAGAAAAAACCAGACCATTTGGTCGTTGGTATGTGAGTTCAATGGCGAGTAACGAAAGCATATTTGACAAGCTGAACCTGAGCAGCGGCGAGCGGCGGTTGGTCATGGCCGTGTTGGTGGTACTGATGCTCGCGCTTGCGTGGATGGTATGGGGGATGATCCCCAGCCCGGGGGTGACCCAGAACAAGATCGCCAAGGCGCAAAAGCAGTTGAACAGTTTCACAAACGAGATCAGCAAGATTCCGGATTACAAGAAAAAGATAGGGGAGCTCGAGGGCTTGGGTTCGGCTGTGATCAAGATCGAGCAGGAGGTGAACATGCGCCGGGCCATCAACAATCTTACCGCAGCCAATGGCGTGCAGGTCACCCGTACCGGGCGCATGACCACCAAGACCAACGATTTTTTCCTCGAAAAATCGATGCGTATCGATTTCTCCAGCAAGGAGAGTGACATTGTCAACTTTCTCTGGAAACTCGGAGGCAACGACTCGATGGTTCGCGTGAGCGAGATGCGCGTGCGCCCGGATAAGAACCGCTTCAAACTGGACGGCTGGATGAACCTTACTGCCAGTTACCAAAAAGATCCCAAGGTAGCTGGAGTCCAGTCGACCGCACAGGCCGCTGAGACTACGCCGGCCGCGAGCAAGCCTAAGACAGCTACCGAGGCCAAACCAGCAATCGTGGACAAGGCAAAACCGGTCGAGGCCAAGCCGGAGCCAGCCAAGCCCGCGGCGGAACCCAAGCCGGCCAAGCGCACGGTTCCCAAGCGATCCGTCCCCACCCGGCGCACGCGCAAGACACAATAGAGCCATGAAATTTCACACAAAACACTCGAGAGCCATGAAAAACCTCATCACCGGTATCCTCACACTGACATTCGCAGCGCTTGGCCAAGCACAACCCGCGAACCCGCCCGCCCCGCCGACACCCGGCAATGCAGCAGCGGACGCCCCGGCTGATCCCGTCGGTGCGCCCCTGGCCATGGACGCCGTCATCCCGATGGCTGATCTGCAACTGGTCAACATGCCGCTGGAGCAGTTCCTTGAGATTTACGCCAACTACGTCAACCGAACCATCCTGCGGGCGGCGGCGTTGCCCAATCTCAACGTCACCCTTCAGGCGCAGACACCGCTGACTGTCGTGGAGGCCATTCAAGCGATGGACAGCGTTCTCTCGCTCAACGGCTACACCACCATCCCGGTCGGGGAAAAATTCGTCACGTTCGTGCCCAGTGCCAATGCGTTGCAGGAGGGTGCCGCATTCTTGACCATTACCGATGCCGCCGATTTACCAGAGGCCAACCAGTACATCACGCACATCAAGCAGTTGAAACACATACTGCCCAGCGAGGCTGTGCCGATGCTCACGCCGATGGCCAAGAACGCCGCCGGCATCGTGGCTCTCGACGTCAGCAAGACACTCGTCCTGCGCGACAACTCCTCCAACATCAAGCGCATGCTCGAGTTGCTCGAGCGTATCGATATCAAGCCGGAGGAGGACTACAAGCTCAAGGTCATCCCGATCCGCTATGGCAAGGTGGAGGAAATCTACGCAACAATGCAGGACTTGATCACCGGCTCCAGTTCGCCCCGACCAAGCTCCTCTGGCACCTCGAGAACCTCGGGCCGAACCAGCTCATCGCAGGGCAGCACGGGCCGAGGCAGCTCATCGCGGGGTTCGGTTCGCTCGCTTCAGAATCGTCCCTCCACCTCCTCCAGTAGTACGTCCAACTCATTCCGCAACAGGCTGCAGGGCATCGTGAACCGCGCCGCCGGCGGGGACATCCAGATTTTGGAGAATGCCCGCATCATCCCCGATTACCGTTCCAACTCACTTATAATATTCGCCAACGACGGCGACATGGCGAAAATTGAAGAAATCGTCGGCTACGTGGACAGCCTGTTGGCGCAGGTGCTCATCGAGGCCATCATCGTGAACGTTACTCTGACCGACGGGATGAACACCGGGATGAACGCCTTTATGCATGCGGCGGCAGGCCCCGGAGACACCCGCCATATCGGCGGCTTTATGAACGGCGGCCCTTCAACCGCGGGAGCGGCTCCCACAACAACCCCACCCGCCAACACCGTGGGTGGAAATCAGGAAGGCCAAGGGGATGCGGCCGATGCTGGTAATGTCGTTGCCGCTGCCGGGAGTGCCCTCAACACACTCGGCGCCGGTGCTTTGGCAGGTGGGTTCTCCTATATCAGCCGTTATGACAATTCACTCGAGTTTGCCATAAGCGCATTGGCGAGCAACAGCACGGCTAAAGTGCTGCAAACCCCGCGTGTGCAGACCAGTCACGCCGTCCCGGCGACATTCTTCAACGGTGAGCAGGTTCCCTACCAGGGGAGCAGCGGTTTCGGTGGCGGTTACAATGGTGGTTACGGTGGTGGTTACGGTGGCTACGGTGGCGGCGGCGGCTTCACCCAGTTTCTAAATGTGGGTATCACGCTGGACGTGACGCCTTACATCACCCCGGATGACTTGGTCGTCATGGACATTCAACAAACCATCTCCGAGTTGGACGGCTTCATCGACATGGGTGGCGGGCAGCAGGGAGCCGCCGGCCAGAAGGCGCCGCAAACTACCGAGCGCGAGGCCAGCTCCACCATCTCGGTTCGGGACGGCGACACAATCCTGTTGGGCGGCTTCATCCGGGATGCCAAGACCGACACCGAGTCCGGCGTGCCTTTTCTCAAGGACATTCCCCTGCTGGGCAGCCTGTTCAAGAGTCAATCTGCCACAAGCAAACGATCGGAACTGCTCGTCCTGATTCGCCCGACCATTCTAAAGACGCCCGAGGACGCCGCGTTGATGGTCTCGCAGGAACGCCAGCGTCTTCCCGGTATCCGCGAGGCTGAGGCCGAGTTCAAGGCCGCCGAGGACGCCCGCCGGAGAAAAGTGGATAAAAAGCTTTCCAGGAAAAGCGGCAACGCAAACACTAGCGAAAAACCGGCCCGCAAATTGCAGTTACCAACCAAGAAATCACGCTCCAAGCCGCCTTTCTGATTGCGATCGATTTTACACAAGCCGGCTGTTTACGCAGTCGGCTTTTTTATTTTGGTGTAAAGCTTCTCGTACTCCGCCGTGGTTCTTGTCCACGAAAAATCTGTTCGCATGCCGTTGTCACGCACCTTGGCCAGTCGCTCACGATTTGTGAATAGTTCCTGCGCCTGGCTGAGCGCCTGGCCGAGCGCTGCCGCTGAGCAGTCGCCAAACTTGATGCCAGTCGCAATGTCCTCCCCATGGCCAAGATCGATCACCGAGTCATCAAGGCCCCCGGTGGCACGCACGATGGGCACCGAGCCGTAGCGAAGGCTATAAAGTTGGTTCAGGCCGCACGGTTCGAAACGGGAGGGCATCAGGTAAAAATCACTCCCGGCCTCGATGCGGTGGGCCAAGCCGGTGTCGTAACCGATCTTCACGGCTACCTGTTTGGGATACCGCTTGGCCAGGCCGCCCATTGCCTGTTCGAGCAACGAATCGCCACTACCAAGGCCGGCAAATTGAAATATCACACTACTGCTGAGTAACTGCTCCAGCGCTCCGAGCAAAATATCGATCCCCTTCTGGTCGGTGAAACGGCTGATGTTGCCGAACAATGGCACGCCGTCGAGTTCCGGCAGGCCAAGCTCGCGCTGCAGAGCAAGCTTGTTGAGATGCTTGCCGTCGACCGAGTCGGCGGAATAGGCGGCTGCGAGGTGCGGATTGTTGGTCGTGTTCCATTCGTTGTAATCGACGCCGTTGAGCACGCCGGTCAGCGTACCAACTCTGGATTGGAACACCCCCTCGAGGCCGCAGCCGTATTCCTCCGTCAACAATTCACGGGCGTAGCGCGGGCTCACGGTGGTGACAAGGTCGGCGAACACGATGCCGCCCTTCAGGAAGCTGACGCCGCCATGAAACTCAAGTTGCTGCCAGTCAAAAAAAGATTCCGGCAGGCCGGTCAGCTCAAACTTATCGGCGGGAAAGCAGCCCTGATAAGCGGCATTGTGGATGGTGAGAACCTTACTGATCGGTTCGTCCGCGAGTAGCGGCATGACAAGCCCGCTTTGCCAATCGTGCGCGTGGACGATCTCCGCGCGCCTGGCCAAGTGGGCGACGCACTTTGAAAAAAAGATGAACCGCTCGGCGTCATCAGTCTGACCGTAAAGGCTGTTGCGATCGAACCACTCCGGCTCGTCAATGAACAGCACGGTCAGGTTCGGTTCCGGCTCAAGCCGCCAAACCTTGGCCTGTATCTGCGCCTGGCCAAGCGGCTTGAGGCCGTCAAACTTTTCGCGGATGCCGCGATACAACGGCGTGACGAGGGTGACTCCGTGCCCGGCCGCCGCCTGCGACTTAGCCAAGGCCGCCGTGGCGTCCGCCAGCCCGCCCGTCTTGGAATACGGGAACACCTCGCTGCTGGCGTGGAGGATGTTCATGGCTTAAGCGCGGCGAAAAAGTCAGCTCGCGGGAATGCGGTCTGCGCGAAGGTATGGCTGGATCGGCTCCGGGATGGCGATGCTGCCGTCCGGCTGCTGATAGGTCTCGATGAGCGCGACAAACAGCCGAGCAAGCGCCGTGCCGCTGCCGTTGAGGATGTGCGGATGACGGTTTTTGCCGTCGGCATCCTTGTAGCGGAGGTTCATCCGGCGCGACTGGTAGTCCTCGCAGTTGGAGCAGCTGGACACCTCGAGGTAGTCGCCCTGGCCCGGCGCCCAGACCTCGATGTCGTAAGTGGTCGCGCTGCCGAAGCTCATGTCGGCGGTGCAAAGTTGCAGGATGCGATAATGGAGATTGAGCGACTGTAGCACCTTCTCGGCGTGGCCTATCAGTTTGTTGAGTTCGTCGTAACTGGTCTCCGGCTCGACGATTTTGATCAGCTCGACCTTGTCGAACTGGTGCACTCGAATCATGCCGCGCGTTCCGACCCCGGCCGCACCGGCCTCGGCGCGAAAACAAGGGCTGTATGCGCAGTAGTTTTTCGGCAGCTCGCCGGCCTTGAGCAACTCCTCGCGGTGGATGTTGGCGACCGGCGCCTCGGCGGTGGGGACAAGGTACAGCTTGCCCCGGCTCTCCTCGTCGAGCCCCTCCTGCACCATGTAAGCCTGGTCCTCGAACTTGGGAAACTGGCCGACGCCGATCATGCAGTCGTAGCCGACGATGAACGGCGGCGACACCTCGGTGTAGCCGTGTTCGTGCACGTGCAGGTCGAGCAGATATTGTATGAGAGCTCGCTCGAGCCGCGCACCCCAGCCGCTGTAGAGCAGGAAGCCGCTGCCGGCGAGCTTGGCTCCGCGGGCGAAGTCCACCAGCCCGAGACTCTCGCAAAGCTCGGTGTGCGGCTTGGGCTCGAAATCGTAGCCTGGCTTCTCACCCCACTGGCGAATTTCCATGTTGTCGTCCTCGCTGTCGCCGACTGGCACGTCGGCGTGCGGGAGATTGGGCAGGCGCAGAAGGATTTCGCGCAGTTCGCCGTCGGCTTGGGCGGCCTTGTTGTCCAGCGCGGAAATCTGATCGCCGATGTCGCGCACTTCGGCTTTTTTGGCCTCGGCCTCGTCAGGCTTTTTCTGGCCCATAAGCGCACCGATTTCCTTGGAGGCGGAGTTGCGTCTGGCCTTGAGCTCCTCGACTGCGGTAATGGCCTCGCGGCGCTCCGCGTCGAGTCGCACGACGTCGCCCACCTTGGGGGCAAATTCTTCCCCGCGGGTGGCGAGGCGTTCCCGGACGTGGTTTGGGTTGTCTCGAATCTCTCTGATATCCAGCACGGACGGCAGTATAGGGCGCTTTATGGGGGGCGCAAGGCATTGACTCGGTCGTGGTTGGAGGGCCATAATTGAGTCTCGTTACCGTCGAGTGAACCTCGATAAGCTTTAACGCAACTCAACCATGATTCCCCTAGTTCGCCAGACTCAGCATTTGGCCCGACGTTGGAAGGTGCTTTTTGTGCTCGTTTGCATCACCTCCGGCATGGTTTTTGCCGTGACCTGGGCGAGCGGGCCTGCCAAGGCACCTGCGCCGCGCGAGATGCCGTCCATCACTCTTTCGGATCTCGATGGCGACGGTGACCTCGACATGATGATCGAGTCCCAAACGCCGCTTGGCCAAGCGGACGTCGGTGCGGTCGATGTGTTCACGAACGATGGCCACCGAATGGCACCGCTAGCCATTGGCTTGGCCAAGCGCGAACTGGAGTCCGGCCTTGGTGACTTGCTGCCGGGCTACGCGAGATGGCTTGCTGGGGCGGATAGCGAGGACGGCTTGCCGAGTGACGACTTGGTCGGGATCGCTCCGCTGCCACCGTTGCCGCCCGGCTTGGAGATTGCTGCGCCGGAGCGGTACGACACGAAGCCAAACACGCTCGGCGACGACTACCCGGAGATCCGCACGATCACCATGAATTTCACTTCTTTGGCCAAGCGGCTGGCTGCGGCCAACCCGGAGCCGGACGACACTGTTCGGCGGCACCGGCTGTTGAGCATTCAGAAAATGGGTGCGCCGGGTAGCGCGGTCAAGCCGAGGCTGAATGGCCCGAGGCTATTGGGCGGTGATTTCGAGCCGGGCGTGCGGGATGATTTTTTGGCCGTCATCGACAACCACACGGTGATTCCGGCGGACACACACGGTGCGGTTGGCCCCGAGCACCTTGTGGTGGCTCTCAACACCGAGATTGCCATCCAGACCCGCGAGGGTGAGCTGTTGAGCAAGGTGGGTCTGGGTGATTTCTGGGCCGGCTTCAGCCACGGTTTTGTGTTCGACCCGAAGGTTGTTTACGACCACTTGGCCAAGCGCTGGGTGGTTTTCACCATCGCCGATGTGAACACCACCAAGTCGGCGGTGTTGATTGCGCTGTCGCAGACGAGTGATCCGACCGGTGACTGGGACATGGCCTCGATCCGCGTACACCCGGAAGCCCTCCCGGACAACTATCTGTACGCCGATTATCCCAGCGTTGGCTACAACAAGAAATGGTTGGCCGCCTCGGTGAATCTTTACAAGGGCACTAACCAAGTTGAAGGCACCAAGGAAGTTGTTGGTTCGCGTATTTTTGCTTTCCATAAACCGGACTATATTCAAGAAGGCAAGGCACGCTACACGCAGTTTGACGATCCCGGTTTTTTCACCGTCGTGCCAGCGACGACGTACGATGCCAATGACACCAATCTGCTGTTCATCACTGAGCAGGGCACGCGCGCCCTGCGGATCAGCGCCTTATCCGGCAGGGTGGGCCAGGAGCATTACACCCCCAGCTACGCTCGCACGTCTCTGGCTGACATCGAGCCGTGGGAGTTTTCCATCGGCAAGACAAATATCTCGCCGCAGAAGGCGGGAACAAAGAGCATCTTTGCCAACGACTCGCGCATGCACGCCTTAGCCAAGCGCAACGGCAAGCTGTGGGCCGCACATCATGTTTTTTTGCCTGAGGGCGTGACGAATGTAAACCGCACAGCGATCCAATGGTGGAACCTTGAGACCAACGCGTCGATCCTCCAGCGCGGCTATATTCAGGACACAAACGCCGTCAAACATTACACCTTTCCCAGCGTAGCTGTGAACAAAAATAGCGACGTGCTAATCGGCTACTCTGGGTTCACCAAGGACACTTACGCCAGCGCTTATTTTTCCTACCGCAAGGCGTCTGATCCGCTCGGCCAAATGAGCAAGCCGGTGCTGTTTAAGGCCGGCGTCGCCCCGTATGTGAAGCTGCGTTCCGATGGCCGCAACAGCTGGGGTGATTACAGCGCTGCACAGGTCGACCCCAACAACGACACCGATATGTGGACCATACAGATGTACGCCGAGACGCGCAACAACGAGCAGGCAAACATCCCAGATGACAAGCGCGACCGGTGGGGCACGTGGTGGGGATTCATGGCTTTCCAGCCGGACGACCCACCGGTGGTCACGCAACATCCGGCCAGCCAAACCATCATGGAGTTCGGTTCGACGGTTTCACTGGCGGTGCAACTCAAGGGCGCTGCGCCGTTTACTTACCAGTGGCGGTTTGAGGAAAAGGATATCGCTGGGGCGGTGATGGCAACGTACACGATTGACAATTACCAACCCGAACACATGGGCCGTTACGAGGTGGTGATCCGCAACGGCGTAGGCTTCACGCGTAGCAAGACTGCCGTTCTGGATGCGATCCTGCCGACCATCGGCACGCCGAAAAAAGCCAAGATCATCAGCGGCGCAGACGTTACCATGACGGCTGCGCCGACGCCGGTTGAGACGGTCATCGGCATTCACACAAACGTTGTGTTCCGGGTTGAACCGCGGGGTACGGGGCCGTTCGGATACCAGTGGAGCCTCAACGGTGAGGCGATCGACGGTGCCACCGCCGCCACGGTCGACTTGGGGGTGATGACGCCGGACATAGAGGGCGCTTACTCGGTTAACATTCGCACCGCCATCGGCGAGGTCACTTCCGAGTCGACAGCGCTCGAGTGGCTGATATTCGACGAGCCGGAATTTTTCAACGTCAGCCTCACCGAGTCGCAGCTTGGTTTTCAGATGCGCGGACATCGCTGGACAACCAACGCGTTCGAGTACTCGGGCGACCTGCGGAACTGGAAGCTGCTTACAAAGGCCGGCAAGGCAGACGAGATGTTCAACGCCTCCGGCGAAAAAAGCAAGGTGGTCAACCGGCCCGGCGGGGTGAATACGCTGTTTTTCCGTGCGCTGCTCAAGACCGAGAAATACTCGAAAAACGCCATCGGCTTCGTGCGAGTGACATATCCCAAGGGCCCGTCGCTTATCGCCAATCCGCTTGACCGCGAGGATGGCAACACGGTGGCAAACTTGTTCGCCTCCCTGCCGGACGGTAGCAGCTTGACCAAGCTCGACGAGGTGACCGGGGAGTTGGTGATGAACGTGCTCGTGGGCGGCTCGTGGGATAACCCGGCGATGACGCTCGATCCCGGTGAGGGGGCTGTGCTGGACAACGCCGGCGAGGGGCAGATTGCGATTGAATATTTTGGAGTGGCGTTGCAGGGCAACCTCGCCTCGGCCATCCCGGCAACGGCAGCGTTTCGCAGCGCGATGACGCCGGTCGACGGCGGCGTCACGACCGTGCTTGGCCTGCCAACAGCCGACGGACTGCAGGTGCAGTTGTTCGATAACGAGACTGGCTCGTACGTCACCCACACATTCACTACTGATGCATGGCAACCGAGCGAGCCGGTCATCGCGCTTGGCCAAGCGTTCCGCGTCATCTCCGGCACGACGTTCGAGTGGCAGCAGTCAGTCGCGTACAACGAGATTGTTTTGCCCGAGGTTACGACGCAGCCGCAGGATGAAGTAGTCACGAGCGGCTCATGGCTTGCGCTATCCGTGCGCGGCAAGGGTGATCCGCTCGACTACCAATGGTACTTCAACGGTGTGGCGATCGACAGCGCAACGCGCAACGCACTTGCATTCGAGGAGGCTCTGGAAGCCAACGCCGGCCAGTATACCGTTAAGCTCACCAACCGCTTCGGCGCGGCCACCAGTTTGCCGGCAACCGTGGCGGTGCATTACGTCATCAACCGGTCTACCACCGGGGTGGGTCGCATTGCGCTCGACCCGTTGCAGGACCATTACGCACCAGGAACGCAAGTCACCTTCACCGGGGTGCCGGAGGAGGGCTACTCTTTCGCAAGCTGGGGCGGTGATGCCAGCGGCGGCACGGCACAAACCACTGTCACCATCGATAAGCACTTGACAGTGACCGCTGATTTTTCACGTGATTACATAATGCCGACGCTGAGCGATGCGCACTTTAGGACGGACGGAATTTTTCAGTTTACCGTTGTGGCCGAGCCGGGTGTGGAGAACAACATTCAGTACAGTTTTGACCTTGAGAACTGGGTCGATTACCGCACCGAGACTAACCCCGGCGAACTGTATATTCCAGTGATTCCGCCGGTCGGCGTGAAGGGCATGTACTTCCGCGTGCTCGTGACAAGCAAGGGCTATTCGGACAACATCGTCGGCTTCCATCTGCTAGATATCCCCACCGGCAAATCATTGCTGTCCAACCCATTGGCTAAGGGCGACAACACGCTCTCCACCCTGCTGCCCGACGGCCCGGCCAAGCTGACGGTCTCGACTTGGGACAGTGATTCCGGCTCGTGGAAGGCGAGCACGTTCGGCGACGCATGGAGCGACGTAGGACTCGTGAGCGCGCCGGGACAGGCGGCGATGTTCGATAACAACACAGGTTCGGCTCTGACGCTGCAATACACCGGTTCAGTCGTGCAGGGCAGGCTCGCGTCGCCGCTGCCAAGCGGTGTGACGTACCACGCCGCTACGCTGCCGGTCGCCGGCGGCTTGGCCACGGACTTCGGCTTCCCGGTGGTGAACGGGCTAAAGGTGAGCCTGCTCGAGAACTCAACCGGCGACTGGATGACATCGACTTTCTCCGGCGGCGTATGGAGCCCGGGCGAACCGAGCTTGGCCGCCGCGCAGGGTTTCCGCGTGACGGCCAATGCATCGACGAGTTGGAACCGCAACATCAACCTCAACTCGCAGGGCACGCCGAAGATTGCCACGCAGCCTGTCGGCGCAATCCGCATTGCCGGGCAGCCGGTCTCTTTCAGTGTCGAGGCCACCGGCACGCCGCTAGAGTATCAGTGGCGATTCAATGGTTTGAACATCGCCGGTGCCAATGCTGCGACGCTTGAGTTGACTGATGTGCAACAGGCCAACGCGGGCGGCTACTCTGTGTACATCAAGAATCCGTTCGGTAATATCCTCAGTGACGCAGCCAGCTTGGCGGTGCATTACACGCTGGACGTCGCCGGCGCGGGAAGGGGCGTGGTCACTCACACGCCGGAGCTGGTGTCGTATCCGAACAGGGCGCGTGTCGTACTCAATGCCACCCCGAGCAAAGGCTACGTCTTCACTAACTGGAGCGGCGCAGCCAGTGGCGCGGCCAATCCGTTGGCGGTCACTATGGACGCCAACAAGTCGATCACCGGTTTGTTCACGCGTGATGTCGTGCCGCCGGAATATCGGAGCGTGGAGATCAACACTGCGGGTCAACTCGAGTGGGTGCAGGTTGCCCGGCCTGGCAAAAAGTTGACCTCCGACTACTCGCTGGATTTGCTTAACTGGAAAGAGTTCACCAGCGATAGCAGTGCTTCTGATGAAATGCGTGTTCCGTTCAACCGACCGCAGGGCATCAACAATTTATTTATTCGGATGTGGGAGGAGGACACCGGCTATGCGGCGCGTGCAATCGGCTATGTGACGCTGACACTGCCGGAGGGCAAGTCATTGATTTCCAGCCCATTGGCCAACGGTGGAAACCGTGTTTCCGATATTCTGCCAAGCGTCCCGATCGGCAGTACGCTGGCCAAGCTTAACTCGGCCACCGGCAATTGGGAGACCAACACATTCACCGGTGGGTGGAGTCAGCCCGGCATGACTCTCGCCCCGGGCGAGGGCGCAGTGCTCGACAACAAGGGCGACGCTTTCAGCGTCTTACTGACAGGCTTCACGCCGTGGCAAAAAACATCGCTGTCCATCCCGGCGGGCGACTCGGTCGTGTCGCCGGCCTTGGCCAAGGGCGGACTGCTCAGCAGCCGGCTTGGCCTGCCGCTTGCCGAGGGGCTTGTCGTGAAACTGCTCAACAACGGCACAGGCAAGTACGACACGTACACGGTCTTGAACGACGCATGGTCGCCGAGCGAGCCGGTCATTGCGCTTGGCCAAGCGTTCATCGTCATTGCCCCAAGCATGTTCTCATGGAACCACGACCCAACACTGCCGCAAGTCACCGCACAGCCGACGGACGCGCAGGTGTTGTCCGGCGGCAAGGTCGGTTTCATGGTTAAGGCCGTCGGCGAGCCGCTGGCTTACAAGTGGCTGTTCGACGGCAAGCCGATCGCCGGGGCGACAGCGTCGGCGATTCAGGTTCCGGTGGTGAATCTCGCCAACGCCGGCCGTTACTCGGTGGTGGTGAGCAACGGCTTTGGCAAGGCCATCAGCGAGTCGGCTCGGCTCGATATTTATTACAAGCTCAAGCTGGCCCTAGAGGGCCGCGGCGGCATCGGGGTCGATCCCGAGAAATCGATTTTCCTCGCCGGCAGCAAGGCGACATTGTCCGCCTCGCCGGTAACCGGTTACTCATGGATGCACTGGAGCGGCGACGCGTCGAGCAGCGATGAGACGATCACCGTGACGATGGATGCGCACAAGACGATCACTGCGAACTTCAGCCGCGATTACATTCTGCCGGATCTCAGCGATGCGGGCTTCGACAGCAAGGGCCGGTTCATCTTCCTGCTCTCGAGCGAGCCGGGTGCGAACTGTGAGATACAGGGCTCCACCGACGGGATTCGCTGGAACAAGCTCGGCGGTTACCAGAACAAGAACGGGCTGGTGCGCATTCCAATGGCCTACAACGCTGGTGTGGAGAAACAGTTTGTGCGCGTGTTGGTGGTGGATGAGCTGGCCCCGGGCCGTCTCGCCGGTCATTCGATCAACGCTGTCGGTTACGTCAATCTCGAGATAGCGCCGGGCCAGTCGCTTTACCATGTGCCACTCTCGTTGAGCGGCAGTAAGACCGTCGCCGCGCTGTTCCAAGGCGCGGCCAAAGGCTCGAAAGTGGCCATCCTCGATTCGGAAACCGGCGAGTGGGCCGAGGGCGAACTGGGTGACACCTGGAGCAACGGCGCGGTCGAGCTTGACCAAGGGAGCATTTTCAAGTTCACCAACACGGACACCAAGGTGTTTCGCGCGGTGTTTGTCGGCTCGTACCCCGGCCAAGGTACTGAGGTGAGCCTGGCCAAGGGCGCGGTGTACTTTGGCTATCCGGCGCCGCTATCCGGCGCGGCCGGATACGATTTGCAATTCCCCGCGTCGGCTCCGGCCGGCACGAAGCTTGGCCTGCTGCAGGCCGACGGTGAAACCGCCTGGCACACGTACGACGGGGCGGTCTGGAGCCCAAGCGAGCCGAGCCTCTCGACCATGCAGGCCGTGCAGGTGGAGTTGCCCGCCGATCTCGCGTGGGCGACCCACGGAATACCGGACTTCAACAGCAAACCGAAGCTGCGGGCCATAACTGGAGCCGGCACTTACCTGGCCGGAAAGGAAACCCTTTTGATGAGGCTGGATACCGTTGGGACGCCGATGACGATCCAGTGGACCAAGGGCAACAAGCCGATCGCGGGTGCGACCCAGAGTTCGTTGCAGTTGGTGAACCTTACACCGAGTCACGCCGGGCGTTACGCCGTGATGCTGCGCAACGCATTTGGCATTGAGAACAGCAACCCGGTCGAGGTCAACGTCCACTACACGCTCACTGCCACCGTCGAGGGCGAGGGCGCAATCGAGGTCAATCCGAGTTTGGCCACCTACCCACCTGGCACCACCGTCACCCTCATAGCCAGGCCGGGTGGGGGCCTGGGTTTTGTAGAGTGGGAAGGCGACGTCAGCGGCTCGGCCGAGTCGGTCACGCTAGTGATGGACGACCACAAGTCTGTTTCGATTCGTTATCTCAGCGACAACCAACCGCCGACGGTGGCGATCACTTCGCCGAAAAATGGCCGGTTCTTCAGTGCGCCCAGTGACGTCGAGATCACGCTCGATGCCGCCGACGCCGACGGCTCTATCACGCATGTGTTGTATGAGAGCAAACTGCTCGATGCCGCCGAGTGGGTGGCGCTTGGCCAGTCGGACTCTGCCGCCGCATCGTTCACGTGGGAGGGTGCGAGCGAGGGTGTGTACGAGATTCGAGCCTCAGTCACAGACAACCGGGGGGGCAAGACTGAGTCGGCACCAATTCAGATCACCCTCACCACTGGAAACCTGCCGCCGGTGATTGTCAGCACCTCGCCGTCCGCGGGCGACTTCGTGCCGGTTCCCGGCAAGTTCACGTTCACAGTCGTGGCGTACGATCCCGATGGCGAGATTAAGTCGATCAGGATAAACGAGGGATATACATTTACAAAAGCTAATGGCCCGACTTACTGGACCGAGAACGACGAGGGCCAAACAGTGCTCACCGATATTCGATGGGAAAGCGGTGCTTATGATAACTCCACTCCGACGTTATTCACCGTGGACGTTGGGGATGACAAAGACAAAATCACAACCGAGAAGGTGCGCTTCACTGTCAACCACCCGCCGACGATCGAGCTGACCTCGCCGAAGAACGGTGCGGAGTTCGTTTCCCCAGCGACCATCGCGTTGGCTGCCACTGCGTCCGATAACACCGCGGATGGAGCGTTGCGTAAGGTTGAATTCTTCGCCAACGGCGAAACGCTGGGGGCCGCGTCCAAGGCCCCGTTCGAGATCCCTTGGGCCGGCGTCGGGGCGGGGGACTACGAAATCACCGCGTCGGTGACCGATTACCATAACCAGGTCGTCACGACGCCACCGGTCAGCATCACAGTGTCGCAGGGCGCCGCCATCACCCTGACCGAGCCGGTGGCAGATATCGCCTTCGCGCCGGGCGGGACGGCCCGGCTGGCGGCCACCGTGACGCCCGGCGCCGCCGCCATCACCAAGATTGAGTTTTTCAAGAACGACCGGTTGATCGGCGCCGACACCGAGGCGCCGTACGAGCTGGACTGGACCGAGCCGGAGACCGGCCTGTACCGGATTTCCGCCACGGCGACGGATGCCAAGGGCGGCTCGGCGATATCCGGCTCCGTTGAGGCGGCCGTGTTTGACAGCGCATCGCTCCCAGCGCTTGGCCTGCGGCTGTGGCTGGACGGGAGTGGTATCGCGCAGGAGGGAGGCAAGGTGAGCGCTTGGGCGGATCGTACCCCGTTTGGGCACGACGTGAGGCAGTCGGAAGCTGACCGGCAGCCGACCTTTCACAGTGAGGGTGCCAATGGAAAACCAGCGGTTATTTTTGACGGAGCGGATGATGTGCTTGGTGTGGTGGTGAACGGGGCCAGGTTGTTGAGCAGCGATACGGCGAGCCTCTTCATTGTGATGAAGCAGGACAGGGCGAGCGCCAACAACGCGCTGCTCGGCTGGGAATCGAACAGCCAGCTCAACCACCTGGATCTGCTGTTCACATACAACGACCAGTTGCTGTTCGACTACGGCAATGTCTCGGCCGGGGGCCGCATCTTGGCAGCACAACCGGAGCGCTGGGATGACCTGTGGAACCTGGTGGAGGTGTACCGCACGGGCGAGAGCGGCCTGGTGGCGGTCGCGGGCGAGACTGTGTTCAGCGACACATTTGCCGGTGAACTTGATGTCGAAGTCGATGGCGCGCTGACACTGGGAGGCGTCGGGGGACTGCATTTCGGTGGAGCGGTTGCCGAGGTGCTGGTGTACAACCGCGCGCTTGGCGTCGGCGAGCGTGAATCCGTGGGCAAGTACCTTGGAGTGAAATATGGTTTCATCGAGGACGTGACACCGGTCGACCCGAATGCGCCCACGCTCAGTGCGGGTCAGTTGGCAGCCGATGACAAGTTCCGTTTCCTCGTCACCGGCGACAAGGGCGGCAAGGTGGTGTTGCAGTTCTCCGAGAACCTCGACAAGTGGATCGACATGCAAACCTACACTAACGAGAGCGGCCAGTTGTGGATCAACATCAATCGGGACGCGGACGCTGGTCGGCTGTTCTTCCGCGTACGCGCCGAGTGAGCAGCGGCAGCGAGGCAGCAGCGAGACCGCAGGCGACCATGATGGAGAGACACATCGCCGGTGCGGTGAAAGGGCCAGCGGCGAGCAGGATCATCAGGCCTTCCGGATCGAAAAAGTCGCCAGAATTCTGCCTGTCCATGATGTAGGCATGGACAAAATCTCCGGCGAAAAAGCCAAGGAGAAACAGCCGCGGGCGTCTTCCCCGCCTGGCTTGTGATTTCATGCTCAAACTTGAGGCTCCCAGCCTGGTCGGTACTCACGCGCCCACAGCTTACCCGCGGCCGGGTTGTCGACGATGCTGCGCTTGGCTGGGTCGAAGTCCACAGTGCTGCCCGAGCGCCAGGCCATATTGGCCAAGTGGCAGAGTAGGGTGCTGACCTGTCCGTCGCCGATTTCCGCGTTAAGTTTCTCGCCGTTGCGAATGGCGTTCACGAAGTTGGTGAAGTGCAAAATGTCGCTCGCAGGTTGGCTCTTGGTTTCTACTTCCTTCCCAGCGAGGTCATGGATGATGTATTTGTTCCCGGTGGTCATGGTGAGGGTGCCGTTGTCCCCATAAAAAACCACAAATGGCAGCGCCTCGTGCTTGCGCTGGAGGCAACTGCTTTGGTCCCACATGGCGGTACAATTGCCGAAATCGAACAGTGCCGTGCCGGTGTCGGGGGATTCCTGGTCGTCGTCGAAGTGGTAGCGTCCGCCGCCGTAGGTGACACGCTTCGGCAGATCGACGCCGAGTCCCCAGCGGGCGAGGTCAAGCGCATGCACGCCGTTGTTGGCCATCTCGCCGCCGCCGTAATGCCAGTGCCAATGCCAGTTGTACGGGATGAGGTTGTCCTTGTACGGCCGTTCCGGTGCCGGCCCTTGCCAAAGATCGTAATTGAGATACTTGGGCACGGCCGCCGGTTTTCCCTTGCCGATGGAGCCCCGGCCGCTTGTGTAGAAACTTCGCGAAGCGAGTATCCGTCCGATGACGCCCTCGTGCATCCGTTGTACCGCCTCGATGATGAGCGGGTAGCTGCGTCTCTGGTTGCCCATCTGCACGAGGCGATTATGCTTGCGCGCGGCGGCGACCATCAACTCCGCCTCCGCGGCGTTGTGGCTGCCGGGTTTCTCGACGTAAACATGCTTACCGGACTGACAGCCAAGAATGGTCGCCGGCGCGTGCCAGAAGTTTGGCGCGGCGATAGAGATGGCGTCGAGGTGCGGATCGTCGAGCATGCGCCGCAGATCGGTGATGCCGCGGCACGCTGCCGCTTGGCTCTTGGTGACAACCGACAGGCCGTTGGCGGTGCGGTTGTCATCGACGTCGCAAACGTAGGCGACCTCGACGTCGGAGAGTTTCAGGTAATTCTTAACGTGTGCCATGCCGCGGCCAAGGCCCATCACGCCGACTCGCAGTTTGTTGGCGGCCTTGTTGGCGGCTTGGAGCGAGTGGCGCTTGGCCAAGGCGGCGGTGGTGACTCCAGCGGCGGAGTGTTGGAGGAAACGGCGACGGTTGAGGAAGGTGTTTTCCATTTTTGCCATGAAATGAGTTGGTTGAGCCTTGGACAACCGTGCCACAGTCCTACACACTTGGCCATGCAATTCAGTTTTTTTATTGACCTGCCTTATAAACGCCTGAAGAATCCTTCTATCAACCGTTCATTAGTCTAATGAAAACAACCTGTTTTTTAACCCGCTGGATGAGCGCCTCGGCTGTCGTGGCATTCTTTGTCACTCTGATTCAATCCCCCTTGGCCAAGGTGCTGGACGACTTTAACGACAACAAAGTCACCGGTTGGGAGAAGTTTGACTTTGGCAGTGGCAACGGCTTTCTAAAGGAGAAGGATGGGCAGTTAACTATTGGTATGCATCAGGCCACAAAGCAGCCGTTTTTCGTGGCGGCTACTTATGGCTCTCAAACTTTTACTATTGAGGATGGTGTGACTCTGGAATTTCAGATCGATTTAATCGGAGCAAACCAAGCCGAGGCTTATGCAGCCGTGGGTTTTATTCCAACTGAAACCTCGGTAAGTCAGTTGTCGGGTTACTCCGCGGTCAAGGACAGTGGAGATGTTATTTTAGCTAAAGGGCTGAACAAATTTTTTTATGACATTACCGAAGGGGAGTGGATAGAAAAACCCGAGAATATCACGTTGAGTATTTCCATGACAGGTGAAGGTGAGAGTGTTGTTATGACTGTTAAGGTGCTTGATATTGAAAATAATAATGCAGTTCTGTTTGAGCAAACTTCCATAGACACACCGGATACGGATGACTTTCAGACAGGTACTGATTCTCCAGCTGGTTCTTTTATCAACAAACCAGGCAATTTCGTTGTTCTGCTATATCACAACGATACTAATGGGTCATTGCCCGCCTCCAATGTAATATTAGACAATGCTTATGCATCCGTTTCTGGTGCTAAAGGAAAGAATCAACCACCAAATATTACATCTGTTATGCCAGGAGCCAGCAGCCTTTTTTTGCCTGTTTCAACAGAGATAACTTTTGTGGTTAATGACGATCAAGGGGTCGAACCGAATGACGTTTCTGTCACGTTGAATGGGTCAAAATATACCGTTGCCAATGGATTAAAAGTTGTCGGCACGTCAACTGCTAGGCAAGTATCCTTAGAGGGCCTTGAAGCAGGGGTCAACTATCATGCAGTAATTGTAGCTACTGATGCTGGACGGGGAGACTGACACCCGTAATTTGTACTTTGATACATTCGATACAAACAGTTTCGTTTTAGAGGTTGAGGACTATAATTATGATTGGGGTGAATTTATTGATAACCCGATTTTGATTCCTGAGCTTACTGAGGATGGTATTGACTCAAATTGGGGAGATGGCTCCTATAATTCATTAGAGGGATCAAACGGTATCGATTTTTTTGATACGAATGAGACCCTAGTACCATCGACTCACCGCTATCGACCTTACGACGGAGTCAGCACAGCCCCAGCACTTGATTTGGCAAGGGATAAATTTATCGAGACGGGAGGTGCTCAAAAGGGAATATACGATTTTGGGGTTGGTGACATTGAAGAAGGAGAATGGCTTAACTACACACGAACCTATCCAAATGGTGACTATCTGGTCTATTTGCGTCAGGCACAGTTTGATATGCCGGAAGCTAAGAGTACATTGGAACTTGTTACAAGTGCCACTGGTGAGGAGGAACAAACTACAGAGGTGTTGGGTAGCTTCTTTGGTAGTGAATCCGGCGTGGAGTTTCGCAATGTTCTGCTAACAGATGGAACCGGAAAAGAGCCGGTTATTGTGAAGCTTGGAGGGAAGGCTACTTTACGCCTTGCTCAGCATATCACGGATCCTAATGATTTGTACCTCGTTCAGAACTATCTTGTATTCGTCAAGTATGAGGAGCCTAAAAAGCCGACCCTAAATTTGCAGATAAGTTCAGATGTGAACGGCCCTTATAAGGTGGGAGGTGGAGCTTCTATAGACGAAGCTAGCCGCACGATCACGCTTGGCCAGGCGGGCACATCCCAGTTTTACCGGTTAAGCGGCTCCGCAGTGAAAATCAAGAGCATTCAGGTAGCCAACGGCAAGGTGACGCTCAAGTACCAGTGAACCTGGCCATACGTCTGGCTGATGAGATTAAAAAAGGGAGCCGGAAACTGCTCCCTTTGTCTTTCGGTAAACAAGATTCGCCCTATAGTGCCTCATCGCCTTTTTCATTGGTGCGGATTCGTATGGCCTCCTCGACGGGGGTGACGAACAGTTTGCCGTCACCGATCTTGCCGGTGCTGGCGGCCTTGGTGATCGCATCCAAGCCGGTTTGTACGTTCTCGTCAGTGACAACCAACTCAAGCTTGATCTTGGGCAGAAAGTCCACGGTGTATTCGCTGCCTCGGTAAATCTCGGTGTGTCCCTTTTGTCGACCAAACCCCTTGACCTCGGATACGGTCATGCCTTCCACGCCGACTTCCGCGAGCGCGTCCCGTACTTCGTCTAGCTTGAACGGTTTAATAATTGCTTCGATTTTTTTTATAACAAGTTGTCCATTGTTTTTGCATCGGGTCTGCACAACACAATGCGCCGCAGCAAACCTCTCGCGCCAAAAAACCGGCAAGTCCTGTGCCAAAGCCCGAACTAAAATCCATACCCCGTCCGGTGTAAGTGTATTATGAGCTTTATTGTGCTGCACTTGTCCAAGCGGCGAATTGGCTTTGGGCACCGATTTAGAGGTAAATTTTGCAAGGTGTTCAAAAATAGACAGCAGCCTGGCCATGCCCTCTCGACTCGAATCGGCTTTGCACCTAGCCTGCCGCGCGTTGTCTGACATGCTCAAATCCTCCGGCGCCATGGCCGGGGCTACGTTACTCAGTCGCCTGCTCGGGATGGTGCGGGTGATAATTTACGCCCGGTTCATGGGCGACGGCCCCATCGCCAGCGCCTTCGTTTACGCCTTCCAGATTCCCAACCTGTTCCGCCGTCTGCTGGGCGAGGGCGCGCTCACGGCGGCATTCATTCCGCTGTTCAAAAACAAGGAAAAAACCGAGGGGGACAAGGCGATGTGGCACACGGCCAACGCCGTCGTTTCGGCGCTGGTGGTGGCCTCCGCTTTGGTGGTTGGCTTGGTCATGCTGGGTCTCTCGGCGGTGCTGATGTGGGGGGAGTTCGACACGCACACGCGGTTGATGCTCGAGCTGTTGCGCGTGGTGTTCCCTTACATGTTGCTGGTCTGCCTCGCGGCGGTATTCATGGGCATGCTCAACTCGCGCGGCCACTTTTTCATCCCGGCGATGGGAGCCACGCTGCTCAACGTGGTGATGATCGCCACGGTGCTGCTCGTAGCGCCGCGCTGGGGTGACGACTTGGGTGAACAAATTTTTGCGCTGGCGTTTGGCGTGCTGGTCGCCGGCGTGGCGCAGGCGGCGTTCCAAGTGCCGTACCTGTATCGCGAGGGCTACCGGCTCCGCTGGGTCGCGCCGTGGCGCAACGACTCGGTGCGGGAGGTCGTCCGAAAAATGATCCCGGCGACGATCGGCGTGGCGGCGTTCCAGTTCAACATTATCATCACCCAGACGCTTGCGTTTTGGGTCGAGCGCGCCAGCGGCACGCAGATCGTGGCGTCATTCGAGTACGCTGTGCGGCTGATGGAGCTGCCGCAGGGCGTGTTCGGCGTGTCGCTGGCGACGTTCCTTTTGCCGACGCTGGCTGGCTTGGCTGCGGATAAACAATTCCCCGAGTTCCGCGAAAACCTACGGCGCGGCATGGGCTATCTGTTTTTTGTGAACGCAATCGCGGCGGCGATGCTGATGGTGCTGGCCGAGCCGATGGTGCGGTTGCTCTTTCAGCACGGCGCGTTCACTGCCGACTCGACCCGCCGCGCTTCCTTCGCGCTGATGTGCCTCGCGCCGAGCCTGCTGACGTACTCGGCAGTCAACGTGATGGCTCGGGCGTTTTACGCGATGGGCGACACGAAGGTGCCGATGCAGATCAGCGCAGTGTGTCTCTGCCTTAACATCGTGGTGCTATTGCCGCTCATTTTCATATTCCCGAAAGGTCTAGAAGCCGGCGCGCTTGGCGTGGCCAACGCCCTTAGTTCCCTCTTGAATGTCGGGCTGCTGTCGTACGCCCTCAAGCGCAAGATGCCCAAGTGGGAGGTGCAGTCGCTGTTGCGCCCGTTCGCCGGCATGCTGTTGGCGGCCGTGGTTGCCGGTGGCGTCGCCTGGTTTTTGCACGGCCAATGGGTGGCTAATCTTGGCTACGAGACGGTGTGGCTGAAAATCGGCGAAGTATTCGCCCCGGCCATCGTCGCGGCCTTGGTTTACTGGGGGATCACCGCCGCAATCGGCCTCCGCGAGGCTCGCGACTTGTTCGCCTTGATCCGAAAAAACCAGGCAGAGGATTAACCCGCTTGGCCAAGCGCTTGGCCGTTTTCGCTTTTCTCCGGGCTTTAAACCGGCTTAATTGCGCCCCGCAATGAATTGTTACGCGACCATCACTGTCATCGGACGGGACAAGACCGGCGTCGTGGCCAGAGTCACCAACCTGCTGTTCGAAACCAGGGCCAACATCGAGGCGTTGGAGGAGCAGGTCACGCGCGGGCAGTTCAGCATGACGATTCAGGCCAGTTGGCGGGCGACGGTTTTTAACGAGAAATCGCTTGGCCAAGGGCTGCGCGCGCTGGGCCGCGACTTGGGCATGGAGATCAAGTGGTGGTTCACTGACCCTAAGCGCCCGCAACGCTTGGCCCTGATGGTCACCCGTGAACCGCATTGCCTCGACGCCATTTTGGAGTCGGTGAAATCCAGAAAACTCAAGACGGAGATTGTGGCGGTCATTGGCAACCACCGCGATCTAAAGGCCAATGTCGAAAAAGCTGGTCTGCCATTCCATCATGTTGCTTGGACGAACCGAGCCAAGGCGGAGACCAAGGCGCTTCGCATCCTCGAGAAGGCGCAGGTGGACTTCGTCGTGCTGGCGCGGTTCATGAAAATTTTGTCGCCGAATTTCGTCTGGCAATTCAAGAACAAGATCATCAACATTCACCCCTCGTTGCTGCCGGGTTTCCCCGGCCCGCAGCCGTACCGACAGGCGCACGAGCATGGCGTGAAAATTGCCGGCGTGACGGCGCACTTCGTGAGTATGCACCTCGACGAGGGACCTATCATCGCGCAGGAAAGTTTCCGTATCAAGCCGGGCATGACACTCAAGCAGATTGTCGCCGCTGGGCAAAAGCTGGAGTCCAAGGCGCTGGTGAACGGCATCCGGCTCTACCTCACAAAGCAACTCGACGTCCATTGGGGAGTCGTCAAGGAAATCTGAGCGACGGGGCTACTCGTCGAGGAACTGGATTTTGATGCTGCCAGACTTGGCCTGACCCTCGTTGAGGCTGTCCTGGAGCGTGGGGGCGAGCCCGTCCGGCTTGGACGGCGACTCCGCTTGGCCAAGCGCTTGGCTCTCGGGCGAAAGCGCATCATGCAGCGCACCCTGCACCAGTTCGGCACAGTGAATCTTCATTGGCGGCAGCGGGCCGAGGTCGCCGGAGAGTTCCTCCGGCTTCATTTCCATTGCCTCGGCGGCGGTTTTGCCTTGGATCAATTCAGTTGCCAAACTCGCCACGGCGATCGCCGTCTCGCAGCCGAAACTCTGAAAAGTGGCCTTGTCGATGATCTTTTCGCCGTCCTGTTCTTTATACTTCACCCACAGTCGCAACATCTCGCCGCACTCGGAATTGCCAACCGTGCCGACCGAGTCGGCGTCCGCCATCTCGCCGACGTTTTTCGGATTGCTGATCGCCTCGGCGACTTTTTTTTGAAGTTCGTCGTTCATATTAATTCAGCGTGTAACGTCGGACAGTCGAGTCAACCTCAAGCGACCACGCATCAATCCCGCCGCGCAGTGCGTGGACATTCGGCATGCCGTGGCCGAGATAATAGGCCGCCGCGTCGAGAGATTTGTTCCCTTGGTGATCGACGATGACGAACAACTGGTCATTGTCCCAACTGCCGAGAATCTCCTGCATCAAGTCCTGGGTCAGCAACTGTGAGCCGTCGATGTGCACCGCCTCAAATTCCTCTCGTGAACGAATGTCTACCACGCGAACGTCAACCCCGTTGTTGCGCCGCTTGGCCAAGTCGCTAGGCTCGATCAAAATACGGACATCCTCCTCGTGGCTCTGGCGAATCTGTTCCAAAACGTCGGCGACGGGGAGATCGCCATTGCGCTCGCAAACCCCGGCTAATGTTTCCTCCGGCTGAAACCCGCAACTGCTGCAACCCCCGATGTGGTACTTGCGAAACAACGCGCGCTGCGCGCCGGGAAAAATCTGCAGCACTGCCTGCATCGGAGAATTACATGTGATGGTTTCGCTCATTCAGACAAACAGTTTCCTGACGCCGTGGAGCACTTCGATGAAGCGATCGACTTCGGCCTCGGTATTGTAAAAGTAAAAACTTGCACGGGCGGTCGCCGCGACCCCGAGCTTGGCCAGGAGCGGTTGATTGCAATGATGACCCGCCCGCAACGCGACGCCCTTTTGGTCGGCCATCGTGGCTAAGTCGAGAGCGTGGGCGTCCGGCAGCACGAAGCTCACCAGGCCCGAGCGGCCTTCCGCCGGGCCAAAAATCCGGATGCCGTCGATCTCGGCCAGGCGCTCGCAGGCCTGCTTGGCCAAGCGCTGGTCGTGCTCGAAAATAGCCTCGCGGCCGATGGCGTCGAGGTAGTCGAGCGCCGCGTGCAGGCCAACGGCACCGGCGACGTTCGGTGTGCCAGCCTCGAACTTGTGCGGAGCGACATTGAAGGTGGAATCGTGGTACCCGACCTTTAAAATCATCTCGCCACCCCCCTGATACGGCGGCATGGCATCGAGCAGTTCGCGGCGGCCGTACAGCACGCCGATGCCGGTCGGCCCGCAGGTTTTGTGCCCGGAAAAGGTAAGAAAATCGCAGTCGATCCCTTGCACATCGACCAGTGCGTGGCCGGCGCTTTGGGCGGCATCCACCACGGTGACTACCCCTGCGGCACGGGCACGGGCGCAAATCTCGGCGACCGGGTTTACTGTGCCCATCGTGTTGGAAATATGCGTGAGCGAGAGCAGCCGGGCACGGGCGAGTTGCTCGTCGAGCCACTGCAAATCAAGCTGCCCGTCGTCGCCGGTGACCTCGATGAAGTCGAGTTTTGCGCCGATCCGGTTGGCCAGAATTTGCCACGGCACGAGGTTGCTGTGGTGCTCCATCTCGGTGAGGAGAATCGTGTCGCCCTTGCGGAGGTTGTCGAGCGCCCAGGTGTTGGCGACGAGGTTCAGTCCCTCGGTTGTGCCGCGCGTAAAAATAATTTCCTCGCGGGAGCCGGCGTTGAGGTAGTCAGCGACTCGCTGGCGCGCGCCCTCGTACGCTTCGGTGGCGCGGTTGCTCAACTCGTGGATGCCACGGTGCACGTTGGCGTTATCATGCTCGTAGTAGCGGCGAACCGCATCTATGACCTGATGCGGCTTCTGGCTGCTTGCGGCGTTGTCGAGATAAACCAGAGGGTGGCCGTTGACGGTTTCGCGCAGGATAGGGAAGTCGTCACGGAGTGCTGCCCAATCGACTGATTCGTCGCGCTTGGCAAAAGTTGCTGTTTCCGCGCGTGGGTTCATCACATCATGCCGAGTTCCAGCTTGGCCGCCTCGCTCATCATATCGTGATTCCAAGGCGGGTCCCAGACGAGTTGCACGTCCACCTCGTCGACGCCCTCGATGCACAGCAGCCGGTTTTGTGCGTCCTGTTGCAGCACTGGCCCCATTCCACAGCCGGGCGCGGTGAGCGTCATCTTCACATCGACGCGCCAGCCGCCGTCGAGCTGGGTTGGCGTGCTGTCGTACACAAGGCCAAGGTCAATGATGTTCACCGGGATCTCCGGGTCGTAAACAGTCTTGAGCTGCGTCTCGATCTGCTGCTTTAGGTCGTCTTCTGTTTCCGGCCGCTTGGATTCCTCCGCCGGAGTCTTGACCGGCTCGAGGCCAAGCGCATCGGCATCGCTTCCCTCGATGCGAAACATGTTGCCGTTGACGATCACCGTGAACGTGCCGCCGAGCGTCTGGGTGACCTGCGCCGTCTCGCCTTTTTGCAGCGTCACCTTGTCGCCGGAAGGGACGATGGACGCCTCGACGTCGCGGCTGAGTGCGATGGGGCCGGGAGTTTCCATTCAGACAGTTTGTACGACCGACTCGGCGGCGAGAGCCTTTATTCGGCTCAACATCGAGTGCAATCCGTTGCGGCGGGTCGGGCTCAAGTGCCGGTCGAGCCCAAGTTTGGCAAATGTCTCCGTGCCGTCATCGGTCAAGATTTGTTCGGCAGTTTTTCCGTTGTAAATCATCAATAAAACAGCAATCAATCCTTTGACGATGAAGGCGTCCGAGTCAGCGTGAATATCAAATGTCGAGTCGCTGGCCGGCAGCATTTTCAGCCAGACGGCCGCTTGGCAGCCGTGCACGCGGTTGTCCTCCACCATCTCGGACTCGTCGAGTGACGGCAGTTTTTTGCCCAGCTCGATCAGGTAGGCAAAACGCTCCTCCCAGTCGCCGAGAATCTCGAAATTCTCGACCAGTTCATTGACGGTTGTATCCAAAAAGTTAGCCACAGTTCAGTCCAATTTGTGCACTGCCTCGAGCCGGCCCAACACCAGCGCGTTGAGTTCCTCGCGCACGGCGTCGTGCCGTATGCGCTCAACGATCTCGCCAGCGAACCCGTGCAAAAGCATTCGCCGGGCGGTGGGAGTATCGAGTCCGCGGGCACGCAGATAAAAAATCGCGTCGTCATCCATCTCGCCGATCGTGGCACCGTGGGTGCACTTCACGTCGTCGGCATAAATCTCGAGTTGCGGTTTGGTGTTCGCCGTAGCGTCGTCGCTGAGCAGCAGGTTTTTGTTGGTCTGCTTCGCGTCGGTCTTTTGCGCGCCGGGCTGCACGAGGATGCGCCCGTGAAAGACGCCGCGCGACTGGTCATCAAGTATGCCGTTGAAATATTCGTGACTGTCACAGTGTGGCGCGGCGTGCTCGACAACCATGTGGTGATCGGCCAACTGCTGCCCGCGCAGCATGTACAACCCATTGAGAATACATTCGATGCCTGGCTGGGCCAGGCGCATGCGTAGGTTGTTGCGTGACAACCGCGCGCCAAGCGCGATCGAGTGGAACGTATATTGCGCATCACGGCCCAGCTCCGAGTGGAGCGACGCCAAGTGAAAAGCCCTGTTCGATTGATCCTGAAATTTGATGTGTTCAATATTAGCTCCGTCTCCGATGCGCGACTCAGTGACGACGTTTGTCACTGTCGCGGCTTGGCCAAGCGAGAGGTGCGACTCGATGATCGTGCCCTGTGTGTTGGCCCCGGCAACGATCCAGTTTCGGATGTGTGCCGCTTCGCCGTCCTCGCTCGCCGTGGTGACGAACAGCAAATGAACCGGCTTGGCCAAGCGCTGGCCGTCGGCGATTTGGATGACTGCGCCGTCGGTGAAAAATGCATCGTTGAGCGCGACAAACGGATTGTCATCACCAATGGAAAGCGAGCCAAGCTCGCGCTCCAAACCGGCCAACCCGCTGGTCAGGTGGGTCACCGTCACGCCGCTTGACTGGTCGCCGATTTGCGACAACGCAGCGTTGAAATGGCCATCGATAAAGACCAGTCGATCGGCACTCAGTTGGCCGAATGTAACATTGCCAAGTTGCTCTTGGCCTAGCGCTTGGCCAAGCGGATCAATCGTTGGTCGAAACGGCAGTTCGGCAATCGGCTTAACGTTGGTGAACCGCCAATCCTCGTCTCTCAAAGTCGGGTATCCCGAATCGGAGAACCGGGCCAAGCCGGCCTTGCGGAGGGGCATCAACGCCGCGCCGTTTTGCTCCAGCTTGGTAAATGCCTCAACCGGTTCAACGGCGGGATTAGTAGTGGCAAGCTGGCTCATGCGGCTTCCTTGGTTAGCCAGTCGTAACCCTTCTCCTCCAGTTCAAGCGCCAGAGATTTGTCGCCGGACTTGATGATGCAGCCGTCGTGCAGCACGTGCACGAAGTCCGGCACGATGTAGTCGAGCAGCCGCTGGTAATGCGTGATGACGACCTGGGCGTTGTCGTCGCTCCTTAGCCGGTTCACGCCGTCGGCGACGATGCGCAGCGCGTCGATGTCGAGGCCGGAGTCAGTCTCGTCGAGGATGGCCAGTCGCGGATCAAGCATCGTCATCTGCAAAATCTCGTTGCGCTTTTTTTCGCCGCCGGAGAAGCCGGCGTTGACCGGGCGCTTGAGAAAGTCCTCGCCCAGGCCAAGCTCTTTCATCTTCACTTTCACGGCTTTGAGGAAATTCATCGCATCGAGTTCCTCCTCACCGCGATGCTTGAGAATCGCGTTGACGGCTGAGCGCAAAAAGTACGCGCTGTTTACGCCGGGGATTTCCACCGGGTATTGAAACGCGAGAAAAACACCCTCGCGGGCGCGTTCCTCTGGCGCGAGGTCGAGCAGGTCGTTGTCGTTGTAAAGCGCCTCGCCGCCGGTGACGTCAAAGCCGTCGCGCCCGGCGAGCACGGAAGCGAGCGTGCTTTTGCCGCTGCCGTTCGGGCCCATGATGGCGTGCACCTCGCCGGCGTTCACCGTGAGGTTGATTCCCTTGAGGATCGGCTTGTCCTCGATCCCCGCCTGTAGATTTTTAATCTGTAGCATTCCGTTTTAAAAAATGTTTAGCCGACGCTGCCCTCGAGACTGACGTCGAGGAGTTTCTGGGCTTCCATCGCGAACTCCATCGGCAACTCGCGGAAGACCTCCTTGCAGAAACCATTGACGATCATGTTGACGGCGTCCTGTGTCTCGAGGCCTCGCTGGTTGCAGTAAAAAATCTGGTCCTCGCCAATCTTCGAGGTGGTCGCCTCGTGCTCAATATTGGCGGATGGATTTTTCGCCTCGATGTACGGGAAGGTGTGGGCACCGCACTGGTCGCCGATGAGCAACGAGTCACACTGCGAGAAGTTCCGGGCGTTGGTGGCCTTTTTGCCGACCTGCACCAGGCCTCGGTAGCTGTTCTGCCCCCGGCCGGCGGAGATGCCCTTGGAGACGATCGTGCTGCGCGTGTTTTTGCCGAGGTGCACCATCTTCGTGCCGGTATCGGCCTGCTGCATGTTGTTGGTGAGTGCGACGGAGTAGAACTCGCCGATTGAGTTGTCGCCCTTCAGGATGACGCTGGGATATTTCCACGTGATCGCCGAGCCGGTCTCGACCTGCGTCCACGAAATCTTGGCATTGGTTTTACAGATGCCGCGCTTGGTCACGAAATTGTAAATACCGCCGCGCCCTTCCTCGTCGCCGGGGTACCAATTCTGCACGGTTGAGTACTTGATCTCGGCGTTGTCGAGCGCGACCAGTTCCACGACGGCGGCGTGTAACTGGTTCTCGTCGCGCATCGGCGCCGTGCAGCCCTCGAGATAGCTCACATGGCTGCCCTCCTCGGCGATGATCAACGTGCGCTCGAACTGTCCCGTGTTGGCGGCGTTGATGCGGAAGTAGGTGCTCAACTCCATTGGGCACCGCGTGCCCTTGGGGATGTAAACGAACGATCCATCGCTGAAGACGGCCGAGTTGAGGGTGGCATAAAAGTTGTCTGTGTACGGCACAACGGTGCCGAGATATTTTTTTACCAGTTCGGGATGTTCCTGTACCGCCTCAGAGATCGAGCAAAAGATCACCCCCTCCTTGGCCAAGTCCGCCTTGAACGTCGTGCCGATCGATTCGCTGTCAAACACCGCGTCCACTGCGACGCCGGCCAGCCGCGCCCGCTCGTGCAATGGGACGCCGAGCTTCTCGTACGTCTCGAGCAGCTTGGGATCCACCTCGTCGAGGCTCTTCGGGCCGTCGCCTTTTTTCTTGGGCGCGCTGTAGTAGGAGATGTCCTGAAAATTAACCGGCGGATATTTCACGTGCGGCCAGGTTGGGCATTCCAGTTTTTCCCAGTGCCGAAATGCCTTCAGCCGCCACTCGAGCAGCCACTCCGGTTCCTTCTTCTTGGCGGAAATAAACCGTACAGCCTCCTCGCCCAGACCCGGCTCGAGTGACTCGCTCTCGATGTCGGTGACGAAGCCGTACTTGTAGTCGCTTGCGACAAATTCATCGATGGTATCCGTATCGGCCCTCATGTGATCGTTTCCTTTCGGCCGCAGTCAGAACACGTGCCGGTGCAGCGGCCGTGCAGTGCGATGTCGATTTTTCTCACCTCAAACTCACCCGGCACGTCGACCTCCGGCATCTGGGGCAAGTCCTTCAGGTTCATGTCAAAAACCTTGCCGCAGTCGTCGCAGCAGAAGTGTGCGTGCTCGCCCATGTTGGAGCAGAACAGTGTTGCGCCACGATCCACGTTTACCTGCCGCACGACGCCGCACCTCACGAGCGCGTCGAGGCTGTTGTACACCGTGGCCATGGAAATCTCCGGTTTCGACTGCTTCGCCCGCATGAACACCTCCTCGGCAGAGGGATGATTGCGCTGGCTGAGCAGCACCTCGTAAACGTGTTGCCGCTGGGAAGTGGCTCTCAAGCCTTTCTCGGCTAAACGTTGATTGAGGAGTTCACCGGACGCTTGAAGATGGTCCGTTACCATGCCGGAAATCTGCCATTGGCCAAGAGCAGTGTCAATACTTGGAATAAGTCTAAATTGCAATAAGCCCGCTTGGCCAAGCATAAAATGATTGTTAATCACTCGGTAACAATGACTTCCAATCTATTGTAGGGTGGCCGGCTGCGATGATGGAGGGGTTACGTAGGTCATCGCGGCCGTAGGCCAGTCGGTAGCCGTCGAGGGTGCAGACAGCACCTCCGGCTTCCTCGAGGATGCATTGGGCCGCACCGGTATCCCATTCCATCGTCGGGACAAAGCGCGGGTAAAGATCGGCCGCACCCTCGGCGACGAGGCAGAATTTCAGTGAACTGCCCATGCTCACCAGTTCGGCATCCGGGAGTTGCTCGAGCATGGCTGCGACTTTCGGGCCGGCGTGATCGCGGCTGGCGACGATGCGCAGCTTGGCTTTGTCGGCCTCGGCGATCTTGATCGGTTGCGGCTCCGCTTGGCCAAGCCGCTTGAATGCTCCGCTGCCGCGAGCCGCGAAGTATTCCAAGTCAGATGCCGGGGCCAACACCACGCCAAGTGTTGGTTCGCCGTTTTCGATCAGCGCGATGTTAACGGTGAACTGCCCGGTTTTTTTGATGAACTCCTTGGTGCCGTCGAGAGGGTCGACGAGCCAGAAGCGTTTCCAGCCCAGCCGCTCTTCGGTCGGGATGCTTTCCGATTCCTCGGACAAAATCGGGATGTCCGGCGTGAATTGCTCCAGCGCGGCGACGATGCAGTCGTGCGCGGCGCGGTCGGCTTGAGTGAGTGGCGAGTCGTCTTCTTTGGTCTCGATCTCGGCTGGGCCGTCGTAGGTTTTCATGATCGCCTCACCGGCCTCGGCGGCGATCCGTCGGATGTCGTTTATCATTTCAAAAAATCATACCCAGCCCACGCCGGGGAACTTTGCCAGGAGGTCTTTTCGGATTTTCGGATATTCGCGCTGCTTGAATGTCGGCCAATCGTCGCAGTAATCGATCTTCCTGTTTTTTGGGGTCAACAGCTTGAACCGCACGATGTGTTCGCCATCGCAGATGCGCGGATGCTCGGCCAGACGGAAGCAGTCGTGAAGCTTCACGTGCAACTCCACCGGCAGCATGTTGCCTTGTTTGTCCGCCGGTTTGTCAGGGTACTCCAAGCGTTTCGGTTTGTCGTCCAGCCAAGGGATCGTTTGGGGCGCGAACTCGTCGAGCCACTCCCACTGCTCGCTCGGCATGTGTTTGCGGAACGCCGGCTTTACGTCGGCGGCAACCGCTTGCTTGGCCAAGGTCATGCCCGCAAACGCGGCACTCAGGCAATTCAAAATCGCTGTCTCGTCGAGCGGCGGAAATTCCAAATCCGCCCTGGCGGCGCACAGCCAATTGAGCCGCCTGATGAGTTGCCGGATCGAGTGGTCGAACGATTTCGGCGTGAACCACTCGCCCAAACAGGCCTTGGCCAGCGCTTGGCCGGCGGCTTGTGGATCAGCCTCTTTCGCCCGTATCCGGCCGAGCTCGAGATCGCGAAAACGTGTTATTTCATGGGCCTCAACGCGTTTCATGCCGGGATCGAACCCGCACTCGGCGCGGGTCGTCAAGTCGCCGGGAAACAGCTCGCGCACCCAGTCCAGTTCTACTGCTGCTGCCAGGCTCAGCAGCGTTTGGGCGCGGTCGCCCCGGGCGGACACTTGCCGGATTTCGCCGATGACAAGAAGTGGAGATTTTTGCACGACGCTCTCGCGGACGAGCGTGCCGCTGCGGCCGTCAGTCAAGTTGCAAAACAGCGTGCCGCTGTCGCGCCGCACGCAGAGTTGGTCGGCAAACGCGGCGAGGATGCAGTGGCGCAGGGCGGTGGACGTCGACCGGTCGGGAGCCGCCTGCGCGTCGGTCGTCTTGGCCAAGTTAAGGATTTGCCGGAACGCCGACTCGACCTCGCGGCATGCCCCGGCGTGGATGCCGTGCGCGCGGCAGTCGTCAACGTTGTAGCGGCACGCGTTGGCGAACTGCCACGCGCGTATCATCACCTCGAAGTCGGAGTCGGCTCCGTCGCGGAACGGCTCCTGAGCGGCTTGCACCGTTTTGTCGTCGCGAGTGGAGCGGATGAGAATGTTGCGCCCACTCATGAACGCCGCGCACAACGCCGCCTCGTTCACGCAACCGCGTCGGCTTCCCTCGACGATCATCCGGGCCAGGCGTGGGTGCATCGGCAGTCGCAGCATCGCGCGCCCGACGTCGGTCAAGCCGCGGGCGTTGCCGTTGGCCAAGGCGCCGAGCGAGCGTAGCAGCGACTCGGCCTTGGCCACCGCGTTGGCGTCCGGCTTGTCGAGCCAGTCAAACGGGGTGGCTTCGTCGATGCCGGCGGCGTGCAGCATCAGCACCGACCCCGACAAATCGGTACGGTGGATTTCCGGCGTGTTGTGCCCGGGGCGATTGAGGTGGCCGCTCTCGGTCCAAAGCCGGTGGCACGTTCCCGGAGCGGTGCGGCCGGCGCGGCCGGCGCGTTGGTCGGCGGAGGCGCGGCTGATCTCCTCGATTAACAAGGTGCCAAAGCCGCGCTCGGCGTCGAAGCGGGCGACGCGGGCCATGCCGCTGTCGATCACGTGACGGATGCCGTCGATGGTCACCGAGGTCTCGGCGACGTTGGTGGCGACAACGATTTTTCGGCGGTCGCTCCCGGAGAAGGCGCGATCCTGATCGGCCGGCGGGAGGTCCCCGTGCAGCGGGATCAACTCGACCGACTCCGGGAGTCGTCGTCGGTTGATCGAGGCGATAGTGCCGCGAATTTCCCCCATTCCCGGCATAAAAATCAAAATATCTCCGGGAGAGTTGTCGCGGAGGATTTGCTCGACGACCTCGGCAGCCTGCTCGGTGATGGGGTCGCGATTGCGATATTGGCCGAAGCAAATCTCGACCGGAAAGGTGCGCCCGTCGGAGGCGAGCACGCGGCAGGGTTCGTCATCCGCTTGGGCAAGGTAGCGGGCGATCGGGCCGGTTTCGATCGTCGCCGACATGACCACAATCTTCAGGTCGGTGCGTCCTGTGCGTTGCAGTTTTTTGACGAGGCCAAGTGCGAGGTCGCTCATCAGGTTGCGCTCGTGAAACTCGTCGAACAACACCGCGCCGACGCTGGCCAATTGCGGGTCGTCTTGCAGGCGGCGTAGCAGCACGCCCTCGGTGATGAACTCGATTTTTGTCTCAGGGCCGGTGTGGTTTTCGAAGCGAACCTGATAGCCGACTTCGTCGCCGAGCCTAGCCGATCGTTCCCACGCGACGCGCCGGGCGAGCGAGCGAGCAGCGACGCGGCGCGGCTGCAGCACGATGACTTTACTGCCGCCGCAGAGGACGTCGTCGAGGATGATTTTCGGGACTTGTGTGGATTTGCCAGAGCCGGTCGGCGCAGCAAGGACGAGGCGGTTTTGCACGGCGAGCGTGTCGGCGATCTCGCCGTGGATGTCCCAGATGGGGAGCGACTCGTTCATGCCGCGTGCGCTTGGGTAAGCAAGAAAGTGGGGTGGGGCGTCAAAGTAGATGACCCAGTTTTTCGCGCTTGGTCTTGAGGTACTTCTTGTTGTGCTTGTTTGGCTTCACGCGGATCGGCACCTGCTCGACGACCTCGAGTCCGTACCCTTCCAAGCCGATGATTTTTTTTGGATTGTTGGTGAGCAACCGGATTTTCTTGATGCCGATGTCGGCGAGAATTTGTGCGCCGATGCCGTACTCGCGCAGGTCCATCGGGTAGCCAAGTTTCTCGTTGGCCTCGACGGTGTCGTAGCCTTTCTGCTGGAGTTTGTAAGCCTTTATTTTTGGGGCCAAACCGATGCCGCGGCCCTCTTGGCGCATGTACAGGATCACTCCGTGGCCGGCGGCGGAAACCTGCTTCATGGCTTGTTGCAACTGCGGCCCGCAATCGCAGCGGCGCGAGGCAAACACGTCGCCGGTGAGGCACTCGCTGTGTACGCGCACGAGGGTGCGGCGGCGGGCGTTCATGCTGCCCTTGACGAGCGCGAGATGGTGCTGGCCGTCGATGGTGGAGAGGTAAAGGTGCAGGTCGAACTCGCCGAAGTCGGTGGGCATCTGGACGATCTCCTCGCAGGCGACGAGCTTTTCGCTCTTCCGGCGAAACTCGATGAGTTGCTCGATGGAGCAGAGCTTGAGCTTGTGTTTTTTCGAGAAGCGGCGCAGCTCCGGGAGGCGGGCCATCGAGCCGTTGTCGTTCATGACCTCGCAGATGACGCCCATCGGCCGGCAGCCGGCAAGCCGTGCGAGGTCGACCGCCGCCTCGGTGTGGCCGGCGCGTTGCAGCACGCCGCCGGTCTTGGCGCGCAACGGGAAGATGTGGCCCGGTTGCACGAGGTCGGCGGCGAGCGAGGTGGGGTTAGCCAGGGTCTTAATGGTCCGGGCGCGGTCGGCGGCGCTGATGCCGGTAGTGATGCCTTGCGCGGCATCGACGCTGATCTGGAAATCGGTGCGATGGCCTTCGCGGTTGTTGAGCACCATTCGCTCGATGCCGAGTTGCTGGAGTCGCTCCGGCGCGGTGGGAACGCAGATGAGGCCGCGGCCGAACCGGGCCATGAAGTTGACCGCCTTGGCCGTCGTCTTCTCGGCGGCCATAATCAGGTCGCCCTCGTTTTCGCGATCGGCGTCATCGACGACGACAACCATTTTGCCGCGCGCGATGTCGCGTAGCACCGCCTCGATTGAGTCAAATTTACCCGTGATTTTCTTTGCCGCCATGTTACCCGCCCGTTCAGAATGCTACCCGCGCTTGGCCAAGCGGTCGAGAACCGAGGGCCGTTTGGCTTAAAGACAGGCTGATTCTTACTTGAAATCGGCCAAGCGTGAGGCACATTCCCCGTTGCCCATCGGAGGGCGTGTTTTTAATTGGCTCCGGCCTAAACCGCTTTTTATCATGAAAAAACAGAGCATACACATTGTTGTCGCGCTTGGCCTTGTGACGGCCGCCGCATTCGCACAAACCCCACCCCCGGCCAAGCCGGCCGCCAAGCCGGCTGCCAAGTCGCCGACTGTCAAGCCGGACTTTCCATCGTACACGACGGTGCTCAAGGGCTACGAGCAGGTCATATCCAGCATGGACAAGAAGTCCAGCCTGCTCTCCATCTACGTGCGCAAGAAGGATCAGCAAATGCTCGGCGCGCTGCCGGCCGGGTTTGAGTCGAAGCGGTTTTTTATCGCGACCACCGTGGCCAGTGGCGAGATGTACGCCGGGCTGCAGGCGGGCGAGAAGTACGTTTACTTCAAGCGGCTCGACAAGCGGCTGCTGATCATCGAGCCCAACCTCAAGGTGCGTTCCAGCGGCGATCCCGAGTCGAAGGCCTCCGTGAAGCGGCTCTTCACCGACCGCGTGATTGTCGATGTGCCGATCATCACGCTGTTGCCGAAGAACCGGCCGGTGATCGACATGGACGCGCTGCTCGTCGGCCAGGCGTCGAAGTTTTTCGGCAGCCGGGGTGGCGGCTTCAACGCAAAGCTCGCGCAAGTCCGCACCGCCAAGGCGTTCCCGGGCAACGTCGAGCTGGCCTTCACCGCGCCGTCGTCCAACGGCGTACTCAAGACGCTGCACTACTCGATCAGCTTGATCGTCCCGAGCAAAACCTACAAGCCGCGAGTCGCCGACCAGCGCGTGGGCTACTTTACGACAAGTTACTCCGACCTCGGCAAGTACACGAACGAGCAAAAGAAAATCCGCTACATCAACCGATGGCACCTCGAGAAGGCCGATCCCAAGCTCAAGGTCAGCCCGGTTAAGAACCCGATCATTTTCTACATCGAGCACACCACGCCGGTGCGCTACCGCCGCTGGGTACGCGAGGGCATCCTGATGTGGAACAAGGCCTACGATAAAGTAGGCTTGGCCAATGCCATTGAGGTTTACTACCAGGACGCCACCACCGGCGCGCACATGGAGAAGGATCCAGAGGATGCCCGGTACAACTTTGTCCGCTGGCTCAACAACGATGTCGGCACCGCCATCGGCCCGAGCCGTGTCAACCCGCTGACCGGCCAGATTCTCGACGCCGATATTATTTTGACCGACGGCTGGATTCGTCATTACTGGATGCAATTCAACGAAATCCTCCCGAGGATCGCAATGGAGGGTTTCGCACCGGAAACACTCGCTTGGCTCAAGGAGCATCCCGAGTGGGATCCGCGTGTGCGCTTGGCCCATCCCTCGATGCGTGCCTCTATCAAGGCCGACTTGGCCGCCCACGGCGCGGAAGCCTACGGCGGGCATCCCCTAGCCAAGGTGGATGGCGAATTGATTGGCGACAACGAGTTTGACGGCCTGTACGGGCGCATCAGCCAGGTGAACGGCCTTTGCCGTGCTGCCGAGTGCAAGTCGCTCGACTTGGCCGCCATGCGGTTTTCACTCGAGTTGGACGTCGAGTTGGCCAAGGAGGAAGGCGAGAAGGATGACAAGGGCGGCGACAAGCCGAAGCCCAAGCCAAAAAAAACCGAGGTCACACTCGACGGTGTGCCGGAGTGGTTCATTGGGCCGCTGATCGCCGAGTTGGTCGCCCACGAGGTGGGACACACGCTTGGCCTGCGCCACAACTTCAAGGCCTCGAGCATCCACTCGCTGGAAAAAATCAACAGCGACGAGATCAAGGGCAAGGAGACCTTGGCCGGCTCGGTGATGGATTATCTGCCTATCAATATGCACAAGGGCGTCGGTGAAAAACAGGGAGATCACACCATGACCGGCATCGGTCCTTACGACCATTGGGCCATCGAGTACGGCTACTCCATTGTCAAAAAACCCGAGGAGTTGCAGAAAATCCTGAGCCGCGTGTCCGATCCCAAATTGCAGTTTGCCACTGACGAGGACACGATTGGCCCCGACCCGTTCGCACGCCGGTATGACTTCGCCTCTAACCCGCTCCAGTACGCCCACAACCAGATGAACATCGTGAAGCACCATCGCGGGCAGTTGCTCGATCACTTCGTGAAGAAGGGCCAAAGCTGGGCCAAGGCCCGTTACGGCTATCAACTCACCCTCTCGCTGCAGTCGCGATCGCTGAGCATGATGGGCAACTGGATCGGCGGCTCGTTCGTGAACCGCGACAAGAAAGGCGATCCTGGCGACCGCTATCCCATAACCCCCGTACCAGCCAAGCGGCAGCGCGAGGCACTCGAGTTCATGCTCGAGAACGCCTTCAACGACGAGGCGTTCGGCCTCAACAACGAGTTGCTCCGCCGCATGGGAGGCGATCGCTGGATCGATAACCTCTCCAGTTCAATGAAGGACACCACCTGGCCGGTGCACGAGAAAGTCATGGGTATCCAGGCCTCCACACTCACGATGATCCTCAATCCAACCTCGCTGGGCCGCGTGTACGATAACGAATTCCTCGTCGAGGCCGACAAGGATGCCATCACGCTGCCGGAAATTCTGGGCAAACTCGATGACGCCATCTGGACCGAGTTGAAGGCCCCGGCCAAGGGCGAGCACACCGCCCGCAAGCCGCTGATCTCGAGCCTGCGCCGCAACCTGCAGCGCGAGCACCTCGAGCGCCTGGTCAGCCTCAGCATGCCGGGCTCGTGGCGTGGCGCCAGTTCGCGGCCGTTGGCTAATCTGGCGAGCCAGCAGCTCCGTAGCCTGGCCAAGCGCATCGACGCCGCGCAAAAAACCGAGGGCATAACGCTCGATCCCTACACTGCCGCCCACCTTTCCGAGGCGGGCGAGTTGATCAAAAAAACCCTCGACGCCGGCATCATCTACGGCAGCACGAAGCTTTAAACGAACATTACGAGCCAAAGCCAAAAGTTTGGCTAATATAACCGGCGGTCCTTTACGGGGCCGGCGGTTTTCTTTTGGCGCTTGGCGGGAGAATTGCCTTTGTTTCCGGCTCGATTTTCTCCAGACTCCGGGCGTTCTCTGGCCAAGCAAGCGATTGGCCAAGCGCAACTCAATCTGACCTATGAGTGACTCGAACGATAACTTAGCCGCCGAAAAAACCCTCCTCGCGGAGGCCAGCCAAAAACCGCTCCTTTCCCGCTGGGGTACTTTCGCCAAGCTGTCCGGCCCCGGCTGGCTGCAGGGCGCGATCACTCTCGGTGGTGGTTCGCTCGCTGGCAGCCTTTACATCGGGGTGATTGGTGGCTACGAGCTGCTTTGGCTGCAGCCGCTGATGATGATTTTCGGCGTGCTGATGCTCTCGGTCATCGGTTACGTCACGCTCTCCACCGGCGAGAAACCGTTTCGCGCGATCAACAAACACATCAACCCGGTGCTCGGCTGGGGCTGGCTCATCGCCGCGATGCTGGCCAACCTCGTGTGGGCCATGCCGCAGTTCTCGCTCGGCACGGCGGCGCTTCAGCAAAACTTTGGCATCCTCGACGGCGACAACGGCAAGTACTGGTGTGCGCTACTGCTCTTTGTCATCGGTGCGGCGGTGGTGTGGTCGTACGACAGCGGCAGTAAAGGGGTGAAGGTCTTCGAGATTATTCTAAAAATCATGGTGGCCATCGTGGTGGTGAGTTTCTTCGGTGTCGTCGTGGCGATGTCCGGCAGCCTCGATTGGGGGGCAATTTTCGCAGGCTTCATTCCCAATTTAAGCCTGCTCTCCGAGCCAGCGTCGAAGTTCACGGAGATCATCGCGAAATCGAGCGACCCGGGCTACTGGAACGATGTCATCCTCAGTTCGCAGCGCGATCGAATGGTCACTGCCGCCGCCACTGCTGTGGGCATCAATATGACCTTCCTGTTGCCGTACTCGATGCTGCGCAAGGGCTGGGGAAAAGAGCACCGAGGCTTGGCCACGTTCGATCTTTCGCTTGGCTTGTTTCTCCCGTTTTTCCTCGCGACGACCTGCGTGGTGATCGCTTCCGCCAGCCAGTTCCACGGCGAATACGACAAAGGCCTGCTCGATCCCGCGAAGAGAACTGCGCTGACTGAAAAGCTGCAGGGCGCTTATGACAAGAATTTATCCGGCATACAGGCTAAGCTCGGTGAAGCCAAAGAACCAAACGACATGGACAAGCAACTTGCCGCGATGCTCGTGAGCCGTGACGCCTTTCAACTGGCCGGTTCACTGGAAAAACTCACCGGCAACAAGGCCGTGACACAGACGGTCTTTGGTATCGGCGTGCTCGGCATGGCGGTCTCGACCATTATCATTTTGATGCTGATCAACGGCTTCACCGTCACCGAGATGCTTGGAGCCGAGATCGGCGGCATGAAACACCGGATTGGGTCTATTCTTCCGGGCATCACGGGTGCGTTGGGCTTTCTGTTCCTTTGGGGCGATGGGGACGCCCGCTTTTGGCTGGCCGTGCCGACGAGTGTTTTCGGCATGGTACTGTTGCCAATCGCCTACATCACCTTTTTCCTGATGATCAACAGCAAGAGCCTCATGGGAGACGCACTGCCGCAGGGCAACAAACGCATCGCGCTGAATATCGCCATGCTCGTGGCACTGATCGCCGCCACCATCGGTGCCGGTTGGTCAATATGGAGCAAAGTGCAGTGGACTGGCGTGATCGCTGTGGGTGTGTTTGTTTTGGCAGCAGTCTTCGTTCACTTTATGCGTCCCCGTCAATCCTGATTGGCAAGTCGATGGGTCTGCTGGATATTTTTGGTGCTAAAAATCCCGAGCCGGGTGAGTCCGGGCATTTCGGCGATTACGATCTGCAGGAAGTCGTCAACAGCGGCGGCATGGCCGACATTTGGCTGGCGACCAATCCCGACAAGCGCCCGGTCGCCGTTCGCCGACTGCACCCTGAGTTACGCAGGGATTCCACGGCCAGGAAACGTTTCGTCCGCGGCTGCGAGATTCTTGCGGAGGTCTGCGACCACGACTGCATCGTCAATTACATTGAGCACGGCAAAATCAAGGGCGACCATTTTCTTGCGATGGAATATTGCGAGTTCCCGAATCTCAAGATTCTTATTTCACGCTCCGACACCGTGCTCGAGAAGTTCGTCGGCAACATCCTGATCGACGTCGCCGAGGCGCTCGAGCACGTGCACAACTGCGGCTACCTGCACTACGACTTCAAGCCGGAGAACATCCTCGTCAGCCGCAACGGCAACGTCCGATTGTGCGACTTCGACCTCTCCCGCCCCATCCCCGAGAAGCCGACCAAGATGCCGGACAACCCCGGCACGCCGGTTTACATGGCGCCGGAGCAGTTGCGCGGGCGCGAGATCGATCAGCGCGTCGATATCTTCGCCTTCGGCGTGACCATGTACGAGACGCTGACCGGCAAGAAGCCGTTCAACGGTGACACGAGCCGCGAGGTGTTGCTGGCGCAGAAGAACCGGGACTCCCATTTCGCCGCACCGCGAGACCTGAATCCCTCCATCCCGGCAGCCGTCGAGAGCATCATCCTCCAGTGCATCGAGTTCGATGCCGACAAACGATACCCGCACATCAGCTATCTCGTCGCTGGGCTCCGCAAGGCCCTTTATGTTTAACCCAACCTCATGCCCTACAAAATAATCGGATCAGACTCACGGGAATACGGCCCGGTGGATATCGACGAAATCCGCGAATGGATCGACGAGGGCCGAGCCGATGCCAACACGCTGGTTTGTGAGGTGGATGGCAGCCAGTGGATCAAGCTTCGGGATCTACCTGACGTTGCGGGCGCACTTCCTAGGACGGCAGCCGCCCGGCCAAGGGGCACGCTCCAAATCAACTACCTCGTCCCGGCGATTCTCTGCACCCTCTTTTGCTGTCTGCCGTTTGGCATTGCCGGAATTCTGTTTGCCGTCCAGGCCAACTCCAAGGTGCAACAGGGCGACATCGACGGCGCAGCGTCCGCAGCGTCCAAGGCCAAGCTGATGTGCCTCCTGAGTTTCGTGCTGGGCTTGATCAGCCTCATCTGGTTTTTCAGCAGCGGCGAGTTCAACCGGATACTGCAAGAGATGCAGGAAACGATGCCGCGCTGATCGCGGCTACTTGGCCAAGCCGGCCAGCTTGTTGAACAACTCCGTTTTGTCAACCAAGTGCTCCGCTTGGTCAGCGTTCGACAGCCACCCAAAACCGTCGCCGTAAGCAGGGCCGTTGACGACGCAGCCGTTGGTTTGGTTTTCGACGATCTGCGTTTGCCCCTGGCCAAGCGCCGAGTCGCGGTCGCCATCGACCTCGTACTTCCAGCCCACCAAAAGCGCTTCCGCAAACCACTCGCGCAGGCTGGCGATGATCTTCGGCGTTGGCTTGAGTTCGAGCAGCATGTCGCCATCGCGGGTGCTGTGTTTGCCCACGTTCAGCGGCTTGAGTTGGCCGTCGTCGTCCCGCCGAAAAACCTGGCCAACGGCAAAGTCACTCACGGCAGCCGCGTGAAAAACTGCGTCAACTTCGGTCGAGTGCTTCAGTTTCTCAGCCAAGTCGGCTGTTGTAGTAAATTGTTTAAGCTCAACACCTTCAAGCTGTTCTGTGTGGGTGGCCGAGCGGCTGCGCAGCAGTGTCACCTCGTGGCCTTTGGCGGCCAAGCGCTTGGCCAGGCCGGTGCCGAGTTGGCCGGTCGAGTGGTTGGTCAACCGGCGAACCTGGTCGATCGGCTCATAAGTTGGTCCGGCGGTGACGATGCAGTGCATGGGGTTGGTCGCTTGGCCAAGCGGCGTCGGTTACGGCAGCGTTTTCGAGGCCATCATTTCGCGCAGTTTGAGTGAGTTGCTCGTCGGCGGTTGGCAGGCGGTGCCGGTGCAGAGGTACACGGCCGACACTTTTTCCTCCGGCAATGTTTTGGCGAATTCCTCCACCGGCCCGGTGACGCCGAGCACGACTTTGTTCGGTTGATAGGCGGCGTGTGCGGCGGCGATGAGGTCGCGCGCCCCGGCGGACTTGGGGTCGCCGGTGATCACGGCGCGGCGCGGTTCGTGCACGAGGAAGTCGAGCGCCTGCAAAAGGTACGGCACGGCGCTTGGGCCGTTGGTCATGTTGTCGCTGAAGAGCAGCAGCGACTTTTCGGCCATATCGGTGAAGTCCTTTTGCTCGGTGATTTTCCCGAGCCGAAGCAGCGCGAGCGCGGCGACCGAGTTGCCGGAGGGCACGGCGCCGTCGTAGTCCTCCTTAACCTTCATGATGAGGTTTTTGGTGTGGACGCTCTGCCAAAAGCCGCCGTTGACCTCGTCGTAAAACTTGGCTTTCATTGTGCCGGCGAGGTCGATGGCAAACTGCAGATGTTTCGGCTCGAGCGTGGTCTCGTACAGGTGCAGCACGCCGTCGATCAGGAAGGCGTAGGCGTCGAGCAACTGCACGTCGTCGCGTTTGCCCTCGCGCCAGCGATGGTAGAGCGTCTTGCTTTCGGCGTCCCACAGTTCGCGCCGCAAAAAGGCGAGGTTCGCCTCGGCGGCTTCGAGGTATTTCGGCTCGCCAAGGATGACTGCGGCGCGGGCGGTCGCGCCGAGCATGAGGCCGTTCCATGAGGAGAGTATCTTGTCGTCGAGATGCGGCCGCACGCGCTTGGTCCGGACGTCGAACATTTTTTGAGTGGCCGAGTCGAGCAGCTTGCGCTCGTCGCCGCTGAGCTTGGGATCGACGATGCTGAGGACGTTCTGGCCCTTGAGCGGATCGGGGTCGCTGTGATCCTCGAAATTGCCGTGGGCCGTGATGCCGTAGCGGCGTTTGGCCAGGGCGAACTCGTCCGGCGTGAGCAGTGACTTCAGTTCGGCCTCGGTCCAGCAGTAGAATTTGCCCTCTTTGCCTTCGCTGTCGGCGTCCTCGGCGGAGTAAAAGCCGCCGTCCTTGTGGCGCATGTCGCGCAGGATGTAGCGGAGGATATCGCGGGCGACGTCAGCGTGCTTTTTCTCGCCGCTGATGAGGTGGGCGTCGAGGTAGAGGTGGAGCAGTTGCGCGTTGTCGTAGAGCATTTTCTCAAAGTGCGGCACGAGCCATTTCTCATCAACCGAGTACCGCGCGAAACCGCCGCCGATCTGGTCGTACATGCCGCCGGCTGCCATTTGGTCGCACGTGTTCAGCACCATGCGGATGCCATCCTGGTCGCCGGTGCGGTGGGCATGGCGCAGTAGCATTAGTGGCAGGCTGGGCCGCGGGAACTTGGGCGCGCTGCCGAAGCCGCCGAAGCGTGGGTCGTATTGCGACTTGAACTGGCCGATCGCCTTGTCGAGCCAGAGTGGATCGAGCTTGATGTTGGCCTTGGCTTTCAGCGTTATGCTCTCATCGATGCTTTGGCTGATTTCGTTGGCCGAGGCCAGAATTTCTTTGCGCTGGGTTTTCCACGCCGTGCCAAGTTGTGACAGCACATCGGTGAAACTCGGCCGGCCAAACTTGCTCTCCGGCGGGTAATAAGTGCCGCCGTAAAACGGCTTGAGTTCTGGTGTTAGCCAGACGTTGAGCGGCCAGCCGCCGCTACCGGTCGTGGCCTGAACGAAGGTCATGTAAATTTTGTCCACGTCCGGCCGTTCCTCGCGGTCGAGCTTGATGCAGACGAAATGCTCATTCATTACCTTCGCCGTCGCCTCGTCCTCAAACGACTCGCGCTCCATCACATGGCACCAGTGACAGGTCGAGTAGCCGATGCTGAGAAAAACCGGCTTGTCCTCGTCGCGCGCCTTCTTGAACGCCTCCTCACCCCACGCGTACCAGTCCACTGGGTTGTGCTGGTGCTGCTGCAGGTAGGGCGACGCCTCGTTGGCCAGGCGGTTGGTGTGTTTTGGCTTGGGTTCCTCCTGGGGAGGCTTGGTTTCAGTCACGGTTACGGTGGGCTGGGGTGGGGCGGGATTGGTCTGCGCCGGAGCGGCGGCGGTGTCTTCCTGTGCGCCGCTTGGCTGGCAGCCGGTCAAGGCGAAGCCAGCCAGAGTGGCGCTTAACAAGGTCAAGGTGGGTCGGTGCCTTTTCACGGCGGGCAACCTTACGGCCTGTCCGGTGAGCCGCAAAGCCGGAAAAGGAGTTTCAAGTTGTGATCGGGGACGCAGATTTCAGGGATTCAAAAGGATTTATAGGATGAAATCCGTTTGAATCCCCAAAATCCGTCTCCCAATCTCTTTAGCTCTTAACGCTCAGCGCAGCTTGGCCAAGCGGGCGACGAACGACTCGGCCATGCGCTCGATGTTGTGGGTTTGTACGGCGGCTTGGCGGCCGGCGGCAGCGCACTTGGCCAAGCGCTCGCGGTCGAGCAGCAACTGCCCGATCGCATCGGCCAAGGCGGCGGCGCTGTCTTTTTCGCAGATTACACCGGCTTGGTTTTGCTCAACCATCTCCGGGAAACTGGCGTGGTTAGGTGCCACCACCGGCACACCGCTGGCCATCGCCTCGACCACATACAGGCCAAACGCCTCGCCAAACATTGCGGGCACGCTGAGCGCGGTGAGTCCACGGTAAAATGCTAGCTTCGCATCGCGGTCAAGGTTCGGTAGGAAGTCTGCATCGCCGAGCAGGCCGGCGGTCCGGAGCCGTTTTTTTTGTTCTTTGACGAAAGCTTCGTCACACGGTTGGCAGCCTCCGCCGATGGCCAGCTTGAGCCCCGGCACTTGGTCGTTTTGCTTCAAACGGATAAACGCATCGACGAGTGTATCTAGTCCCTTCTCCGGGCACATGCGGGCGAAGTAGCCCAGCACCGGCGGGTTGTCCGGTAGAGTGCTTGGCTCGAAGCCCTCAAGGTTAATGCCGTTGTGGATGTGCTCAAGCTTGTCGGCAGGGATTCCGGCGCGCTGGGCCATGGTGTCGGCGTAATAGCGCGTCGGCGCGATGAACAGATCGATATCAGCAATGCGCTCACGAAGCTCGGCCCAAGTGTCCTCTCGCTGCGGGCTGGGCAGCGAGTCGAGAAACGCATCTTCGCCCTCTAGCAGGCAGACTACTGGCACGCCAATCTCCTGCCTGATACGTTTCGCCAGGCCGGCGATCAACGCATTGGACAGGCAGATGACATCCGGTTGCTCGTGTTCCTTTAGCCAGACGATAAGTTGCTCGAGTTCGCGCGCCTGATTGCCAGCCTCGCCGCGCATCATCGAGAGCATCAGATCGCCGACTTCTGAGCCACGGGTCTTGCCGGCGAAGTTACCAACCCAGTTGAGTAGCCACCCGGAGGTTAACCATTTTCGGAGCCAGTTCGGCGCTTTTTGGAAACAGTTGAACTTCTGTGCGAGATAGACATTAAGCCCGCTGAAGAAGAGTGGCGTGCCCTCGCTTTGGTCCGCCTCATCCAGCGTGAGTGGAAGATACAGCGGAATCATCAGCGCATGGTGGCCCATCCGCCTGAGCTGCGTCACGAGAGCATTGTCGCGGAAACAATTCCCGCAATACATGCCCCCGGCGCCAGGTGTGATCTGAATGATATTCAATCCTCTGACTTGCGCTCCCCGAAGCGCCGAAAGTCTTTCTGAAGACCACCCGCTTGGCCAGCAGAAACGTCGGAGTAATGGTGCAACTGAAAACTTGAAAGACGGCATGGCCAGTTGCACTGTCTGCCGACCAAGCAAATGACTTGTCGCAAGCTTACGATAATGCTCGCGCTGTGCCTAACCGCCGCAGCCCAGCCCTTTGCCAAGCCGCCTGGTAAGGCGGCGGAAAAGCCCAACGTGCTTTTCATTGCAATCGACGACTTGAACGATTGGCTGGGCTGTTTTGGCGGACACCCGCAGGCGATCACGCCGAACATCGATCGTTTGGCCAAGCGCGGCGTACTCTTCTCCAACGCCCACTGCGCCGCGCCACTCTGCGGACCGTCACGCAACGCCATCTTCACCGGGCGCCAGCCGTTCCATACCGGCATGTACAGTAACAACGACAAGGGTTGGCATAAGGAAAACCCCGGTGTTCTGCTGCTTCCTCAAGTATTTCAAAACGCCGGTTACAAAACTTTTGGCACCGGCAAACTTTTGCACGGAAGCAGCCGTAGTGTCTTTCAGAGTGAGTTTTTCCCCGAGCAACGTTGGAGCCCGTTCACCGGCAAGTCAGCCAAGTACACCAAGGCCGAGTTATCGGGCAAGGGCGGCGACAACCCACGCCATGTCATCCGCATGAATGGCCGTGAGTACGTGCTGCCGTTCAATCGAATGCCAAGCGACCGCAGCCCTAACGATCCCAAGGGTGAGTCGTTTGACTGGGCGTCGCTGGACGTGGCCGACGGTGACATGGGCGACGGCAAAATTACCGACTGGGCGATTCAGAATTTGCGGAGGCAATCCGCAGCCAAGCCTTTCTTTATGGCCGTCGGCTACTACCGCCCGCACATTCCATTATACGCGCCAAAAAAATATTTTGACCTGTACGACGGTATCGATATCAAATTGCCGCTAGTCCGCGAGGATGACCTTGAGGACCTCAGCCCGGTCGCGAGCAAGTGGGCCCTTGAGGCCGTTACTGCTGGGGCTCACGCCACAACGGTCAAACATGGACAATGGCAGGCGGCGGTCAGGGCCTACCTTGCCTGCGTCACCTTCATCGACGCACAGGTCGGTCGCATCCTCGATGTGCTTGACTCGACACCGCACAGCAAAAACACATGGGTAATTTTGTTTGGCGACCACGGTTGGCATCTCGGCGAAAAACAGCACTGGGGCAAATGGACCGGCTGGCAGCGTTCCACGCAGGTTCCTCTGCTCATCCTCCCGCCAAGCTTTAGCGAAGGTCGATTCGCCACAAATGCCACCTGCGACAACCCTGTGAGCCTCATCGACCTTTACCCCTCGCTCGTTGATCTGTGCGGATTGAAACAGGTCCACCGTCTCGATGGTCAGTCACTTCGCTCCCAACTCACGAACCCGGAAGCCATCAGTAATCGTCTTGCCATCACCACGTTTGACAAAGGAAACCACGCCATTAGCGGCACAAACTGGCGCTACATCCGATACAGCAACGGCAGCGAGGAACTTTACCACCGAAAAAACGACCCCCACGAATGGACCAACCTCGCTGGCAAGCCTAACTATGCCAAAATCGTGTCCCGCTTTGCCAAGGCCCTCGACGTGAGATTGAGTAGAATCAAGTGAATCAAGGCTGGTTAACGATTTGAATCCGACTTTTCCGCAACATGCCGTTTGCCGGTACGAGCAAATATGACTTGTGTTTTTTTGGGTCAATGTTTCTTTTGAGGACATCGGCCTGAGTAACTTTGGAGTTTTGTCGAGGTTGGATTTATGAAAACAACAAGAGCCTTCACGTTAATTGAACTACTGGTGGTTATTGCCATCATTGCGATTCTGGCTGCGATGCTTCTGCCGGCATTGTCGCGTGCCAAGGCCAAGGCGCAGGAGGCGTACTGCGTCAACAACAACAAGCAGATCCTCCTCGCTGGTAAGATGTACACCTCCGACAACGATGACAAAAATGTCGTGATATTCGTCCATCCGCCCTTTTCAAAAGTGTTCCATACCTGGTATGAGCTGCTCGATCCGTACCTGAACACGACCAACATCCTTGTCTGCCCGTCGCGCAAGGGCAAACGCATCAAGACTACCCACGTCGGCGGCACGCCTTTCCCCTATCCCGTGGCGACCGACTACGCGATGAACCACGTGCTCGGCGGCGAGTTGAGCCACTGGGTCAATTATGTACACACCAAGGATTCCAGCGTGAAAAATCATTCCAAGGTGGTTTATCTTGTCGACTCCGGTGTGCAAGCCAACGCCAGTAAAAACCCGAGTGTCGATGTCAACTCACGCACCAAGTTGGGTGCATTTATGATTGGTGATCCCGCTGTCATGATCAAAGGCTCCGGTTGCCCCCCTTGCATGACCGGCACTAGCAACCCGTGGTGGGGTGGCCCGCACCTGCGTCATGGCGGGCGCAGTGTCAACTCGCTCTCCGACGGGCATGTTGAGGCGATGGATCCCTTCTGGTTTCACGCTGGGACGCCTTGGTTGAACCCAGCCTTAGGCGGCCTGTAAAAAGTCGGCCCTGCGCATGGATGTGGCCGCCAGCACCGCACCCTTGATGATTAAAGTGGCTCTCAAGGTGTTTTATTTTTTGT
>CALJHX010000026.1 GCA_937770485.1 uncultured Verrucomicrobiae bacterium | reverse complement strand
CGGGGCGACGAATTGCTTGAAGCGTTCCATGATTTTCTGGCTCATCGTCCCACAATCTCCGTGCCGACTCCGGCGTCGGTAAAAATCTCCAACAGCAGCGAGTGGCTTAACCTGCCGTCGATGAAAAAAACCTTTTCGACTCCCGCCGCCACCGCCGTTACGGCGCTGTCCACTTTCGGGATCATGCCTTTCGAGATCACGCCGCCCGCCTTGAGCGCCTCGACCTCGGCCACCGGCAAATGCGAAATCACACTCGCCGGGTCGTCCGGGTTTTGCAACAGGCCCGGCACGTCGCTCATGTAAACCAGGCGCTTGGGCCTGAGCGCGACCGCCGCCTGCCCGGCGGCGACGTCGGCGTTGCAGTTGTAAACCTGACCGTCCTCGCCCGTGGCCGTCGGGCTGATCACCGGCGTGATGTCCTGCGCGATGCACTCGAGCAGCGGCGCGGTGTTCACCCCGGTGACTTCACCGACCAAGCCGATGTCGAGCGGCTCGCCCGCTTGGCCAAGCGGGCGAAACGGTTTGCAACGAAAAATCTCCGTGCCGGAAAAACCACGCGCCTTCCCGCCAAGTTCGTTGATCATCCCGACGATGCCGGGGTTGATCTCCCGCGACAAAACCTGCTCGACGACCTCGACCGACTTCGGCGTCGTCACACGATACCCTTGCTCGAACTGGGTCTCGACGCCGGCCTGCTCGAGCGCCCGGGTGATCGCCTTGCCGCCACCGTGCACGATGACGGGATTGATGCCAACCGCCTCGATGAAAACGACATCGCGCGCCACGCCGCTTCGTACCGCCGAGTCGGTCGAGTCCATAAAACTGCCGCCGTACTTGATGACAAACGTCTCCCCCCGAAACCGCTGCATATACGGCAGCGCCTCAAGCAATGTATCCGCCTTGGCTATGAGATTGTCCATTTCTTAGCCCCCGAGCGATGAGGGGTCGTTGATGTCGCCTTTGTTGAACTCTACGTATGCCTCGGTGAGGTCGGCGGCGTGGAGCACGGCGGTGGCCTTGCCGAGGTTTAGGTTGATGTGCAGGTCGAACTCGATCGGTTCGACTGCCTTGCAAAGCGTCCCGAACGCGGTGCGCGTGGGCCGTCCTTTTTTGAGCGAGTAAACTTTTTTACGTGAGCCGCTCGCGCTGTAGGCGATGTCCACTTTTTCCTCGACGACCCTGGCGGGGGAGTAGCCCAGCGCGTCGATGATCCTGCCCCAGTTCGGGTCGCCGCCGCTCCAGCTTGTCTTGACGAGCGCGCTGTTGCCGACGGCTCTCGCCGCCGCGTCGGCGTCGGCGAACGACTTGGCCCCGGCGACGCGCACAGTGACGACTCGGCTGATGCCTTCGCCGTCGCGCACGATCATCCTGGCCAACGCGAGGCAGACGTGATTCAGCGTGGCTTGAAACGTTTTCAGGTCGGCTGCGCCCAACTTGCCGTTGCCGGCTAAGCCGTTGGCCAACAGCAGCACGGTGTCGTTGGTGCTCATGTCGCCATCGACGGTGATGCAGTTGAAACTTTGTGCAACGGCTTCGCGGAGACACTTTTTCAAGTTGGCCGCATTGACGTTTGCGTCGGTGGTGAGGTAGGCGAGCATGGTGGCGTGCAGCCCTTGCGGCGTGGAGGCGGGCCGCGCGCCGGTCGGGCTCATGCCGGGCTGGATCATTCCCGCGCCCTTGGCGATGCCGCCGAGCCGCACCGTTTTACCGCCAAGCCGAAACTCGACGGCGATCTGCTTGGACTGCGTGTCGCTCGTCAGGATGGCCTCGGCAGCCTGCGCGGCGCCGGCCTGGGTGGGCTGGAGTTGCCCGGCGACTGCGGTGATGCCCTTTCTAATGTTCGGCATCGGCAACGGGACGCCGATCCGGCCGGTCGAGCCGACGAGCACGTCGGTGGTTTTCAGGCCAAGCGCTTGGCCGGTGAGCGCGGCCATTTCGAGCGCGTCGGCCAAGCCCTGCGGGCCGGTGCAGGCGTTGGCGTTGCCGGAGTTTATGACGACGGCGCGCGCGGTGTTGTTGCGCAAATGCGCGACGCAGAGCTTCACCGGCGCGGCGCAAATTTGGTTTGTCGTGAACATCCCGGCGGCCTTCGCCGGGACGTCGGAGACGATAAGCGCGAGGTCGCGTTTTTGGCCCTTGTCGCTGCCTTTGCCGGTGCCGAGTGTTTTGACATCGCAAAACCGTGCGGCCGCCCGGAAGCCAAGCGGCGTGGTGATTGATCCCCTGATTTTTTTGAACTTGGCCACGGTTTAGATGGGCAACCCGGCGGTTTCGTCGAAGCCAAACCGGATGTTGAACGATTGCACCGCCTGCCCGCTGGCACCCTTGACGAGGTTGTCCTCGGCGCTGAAAACCCGTAGCCGTTTCGTGCGCGGATCGGCCGCCCAGCCGATTTCGATTGTGTTCGTGCCAGTGACGTTTTTGGTGTCGGGCAATCGGCCGCTGCCGGTGAGCCGCACGAACGGCTCGTCGGCGTAGCGCTTGGCCAGGCAGTCGGCGATGGCGTCCGTCCATTGGGCAAAGTCATCCGCTTGGCCAGGCGCGGGGGCGAGGTAAAGCGTGGTGAGAATACCGCGGTTCACCGGCACCAAGTGCGGCGTGAATTGAATGGTGACCGGCGCGCCGTTGGCCAAGCTGAGTTCCTGCTCGATCTCGGACAGGTGCCGGTGCTTGGGCACGCCGTAAGGCCGGAGGCTCTCGTTGCATTCGACGTACAAGAGTGACACGTCGGCCTTGCGCCCGGCACCGCTGACGCCGCTCAACGAGTCGGCGATAATTTGCGCGGGATCGATCAGACCGGCTTCGAGCAGCGGGAGAGTCGGTAACAAAATGCTCGTCGGATAACAGCCGGGCGAGGCGATGAGCGTCGCGACAGCGATGGCGTCGCGACGGATTTCCGGCAGTCCGTAAACGGCCTTGGACAGCCACTCCGGCGCGGGGTGTTCAGCGCCGTAAAACTCGTTGTACGTGTCGGCGTCGTTGAGGCGGAAGTCGGCGCTCAGGTCGATCACCGTCACGCCGCGCTCGGCCAACGGCACGGCAAACTCGGCGGCGACGCCGTGGGGCAGAGCGAGGAAAACGGCCTGCGCCTTATCGGCGATCAGATCGATCGATGGCTCGGAAAAAGTCAGGCCGTTGGCTCCGGTGTAACCGGCGAAGCGCGGGAAGACAGAGGTCACCGCTTGGCCGGCGTACTGGCGCGAGGTCAGTACCGACAGGTTGACGTGCGGGTGCCCAAGCAACAGGCGCACCAGCTCCTCGCCGGAGTAACCGGAGGCGCCCACGATCGCGGCGTTGATTTTTGTCCCTGACATGATGGTTTAAATGTTGCGGCCTCGTTTGGCCAATGTTGCTTGAAATGACGGTACCGGAAAACAGAAAGCCCCGCCAGCGTTTCAACCAGCGGGGCTCGAAAAGTGTTACAATTTAGCGTTTGCTGAACTGGAAGTTCTTCCGTGCGCCGGGTTGGCCGGGCTTCTTTCGCTCTTTTTTGCGGGGGTCACGAGAGAGATGACCGGCATCCTTGAGGGGCTGCCGCAGTTCTCCATCGTACTTCTCCAGCGCACGGGCAATGCCGAGCCGCACCGCGCCGGCCTGGCCGGCGATGCCGCCACCGGCGACCTTCACGCGGACGTCAGCCTTCTCGTTCATCTCGACGGTCTCGAGCGGCTTGACTGCGATCGTGCGCTGGTTCTCGACGGTGAAGTAATTCTCCACGGCGCGACCGTTGACGGTGATCTTGCCGGAGCCGCCAGCTGTCAACCGCACGCGGGCAACCGCAGTCTTGCGGCGGCCTGTTCCTAAAAATTCCTCAATTTGAGCCATATAAAAAATCTGTGTTATGCCAGTTCGAGGGCAGCCGGTGCTTGCGCCTTATGCGGATGATCCGGCCCAGCGTACACTTTCAGTTTCTTGAAAATCTGCCGGCCCAGTCGGTTGCGGGGGATCATGCCCTTCACGGCCTTCTCGACGAGCCGCTCCGGGTGTTTCGCCCGGACGTCCGCCGGTGAAAATTTCTTCAAGCCGCCGCGGTAACCGGAGTAAGTGGTCATTACTTTTTCCGTTTCCTTCTTGCCGGTCAGCACCACTTTCTCTGCATTGATCACCACGACGAAGTCGCCCGTGTCGAGGTGCGGCGTGAAAGTCGGCTTGTTTTTGCCGCGCAAAAGGTTGGCCGCCTTGGTGGCCACCTTGCCCAGCACAGCGCCATCGGCATCGATGATGTGCCACTTTCGCGGCTGCTCGTCGATGGTGCGGTTTAGCTTGTCGATCTTTGGTAAATAGGTCTTCATTCAGAACTCCCCAGAAGTAAAGGGGCGGGAACAGTACCAAAAACCAAAAGCGAGTCAACATGTTGTTTGAAGAAAAAAACCATCGTTTTGGTCGGTTTTTCCCGTAAAAACGAAATCTCCGCATTGACTCGGGAGCGCTCGCGCTTAATTTTCGGTGCTGTTTCTGCTTTTGTGAGATTTGAACCGTTACAAACTGGCCGGCGTTTCTTCCTGTTGGTGCTATCCGCCTTGGTGGTAACGCCTTACCGGGCGTTGGCCAAGCGCTTGGCCAAGGGGCCGCTGGTGTACCTCACTTGGCGGGTCGATCCCACCACCACTATCGTTGTTAACTGGATGGATGGCGATGCTCGCAGCAATGACTTTGTGATGTACCGCCGCTCGGACGCGCCGGCTGTGAGCCGGTGGTCATTGGCCCGTGGCTTCAATCACATGTTTGCCGACCAGAAGAAAAGAATCGTTCACCACGTCGAACTTCGCGGGTTGCAGCCGGACACCGAGTACATGTTCACGATTCGATCCGAGACTCCGATCCGCGGCGGGCGGTACTTCAAGTTTCGCACCTTGCCGCGCACGCTCCCGGCCAATTTCCGATTCGTGACCGGCGGCGACATGATGCACAAACGCAAGTACCTCGACGCGATGAACCAGCGCGCGGCCCAGCTCAATCCGTGGTTCGCGCTGTTGGGCGGCGATCTGGCCTACGCCAACGCCAGTTCCAAGGAGGTGGCCAAGTGGGACGACTGGCTGGAGTCGTGGATTCTCAACAGCGTGCGAAAGTCGGACGGCTGCCTAATCCCGATGGTCGTGGCGATCGGCAATCACGAGGTCGCCGGTGGCACTGGCAAAAAGCCGAAGGCCGCCAAATATTTTTACAGCCTGTTTCCGCTGCCGGCCAAGCGCAGTTTTTACGCGATGGACTTTGGCGACTACTTGAGCTTGATCGTGCTCGACTCCGACTTGACGGAGCGGGTGGAGGGGGAGCAGACGGGCTGGCTCGGACAGGCCTTGGCCAAGCGCGCAGGGAAGGTTCCCTTAATCTTCCCGTGCTACCACAAGCCCGCCTACGGCACAGCCAAGCCTCCCAAGGATAGCAACGATCCATCCAAGGATCCGCTGGCGCAGATGATCATCAAAAACTGGTGTCCGTTGTTCGACAAGTATCTCGTGACTGCCGTCTTTGAGAATGACCATCACACCTACAAGCGTACTCACCGGCTTCGGGGCAACAAGGTGGACGAGAAAAACGGCATTCTTTACCTCGGCGACGGCTGCTGGGGAGTCGATACCCGGGCGGTGCCCAAGCCGGGTAAATTGTGGTATCTGGCCAAGGCGGCGAGCAAGCGGCATCTCATTTGTATCACGATCCAAAATGGAAAACCGTCCTACGTCGCCTACGAGGCGGACGGGAAAGTGATTGATCAGTACGGCTGATCCGATACGCTGCCGGGCGAGTTAAAGTGTAACCAATCATGCCTATTTATATTTACGAGACTATTCCGGCGAAGAAGGGACAGAAAGTCCGCCGCTTCGAGATCGAGCAGCGGATGAGCGACGAGCAGCTGAAGAAGGACCCCAAGACCGGCCTGCCGGTGAAGCGCATTATCACCGGCGGTTCCGGCACCATTTTTGGCGGGCTCAGTGTGATGGCGATGAACCGTAAGAAATGAAATCGATCACGGCGGCGACGCTGCTATTTTTGGTGGGCGCTTGGCTGGCCAGCGAGGCCAATGCCGATACGCTCTTTGAGAGCGGGGCAAAGTGGAGCTACTACAAGGGCAACGACCATCCCTCCGGCGGTGACTTGGAGTGGGCCGAGCCGGACTTCGACGATAGCGATTGGCCAAGCGGCGCCTCGCCGATCCGTTACGGCGACGGCAACGGCGGCACGGTGATCGGCGACATGCGCAACACTTACTCCACGATGTTTTTCCGCCGCACCTTCACTGTGGCCAATCCCGCGCAGATTTCCGCACTCGACTTGCTGGTGGACTACGACGACGGCTTCGTTGTTTGGATCAATGGCGAACAGGTGCTCGACGTGGGTGGCTCGGCGGACTTTTCGCACGACTCGTTCGCGAGCATCAGCCACGAGTCCGGCAACTTCGAGACGTTCGCGCTGGCCAATCCCGGCCAGTATCTCGTCGATGGCAAAAACCTGATTGCCATCATGGGATTCAACATCAACCTGACGAGCAGCGACTTCATGATGGATGCCGAATTGCGGAGTTACCGGCCGGACAATTCGCCGCCGAAAGTCGTGTCGCTCAATCCGCCGCCGGGTAACGTCAGTCTGCTGCGCGAGATTACTGTGCGCTTTGGCGAGGAAGTCACCGGGGTCGATGCCAGCGATCTCTGGCTCAACGGTGACCCGGCGGTGCAGCTACGCGGCGGCAACAGGTCTTGGACGTTCACTTTCGCGCCGGGCGACTTTGGCGAGGCGACTCTGTCGTGGAACCCGAATCACGGCATCGCCGATACGGCGCGCCCGCCCAACCTGATGGATGCCGGCGCCGCTGCGGCGACACACCAGTACCGCATTGTCGATGACATGCCGCCCTCGCTGGTAACCATCCTGCCGCCGCCGGGCAGCACGGTGCGCTGGCTGGATCGCGTGCGCCTATTTTTCAGCGAACCGATCCGTGGACTCGAGGTGGCCGACCTGCGCGTCAACGGCCAGGAGCCGGTGTCGATCGCTGGCGTTGCCAGCGGCCCGTGGCAGATTGAGTTCGAGCCGGCCGAGAGCGGCATCGTGACGATCGCCTGGGTGGCGAACCACGGTGTGAGCGATTTGGCGGCGGAGCCGAACCGACTCGAGGCGGAGGGCTGGCATTACAACGTTGATGCCGATCACGACTTTGGCCAAGTGGTCATCAATGAGTTTCTCGCGGCTAATCGCGATGGATTGAAGGATGACGACGGCGAGGCTGGTGACTGGATCGAGCTGCGAAACAACGGTGGCGTCACGGTCGATCTCGTCGGCTGGTCGCTGAGCGATGACTCAACCAAGCCGGGCAAGTGGGTGTTTCCCAGCGTGACGATCCGGCCAAGCGCATCGCTGATCGTGCACGCCACGGGGAAAAACCGCCGCGCGCTTGGCCAAGCATTGCACACGAATTTCAAGCTCGGCGTCGAGGGCGAGTACCTTGGCCTGTTCAGCCCGGAGCTGCCGCGGCGTGTCGCCGACGAGATCGCGCCGGCGTTCCCCGAGCAGCGCAGCAACATTTCGTACGGCCGTTTGGCCAAGGGCGGCTGGGCTTGGTTTGCGACACCGACGCCGGGCCTGGCCAATCGTGGCAGCACCGTTCGCGGGATGCTTGCGCCGCCGCTGTTCAGCGCGCAGCGCGGTATTTATGACGCGCAATTCCGGGTGCACCTCACCACCGGCGAGCCGGGCGCGGTGATCCGGTACACGACCGACTACTCCGAGCCGACCGCGACCAACGGCAAGAAATACACCAACCCGCTGGCGGTGCGCCGGACGACCGTGGTGCGGGCGGCAGCGTTCAAGAGCGGCATGCTGCCGTCACGCGTGGAGACGCACACGTACGCCTACAATCTCAGCAAGGGCGTGACGTCGCTGCCGATGATGTCGTTGGTGACGGAGAACTCCAATCTGTGGGGCAACACCGGCATCATGGAGACGAATCCACGCAACACGACCAAGCGAGGCATCGCGTGGGAGCGGCCGGTCTCGATGGAGCTGATTTATCCCGACACCGGCGAGACGCTGCAGGCCAACGCCGGCCTGCGCGTGCAGGGCGGCAACTACATCCGCGGCCGCTACAACCCGAACGCCGGGCCGCCCGCCGGCAAGTATTCCTTCCGCCTCTATTTCCGGGGCGACTACGGGCCGGGGCGACTGCGGCATCCGTTTTTTCCGGGGCTGCAGGTGGAGGACTTCAATCACATCGTTTTGCGGGCAGGCATGAACGACAACACAAACCCGTTCGTCATCGACGAACTGGTGCGGCGGCTCTCGGCGGACATGGGCCAGGTCGCTGCGCGTGGCACGTTCATGAACCTTTATCTCAACGGCAAATCCAAGGGCTACTATAACCCCACCGAACGCATCGACAGCGACTTTCTCAACTCGTGGAACGGCGGTGAGTCGGAGTGGGACATCATCGCTCAGTACGGTGAACTCCGCGAGGGTGACATGACGAAGTGGAATGAACTCAAGAGCGCCCTGCTGAAAAACCTCTCCGTCCCGCAAAACTACGCGGCGGTCGAGCGCCTGCTCAATGTCGACAACTTCATCGACTACATCATGCTCAACGTGTATGCGAACACTGGCGACTGGCCGCATAACAACTGGCGGGCTGCCCGAGAGCGAGTGCCCGGAGCGAGGTGGCGATTCCTCGTGTGGGACGCCGAATGGTCGTTCGGTAACAACGGCCGCGGCGTCACTGGCAACAACCTCACCAGCGGCCCGCTCGCTGGCGGGGCGGACATCGCCCTGTTTTACCGCTCGCTGCAGAAGAACCCCGAGTTTCGCATGCGCTTTGCTGACCGGGTGCAGATCCACTACTTCAACGGTGGTGCGTTGACCGACGAGAACGTGCTGCGTCGGTTCCGTGAAATGAAGGAAGAGATGTCGGGCGTGATTCGGAACCTGAATTCAACCGTCGAGACCACCTGGGTGCCGCGGCGCCGCGCCATTGTCATGAACCAGATGGCGGCGCAAAACATTCAGGCCTCCGAAAACGCGCCGCAATTCAGCCAGGACGGTGGCGCCGTTCCCGCCGGCTACCGATTCACGCTCACGGCGCCGGATGGCGAGATTTACTACACGCTCAACGGCAGCGACCCGCGCCGCCCGGGTGAGATGGCCGAGACTGGCAAGACGATTCTCGCGGGGGACGCAGACAAATGGGCGTTGGTGCCGTCTTCGGACAATGGCGGCGACACGCTGGGCAACAGATGGCGTGGCGGCGGGGAGCCGTTCGACCACGATGACTGGGACTCCGGCAACGATGGCGTCGGTTACGACCAAAACGCCGATTACGACCCGTATATCGGCATCGACGTGGACGCCGAGATGAATGACATCAACCAGTCGGTGTTTGTGCGCATTCCGTTCAGGGTGTCGGCGGCGGACTGGAAGAAATCCAACTTCATGGTGTTGCACATGAAGTACGACGACGGTTTCGTCGCGTACCTCAACGGCACCCGTATCGCGAGCGCCAACGCTGCGTCCAATCCGTCCTGGAACGCCGGCGCCACCGGCCAGCACGACGATGCGTCAGCGGTGACATGGGTCAGCTTCGACGTCGGCAAGCACATCAACAAGGTGAAAACCGGAAACAATATTCTCGCCATCCACGGCCTCAACGCCGGCTTGGGCAGCTCGGACATGCTCATCAACGCCGAGCTGTCGCTTGGCCAGCGCAGCGGTGCCGAGATTGCCGACGGCGTGCTCAAGTACACGTCGCCGATCCGGCTCACGGCCGACACCACGGTTCGCGCCCGCTCGATGCACAACGGCCAATGGAGCGCGCTGGTCGAGCACTCGTTCCAGGCCGGGCGCGCCGGGTCGCCGCTGCGCTTCACCGAGATCATGTACAACCCGCCCGGCGGCAGTGAGTACGAGTTTGTCGAGTTGCACAACAGCGGCACGTTCGACGTGTCGCTCGGATGGCACCGGTTCGACGGCATCGACTTTACTTTCGCCGGCGACGCCGTCATCGGCCCCGGCGAGTTTCTCGTGCTGGCGTCCGACAACGACCCCGACGCATTCAAGCTGCGCTACCCCGGCCTGGCTGTGGACGGCTGGTACCGGGGCAGCCTGTCAAACAACGGCGAGCGGTTGGCCCTGCTCGATGCCAGGTGGCGGCGTGTTGTCGAAGTGGACTTCAGCGACGGCGGCGCTTGGCCAAGCTCGGCCGACGGCGACGGGCATTCGCTCGAGTTGATCGATCTGTTGGCCGACCCCGGCGCGGCGTCGAACTGGCGCGACAGCGCAGCCAAGGCCGGCTCGCCCGGGGAAATTGGCGCGTCCGCCGACGGATCGCTGGTCATCATTAACGAGGTGCACGTGCAGTCGCCGCTCTCGCCCGAAGCCGATTTTGTTGAGTTGCGAAACCTTGGCCAAGTGGCGGTCGATCTCTCCGGTTGGACGCTGCGCGATGGCGACGGCAACACGTTTGGTTTCCCCGACGGCACCGCGCTTGGCCAGGCGGGTCTGCTCGGCGTCTGGTGCGGCGAGGGGGAGGGCGACGGGCTGCGGGCCGGTTTCGGCCTTGGCCAGGCGGGCGACTCGGTCGCGTTGTTCGATGCCGACGGCAGTCGTGTCGATGCCGTGACCTTCGGTGCTGTCGGCTCGTCGATTGTCCGCACCGCCAACGGCTGGACAACGGCCAAGCCGACGTTTGGCAAACTCAATCAACCCACGCAACCGGCGGCCCTCACGAATCTTGTCATCAACGAGTGGCTCGCTGACCCGGCGGAGGGCGGGCGCGACTGGCTCGAGTTGTACAACCCCGACGCCAACGCACCGGCGCTCATTACCGGCCTGCACATTCGGGTCGATCAGCAGATCGACGGGCTGCATCGCATCGCCACCATCCCGCCTCGTGGCCATATGCGTGTCTGGCTCGACACCCGACCCGGCCCGGGACACGTCGATCTTTCGCTGCCGGCCGATGGCGCTACGATCACGCTGATTACGTCCGAGGGCGTCGAGTTTGCGACGATGAAATATGCCCGGCAGCGGAACGGTGTGTCGGAGGGCCGCCGGCCCGACGGCAGCAGCGGAACGGTGAAGTTCACCAAGGGCGCCACGCCCGGCGCGCCGAACATCGTCCCGTCGTACGACGGCCCCCGGCTCAACGAGGTGCTGGCGTTCAACCGCAACGGCCCGTCCGACTGGGTCGAGCTTTACAACGACACCGGGTCGGGGGTGTCACTCGACGGCGTGAGCCTGTCGCGACGCGCCGCCGGCGCCGGCGACTGGACTTTCCCTGCCGGCACGACGATCAAAAATGGCGGCACCGTCGTCGTGCGGTTTGATGGCAACCAACCGGCTGGCGGTTTCAACACCGGTGTTTCGCTCTCGGCTGACGGCGGCGGCGTGTATCTGTTCGATCCCGACGGCTTTCTAGCTCACTCGATCGAGTACGGCTTTCAGGTGGCCAACCAGCCGATTGGCATGAGCGCGGGCCGATGGCAATTGTTGAGCGAGCCGACTCCCGGCAAGCCGAACGCGGCCCCGGTCGCGTTAGCCAGCCCGCTCAACGTCGTGTTCAACGAGTGGATGGCGAAGCCAACTTCCGGCGCCGACTGGTTCGAGCTGTACAACCCGGAAACCAAGCCGGTGGACATCGGCGGCATGACGCTGACCGACGATTCCACGGCGGTGGGCCGTGGCAAGTTCACTATCCCGGATCGTACGTACATCCCGGCGCAGGGCTGGGTGCGATGGCTGGCCGACGGTACGGCCGAGGCGGGTCATGTGAACTTCAGTCTGCGTGGCCAGGGCGAGTTGCTGCGGCTCTACGGCAGTCGGCGCAGTGCGATCGACGAGGTCGAGATTTTCAACGCAGCCGAGGGCATCTCGCGTGGCCGTTTGCCGGACGGCGCGGAGACGCTGAACGATTTTCCGCTCACCCCCACGCCGGGCGGTAGTAATTATTTACCCATTGCGAATGTCGTGATCAACGAGGTTTTGTCGCACACCGACGCGCCGCTCGAGGACGCCATCGAGCTGCACAACTCCAGCGAGTCGCCGGTGGATATCAGCGGCTGGCTGCTCGGCGACGCGCTCGATCCGGCCACGCAATTCACCATGCCTCCGGGCACGGTTTTGGCGGCGGGCGGCTACACGGTGATTTATGAGGGCGGCTTCAACCGGGGTGGCGCCGGGTTCAGCCTCAACTCCGCCCACGGCGACACGGTTTACCTCTCGGCAGTCGGCGCGGGCGGCAAACCAACCGGCTTTCGCGCCGTGCAGACGATTCCGCCGATGGCCAATGGCGTCTCTGTCGGCCGCGTGACGATCCTTTCGGCGTGAAGTTTGTGCCGTTGGCCAAGCGCACTTTCGGCGTCGATGCCCCCGAGTCGGTTGTCGCGTTCCGCGAGGGCGGGGGAGCGCCCAACGCCAAGCCACAAGTCGGCCCGGTCGTCATCAGCGAAATCATGTACGAGGGCCACCCGGACGTCGCCGGTCTTGGCCAAGCGCAACTCGAGTACGTCGAGTTGCACAACATCAGCGAACAAGCCGTGCCGTTGTTCAACCCGGTTGAGCCGCAAAACACGTGGCGGATTCGAGGCGGCGTGAAACTGGACTTCCCGGCAAATACAACCCTGCCGCCCGGCGGTTATCAGTTGATCGTCGGTTTTGCCCCCGTTGCCGAGCCGGTGGTTGCGGCGCGGTTCCGCGAGCATTACGACGTGCCAAGCGGCGTGACAATTGTCGGGCCGTTCGATGGCCGCTTGGCCAACGGCGGCGAGACGGTGCGCCTGCTGCAACCCGATAACACGCAGGGCCTCGGCCACGAGGACGCCGGGTTCGTGCCGTATCTGCCTGTGGAAAACGTGTCGTACGACAACCGCAAACCTTGGCCAAGCGATGCCGACGGCACCGGGCTTTCGCTGCAACGCAAAGTATCCGACAAATTCGGCGACGAGCCGGGCAACTGGCTCGCCGCCGCGCCGACCGCGGGCCGCTCGAACGCCAAGACTGCTGACGGCGACCGCGACGCAGACGGCATGGACGACGCGTGGGAGGTGGCGCACAAGTTGAATCCCGCTAACGCAGCCGACGCGATGGCCGACGCCGACAATGACGGAGTCACGAACCTCGGTGAGTTCCGCAGTGGGACCGATCCGAACGACGCGGACAGCCGTTTCCTTATCAAGTCGATCGAGGTTACCGGAGGTCGCGTGACGATCTTCGTGCACGTGTCGCCGGGCCACCGTTATCGCGTCGAGTTTTCAGAGGAAGTGAACAGCGGCTGGACCAAGCTGGCCGAGTTCACCACCGACGACAGCCAGCGCCTGGCCAAGGTCGAGAGCAACGCCCCGCTTGCCCAAGCCCGCTTCTACCGAATCCAATTGGTGGAGTAACAGAGTTGGCCGCTTGGCCAAGTTGTTTTAAGCCAGTGACTTGGCGGCGTCGATGATGGCTCCGGAGGTCAGTCCGAAATGCGCCCAAACCTCTGCGTGGCCCTCGGATGGGGCGATGCGTGGATCGACAATGCCGATGTGCTCGGTCTTCGTGCCGGAGTTGCTGGCGGCGGAAAGCACCAAGCCGGCGAAACCGCGAACACCGGTACAGCGGGTGCCGATGATGCCGTCCTCGGCGGTCACCACGCCGTCGTATTGCGCGAAAATTCCATCGAGGAAACCGTCGGGCAGAGGCAGGCCGTTCACCACGTAAATATCGGCCGTGCCTCCGAGTTGTTCGGCGGCATCCAGCGCGATGCCTGCGGTCGCGCCGAGCGCGAGGATGGCTACCTTCGCGCCGTCGTGTTTGCGGAGCGGCGTGACGGCTTCCCACTCGCTGTCGGCGTTGTAAAGCGCGTCGCCATTTTCGTCGGAGAGCACGAGCAAATTGTCGCGCGGGATGGCGACGATGTGCGCGCCGTAGCGGGCGCACGCATCGCGCACGGCGACGAACGCGCCGCGTGCATCGGCGGGCGCGTAAAAGCGATCGACGTACGGCAGGTAGCCGATGGCCAGCGTCACCCAGTCGAGGCTCCAGCCGGAGAAATGGTCGCGGCCGGTGCACGCGCCGACGTGACTCATGTGCATGACGACGTTGAGCCCTTCGTTGACGCCGTTTAGGTTGCGTTGGTAACGCCACAGCTCCAGCCCCTCGCGGGCGATGCCCTCGAAGAACGCCGAGAAAGTTGACACGACGTTGACCTGCGGTTTGTCGGAACTCATGGCCAAGCCGTTGGCAACGAGCAGCGCGACTTGTTCCTCGATGCTCAACTCGATTTGGTTTTGCGCCGGGATGTTGGCGCAGGCTTTGCCAAGCTTGGTCGAGGGGTTGAGGTCGCAGCTCACGACGAACACATCGTCCGGGTACGCCTTGGCCACGGCGAGGTAACCGGCTTCCGACCCGGCTCGGGCGCTGGTTTTTTTGCCGGCGTCCGGCAGGCTGACTTCGGCCAGTTGCCCGGCGGTAAGCGTGAGGTTCTCGGTGCCAACAGCGGGGCGGGCGTTGGTGGTCACTTCCGCCTTGGCGGCGGCGTTGATTTCGTCGAACGCGGCCTGCTGAGTGGCGTTGCGGGTGAGCATCGGGTTGGCTAGGACTTCGGCCTCGTCGCGGCCTTTCATGTGGCCGTCGTGATGCCCGGCACCACCCGGTAAGTCGTTGACCAGCAATAGACACTCGAGCATCGGGCCGATGTCGCGGTAGCTCATCATCGCGCCCGGCACCCAGATTTCCTGATCCATCGAGACACCGTTTTTGCCGGTGATCGACTCGACTTCGGCTCCGATGCCGAACCGTGCGGCGAGCCAGTTGAAGTCCACTTTATCGCCGTCAGCGGACGAGTAGCCGGTCGGGTAAATCATTGTCGGACGACCCTCCATCGCGCGGCTGTGGGCCTGCTTGTAAGCCTGGAACATTTCGGCGGTGTCGAATAGCGACTTGGTCTCAACGATCTCGACGCCCATCGCCTCGACGATCGGGCGCGGATCCTTGTCCATGACGTTCTTATTCGAGTCGGACAACTGGATGCCGTTGCGCTGCATGACGAATGTTAGCGGCAGGTTGCCGATGTCGGCGGCGTTAAAACCGTTCAGCGCCTGGCCGGAGATCCAGCCGGCATCGCCGCAGTGGCAGACGACCCACGACTCCGAGTTGCGCGCACGCATGCCCATCGCTTGGCCGGCGGCAACCGGGATCATCACGCCGAGGCGACCGCCGTTGAGCTGCGTGCCGCCCGGCACCCACGAGACATGGCCGGGGATGTCGAGTCCGCGGCGGAACTGGTGCACCACCGAGTCACGATCAACAAAGCCAAGCGCGGCGAGCGACGAGTAGTAGCCGATGCTGGCGTGGGCGTTTTCGATCGTGAATTGGACTTTCTCGTAATCAGTCGCCGCCAACGTGAGCATCAGGCTGGGAATCAAATCCAAGCCGCCGCCCAAGTGGTCGAGTTCGCCGATCGTGGCGAGCGAGGCCAGTGACGAAATGGAGATGCGAGCCGCCTCGATCTCAAGCGTCTGCAACGTGGCGATCTGTTTGTCGTCGAGCGCGTCGGTGCTGCCGATATCGATTTGCAGCGGCAACACCTGCGAGGTGACGCTGGGCCGCATGTACTTTGAGTCGGCGATAAGTTGGTCGTTGCGATTCTGTTGAGCCTTCCAGGCTGCCTGTGAATAGTTACTCATAAAAATTTGTATGGAGTGAGGGAGAGGTGAAAACCCGTCGTTTCAGACAACGCGGCACTCTAAAGGCCGCTTTCAAAAAATAAAGAAAATTTGCCCAAGCGCTTGGGCAAGAGTTAGCGGTAGAGGAGGTATTTGGCGCGTTGCTGGTGGAAGCGGGCCTCGTCTTTGGCCCATGATTTGACGATGGCCGCGCCGGAGCGGCCGGCGGCGAGGTCGCGCCGGATCGAGTCGGTGCCGTTGACTTTGTCGAACATGTTGAAGCTGCGGCCGCTCTTGACGCGGGTGGCGAAGATGTCGCGCTTGGCCACGGCGCGGACGGCGTCGAGGATGTGGTAGTTGATCGCCATGAGTGGCGCGGTGGAGGGGTTGGTGAACTTGATGCGGACGCCGGTATAAGTTCGATTTTTCACACGGCGACTCTTGAAGCGAAGCGGCTCGAAACGCACGCCCGGCAGTCGGCGGGCGTTGAGGTGGCGTGCCATGCCGGTGGGGTCCATCCACGTGGAGGCGACGCACTCGAACGGCATGCCTTCGCCGATGCCGATGCTGAGTCCGCTGCCCGCGCCGAGTTCGCCGAGCACGCCGGTGGAGACGTAGTGCAGCGGCGAGTCGCCGTGCGGAATGTTCGGCGAGGTAGGAACCCACTTGAGGCCGGTGCCGCGCCAAGTCATCGAGCGCGTCCAGTTTTTCATCTTGATGATGGAGGTTTTTGGGCGGTGGCTGATCCAGCCTTCGCCGCTGATCATGTAGGCCAGTTCGCCGGCGGTCATGCCGTACACGTAGGGGATTTTCCATTGGCCGACGAGCGACTTGAAGCGGGGATTGAGAATGAGTCCCTCGACGCGTTTGCCGCCGAGCGGGTTGGGGCGGTCGAGCACGACGAACTCGACGCCGGCCTTGCCGCATTCCTCCATGCACAACCCCATCGTGCTGATGAACGTGTACGAGCGCGCGCCGGTGTCCTGTATGTCGTACACGAGGCAGTCGATTTTTTTGAGCATCGCCGGCGTCGGTTTGCGGACGGGGCCGGGGCCGTACAGCGAGTAGATCGGCAGGCCGGTGCGGCGATGGGTGCTGTTGGGGAACTCCTTGCCGGCCGGCACGCGGCCATCGACGCCGTGCTCCGCGCCGAACAACGCGACGAGGTTGACCTTGGGCGACTTGTGAAAAATGTCGATGACCGAGCGGCTGCGGCCATCGACGCCGGAGGGGTTGGTGAGCAGGCCGACTCGTTTGCCGCGCAGTGTCTCGTAGCCGCGCATGGCGAGCGTCTCGTTGCCGAGGTACACGCGTGCCTGGACGGCAGCACAACTGGAAATCAGCAGGGCAAAACCAAGCCAACGGGTCACGAAACGCATGGCGAAAAGTAGCCAGCCAAGCGCTTGGCCACAAACCATTTGTGGCTACTCGTCGCCGGGAGAATCGGCGACAGCCCGGAGGTAGTCGAAGGCGAACAGGCCGGTGCTGTGGCCGTCTTCCCACACTGGCTTGACGGCGTAGCCGCCGACGAACTCGATCGAGCGAACTTGAAACGAGGAGAGCTTGTACGCCTGCTTCGCCCCGATGTGCAGGTTGCCCATGACATCCACTTCGCCCTTGCAACTGGCGCAGGGGCAGGCTTTGCGCAGCTTGGCCAATCGCACGAACGACTCGCCGCCGTCGTCCCACTTGATGGCCAGTTCATCGCCGATGACTTGGATGTCGCTTGGCTGCATGTTGCGCTTGGCTGCGGAAACAAAAAAGAGGTGCCGCCGTCCGGCAGCTCCCCACACTGCAAAGTGAATTACCTGTTCGGCTGCGGAGTGGTGCGCAGGTACGGCTTAATCTTGGTGAATCCTTTCGGGAACTTGGCCGTCGCCTCTTCGTCGGAGAGGGTCGGCACGACGATGCAGTCATCGCCGTCCTTCCAGTTGACCGGCGTGGCCACGGCGTGGTTGTCGGTCAATTGCAAGGCGTCCACCACGCGCAAAATCTCGTCGAAGTTGCGGCCGGTGGCCGGTGGGTACGTGATCGTCAGGCGAATTTTTTTGTTCGGGTCGATGACGAACACTGAGCGCACGGTGAACTTCTCGGCGGCGTTTGGGTGGATCATGTCGTAAGCGGTGGCCACGGCGCGATCCGGGTCGGCGATGATCGGGAAGTTGACGGTGGTGTTTTGCGTTTCGTTGATGTCGTTAATCCAGCCGTGATGATCCTCGAGCGAATCGACACTGACGGCGATCGTCTTGACGCCGCGCTTTTGGAACTCTGGCTGGAGCTTGGCCGTGTAGCCGAGTTCGGTGGTGCAGACCGGCGTGTAGTCCGCCGGGTGTGAGAACAGGATCGCCCAGCCATCGCCGATCCACTCGTGGAAGTCGATGTTGCCTTCAGTTGTCTCCGCCTGAAAATTCGGAGCTTCGTCGCCTAGTCGCAGTGCCATTTTCGTTGAGTTTATGGGTTTTTTAAGTCTTTCCTTTGGCTTGGCCAAGGGCCGGTCTTATTAGCGAAACGGGCGTTCCGAGTCAATGGTTTATGTGGTTTTGAGCCGCGCTTGGCCAAGATTAAAACCGGAAAGAGGCCACGGTCTTGAGGACGAACTCGCTCTCGCGAAGTGAAAATAAGTGGTCGTCGTCTCCGTAGTTTTGGCGGAGGACAACGTGAAATTTTTTGCCGGGCTGAAACTCCCAAAAGTAACGGGTGTGATAGCCGATCGACTTGGTGATGGAGTCGTACTGTAGCAGGTGGGACCAACCCATGTCGGGCGTGAAGTTGACCCGGATATTGCCGGAGGCGATGTGGGCGTCGAACTCCACGTCCGGCAATTCGAACAAGTTGTAGGAATACTCGAGGCGCAGGTTCAGCCATTTGGCCGGGTCGTAGCCAAGCTGGGTGTAGGCGGTTTGCTTGTCGCCGTGGTACCATCCACCGAACCGGTATCCGAAATCACCGCGAAACTTCCCGGATTCTTTCAACTCAAAGTCGATGGTGTATTCTGTTGTCCAATATTCGCCGGCGGGAACAGTGGCGCCGCCGGAAATCGGGAAGTCTTGTTCCGGCCGGTCGTATTCCCGGTCGATCTTGAAGTAGAGCTCGTAGCCGGACTCAAAATCCAGAAACGGCAAGTAGAACGAGTGCGTCTGGGATTCCAGGTCGTTGTCGAGATTCGTGTAGGTGGAGTTGCGATAGGTCAGCCCGTATTTGCGAAGCCACTCGATGCTCTCCGGTCGCGGCCGGTAAGAGATCCACGAGCTGAGATTGCGGATGCCGGTTCGCCGGGTGTAGCCGAGCTTGGGCTGGAAGTCTTCGCCGACCTCGTAAAACGACAGCCCGCCATCGAGCAGGTCGTTGGGATAGGTGAGGCTGCCGCCGTAGACTTGGCTCCAGTCGGAGGCTTCGTCGTAGTTTGCCAAGGCATAGACGCTTGCTCGCAGGGTTTTGTTGTTGAGGAAACTGGTGGTACGGTAGTTGAAATCGGTTCCGATGAGGTAGGCGTCCTCGTCGGAGTTTGGGTCGCCGACGGTGGTGATGAGGCCGATCGACGACTGCTCGAGCACGTTGCGGGAGACGCGCGCGACGAAGGCGTTTTGGCTGCCGATGCCGTCGTGCCCGTCGATCTGCGCGTCGATAATGCCGATGCTGTATTTGCCGATCCGCCCCGTGATCTTGGTGGCGAAGTTAATGGGCACCGGCCTCCGGTTTTGGGTGAGGCCAATTTGGCGACTGAAGAACGGGATGGTCGCAGGGGAACTGCGGCGTGACTGCTGACCGAACTGGAAAATGCCCGAGTCCCGGAGGAAAAAATCGCGTTTCTCGGGGTAAAACAGCGAAAACCGGCTAAAATTGAGCTGCCGGGAGTCCACCTCCGTCTCGGCGAAATCGGTGTTCACCGAGAGGCTGGCGGAGAGGTTCGGCGCGAGTTTGTAACTTATGTCGCCGCCGAAATCACCCAGCGCGCTACTGTCGCCCGAGTCGTGATTGTGATGGTACTTGCCCATGCCATACGGCAGCGCTTCCCATTTCGAGACTTGGCGAAGACCGACGAGGCCGCGGATTTCGCCGGCGTCGGACACGCTCGAAGTCCAGAGCTGGCGCTGCGCGTTGTGCCAGCGGCCGGTCTCGTTTTTGCGGCGGATGTTGCGGGAGATGTTGAATCCCCAAGCAGTCTTGTTGGGGTCGAATGAAATGGAGTTGAACGGGATGGCGATTTCGCTGAACCACCCCTCGTCGGTGGTGCGGCTTTTGCATTCCCAGATCGCGTCCCAACTGCCGCCAGCGAAGGAGTTGTTGATGATCAATCCGTCCCAGCGGCAGCCGTTCGCGTTGGTGGCGAACGCGTAGCCGTTGCGGTAATCGAGGAACGAGTCGATCGCAATGTAAAGGTGATCGTCCTCGAAGGGATAATCGTCGCGCGTCATGCTCCGGGCAATGATTTTTTCCGGCTCCGAGTCGTAACACCACACACCGATGTACAGCGCGTTGTCGTCGTAGAGCACGCGAAACTCGGTGCGCTCGGTACTCGGCTCGCCGTCATCCGGATCCTGTTGCACAAAGTCGCCGGCGACCGGTGCCGATTGCCAAGCCGCATCGTCCAGCACGCCGTCGATTTTCGGCGGCAGCTCCACGCGCAGGGCGGTGATTGACGGGCGCGGTTTGCTCGCAGTCTCGTCGGCGGCCAAGGCGGAGCCCGCGAAGCCAGCCAGCGCGGCTCCAAGATAAAACAGATTTCTCATTCGGGGTGAACGGTTTCGGTTGCGGCGAGTGAGCCGCGCCAAGGGACGCGCGAGGGTGGCGTTGCATTCAGGAAAAACAAGCAGAACCTGTTCACAAGCCGCTTGGCCAAGCGGTGGGAACCGGTCACGAGAAGCGCTTGGCCACCGGGATGCGGCGGCCGATGCCGAACGCCTTACTTGTGACTTTGATGCCGGGCGCGGCCTGTCGGCGCTTGTACTCGTTGACGTTGATCAGCCGGATGATCCGCCGGACCGTCGCTTCGTCGTGGCCGGAGGCGATGATCGCCTCGGCGTCCTGCCCGTCCACCACGCACGCCTCGAGGATGCTGTCGAGCACGTCGTACGGCGGCAGCGAATCCTGATCGAGTTGGTCGGGCCGCAGCTCGGCGGACGGCGGCTTTGTGATGGTGGACTCGGGGATGATTTCGCCCTCGCGGTTGATCCACTTGGCCAAGCTGTAAACCTTCGTCTTGGGCAAATCACTGATCACGGCGAGGCCGCCGCACATGTCACCGTAGAGCGTGCAGTAGCCGACCGCCAGTTCGCTCTTGTTGCCGGTCGTCAGCAGCAGCGAGCCGAACTTGTTGGACATCGACATGAGGATGTTGCCGCGAATGCGCGCCTGCATGTTCTCCTCGGCCGTGCCCTCGTCGAGTCCCTCGAAGATGCCGCCGAGTTGCGACTTGAGTTGCTCGAACACCGGCTCGATCGGCACTACGTCGTACCGGATGCCCAGCGCCTTGGCCAAGCCCTCCGCGTCGTCGAGGCTGCCCTGCGACGAGTATTGTGACGGCATGGCCACGCCCCGGACGTTCTCCGCGCCAAGCGCATCGACGGCGATCACCGCAGTGACTGCCGAGTCGATCCCACCGCTCAACCCGATGACCGCCGACGCGAAGCCGCACTTGTGCAGATAATCGCGCACGCCAAGCGAGAGTGCCCTGTAAATTTTTTCGTTGTCGTCGGAGGTGTCGCTCGACTGTGGCTCGATGGTCTCCGTGTCGATGAGCAGCAGATCCTCGGCGAACATCGCGCCGCTGGCTCCGAGCACGCCGTGGCCGTTGTAGTATTGGCTGCCGCCGTCGAAGACCAACTCGTCGTTCCCGCCGACGAGATTGCAGTACACCACCGGGCAACCGCACTTGGCCGAGAGCTGCGAGAGCAACACGTGCCGGCTGTGCTCCTTGCCGAGGCTCCACGGCGAGGCGGAGAGATTGAGCAGCAGTTCCGCTCCGGCGTCGGCGAGTTCGTCGGCGGGACGGCGGTCGTAGCGGCGGTCGTGTAGGAACACCTCGTCGTTCCAGATGTCCTCGCAAATGGTGATGCCCACTTTTGTGCCGAGAATTTCGACCGGCGTGTTGCCGGTGGCCGGCTCGAAGTAGCGGTCCTCGTCGAACACGTCGTAAGTCGGCAGCAGCGTCTTGTGGCGGACGGCGCTGACTTGGCCGTCCTGCAGCACGGCGGCGGAGTTTTGCGCTGGGCGGCCGGAGTCGGTTTTGTTGGCGGAGGCGTAGCCCACGACGGCGACCGCCTTGCCGCCGCGCTTGGCCAAGCCCTCGAGAGCCTCCTGATTTTGGCGGAGGAACGCCGGCTTGGCCAACAGGTCGCGCGGCGGATAGCCGCACACCGCCAGCTCGGGCAGTACAACCAGCTCCGCGCCGGCCTCGTCGGCGCGGAGCCACGCGTCGGCGATCTTGTCGGCGTTCCCGCCGAAGTCGCCGACGGTTGAGTTGATCTGTGCGATCGCAATCTTCATTCGCCGCTTGGCCAAGTTTACCGGCGAAGCGCTCGCGGCGGAAGAAAGAATCGCCGCGCTTGGCCAAGGCGGACGCGTGGTTTTGTCTCTTGACCCGCCTTTCGCAGGCGTTATCTTTTCGGCGTGCCAAGGAGCGGTGGTAAAAAAAAATCAGTGATGCTGGGGCTCGGGATGGATTCCGACGGGCATAAGCGTATTACGACCGGCGACAATTTTGTCGTCGCCGGGGGGACTCAGGACACGCACGAGCAGATGACGGAGACGGTCGTGAAGATCAACGAGAAGCTGACCGAGCGCGGCAAGTGCCTCAACACGGTGGAGCGAACGGAGTTCAAGGATATCGCCGAGTCGGTCGGCCTCAAGGAGCAGCCCCCGCCGCCGGATCCGGAGAACAATTGATCCCTCCCTTCAATAAATTTTGACACGAAAAAGGCGGCCAGACAGCCGCCTTTTTTTGGTTGAAACTGGGGGTTAACTGACGGCGATGAGCGACACGCGCTGGTTCTGCTCGTCGCGCACCACGCCGTTGGCGCTGGGGTCGAGCGAGGGCTTGCCGTCGATGAGGAATTGGTAGCGGTGATGCCCGTGGTGAAGGTCGATCTGCGTGCTCCACGAGCCGTCAAACTGCCGGTTCATCGCGTGCGAATCGCCGTTCCACTCATTGAAATCCCCGATCACGCACACTTCCTGCGCCTCCGGTGCGATGCACAGGAAATTGATCGGCTTGGCCATCGCCTTGGCCGAATAGCGTCCTTTTCCGTTACCGTTGAGTTGTAGTTTATCCATCCTTGCTTGCCTGGCGGAAGTGCCTTCCCAGTGGCTTCAGCCGGGCAAAGGCCGTGGAAAAGAGCAAATCCCAGCCGCCGAAGCAAGCGAAAAAAGTTTTTTACGGTTTAGGCGGTACGGCCTTTGAAGGTCAGCTCGGCCACGCCGGATTTGTCCAGTTCGCCGATGCCTTTCTCGATCATCTTGTCGAACTGCCCCTTGGACTGCGTCGGCCATCGGGAGGCCGAGGCCCTCCGCTTGGCCAAGCGCCAGCGCGATGCCGGAATCCTTCGCGGCGTGCGCACCGGAGAAGTAGCATTCGTGGTCGCGGTCGCGCATGTCCTCGCCGTCGGTCTCGAGCACGCGGGAGTTGGCGCCGGTCTGCGAGAAAATCTCCATCACCATGTTCAGGTCGAGGCCAAGCGCGTCGGCCAGGCCCAGGCCCTCGGCCAGCCCGGCGGTGTTGATGTTCATTACCATGTTGACCAGTGCCTTCACTTGGGCGGCCTTGCCGGCGGTGCCGACGTAGCGTTTGTTGGTCGAGAGTTTCCCGAGCAATTCCTCGACTTTGTCGTAGGTGGCCTTGTCACCGCCGAGCATCAGATACAGCGTGCCGTCGCGCGCCTGGGTGATGCTGGAGGCCATGCAGCCCTCGAGCGACTCCGCGCCGGCGGCCTTGGCGGCGGCCTCGGTCGCCACGTGCACCGCCGGGCTGATTGTTGCGCAGTTGATGAACACGCGTCCCTCCGCGCCGGTGAGGAGACTGTCGCCCTCGCCGGCGAAAATGGTGCGCATCGAGTCGTCGTCGATCACGACGGTGATGATGACATCCGACAACTCGGTCACCTGCGCCAGTGTCGTGGCGGCGGTGGTGCCGAGTTCGGTGGCCAGTTCGGCGGCGGCTTCGCTGCGAATATCGTACACGGCGGAGACGTCGTATCCGCAATCCTTCAGTCGGCGGGCCATATTGGCGCCCATGCGGCCGACTCCGACAAATCCTACTTTTTGAGACATGATGTTGGTATTGTTTTGCTGGTTAAAAAAGACCGGAAGGCGGCTGGGCCACCCTCAAAAATCGGTGTGCAGCCGCAGCATAGGCAAAGCCCCGCAACAGCGCACGCCCTTTTTGTGCCTGGCCAAGTCGGGAGCTGGTGAGTTTCTGACGGGTGTCGGTGGCTTACTGTTGCCAGGGGCGGCGTTGCAGCTGGATCGACTTGGTGATGTCCATGAAGTACCGCTTAAAGCCTGTCCACGATGTCTGGTGCATGGATGAATCTGCCAACAGGACGTTAAACTGGCCGTCGTGGTGGGGGCAAACAGCGACAATCTCGTTCTGGTCGCGCCCGTCTACTTCCGGGTCGGTGCGGAGCTAGTAGCTCACGGCGTCTTGGCTGAACGGGATGACGATTGCCGGCGGCGCCCCTTGGCTTTTCGACTGAGGAACGAGTTGGCCTGAACCGTTCGTGCGTCACTCGGGCAGCGAACACCTTCGGGTTCGACAGTTCATTCGACAGGCCTGGAAATGCAGCCACGCGTTGGCGTCGAAGATCGGCCGGCCGTCGCTGTCCAGCAGGGCGTCGTGTCGGATTTTGGCGTGGCCACCTCGGCCGTGCCGCCTTCCGCCTGCGGCACATGCCATGGGAATCCGATCCTGATTGTCCGTCGCGTAGATGCGCGTGGCGATCCGATCTGTTTCAGGTTGTTCATGCAGGCGATGCGCTGCGCCTTGGTTTGGACTTGGCCAGGGCGGGGAGGAGCATTCCGGCGCCGACGGCTATCGGCACCACCCCAGCCTGCATGGCTAAGGATTCAACGAGACCACTACTTGAATGGTTTTCAACAACAAATCCATCCTGTTCCACCCGAATCATGCCAAGCATTTGCATGTTGTAGGCTGTCTTCAAGTCGATTTCGGGAAGCCAGGCGGCAGCGGTTGCGCTTCCATGGCCGCCTCAATGATCGGCGCGACGGTCTTGCCAATCTGTTCGCTGGCGAAGAAGAAATGGTTGCCCTTGAGGTCGAGCCCCTTGGCCAGGCGCTGGAATTCGTCGGTACCGGTCAGGCCGGCTTCGTCGCCCCTGTGTGTTGCAATAATTTTCGCAGCCAGTTCCGTGTTGCTGGCTGCAACGATATAATCATCCAGCTTGAATAGCGCAGGAGCAAGAGGGAAGGGTGTTGGTGCCGGTTCTGTTAGGACATGCGCCTCAATGCCCTCAATGGATTGTTTCTCGAACGGGATGCGGGGAAGCTTTCAAGTGCTATAAGAACCATGTCAGCGATTTTGTCATCCTCCACCTTCATGACCAATCCCAGGCCCGGGGTCGGTATTTCGCCGCCGATTTCGGGTGGCAAGGGAATGGTGTTTTCGGCGTCGAGCGTAACGAACAAGCCTACCTGGTTGCCGAACGATCCAGCGAGATCGCGCAGGCCAATCATCATGTCAGCCATCTGCATTGCCTGGTCAAATTGAGCTTGGATCGCCTCGTCGCCGGAGGCCTTGGCCAGTTCCGGCAGCCACTCCATCAGCGCCTTGGCATTGAATTCGTGCGAGAGCGCCAGCGCGGTGTCGGCCGGGAGCATCTTGAGCATGCCGATCTCGTGCGGCTCGGAGCCGAATAGAGCGACCACAGTTTGCCGGTGGACTTGTCCGGGTAATGGTGGATGACCGCCTTGTTGCGGTGCAGTCCCTTTTCGAACTCAAAACTGCTCATGCCGACACCGCTGATCTCGCTGATGCCGAGCTGGTCGTAGAACGCCTTGCCCACCTTGGTGCCGGCGTCGATCATCGCCTGCTCCTGCGGGCCGGGGCGGAAGCCGGCAGCGCCCGAGTCGGCAGTTTCCTTGGCAAAGCCTGATGAGGGCGTCGGTGTATTTCTCCACCGTCTCGATGACGTCCTCGGTGCTGTAATACAGGTACAGGCTGCCGTTGGGGTCGAGCTTGGCCGACACCTCGGCAAAGCTGTTTTTCACCGCAGACGGCCCGGCCGGCGTGGAGCTGCTGTCACCGTCGCCGGGTGTGTCGCCGCAACCGATCAGAGCCACCAATGCCGCAGCCGCGATTGTCGTCAGTATCGTGTTTTTTGTTTTCATAAAATTTATTTGTTAAGGATTTATGCGTTTGTAGGTTTAGCTTTTCGTGACGGTATCTGTTCTTTTGAAGTAGGGCTTACCATCTCTGAATGCGACGCCTTTGTGTTCGTCTTTCTCTTTCGAGCAATTAGATTCCAATTCAACACTCATAATGAATGGTGCCTCGTTTGGTTGCTCGATCATCATTCTAGCATCCCATTCAACCATATTGTCCTTAATGGTTTTGCTTACCCACACTCCCCTCAATTCATTGTCAAATAAATCATGTATCACAAAACGCGTCTTATTTTGGCTTAATGCCAAAATGGTCAAAGTTCGATCAAATCCACCCTCTGCTTTGGGGAAATTGGTAAATTGAACAAAATATTTGCCATCCACAAATTTATGAGTTCCATAAAATTCAGGAGGGCCCGGTTGTTTTTGGCTGTCTGGTGTGAATATGGAGATGTTTATTGACCGTTTTGTTCCGTGGATGTGCAGTACGTCAAATCCCTTTGGGATGTTGCTGCGACCATCCTCACCTTGGGCAATTTTAAGCATCTGTTCCTTGGTCAATCGCTCCTCCCCGGTGATATCGAGTTCCTCGTAAAACCCTTGGATAGCAGATTCCAAATCCAACTCATTATCATCCGGCGGGGTGACTCTTGGCAGGCCGAAATCAGAATCATCGTCCAAATTAAAATCGGGTTCACCGCCGGGGGGCGGCGGGCCGCCAAAACCGCCGAGATCCTCGAACAGGCCGGACTGCTGCAGGTCGTTGAGCGACGAGGCCACGGCGACGCCCACTCCGGCGATCGAGTGCACGATATTGCCGCCGTACGGGTTGACGGTCGAATTGCCCTCGATCAGCAGCCCGTCCTTTTCCACCTTGAAGAGCGAGACCATGCCGATTCCTTCCTTCAGGCTTTCCTCGTAAATCTCGTAAACTTTGGCCAAGCCGCCCTCCAGTTTGCCCATGCTCAGTTCGTTGATCTGCATCCCCCATTCGGTGGCCTTTGGATCGGCGTAGTAAATGCCGTTCGCCTTGAGGCTCAGTCCCTTGGTCAAGGCCTTGAAATCGGCGTCGTCCGCTAGCCGTCCCTTACCACCGTGCGCTTCGGCCATGCGCTTGGCCAAGCTCTCCGCCGATGACAACACCATGTAGTTGCCGACCTGGAAGTAACAGGGCGAGAGATCCATCTTGATCGGCAGCGGGATTGGCAGGGGAATGGAGTGAATGGTGACACCACCGACCTTGGTTCCCTCCGGAGCGCCAAACCCGCCGCCCATTGCCTCGCCGAGCATCTCCATCAACGTGTCGTCGTTGACGCGCAAAAGCAGCGCAAACGCGACACCGTCCAACTCGAGGTCGTCCTGCCGGTCGAACATGAAGCCGGGCAGTGTCATTTTGTTTTCACTGTCCAGCGTCATCAGGAACCCGGCCTCGTTGCCGAATGAGTCGAGGATGTCCTGCACCTCCGGCGGCGCATTGGCCATGATTGATTCGCCACCGAGCATCTCCCCAAACACAGCGTCCGCCCAGTCAATGACGCGTTTCACGTTCAGGTCACTGTGTGCCAGGGCTGCCGTGTTGTCCGGTGCCAGCGAGAGCACGTCGAGCGTGTGCGGTTGCTCGCCGAACATGTCCCAGATCAGGCCACTGCCCTTGCTCGGTTGATGGTGCACGAACATCTTGCTGCGCCAGAGGTTTTCCTCGATCGCGAGGCTGCTCATGCCGACGCCGCTGATTTCGCCGACGCCACTCTTCCTGAAGGCAGGCTCGACGACACCCAGCACGCCCTCGACGATCGGCGCCACGAACGGGTTGTCCATTAGGCCTCCGCCAACAGCCTCGGTACCGTTCTTGGCCATTGAGATAAGGCTTTCGAGGGTCTCGTCCAGCTTTGCCAGCGCCTGCTCGGTACTCAGATAGGCGTAAAGATGGCCGTTGGGATCGAGCCGCGCGGCGACTGCCTCGAAACTGGTTTTGACCGCTGCGGGCGGGCCTTTCGGCGTGTTGTCGGCTGCGTGGTTCGACTTAGAGCAGCCGAAGATCAGGAGCGCCGCGCAAAAAAGCGGCGCGAGGTTGTTTGGTTTAAGTTCCGTTTTCATTTGGTGGTTTTAACTGCTTCTGAAAATATAATATATTTATAATATATTTTCAAATAAAAAATACCGAATTATGGCGTTTCGCCAACCGGGCGGCCAAACTGGGCTGTTTGATTGCTGAAGGTGTGCTTGATCCCGACCGGTTTCCCCGGCTCTTGGCCAAGCGCGACCGGCACCTCGAACAACACTCCGGAAACTTGGCATGGCCCGTCGTCTTCGCAGAAGTAGGCGATCGCCTCGACGCGTACGAGCCCTCCGTTGGCCCCGTCTTTCAGCGTCACCGGAATGCGGATCGTGGCGTTCTCCTTCAGCGCACCGGCGGCCTTGGTTTCGTCGATGCGGATCGGCGACTTGTCGTCAGCGATGACCTGCCAGCGGCTGCCGGCTTCCTCGGTAAAGTGATGGCCAGCGGGGAGTGTGAGGTGCAGCGTCAGCACGTTGTCTTTGCCCTTGGACAAGCGTAGAGGCTCGGTTCGAATCGTCGGCGTGCCGGGCAGGTCGGCCAACCGAAGACTACGAGGTGCGACCGGTTCCCCAGCAGCGGGAACACCGGTGAGTTTGAGCGTGCCCACTTCGAGCGACTCGAGGTCAACGACGCGGATGACGTGGTTGTTCGTGTCGGCGACGAACAGCCGTTTGGCTTTCGGGCCAAGCGCGAATCCGGACGGCTCGGAGAGTTGTGCGTCGAGTCCGTTGCCGTCGCGGAGGCCCGGTTTGCCGGAGCCGACCCAGCGCCGGACCTCGCCGGTTTTCGGGTTGAGTAACTTGAGCCGGTGGTTGTACGTGTCGGCGACGATGACCTTGTTTTCCTTTGCCCACCACTGGACGCCGAGGACGTGCTGCATGCGGGCCTTTTCGCCGACGCCATCCGTGTCGCCGAACGCGAACAGGTTGCGCGGTTTGTCATTCTCGCCGCCAGCGATAGTGCGGGTGGCTCCGCTCGCCAAGTTGATCGCGCGCACAGTACTGCTCTCGCTGTCGGCGACGAACAACTCGCCGTTGCCGACGGTCAAGCCGGACGGTTGCGCCCACGCGGCGAGCAGCCGGTCGGTGCGATTGAGGTTTTGCTCGGAGCCGTTCCCACTGTAATTTTTTGCGATTTGTTTCTTCATGTCGTACGACCAGATCTGGTGTGTGCCAGCCATGGCGATGAAGACTTGGTCGTCCTCGACGAGGACATCCCACGGCGTGCTAATCGGTTGCTCGCGGCCGCCTTTGCCGCCTTTGTAGTCGCGACCCTGCGTACCGTTACCGGCGAGGGTGCGGACTGTTTTGGCCTTCGTATCGACGACACGCAGTGCGTGGTTTTCGGCGTCGGCGACATAAAGGTTGCCCTTGTGGAAGGCGAGACCCTGAAGTCGGAAAAACTGTGCCTCATCGTAGCCGCCATCGGCAAGGCCGATGCGGCCGGTGCCGATGGTGTCGATGAATTTGCCGTCGAGATCGGTGACGACGATTCGGTGATGGCTTGAGTCGCTGATGAAGAGTCGTTCGCCGTCGGGATCGATCGCCAGTTTTCCGGGGTAGCGCAGCGGCGAGTCGATGCGTTTTTTGTTTTTCTCCGGCGACATCGGGACGGGGTCGTGCCGGAAAATGTCTTTCGGATAAAACGCGAGCGCGGCGGTGATGCAGGCGTCGATCACCTCCTTGTTGCCCTCGCCGGAGACCATCAGCATGAGGTTGCCCTTCGGGCCGACGACGGCCATCGACGGCCAACTGCGCACGCCGATGCGCTGCCACATGTGCATCGTATCGTCGTTCACGACCGGGTGTGCGATCTCGTAGCGAAGCACGGCGTCGCGGATGTTTTCCGACACCTTTTCGTTGTCGAACTTGGCCGAGTGCACGCCGACAAACGCGACGGGAAAACCGGCGTAACGCTCCTCGAGTTCGGCCAAGTCCGGCAAAATATGGATGCAGTTGATGCAGCAGTAGGTCCAGAAATCGAGCACGGTGATTTTGCCGGCGAGCTGCTTGTCGAAGGTCAGCGGCGGCGAGTTGAACCAATCCTTGCCGGAGGGAAACTCGG
>CALJHX010000025.1 GCA_937770485.1 uncultured Verrucomicrobiae bacterium | reverse complement strand
GGTTCGAGTCCCGTCCGGGCTACTACTTGTTTTCAACATTTTCCCAATTTTCACCTAATGATGGCTGGGCTAAATGCGTCTTGGTATCGAAAAGGCAGCTTCGATCTATGTCAACGTGTACCAGCGGATATAGACGTTTTGAGGTCATTTTGTGTGTCTACTCTCGTGCAACACAGCTTACTCCTCGCCTCTCAATTCCTTGATCGCCAGGCTAATCACGCAAGCCTTGGCTGTCTCAAGCACGCCGATGATCTCGGTCGATGGTATCTCGCCAATGTAATCCTGCACCGCCTCACCAATGACATCGCTGAACGCCCACAGATCATCGCCATCGCGTCCGCAAGGGTCATCGAACTCCATGATCATCTCGCTGACTTGGGTGTCTGCAATGCCTCCTCATAGTTGGCCCACGGATAACGCCGGATGTTGAAGCCGCCTAGCTTCAGCGCCTGCATCTCCCTCGGCTGATAGGTACGGGTGGCTTCCGGTATCAGCCCAATCCTCAGGTTGCCGTGGCGGTCGCGGAACTCTCGTGCCTCTGGCCGGCCTTCAGCGATGATTCCCCTCGCCTCCTGTCGCAGTGCCTTACGTTCCCTCTTATCGCCGCGTACTGGCCTCTTGGCGACCTCGTCGCGACATCCAATCAGGCCGGCCATGGCCACTACCCAGATAACCGAACTGGTTTGCCTCGACGTGCTGAAGAAGCACAAGGCAACCATCGATCTGCCCACAGGTTGATCTGCGACTGCCAGATAATTATAGCCCCGACAGCTTCGGCGAGCACACATTTGTGATATATCTATTTTAAAAGGAAGAGAGGCACCCTGAAAGGCTGCGCTCTCTTGTTAGCCGTGATACGAACCTCCCATGACGCGCACTGTTCTAACCCTGACAACCTCACCCCAGCGCATGCAGCATCTGCCCCTAGTGCTGGATGCACTGTTTAACCAGCTAATTTCGCCCGACGCTGTGTACCTCACCCTGCCGAAGCGCTATCGCAACCGTGATGCTTATATAATCCCCGGTTGGCTAAGAGATGAGTTACAGGTGACCCTCCTACACCGGGCAGATGACCTGGGACCGGTGATGAAAATTCTGCCGGTACTCGAAGTCGAAGCGGATCCGGATACCCTCTTGATCACTGTTGATGATGATGTTCGGTACCCTCCGGATACGGTTTCGGTATTGCAAACCGCAGCTCAGGCACATCCGGAGTCTGCTTTTGGCAGCAGGGGGTTTAACTTTACAAATATCGGCCAACATCTGGAACCGGTACGAGGCAACCATGCGTCCTGCCACGTTTTGCAAGGCTACGGGGCCTGCGCTTACCGGCGGCGGCATTTCGACATCGAACGCCTGCACCTTAACCTGGCCTCACAACCCGAAGCCTTTCGCTTCAGCGATGATGTCATTTTGTCGAACCACATTGCGTCAAGGGGCGTTGCCCGCTTCACCATTGAACTTGCTAGTCACTTGGAGCACATGCCCTGGGGGGACAAGGATCCACAGTCCTTGAAGTTTGTCGACGGCGGCACGCACCGGCGCTATGAAACAATGCGGCAATGGTTAATCAAAGAGGGTGAGTGGTTCGCGCAAGACCGGGCTGCACCACACGGGGCCAAAGACGAAAAATAATTAGGCAGGAACTTTGTGTGTCCACTTGTGTGCCCAACCCATTTGCCGCTGTTACAAGCTGACACACCGCCCCTCTTTCAGCCTTTGTTTAGAGACGTGAAAAGCAGTGCGGGTTTTGGGCGGTTTTTGACTGTGAAACCCTTCTAATCAGAATGTTATGGGTTCGAGCTCCATCCGGGGTAGCACTTGTTTTTCAACATTCCCCCTCTTTCAACCCACTGATCGCAAGGTGAAATGTGTCTTGGTGTCGAAAACGAGGTCCAGGGGCGAGAATAAATGTGACAAGAGATAACGGCGTTTTGAGGTCTTTTTGTATACCTATCCCTCGCCGCGCCATTCCTTGATTGCCTAGCTTATAACGCACGCCTTGGCTGTCTCCAATACGCCTATGATTTCGGTCGATGGTATCTCGCCGATGTATTCTTGGACAACCTCGCCTACTTCCTCGCTGAACTCTCGCAGGGCATCATCGATCGGCCCAAAGGCTGATCTTCGACTATCAGACACCGTATCCAAGGCAAAATCAACCGCCTCCCCTTAAAGGTCGTCCGATATACCATGATTCTTTCCAATTAATCTCGCCTCGCTTGGCCTGGGATGCATGTCCATCGCCCCACATAATGTTCCCAATATCACCGTGACGGTAGTATTCGTCTACGCGTTCCTTAAAGGCAGCCCATTGGCCTAGAAAGATGGGCGTATCGTTCACCCCATCCAGCATTGTTTCCCAAGCGTCCTGAATGATCAGGGTCTCGCTAGGACTCGGATAGCTGCTAATTTTTCTGGCGCGAGTAGTCGGAGATCCGGCGCCTCTTTGATTAACCTTGGCTTCCCAAACGGCAAGGTCCAAGCCTATTGCGCGTCGGTTGGGGGTGGAATGAAATCCATTAAAACCGTATGAAACATATTTAAAACCATCCTTGAATAACCCGTCCTGATTGGGCGGTCCTACATATTGATCGTCAACGAATTTGGTGGTAGGGCAAAAATAGATATTTGGGGACCCTCCTAAATAGGGGACATAGGCAACGCCCCAGTAAGAATGTTCATGGTAGGGAGAAATCATCTGACTCCTGTTCGGGGTCGGATCCGTAAAATCGCCTCCGTCCCGAATCCAGCGCATCCAATTGCGCCGCGGGTGCCCTCTGCCATCATGGTCATCAGCATACTGGAACCAGGCCAGTTGAATTTGGCGCATATTACTTTTGCATACGATCTGTCTTCCCTTTTCCTTGGCCTTCCCAAGCGCCGGCAACAGCAGGGCGGCAAGGATAGCGATGATGGCAATGACTACCAGCAACTCGATCAGTGTGAAGGCGCGGCGATGTCTCATATGTTGGAGAGAAGCTAACTCCCGCAGCCGACACTGACGATCCTTTTGAACCCTTCCTTGTTCACCACCCAATCCTAGCTGAACTTAACACATATTATGAAAATGATTTTGTGGAGCTATGCACTTTCGGTGTGTTACCTCTTGTCACATTATACCTGTTTCAGCCTTTGTTTTGAGGCGTAAAATGCCGTGCTGTTTTTGGGCGGTTTTTGACTATGAAACCCTTCTAAGCAGAAGGTATAGGCTCGAGTCCCGTCCGAGGCACCATTTGTTTGTTTTTTTTAACATTCCCCCTATTTCCACTCACTGATTACAGCCTATAAGTGTAGGTAGATATCAATAAGGACAGCTTAAACCTGTATCAGCTTATAATAGCGTATATAGACATTTTGAGGTCGTTTTGTGTACAATGAAATTATTCCTAACCACGCAGTTTATTGATCGCCTGGCTGATCACGCACGCCTTGGCCATCTCCAGAACGCCGATGATCTCAGTCGATGTATTCTTATACGACTTCGCCGATGACGTCGCCGAACTCTTGCAGGTCAACACCGCGCCCACAGGCTGATCTGCGCCTGCCTAATAACCACTTCTCTGACAGCTTCAGTTGGCGAAGTTTTTTGACTATAAGCTGGAATCTGCGAATTTTATAAAGAGGATGGTTAAGGACGCCAACCTGCATGATTGAGTTCTGAGTGAGTTAATAAGAACCTCGTCGGCTTCGGTTGGCGAGGTTTTTGATTATAAGCTAAAAGCTGCGACTTTATAGTAGTTAAGCCCAACATATGACTGACAAACTAGGTCAGTTATGAACCTCGTCGGCTTTGGTCGCCGGGGTTTTCTTTTTCTGCCGCATCAATCGTTTGCACTCCTCCCGCTTGGCCTCGGCGGCAAGCTGGCCTCTGCCTGCTTTGACGACCCTTTTGAAACCTTCCTTGTTCACTACCCAATCCTAGGCGGCCCAGCATTCACATCCACAGCGCCCAGATGGCAAACCGACACCAGTAAGTTGCTTAGTTTTTCATGGATCAGCCCCGAAACTAGTTCAGTTCACCCCCCATGCTATCCACCGCGCTTGGGGTCGAGCCACGGCGTGCCGGACCAGTACCACTTGAACGATGGCATCCCCTCGGCGTGGCCATCGGTGAAGCTGACGTTGCTGCGGCCGCTGTGGCGCAGGTGCGGCCCGCCCCAGTTCGGGCCGCTAGAGGTAACGCAGCCGCCGCAGGGCGCGCTGTTGCCAGGGTCATGGACGATCCAGCAGCCGGCTTTCTCCGGCGACTGTGGCGTGACACATTTTCTTGGGTTGGTGGTGTTGACCGGCTGACTGCCGCCGTCGGTCTTGTAAACGAGAGTGGAGGGGCTGCGCACCGCGCTCTCCTTGAGTGGGGCATATTCCCAGACGCCGGGCCAGTTGCAGCCGCCGAGACGGAAGTTGGCGGCATAGTTGTTCGTGGTTCGGTCCTTGTCGTAAATCAACTCCTTAGTCTTGAAAGACTTACTGGGGCAGCGAAGTGTTTTTTTTGTTTCCTGATACGGTAACAGATAGTTGAACCAAGACGTTCGGTTTTGCTGGCTGCCCACAAGCGTGAAGGTCCAGGCGAAGCGATCGCCATTGTCGCCACTGTACATTTTGGCGGCGAGCGTCAATTGCTTGATATTGTTGAGGCAGTAGATTTCCTGCCCCTTAGCCTTGGCCTTGGCCAGCGCCGGCAACAGCAGGGCGGCCAGGATGGCAATGATAGCAATAACCACCAGCAACTCGATCAGCGTGAAGGCGCGGCGATGTCTCATATTTCGGAGAGAAGCTAACTCCCGCAGCCGACACAGACGATCCTTTTGAAACATTCCTTGTTCACCACCCAATCCTAGCTGAACTTAACACTTATTATGAAAATGATTTTGTGGAGCTATGCACTTTTGGTGTGTTACCTCTTGTCACATTACACCTGTTTCAGCCTTTGTTTGGAGGCGTAAAATGCCGTGCTGTTTTTGGGCGGTTTTTGGCTATGAAACCCTTCTAAGCAGAAGGTTGTGGGTTCAAGTCCGCCCTGGGTATCATTTTCCGGCTTCACTAAACCCGTCATGCGTGACTTCAGTGGGTCATGGCGTAGATGAGGATGTTGATTCCCATCGGGTATGCCTTGGACTCGGAGAAGTTTTTAAAATACCATTCGCTCACGCCTTCCTCCTCCCAGCCATCGCCGATGTCGGTGTTGTGGCAGGCGACGCCCATCATCCGGCCTTTCTTGTCGAAGTAGGCGTAGAAATGTGGCACGGGGGGCATGACGTCGTATCGCTTGGTCTCCCAGGTGACACCGTTGTCCAGTGCCTCTTGCGCCGTGGAGAACCGATCCACGTACCAGTCTTCACTGGGCACCTGCGGCTTACTGCCGAGTGGGAACACGTGCCTGAACAGCGGGTGTTCCTCTGGCAAGTCCACCGGCTCGACATCGGGCAACACTCGCTTCATTTCCCGGTAAAAGGCTTCCCACTCCGGCTCACTCCAAAAGTCGTCCGCCATGAAAAAGCCGCCGTTGCGTAGGTATTTCCTAAAACCCTTCACCTCATCCTCACCAAGGGAAATTGAGCGGGGATCGGTGATGTAAACGAAGGGGTACCCATAGAGCTTTTTCTCAGTTAACTGAACAACGGCACCTTCGGGATCGGCCTTGATGGCGGTGAGTTGCTCGATGCGGTGGGAAAAGTTTAGGTCTGCGTTGGGGTAATCCACCCGCCATCCACCAAACCCCCGTCCATAGCCTGAGTATTGTATGCGGGTAAATGTGAACTTGTCATGGGGCATCTCGGCATCGTTTTCCCATTCCGGCACACCTCCTCTTCCGCCTCTTCCAAACCCGCCGCGGCCGCCGGGATCACGAGTCCACTGTGCCACGGCCGCCGTTGCCAGCAGGATTGCAGCCAGTATTGAAAAAACAATTTTTTGTGTCCTGGTTTTCAACGATCTCGCTTGGCCAAGCCGATAGCTAGGCGAAGAACCATACGTTATTGGCGTTCGAATTGTTACGGCACACCGAAAAAAAGCGAGTCAACCGTTCGTTGGAAACTGGGTTCATGTAGCGGGGATGTAGCGCTGAAACAACAGGGCCAAACCGAAAAATCCGAAAAACACGACACCCATCTGCATGTTCTGATTCGCCGTGAGCAGGAAATCGAATAAAACAATTCCGGCCAGCAGTCCGGAGACGGTTCGCCCGTATTGCGGCGTCATCGACTTGAATGTGAACAGCAAACTTCGAACCGTCCACAAGGCATACAATGCAGCAGCAACAAGCACTCCTCGCCATGAAATATCAGCTTCCCCGTCCCAATATGGCAGCGCGAAGGCGAGCGCCAACGGCAAACCAAGCAGCCAGCACGGCCATGAATTGACACGGCCGCCGGTGGCCTCGCGCCGGGCGATATTGCTCAGGCCGACAATGTAAGCCCACAGCGCAAACGCGCACAAAACAACTGAGAGGCCAAGCGGCTCCGTGGTGGTTGCTGCGGCCAAGAGGTACAGGAACAATCGGCACAGCCCCATGAGCATCGGCGACCAAGCCGTACGTTTGTGCAGCCAATCGTACAACAGAATACTCGCGGCTAAGCCAAGCGCGCAGAGTGTCGCCAAGGTGTTCATCCAAACGAGACAGCCAAGGCCGAGCAGCAGTTGACCAATGCCCAGCACCCAAACCGTCTTTGCAGTGATGGCGCCGCTGGGGATCGGGCGCTCGGGACGGTGCTCGCGGTCGAACTGAACGTCGAAGGCGTCGTTGAGAAACATGCCCGCAAGAAAAAGCAGCGTCGCTCCGGCGATAAGCCAAGTGAAGCGTTGTTGGTCCGCCGACTCGACCAGCGCGCCGCCGGCCAACAACCAGGCAGCGAGGCAGTTTGACCAGACGGTGGGCAGGTTGGAGACGCGGCCCAGCAGCAGGAGAGCTTTTATGCAACCGTAGGATGAATCGCGTTTCGGGCGCATATCAGTCAGCGGGGTGTATCCCCTTCTCTGCCAGTTTGGCCAATGTCCAGTCGTATTCCCCGGCAAGTTGATCAACAACGTCGCGCTGCTTCAACTCACCGGGCAACACTTCCCACGTGTAAGTTTCCATCTCGATGTGCGAACAAATCGCCGGATTGGCGGCGAGCGTCTCAATGACGCGGTCCAGTTGATCGGCAGTCGTGTCGAACAACGTAGTCGGCGGGCAATGTAGCGGAACGTGAAAGTGGATTCTCCACTCGGTATCTCCACTTGTCTCACCACGATCGGCGGCGGCCAAGGCATCCGGCAAGTCTCGGTACCGTGTGAGCGAACCATCGGCGCCATTGGCCACAACCTGATGAAAGTAAATATCCTCGGCAAAGCTGGCCAAGCCGTCAAGCGTCTCGGCGCTTGGGCTCACCTTGAGTGCTGAACTGAAGTGCAACTTGCTGATCCGGACTCCCTCGGCAATGAGTGAACCAATCGCGCCGGCGGCCTCCTCGAACTCGACTGCCAAGTGACAGGCGTCGTAGTTGATGCCCAAGCGCCTGGATAGCCGGTCATCGCCGGGGCGGTCGTCGCGGAGTTGTCGGTAGAACCGTATCATCTCGCCGGTGGTCTCGAGATAACACAACGGCTCCGGCTCGAGTCCGAGATGCAAATCCCTGCCAGTCTTTTCGCTGAGCGCGTCGATGTGCTCGACCACGCTCCAAACATTGCGGCGCATGGCCTCGACCTGCTCGCCGGTTTTGATGAATTCCTTGAACGAACACGGTACGGTGCTGACGCTGCCGCCCGATTCCGCCGGAGCAATCACGGCCAAAATATCGAACAAACGCTTGGTGTACTCGACGCGTTCGACGGTGGTCCAATCCGGCTTGTAAACCTGTTCCTTGACCCTTTTTCCATGAAAGTCACCATACGGGAACCCGTTAATGGTGAACACATAACAGTCGTTTTCCTCAAGCCAAGTATGGAATTTTTCTAGCTCGTCCGCTTGAGCAAGCTGGCGGGAGGCAGTGTCGCCCAGCCGCAAACCGATCGCGTACGGCTTGCCGCTGCTAACGCGGTCACGCACCCGGAGCGTGTGCTCGTTGAGCGAGCGGAACGTCTCTGGCCAATCGCCGCCGCGATGGATGTTTGTGCAGTAGGCGAGATGGATACCGTGGCTGAGCCTCATGTGTGCTTGAGCAAGCTCATAGCCCCTCGGGAGTATTGAAGCGCGGGCTTTGACTCATGAACTCGATCGGATTTTGGTAAATCACCTTGTCGATTTGCCTAGAGTTGCAACCTCGGCGTTTCATTTCCTGTGCTGCCCGAGGCACGGCCAACGGCACGCTGATGCCCCAGTCGCACGCGCTGTTCATCCAAATCCGCTCGTTGCCGTACAACTCGAGAATATCGATCGCCCGGTTGGAGGTGCACTTGGTTTCTGGGTACAGAGTCATGCCAGCCCAAAAGCCGTCGTCGAGCACCATGCCGACGGTGTGCTCCTCGACGTGGTCAATGATGCAGCGCTCCGGCCTAATGCGACTGTCGCTCTTGAGCACGTCGAGAATCAGCTGAGTGCCCTTGCGCTTGTCCTCGAGGTGCGGTGTGTGGACGAGGATCAACTGGTCGTTGCTGGCTGCCAAGTCGATGTGTTTCTCGAGGACGAGCATCTCGTTTCGGCTGTTTTTGTTCAGGCCTATCTCGCCGATCCCAAGGACGTTGGGGCAGTCCATGAACTCAAGGATGATAGACAACACCTCGTCGGCGAGTTTAAGATCCTCCGACTCCTTCGGGTTGATGCAAAGCCAGGTGTAGTGCGGGAGGCCAAACATCGCAGCTCGGCGCGGCTCGTGCTGGGTGAGTTGGCAAAAGTAGTCGTAAAAACCCTGCACTGAGCTGCGGTCGAAACCGGCCCAGAACGCCGGTTCGCTGACCGCCTGGCAGCCGGCGATCGCCATCGCCTGATAGTCGTCGGTCGTGCGGCTGACCATGTGGCCGTGTGGCTCAATATAACGCATCGTCTTTCGCCGGTTAAGCGTTCTCCACTCCGGGCCAGGCACCGCAGGCCGCCTTGGTGGTTGCCACGGGAATCGGTTCCTCTGTAGGGTCACTGAACGCCAGCAGCACTTTCCTGGCGCGATCCTGTTTCTCGCTCTCTAGCGCCTTGAGAGCAGCGCGAAAGGCGTCGTAGCGGAAATCGTCACCGCCATCAGCCCGGTCAACACGATCCATGAACGCCGCAATATCGATCAACCGCGCCCTGGCATCCAAAAAGTACAGGTCGAGTATTTTTTTTTGGTCAGTCATGTCTCCGTGTAAAGGAAAGAAATAAACACCCGAACCGCCTTGTTGGCAATCTATTGCTGATCGCTGGTCTTCCGGGCATTCAACATTCGCCAGACCCCGGCGGCGATGCTGCCGAGAATACAGTGGGTCACGGCGCTGACAGCACACGGTACGGCGGCTAACGGCAGAGCTGCAAAATGCTTTGTCGCTAAGGCGGTGCCCAAGCCGCTGTTTTGCATCCCCACCTCTATCGATACCGTGCGACTCGACTGCTCGTCGAATCTCATCAGCTTGGACAGGCCGTAACCCATCCCAAAGCCACCGACATGCAACAGCAACACCGAGGCGACAAGCATGCGCCAATTCTCGAGGATGGAGTCACGGTTTTGAGCGAGGATGTAACCAACGATAAGGATGATGAAAACCACCGAGACAAACGGCGACACGACGGCGATTCGACTTGCCGCCTTGCCAAAGAAATGGTTGATCCCAACGCCAGCAGCGACCGGAAAAATCACGATGATCAAAATGCTCTGCAACAGGCCTAGTGCATCCACCGACACCCGTTCCCCCACATACAATATGGTAAGCAATGGTGTCAGCACCACAGCCAGCATCGTCGAGATGGCGGTCATACTGACGGACAAGGCGACGTTTGCCCGGGCGAGAAAGACGACAACATTCGAGGCGGTCCCGCCGGGGCAGCAAGAAACCAGCACCAAGCCAACGGCCATGTCTCTCGGCAGTTCCAGGATGTGACCAATGCCCCAACCCAGGAAAGGCATCACAGCGAACTGGAGCCCCACGCCGCCAAACAGAGCAAACGGAATCACGAACACCCGTCGGAAATCGTCGAGAGTCAGTGTGAGTCCCATTCCCAGCATAATGATACCAAGGCCAACTCGGATCATCGTGGCGGAGTACCAGTCGAATGCGCCCGGCCAAGCCAGTGCCACCACCGCCACAAGAACAGACCAGAGCGGGAAAAGGTTGGTCAGCCAGCGAAAACAGGTTTGCATGGCAGTAATTGAACCGCCTTGCTCAAGCGACAGCAATCAAAAACCCACAAAACAAAAGGCTGAGGCTTGAGTTTGCGGGAGTACGGACTTAGATTTCCGGGATGAAGCGTTTGTTTTTATTAACCTCGTTTTTGGCAACAATTTACCTCTTGGAAACCTCCCTCGCCATGGCCCAGGGCCCTTCACTCGATGCACGTGCCATCCGGGAGGATTATCGCCGACTGCATAGCCAACTTGAAGACCTACTCATGGCCCATAACTCTCTTAAGAGCGAACTCTCAAAACTCCGAAGCGAAATGCGGCTTCTACGGGCTAAGACCGCGACAAAAGATACCGCCACCGCCACCCGGGACGACCTCGAGGGATTGGCCAAGTCCATCCGCGAAGTCGATCGAAAACGAGTGCAGGACAAGGATTTGATTCTCAAGGAAATGACAGCCCTGCTTCGATCCGGCTCTAGCGTTGGAAGGGCAACGAAAACCACCCCCAATTCCAAAAAAAGTTTTGAACATACGGTGCAGAAAGACGAAACCATCTCGGCTATCATCGCAGCCTACAATGCTAATTTAAAAAACCAGGGCGCAAAAAAGCGAGTCACCCTCAAGTCGGTTCTTGACGCAAACCCGAAGCTGAATCCGCGAACGATGCGAATAGGGCAAACATTGTTTATTCCCGACCCGAGGTAGCGCACGGCAACCAACCAAACGTACAATTGAAATTCCTGTCAGAGAACTGGGAGTTAATTATCTGGGCCGTTCCCGGGGTATGGGGGCTCATCGCCCTAACGATCTTTTGGGCGATGCCCAAAATTGATTTCCGCGTTGGATCGATGGCCGTGGTGGTAGAGTGGATGGGATTTACCCTGCGCAGAATACCACTGTCGGATATCGGCCGCATTTCAAAACGCCTCAAGGGCAAGCCGGAAGTTTGGCGGAACACGCTGAAGGGGGACCACCGCATGCTTGTTTTGTACCGCAAAAGCGGCAAGCGGCCGGTCCTGATCACACCGCAAAACCGATATGTCTTCCGCAATCAACTCGAAGCGCGTCTCGAGCGATTGGCAGCACGGGCCGATTAACCGTAAACCGGCCGGTAGGTCTTGCGCCTCAATGAAAGCCAGGTTTTCAACCCTATGGCCAGTTTGGCCAATCGACTGGTTCTTAACCTACTCCGATTCGACTGAAAGGCATTGTACCGCACAGCACGAAGTTTCATCAGTAACCGCCAATAGGTCGCACCCATGGTCTCCGAGGCGACGAGCTGGTGTTTCTGCCCGAGCGGGAATGATTCGCGAGCCAGCCGATAATGCGCCCAGGCGCGTTCGGCGATTTCCTGTGCGGCATTTTCGTAACCAACAGAGAAGCGATCCTCCAGAATGTCACTCTCTTCGACCGAGTGTTTTTCGAGCATCGATTGAGGCAGATAAATCCTACCTCGCGCAGCATCCTCGGCGACGTCGCGCAGGATGTTGGTCAACTGCAGCGCTTGCCCAAGGTTTTCCGCGTAACGTTGTGCCGCTTCGCCATCGCAACCGAAAACACGAATGCTCAAAAGACCAACGACCGAGGCCGCACGATGGCAGTAAAGTTTCAATTCGTCGAAGTCACGATACCTCGTTTTTTGCAAGTCGGACTCCATGCCAGTGAGCAACTCGTCAAACAAGCTAAACGGCAAACTGTATTCCCGGATAAACGGTCGCAACTCGCGGCAGACTTCGAATTGAGGCTCACCCCACTCGCACGCGCGCCGAATGTCGTCCCTCCATCGCTGCAGCTTTTCGGCGCGCTTGGCCAACGGCACTGCGTCATCGTCCGCGACATCATCCACCTCCCGGCAAAAGGCGTAAAGCGCGACCATACCCCTCCGCCTAGCCTTGGGGAGCAAGAAAAATGCGGCTGCCAAATTGGAGCCGCTTTTCGCCGTTATTAAATGGCTTTGAGAGACTTGAGTCACTGATCCGCTTCCATTTCGGACTCCTCTGGGTCGTCCTTGTTTTTCGGGGGCAAGCCGCCGGTTTCAGACAGAGTCGGGTTCCGTTTCCGATGATCCCGTCGCCGACGTTTATGGCGGCGGCGTTTCTTCCGGTGATCGCCTTCCTCGCCCGGAGCCGTCGGCTTGGCCGTCGACAATCGCGCGGAGCCTCCGTGTCGGGATTGCTTGCCCCCACCATCCCGGTGCATCGTCAGGATGACAATGGCAATGACCAGTGCCAAGGCAAGTCCGATTACCAGAATCAGCAACGGCCCCTTGAGAGAATCCAAAAAACCGCCTCCAGTGCTCGGGTTTCCTGGGTTAAGAAGGGCCAGTATTTGTGTGGGGAGTTCCATTGAAAAATTCATTCGCCGCTTGGTTTATCATCATCGCCCACGCTTCCATCACTGGTAAGTTGCAGTCGCGTCATGCGGTAGCGCAAGGCATGACGACTGATGCCCAGTTTCTGCGCTGTTTTACTGAGGTTGGAATTGTTGCGGGCCAGTTCCCCCCGGATCATGTCACGCTCAAACGAGGCAAGTGCCTCTTCCAGAGCAAGCCCCTCGTACGATATGCCTAAGTCGTCCTCCTTGCGAAGACGGGTCTCGAGTCGGAAATCGGGTAGGTTGACGGGATGTATCACGTCGGATGTAGCTAGGATAACTGCCCTCTCAATAGTGTTTCGCAGCTCGCGGACGTTGCCCGGCCAATGGTGTGTGTTGAGCATGTGCTGCACCTCGCTGGAGAGCGGCTGGAATTGCTTGTTCATCTTCCGGCCAAACCCTGAGAGGAAATGTTCCGCCAACAACGTCACGTCCCCTTCTCGCTCGCGCAACGGGGCCACCCTCAACTGAACGACGTTCAACCGATGGTACAGGTCCTCCCTGAAATCGCCGGTCGCGATGGCGTCGATAATATCCCGATTGGTCGCCGCGAGAATCCTGACGTCCACCCGCTGCTCCTCCGTCCCACCGACCCGTACGAACGTACCGTCTTCGAGAAAACGTAGCAACTTTGCCTGCAGGGAACGGGACATCTCGCCGATTTCGTCAAGGAACAGTGTTCCGTTGTTGGCCTCCTCCACTTGCCCTATCTTTTGTTTCACCGCCCCGGTGAAGGAACCTTTCTCGTGCCCGAACAGTTCACTCTCGAGCAGTGTCTCGGGAATTGCTGCGCAATTCAGCCGCACGTAGGTCTCTTCGCGGCGTTGGCTGGAATGGTGGATGGATCCCGCGATTAATTCCTTGCCGGTGCCGCTCTCGCCGAGAATCAGGATGGTCGCCTCGGTCGGCCCAACCGTCCGGACCATCTCTCGCAAGTCCTTCAGGCTTTGACAGTTGCCAATGATGTCATCCAGTTGATAGCCATACGGTAGGTGCGACTTGAGTTTCTCGTTTTGCTGGATGAGCTGATGCCGCTCGGCGCATCGGTTGACGGAGTGCAGCAGTTCCTCCGGCTCGAACGGCTTGGACAGATAATCAATGGCGCCGGTCTGTATCGCCTCCACAGCCAGCTTTGGGGTGGCGTAGGCAGTGATCATCAGCACCGGCAACTCCGGCCATCGCTCGTGAGCTTCACGCAGGAAATCATAGCCGCTCATCCCCTCGAGGCGCGCGTCTGTGATGACCATGAAATAATCGGACGCCTCAATAGCCGTCAATCCCTGCTCCGCCGACTCGACGGTGTCCACGAGGGTGCCACGCGACTCGAGAACCGTCTTCAGGGACTCGCGCATGTTGCGCTCGTCGTCCACGACTAATAGCCTGAGATTTCTGTTCATGAAGACAGTAGCCGAAGGACAGTCCGTCCTGGGAATATTAGATTGAAGCGGGTGTACTTTTCAAGTTTAGATTCTATTTTTACCGTTCCTCCATACAGCTCCGTATTGTGCTTAACGATCGCCAAGCCCAGCCCGGTACCTTTCTCCTTGGTGGTGTGGTATGGCTCGAAGACGGTCTCTAACCTGTCAACCGGTATCCCAGGGCCGTTGTCTTCAATGGTCACCCGGAAGGTGTAATCTCCTTCGTAGCTTGTTTTTATACATATTTCGCCCGCGCTGCCCATCACTTCCCGGGCGTTTTGGATGATATTGACGAATACTTCGCTGATGTGCTCAGGTTGGGCCAATAACGGCGGGAGCGCGATCCCGTAATCGCGACGGATCCGTGTGCCGAACTTACTCCCCTTCGGGAACACCTGCAACAGTGCCGCCTCAAGAGTTTCGTTCACGTCAAGCTTGGCCAAACGGCCCTCCACCAACTGGGCGTAGCCCATAAGCTTGGTGATGATCTGATCTGCCTTGTTAACCTCCTCCCGGATCAAGGCGACCTGGCGCTTGGCCGTTTCGTTTTCATTCGTCGTTTGGCCAAGAGCGAACGCCGCGTTGTTGATGATGCCCAGCGGGTTCTTAACCTGATGCGCAATCTCCGCTGCCAAACGTCCCGAGGCTTGGAGCTGGCTTTGGCGTCGATCGTACTCATCATCCTCGGCATCCATACGGCGCTGTTTGTCGATCAACACCTGCAACCCGTAACCACAGGCCGTCATCAGCACCAACAGCAGCGCCCTCAGCATCACCGGCTCGCCCGTGATGTTTTCAAGTTCCTCCTCCGAGCGGGCAACAATAATATCGAACGCACCGGCGCACAGATAAATCACGCTGACCGAAAGGTTAGCCACGATTTGTGTCGATGCAATTGGCATGCTGATTGCGATGCGAATCTGCAGCCCGAGGAACATCCAAAACAAGAAGCTCTCAAAGCCGCCAGTCAACTCCGTCATCATCGCCAGCAAGAGCGCGTCAAACAGGCAAATGGAAAACACCACCTCCCGAAGCACCCGCGTGGAAAACTCCTCCATCCGAATTAGCATCACGCCGATCGACACATTCACGATAAGGCAGAAAATGAAGAACCACTGGATCGTCCGCAGCAATGTCCAGCGCACCCGGTCAGCGTCCATCTCTGGCCACTCGCCAAAGTAGAGATAAAAAATGAGGACAATGAAATAAACCGCCTTGACCGGCAGAACAGTGCTTCGCTCCATGAATCGGATTCGCGAACGCTGCGAGCCATCATCGGGCGCAACGGAACGGAACAACTGCGACAGGCGCCACCAGTCTATCCAAGTCTTGTTGCCCCTGGAGGAGGCCATTTGATCAATCGTTTGCCTGCTCCAGGCCGAGCAGTTCAAGGGCGCGGTTGGCTATTTCATCCACGGGCCAGAGCCGCCCGATGCCCTCATAACCGCAGGACAACAGACCCTCGTCCGGCCCGATAAACTCAGCGCCCCAAGCCGTCAGCGTCGCCACATTGGCCACGGTGGCGGGGTGTCGCCACATGCTGCCGTTCATCGCCGCGGCAACCAAAACCTTGGCTTCGGGCCGCAAAGCCAGTGCCACACAGCCAAGCGGATCGTCGGCCAAGCCGTGAGCCAGCTTCGCCAGAGTGTTGGCTGTCGCCGGGGCGATCAGCAGCAAGTCCGCCTGATCGGCGGCGCGGATGTGCGCGACACCGGTTTCCTCCTCAACGTACAGGCTGGTGATCACTCGCCTGCGAGTGAGCGTCTGGAACGGAAGCGGCTTGACGAATTCCTGCGCGTCCCGTGTCAGCACCACATCCACCAAGCACCCGACCTTGGTCAACAGACTGGCAAGATCGATCGCCTTGTGAGCGGCAATCGAGCCACTCACACCGAGCACAATTTTTTTGGATTCACTCATCGGTCGATACAGTTTCCCTCTTGGCCAGACGGGCGCGCTCGATGATACCGAGCATTTGCTCGAGGTCGGCCTCCCTGGTCTGGCTGGTCAGCATATGATCAAATTTTTCAGCCTGATCCATTTCATCCCTGGCGATCGCAAGGCGCTTGGCGATAATTTCATCCGAGTCGGTGCCCCGTCCGCGAAGCCGCTGCTCAAGCTCACCCAAACTTACAGGACACAAAAAAACGGTGAGTAAAGCCTCGTTCAAAACCAGGTCGTTCCCCGCCGCTTCCCGAATGGTCGCCGCGCCCTGCACGTCGATGTTGAGCAGTACGTCGCTCCCCTCGGCGAGTTTGGCCCGCAGTTCCGACTTCAGCACGCCGTAATGGTTCCCGTGCACGACAGCGTTCTCCAGAAACTCCCCGCCTGCGACTCTGCCGTGGAACTCATCCTCTCCTAGGAAATAATAATCGACCCCATCCAGTTCGCCATCCCGCGGCTTGCGGGTGGTACAGGTGACCGCATTGCTAATGCTTGGCAGGGCGGCGCGGATGTTGTCGCAAAGCGTAGTTTTGCCGGTCCCTGACGGGGCGGAGATCACCACGACAAGCGGCGTGCTGGAAACGGCGTCATTCACTCGATATTCTGAACTTGTTCACGGATTTTTTCCAACTCGGTTTTTAGAGTGACCACCTCACTGGAAATATTGGCATCGTTCGCCTTGGAGCCGATCGTGTTAATTTCACGAAACATTTCCTGAGCCAGAAAATCGAGCTTGCGACCCACTGGTACATTGTCGGAGAGGCATTCCTCCAGTTGGACAAAGTGGCTATTAAGCCGGGTCAATTCCTCGGTGATGTCCGTGCGATCCGTGTAATAGACAACCTCCTTAAGAAGACGCTCATCGTCCATGCCGGGCACGTCCACGTTGGCGTTTTTCAATCGTTCGATCAGTCGCTCCCGGTGGTGTTTCAGCACGTCAGGGGCGCGTCTAGCCACCCGCTTGACGATGCGGCGCAGCTTGCATAGGCGCTTGGTCAAGTCCCGGGCAAGGTTGCCTCCCTCCTTCTCCCGCATCGCCAGCAACCCCTCAATCGCTTGGGCAAGCGCTCGCTTTACCGGTGCACGAAATGCCTTGGCATCAAGCGTCGGCTCAGAGGTTTCCATCACACCGGGCAGACGCAAGAGGCTGTCCAGCGATAGGTTGTCAGGGATCTTTAGCGACTTGGCCAACTTGGTCAGTTCCGACCGGTAAGCCTTGGCTTGGGCCTCATTGATGGTAACTCCTGAAGCGCGGTCCACGCCGGAACGTTGCAATGCCACCCTGCCGCTGACTCGGCCGCGGGAAACCGTGGCGAGGATCAGGTCGCGTAAGTCGGACTCAATGGACTCCAACTCCGTCGGAACACCCAGCGACACCTCAGCCTGTTTGCGGTTCACCGAGTTCAACTCCACCGTAATGCGCGTGCCTTTAGCCGTGCATTCACCCCGTCCGTAACCAGTCATTGATTTCATTATTCCAGGCCACCCTATCCAAGGCTGGCGTAATAGGCATCCACCCGGTCGGCGACATCGCGATAGCCGATATCGCGCTCGTAGATGAGCTTGAACTGCTCAATTGATTCCTCCGCACGATTCATAGAATCGAGTACGCAACCGAGTTGGTAGTGCAAATCCATTTTTTCGTCGTCCATGATTTCCTTCTTATCGAGCGCCTTTTGCAGAGTACCCGCCGCCATGTCGTTCATGCCGCGCTTGGCAAAGCACTTGCCCATGTGCATCAACGACGGGATTTCCTTGTGAGGATTGGCCTGCGAGCGCTGGAAGGACTGGATCGCCGGGGTGATCTCGCCGGCCTCGAATTGCAGCACACCGAGGTCGTAGCGTAGCGACAAGTCGGAGGGGTACGTGTCGGACAAGTGCTGCATCTGCTCCATCTCAAACGCACTGCGCTCAACTTCCAGTTCGCCGGCATCGCCTTGGCCAGCCTGTTCAATCCGCCAGTCGAACTGCAACAGTTTTGTATCCACGATGGCCCTATCCACGGCGGCATCGGAGCGCAGGTTGGTCTTGTTGAACCGCTCGTAGTAGCCGACTGACTTGTCAAAATCCTTCACGCGGCTTTGCAGTTCCGCCAGCGAGCGAATGAGCTTCAGGTTTTCCGGTTCGTCCACCAACCGCAGCTCGTACTCCTTGATAAGGTTTTCGGCTGTGGACTCCTGCTCGGAACGCCGGTTTTCCTGCTCGAGCAACACCGCCTCTGCCTCGTCCTTCAGCACGGCGCGGTAATCGGACTCACCGGCGGCGACCTTGTCGTAGCCGCCCTCGGACAGGGTTCGGCTGGCCATCAGGTTCTTGGACAACTGCAGCACTTCCTGGTCGCCGGGGTGCACCTTGGCCAATGCCGTGCAGGTCTCCTCCGCCTTGACCACGTCGCCGTTATTCACCAATGCCTGACAGTATCGCATGGTGTAGGCCTTGTCATCCGGGTGCTTCTGCATGACAAGATCCCAGGCGAACAGAGCCGTGCGCGGGAATCCGGCCGCCGTGGCGGCATCCGCCAAAAGCTTGTTACCCATCACGCTGTATGGGTCATCATTCAAGACCTGCTCGGCCACCTCGATCGCCTCAAGCGGATCTTTCTTTAAGGCCAACTGGCCCTTCGGCAAAAGCGACGTCGAAGTCGTCTTGCCGAACATCTTGAAGAGGCCACTCTTCTTGCCGGAACGCTTGAACTGGTTGAGCCGTAGGGCCTCGCGGCACTCGAAAAACCCCGGCTCACGCCGTAGCGCCTGCTCGAAGAGCTTGGTCGCGTAGTCGAGATTCTCCTTTCGCAGCGCGGTAATCCCCTTCTCAAAATACTCTCGAGCCTGAGGTTGCACCTCTTTTTTTGTCTTTTCCGGCATTCGCTAAAACCTTTATGTATACTACCGACAAACCCCAATTGATGCAAACAACCTCCCGCCCGCGCTTCGCGGTTGCCCTGTATAGGAGGGTCGTGTATATTATTTGCCGCCGGTTATAGGCAGACATTCATGAGCAGGGAAGCCAAAGAAGAAAACCAAGACACCACCCAAATCGAGATCAACGACTCGGAGGAGAAAGACAATAACGCCCCGTCTATACCGGATCAGAAAAGCCAAGCGCCCGAACCGGCGGACGAGGAACCTGAGCATACTGAAACCGAACCTGAAGAGGAGGAGGAACTCCCCCCACCCACCTCGGAGGAACTCAAGGAGCTTCGACAACAGGCCGCCAAGTCGGAGGAGTTTTATGACCGCCTTCAGCGCCAGGTCGCCGAGGCCGACAATCTGCGCAAGCGCTTGGCCAAGGAGAAGCAGGATGCCGTCCGCTACGCCAACGAGTCCCTCATCGAGCAACTGCTCCCCACGATGGATAGTTTCGAGATGGCCATGTCAGCCGTCCAGAAGGCGGATAACAGCACAATCGACTCACTGAAGACAGGTATCGAGATGGTTTACACCCAACTCAAGCGAACACTCGAGGAGGTCGGGCTTGTTGAAATCGACGCCACTGCACAAGCGTTCGACCCTTCCCAACACGAAGCCGTGTCTCGTAAGAAAACCGACGAGGCCGACGAGGGCACCGTGATCGAGCAAACCCGCAAAGGCTACCGGCTCAGGGATCGCCTCCTGCGGGCTGCTTCCGTTGTCGTGGCCGTCCCCTCCGGGGAGGACGAGGAAGCCAACGAGCAATAAGCATGGCCAAGCGCGATTACTACCAGGTCCTGGGCATCAGCAAGGGTGCCTCCGCTGATGAAATCAAAAAAGCCTACCGCAAGCTCGCCGTCAAATATCATCCTGACAAGAATCCCGACAACAAGGAGGCCGAGGAGCAATTCAAGGAAATTGGTGAAGCCTACGAGGCCCTGAGCGATCCCGAGAAAAAATCGGCCTACGACCAGTTTGGTCACGCCGCGTTCGGCGCGCGTTCCCGGGCCAGTCGTGGAGGCGGAGGATTTCACGATCCGTTCGACATTTTCAAGGAGGCGTTTAGCAGCGGCGGCAGCGGCGGCGGCATTTTTGAGGATTTGTTTGGTAGTGGCGGCCAACGCAGTTCCTCCGGCCCGACTCGCGGTTCCGATCTGCGCTACGACATGGAGTTGACCTTCGAGAAAGCCGTCCACGGTTGCGAAAAGGAAATCCGTCTCAGCAAACTCGACTCCTGTGATTCCTGCAAAGGCAGTGGTGCAGCGGACGGCGGACGGCGCTCGACCTGCGGCACCTGTAACGGTCGCGGGCAAGTCGTTCAATCGCAGGGCTTTTTCAGCGTGGCCCAGACTTGTCCCAAATGCCACGGCAGCGGGGCCTCCATCGACAAGCCATGCCCCAAGTGCAACGGCGAGGGCCGGCGCGACAAGTCCAGCAAAGTTACCATCCGCGTCCCGGCCGGCGTCGACACCGGCGCGCGGTTGCGCTCAACCGGCAACGGCGAAGCCGGCGTTCACGGCGGCAAACCGGGCGACCTGTACGTCGTGCTACACGTGAAGGAGCATGAAATTTTCGAGCGCGACGGCGACGACCTGCAGTGCGAAGTGCCCGTTAGCTTTGTGCAGTCAACGCTTGGCTCGGAGATACAAGTACCAACCCTCAACGGGAGCGCCAGAATCAATGTACCTCCCGGAACCCAATCCGGAACGATCCTTCGGCTTCGGGGTAAAGGTGTCAAAAACGTGCAGGGCTACGGGCACGGCGACCTGCACGTGCGGGTCATCGTCGAGGTGCCGATCCGGCTGAACGCGGAGCAGAAGGCCAAGCTAAGCGAGTTCGGCAAACTCTGCGACGACCGTGTCAACCCCATGCGCGGCTCCTTCTTCGAGAAGGCCAAGAAGTTTTTCACCTAGTCGCCCCCAGTTTCATGCACCGATTTTTCATCCCCCCGGAGGAGTGCCACAACAACCCACTTCGCCTCTCCCAGGCTGAAGCCAAGCACGCTCGCTCGGTGCTTCGTCTGCGCGAGGGAGATCGCGTTGTCGTGCTGAACGGCGCAGGAAAGGAACTGCTCTGCCAGGCAGAGGAAGCTCGCAACGACTCGACAACATTGGAGATCATCCAAGAAAACAGCATCCCCCCCCTGCCCTTCCAGATCACGCTTTACCAAGCCGTGACCAAGGGCAAAGCGATGGATTTCATTGTCCAAAAAGCAAGCGAACTCGGCGCCTACCGGGTCGTGCCGGTGCTGTCCGAGCGCTCCGTGCCGGATTGGGACGACGCCAAGACAGCGGCTAAGGTCGAGAAATGGCGCAGCATCTGCATCGAGTCGATCAAACAATGCGGCTCCGCATGGCTGCCCAGGCTTGAACTGCCAATGACGCCCAAAGCAGCCCTGGATGATGCTCGCCAATCAGATCTCTCCCTGATCGCCACACTGCAACCCGACGCAAAACACCCACGCGAACAAATCGACGCCCACGCCGCCGAGTACGGCCAAGCGCCGGGCAAACTAGCTATCTGGGTCGGGCCGGAAGGCGATTACACGCCGGCGGAAATTAACACCATCCGCTCAGCTGCCCAGCCGATCTCGCTTGGCCCGCTCGTGCTCCGGAGCGAGACCGCCGCCATCTACTGCCTCGCCGTTCTCAACTACGAACTGCAGGCACGCCAATAACCACTTGGACAAGCGCTTGGTTTACGCGGAGGCTTCTCTCATGTAACGCAGACTCTCGCGGGCAATTGTCTCGGGTCCTTCCTCGAAGTCAAACACCTCCACCGACACAAAACCACCGTAGCCGACTTCCTTCAGCGCACCAAAGATTGGCTTAAAATCGACATCGCCAAAACCCGGCCCCTTGAGGTTTGCGTCGTTAGCATGGAAGTAGGCAAAATCCGGATGCGAGTCGCGGATAATATCCGGTATCGGCTTGGGGTCGGAACACATCGCCTTCACATCGAGGATAATCTTGAAGGCGTCGCTGTCGAACTGCCGAATGAACTCAATGCTCTTTGCAGCCGTGTTCACGAAATCCGTCTCGGAAGGAGCCAATGGTTCGAAGCAAATCGTCACCCCTTTGTCTTCCGCCAGCTTGACCGACGGAACAAACGTCTCCCTAGCTAACTCCCACGCATGATCAAAGCTGACTCCGGGCAGCAGATTGCGTTGCTTGGGCGAGCCGACGACAATCGCCTCGCCTCCGAGGTCGGCGCAAAACTTCACCAACTCACAAAAATAATCAGACGTTTTACTGCGAACCGCCGGGTCGGTGTGCGTCATGTACATGCCCTCGGTATTGATGAGCACCCAGTGTACCGCCGAGATTCCGATGCCGTTGTCGGCGGCGACGGCGCGAATCCGATGCCGCTCCGCCACCGTCACCTCGGTCACATACTGCGCCACCGTGAACGGCGCAATTTCAATGCCATCGTAACCCGTATCGGCGACAAACTTGATAGAGTCGTCAATCGACCAACCCTCGAAAACCTCATTGCAAATGGCAAACTTCATTTTAGTGATGCGTTAAAAGAGACGCAGATGAACACAACTAGAGTAACTTTTCAGTCTAATTCAAAATATTTTTGAGAATGGTACGTGGATGAACCTAGATTGGCAGGGTTTTTAGCCTAATTCCAGGATGTTTCAAGAATGAGACCTAGATGAACACGGATCGATGGGTTTCAGGATAAAAATCTAATTGTGAGAATTTGCGTGGATTACTTACAGTGATAATAATTGATTTTTATTTATATTTTGGCTTTGCTCCGAGGTTTAAAACAGAAAACTTCATAAAAGTATTTTCATAAACCTTCTCCAAGAACTCAAAACCAAACTTGCTGTTGAGCACGTAGAAGGCTTTGGTCACTTTTCCTGTTAACACCTGATCCATTAATCACATAAATAAACTACGCCGAATCAACAAGAACCAAAATCCATTTAATCTTGAAAACCAGCGTTTATCTGTGTCCCACTGCGCACCAACTCACAAAAACGTTTCAGCAAACGAGTCGCGCGGTCGCTGGCTTGACGGGATTGTTCAAGGACTTCTCCGTGGCTGATCGCTGACTTACCCAAGCCGGCGGCGGCGTTGGTGATGAATGACAAGCCGGCGACCTCGATGCCAAGCTGACGGGCGACGATCACTTCCGGCACGGTGCTCATGGCTATAGCGTCGGCGCCCAGCGTTGCGAAGGCTCGAATCTCTGCCGGCGTCTCGTAGCTTGGCCCGGACACTGCCGCAAAAATACCGCTCTTCAATTCGATCCCGCAGTCTGTGGCGGCTTGGCCAAGCGCTTGGCCAAGCGACTCGGAGTAAGCGGAAGACATGTCCACAAAGCCGGGAAGTCCCGCCGCCGCTTCGCCGCGCAGCGGATTGGCCCCCATCAGGTTGATGTGGTCAGTGATGTACATTAAGTCACCGACTGCCAATTCTGTCGCGATGCCACCGGCGGCGTTGGTCAGTAACACTTGCTCGATACCGAACTCGGCCATGATCCGGATCGGATATGTCACCTGAGCCATCGAGTGACCCTCGTAGTAGTGCAACCGGCCGGCCTGCACCGCGACGACGGCATCGCCCAGTCGACCAATAATAAACTGACCGATGTGACCCTCGACACTGGATGCGGCGCATCCGGGGAGATCGGCGAAATCAACAATCGCATCGACCTCGATCGACTCCGCCACTTGCCCAAAAGCGCTGCCCAGCACGATGCCGAGACTCGGACGCAACGATGTTGCCGCATTCAGAACTTTGACGGCGGATTGAGGGTTCAACTGCACCAAACCGGTATGCCGTTTAGGCGGGTGGAACTCAAGCCAAGAGCGACTGGATCACACTTGAGACGGTGATAATGCAGATTGATTACAGAAATCTGTTGACGAGGCTTGGGGCCTTTCGCTAGGTTCTCCGGCCCTCAGAGTTCCTGAGTAGCTCAATGGTAGAGCGGTTGGCTGTTAACCAATAGGTTCTAGGTTCAAGTCCTAGCTCAGGAGCCATATATTCCTTAGTAAATCTTCAAAAGGGCCAACCCTCTAGCCCCTCCCATGTACGGTCGCGAGGAGAGTCCGGCCCTGCGCATTGGTTTTTTTATGATAAAAAATTTAATGTTTTACACTTAACAACTAGACGTTCAAGTGGTGGAGCAACTTGATTTATTGTGAGCAGCATCTTTCAATTCTTCAAATCTCTTGTCCCCGTGATTGCGGAGGAGGTCAGCGGTTTCGGCTTCATTCGGACTAATGGGCTTACCTAATGATGTGTTTCACCAACATCCTTCGCATTTACATCCACACCATCAGTCAAGTGCTGTTTCACGGCTTCAATATTGCCTTTTCCGGACACCTTATGGTGTTTTCCTTGAAAAAGAATTTATGACTGAAAACACAAATTGGATTACCCCCTACACACGTCCAGAAGCACGGCTGCGATTGCTGACAGCAGGAGGTGTTTCATTCATAACGAGTCGGAGAAACTGCCATTGAACGATTCCAGGTATGGTTTAAATGCCGTAAATGCTGTGTTTTGGAGCAGTTTGGGGTAATTAGATGTAAGCTATAATAGCTGGTTCTTTTTAAGGGAAATCAAAAAAAACTGAGTAGCTCAAAGGTAGAGCAAGCGACTGTTAACTAATAGGTTCAGAGTTCGAGCCCCTGCTCAGGACCCATCTTCCACCTTAATCACCCTCTGTTGTTCCTGATTGTTTAAGCGAACAATCCAGGCCAATCGTGCCGGAGAGAGCGGCGAGGCAGTCGCTGCTTCTGGCGAATACGAGTTCGTCTTCCACCTTGGCCAGGCGCTTGCACAAGCCGAGTCGGCCTGCCTCTTCGCGGTGGGTTTCCTTCTCGAGAAATGCCTTCATGTAGGCCGCTTGGTTTTCGAGATAAGCCACGTCGCGCATCTGCTTGGACTTGATCCGATCGTGATACCAACTTTGCTCGCGCACTTTTTCCCGGTCGAACAGGCTGCGTATCTGCGGGTCGGCGGCGGTTTTTCCCTCGAACTGCCCATGCGCCATGATGTGCAGCAGCGCTCGTAACGGCGGAACGGCATCATCAATGGAGCCATCCTCAAAATAGTGCCCAGCGATTCGCTGCTGAGTCTCTACGATGTTGTTGACCCCATCCACAAAATCGTCGATTCCTTGCAACTCAGGTTTGAGCATGTCCTCTGGCACGACTGAGTCTGGGTTGGTGAAAATTCGACCAAAAAAATCCAGCACGAACCGGCTCGTAATCCGATAGCCAAGCCGACCAGCCAGAACGGTTCGACCAGCGTGATCGAAATCATCCACCTTTTCCAAGTACCCTTCCCGGATCAGGTAGTCCGCCCGGCGTTCACCGGAGGACATGCGTGCCCAAAGTTCCGGAATCAACAGGCTGATGTCGTGGTTCACGCGGTACTTTGGACCGATGTAACCTGCGGCGGAGGTGAAGCAGTCGTCACTAGTCAGCATATAACTGACCAGAGCGTTGTTCAGGTCAACCACCGGCAACAGCGCATTGAACGGCCCCTTGGTCAGTGCGCCCTCCGAGCCGGCCCCCGTGGTTGAAGGGGATTTGCCGGTAAGCGAGCTGACGAAGTCCATGAACAGTTCCGGCAGTTCCTGATAGTGGATCGGCCCGTAAACGGCGAGGGCTCGGATGCCTGCCTTGGCGTCGGGCGGGTTATTACGACGTCCGGCCAGGACGGCATCGACGGGGTTCAGTACCGCTTGCCCAAGCGGCACGCGACGATACAGGCGCGTACCGATGTTTGCGAGGTAACGCCCTCTCGCATCTTCCACGTCAGGCCGGTTTTGGAGATATCGAGGGTTCTTTGTCGGCTTACCGTCCACGATTCGAGGCAACGCCGATGATGTCATGAACTCGCGAGAGTTGGAGCCGTCGAGAAAGCCGCGAAAGACTTCCTGAAGGTTCGCGGTGTACTGCCCGAATTGAAGGGCGTCATTGACCTCATCCCGAGCCTCCTGCTTTGAGATCGGGTGGTAATTGGAGGCGAAAAGGTTTTGGCGGCAGAAGTCCGACTCGGCATTTTTGTCATATCCTCGGAGCACCGCGTCATCGGGCCGCTGAAAGAAACGGTACTCGCAGTTGGCGGCAAACTTGAGCGAGGGGCGATGTTCATCATTCCTGAGGTGCGGCAGAGCCCCCGACGGCAACACGGTGCTGGCGGAAATGTCATCCTCGCGTTGCAACTTGACCGAGGGGATGAAATCTTTTCGCAGAGTGAACGTCCGCCAAAGTCCATCCCCAGTGAAGCCGACGCGCAAATATTGGGCCACCAGTTTTTGTTGCTTGTACTTGAGTTCCTTTCCCGGTTGGCCGTTGACCGCGTCCACCGAAAAGAGTCTTCCCCAATCGCCCTTCCACTCCGGTTGATAAAACCGTTTGACCGTGAAAACGAGATCTCTGACGTGCATCGGAATTCCGCCCAGCCACTCGTTGTACTCGTCCGTGTATGCGCGACTAGGAGTCAGCAACTTGATCACCGAGCCGAGCGATCGGCGCTCATCCAGGATACTGCGACCGTGTTTAACATCCGGCGGATACTTAAATCGGCCTGAGAAGTTCCGCTGGAGGATTTCCTCAGCCGATGCCATGTCCTCATGAAAATCTGCGACAAATACGGGCCCGCCCAAAATGGCGTCGCGGATGGACTTGGAAATTTCCGACTTACCACCACCCGACACTGTGCACGGTTTGTGGCAAAAGACTCCCTCGGCAGCATTGCCCACGAGGCGCCAATGCCCTCCCACAGAACGGCGTACCATGGAAACCTTGTAGCCAGACGGCAGCACATACGTGATACCCGGCGACAACCGGATACGCTGGGCGACGCCCTCCCGCGACCAGGAAATGCTCTGTTCCCTCAGCCGCACGATGGAATTCTCCGGGATGTATTGTATATCGGGGAATCGCTTGTCGATGGCATATCCTTCCGGCTGAAAATCCATGAGATCGCCGCAATCCCGGATCATCTCCGCAAAGGTATGTTTCACCTCCTTGACGAAATCGCTCAAGTGATACTCTTCACCTAGGTCATATCGGGGATAGGCGATCGCGCCACCAGCGTGTTCCTCCTCTGCGTTACCCAGCAGATTGGCGGAGAAACTGATCTGGGTTTTTACCTCTTTTTTACAGTAGCCAAAATAGTTGTCGGCGATCAGCGTGACCATGACGCCGGAAGCGTCCCTGCAAGCCACCTTGAACCCGCCGCCGTCGTTGTAGCGCTCTTCACTGGACTCCCAGCACATGCCGTCGCGTTTTTGCCGCTCGGAGGCCTCGGAAACATGTGGCAAACCCAGTTCCTTTTTGCTCAACAAAACCAAGTGGGGCGCAAGCACCACGCATCCAGTGTGCCCAGACCAATGCGCCGGATCGAGCGCTGCGTCGTTCTCAGTCAAGTACGGGTCGCCGGCGTTACCAAAAATCGATTCCACAAAATCCAAATTAGAAACCAAGCTACCCGGCGCGAAAAACCGAATCTCAAGCGAACGCTCCGCACAAACGCCCGGAACCCCGGGCGTGACCACGGGGCGCAGCAACAACGACACAAACATCCTCGCCCTCTCCTCCTGCGAACTCGTAAAGGGGATTTCCATCACGCCTTCCGGCGGGGAGAGAGCTTGGCCAAGCAGCGCGGCAAACACCGCCTTGGGAACCTGCTTTTTGTCGTGCGGAATCGGCAAACCACCTTCTACGATATGAAACACACCTTTTGTGGTTCGCCGATCGCTCCTTGGATTATGCAATACCCCCTGCTCAATCCGGTACGAGTCAACATGCTCCGATTTGTAGGAATCCTTGTCGGGCGGAAGCGACAAGGTACGGGCCAACCCGTGATGCTCCAGTTGGAGCGCATTGGTCGGAAGCTTGGGGACATCGGAACCGGCAAGGTAACGGTTAAGAAAATTCTGGATCCGTGCATCCACAGGGCAGTGGTACTCTGCCAGTAACCGGTTCTTCTCCTGCAAATTGGCCAGTAGATGCTTGCTTGCCTTGAGAAGGGCAAACTCACTCTCCTTGCCAACGATCGGCTGGCCGCGAAACCACAACTTGGCGTTGATCACCTCGGCCAAGCGCAGCCTGTCCTCGTCCGAGTTCAGGTTCACACCGAAACCAAGGCATCTCTTCAATTCCTTTTCGTCATCCAGATTCATTTTCAAAAAAGCGATTATCGTATCACACGGCAAAAAGTCAGGGAAAATCGGTTCGCATTGAAATCGGTTCGACCTCCGCTATCGATCCCCTGCCCCGTCTGCGGTATCTTGCACCCATGTCGCATGAAAAACGGCTGGTAAACATCGAATCCGACCTAACGCATTTGGAACAGCTTGTAGCGTCCCTGAACCAAACCATCATCGAGCACGATAAGATTATTCAGCATCTCCAGACCCAGGTGAACCGCGTTGCCACCGGCTTGGAGACAAAAGAGATGGACTCCATCAAGGGCAATGTTACAAAGCCGCCCCACTATCAGTGAGCGCAAACCAAGGGACGAATCTCCTCCAAGTTCGCCGTTCCCGTTGTGCCTAATTGGTGAACCGCCACCGAGGCGGCAGCCATTGAAAATCTCATCGCCTCGACAACCTCCGCGCCTGCCGCCATGGCCATTGCCAGATTTGCCATCACGGCATCCCCGGCACCGACGATGTCGATCTCACCCCGGAGAGGCAGACACGGCACATGCTCCGGTGCCTTTCCCGGCTTGGCCCCGGCGATGCCCTCCTCGCTGAGGCTCACAAACACCGGTTGGCCCCGTTCGGTGGCCAAGCGCTCAATCGCCACAAATAAATCGCCCATAGGCAAGACAGCCGTCTCCCCGGTCATCACGGCAAACTCCTCCCTATTCATTTTCAAGCCAACGGACGGAAAATGCCCCAGCCCCCGGCGACTGTCGGCTAGAATGAGAAGATCGGGGTTGTCGCGGCGGATTTGCCCAAGCGCATCGAGCACGCCCCCGGCGAGCACCCCTGTGTCAGCCTCGTCGACCTGCTCGAGCAGCACCATCGCGTCCACCCGCTTGGCCAAGGCGTTGAGCGACTCGACAGTTCTCTCCTGCACCGACGGCGGCGTCCGCGTCCAGTTCTTGAAATCGAGCCGGTTCAGTTCCCTAGGCGACTGCCCGGACTCGATCACCAGCGGCTTGGTGTAGGAAAAAGTCCTGCGCTCGGGCGTCTGAAAGAAATGGCTCAAGTCGACGCAGCCCACTTGGCCAAGCGATCGCATCAACTCGTACCCCTCACCGTCCTCGCCAGCGAAACCCACCGGGAAAACCGTCCCCACGCCCAGCGCTGACAGATTGTTCAGAATGGTTCCGCAACCACCGGGCTGCGAACGGACGTTAGCCACGTTCAAAACTTCCAACCCGGTCTCAATGGAAGTTTCAGCCAGCGCCGGGTCGATCTCGAGATACCGATCCAGACAAAAATCGCCGACCAACGCCACGCAAAGACCAGAAAACCGGTCAGCGATTTCACCAAAACGCTCCTCTTTCACGATGGGTTTGCGTAATGCAGCGCACGGGATAAATGCTGGACGAAAGCCAGATTATCGCACTGCAAGTAATGCATCGAACCACCCATTCGGGCGTACGTTTTGCAGAACCTTAGATAATAGGCAGCGCTGGTGACGGGCGGTTCGCCCTGCGTCCAGTCCCAGTTACCGCCATCCTGCAAATCGACGACGTGTATCGAGTGATCTTTCACAATCTCCCGCCCTTCCTGCAGTCGAATGTGGTTCACACAACTCAACGCCTTCTCGAACACTTGCGGTCCCATAATGGCCGAACCGACCGACAACACCACACCGCCGTCAAGCTGATCGAGTGTCCCGGCGAATTTTTGAAAATCGATATGCGCCGCCCGGCCTATTGCCGCGCCGTTGAACATCGGGTGGTTTGAAATAATGTCGTAACCGATGCCCGGATGGACCGTCAACGGCACCCCGTGACGGTAGGCAGAAGCTACGACCGAGGCCTGCTTCCAACGATGCTCGAGGTCGCAACGCCCTTCCGGCGCGGAGCCGTTACGCATAGCATGGAGCAACTCCGCCCGGGCCGCAGCTAACTCGTGCGCGGGTTCCGCCTCGATCACCGAAACTAACTCGTCTGCCGCCGGCAGGTCAGCGCCGTCCCCAGCGATAAAGCGGCCGAGCGCCTCACCGTAACCCAGCCCCTCGAGTCCACCGGCGAGCAGCGCCAAGTGAATGTAGCGCCCCGTTTCCTCCCAGGTACCGAACGTGCCGGTGGCGACGTTCGAGCGAACGCACTCGGTCGAGCGGCCTAGCCAGGCGTACTCCCAGTCGTGAATCGTCCCGGCACCATTGGTGGCCAGATGCGACACCCAATCGTTGCCGATCAAATTATCTAGGATCAGTGCGGCACCGTTTTTTATGAGGTGCGCGCCGTAAATCATCATGACAGTCTTGCCGCTGGCCCTAGCTTTGCGGATGCGCCCGGCGCAGTCCTCCACTTGGCTCATCAGCGCATCGTTGATCGCCGCCGGCTCGGCATCGAGAGGCACAAGAACTTCCTCAACCGTGCTCAGACTGTTGCGCTTGGCCAAGGGGAGCGGCCTGATTTTTTGCAGATCTATCTTAGTGCCAATCATTCCCCCACAATCACATCCACTAAAACAGCGGCGTCGCTGTAATCCGGAACAACGATGTCGGCCCCTACACCGAGCAGCCGGTTGCGTTTCCACTCGTCAAATTGCCCTGCTCCATTGTGGGCTTCATCGCTGGCCACCGCCACCGCGAGCCCGCCGACATTTTTGCCGTCTTCCATTTCCACGTACCCGTCGCCGATCACCAGCAACTCGTCGCCATCGACGTTATTCTCCCTGAGAATCCGCTCGATTACCTGTTTTTTGGAGAAACTCATGAAATCATCCTGTGCTCCGTAAACACGCTCGCCGAAGTACCGACCCAAGCCAAGCAACTCGGTCTCACGCCTGACAAACGGCTCGTCAGTACCACTTGCCAAATAAAGATCCCAACCGCGCGCCTCAAGACAGTCCAGCAGCGCAACCGAGCCGTGCAAAAGAAACTCCACCGGCTTGGCGTCGCCGCTGGCCAGACTTTCAACTCGGGACTGAATCCGCACCTCGAGCCGCCGAAGGTATTCGTGTTTATACTCCAGTGGATCAAGCACCTCGCCGCCGCGCTCGGTAACGCGCTCGGCAAACTTCATCATTTGGAAAATCGTCTGCCTGCCGGTCAGCGTCATGATGTCGTCCAGCAACATGCCGCGAACGCTGGCTGAATCGTCACCATTTACGGAAGGAAGAAACTCCTCGAACATCAGCAGCATCACCTCCGGCCAGCCCTCGCGGATCAGTGACAGCGTGCCGTCGAAGTCGAACACGACATGCTGAATGTTTGGGTGCGGTACGAATTGATCTGCAAATTCCACCCGGCCGTTGAATCGTCTGGCCAAGGTGTCGTGTGGAGATAAAGAGGGTGTTTCAGTCATAAATATGCGCTTGGCCAATGTAGCGGGTCACTTGCGGGCAGTGAAGAAGAAACTACCCCGCTTGGCCAAACGGTGAAAACGCTTGCACTCCGGCTTCGCAATGGGTTTATTGTGCAGGCGCAATTAGCGTCTCAACACATGGCAACAGAAAAAAAGGAATTCAAGACCGAGGTTCAGCAACTCCTCAATTTGGTCATTCACTCTCTCTACTCGAACAAGGACATCTTCCTGCGGGAATTGATCAGCAACGGATCAGACGCGATCGACAGGCTATCTTTCGAGGCTCTCTCAAATAAGGAACTGATCAAGGACGACCCGGAGTTTCGGATCAAGCTCTTCGTGGATAACGAGGCCAAGACGCTGCGGATCGAGGACAACGGCATCGGCATGACCCGCGATGAACTCGAGGAGAATATCGGCACCATCGCCCATTCCGGCACACGCCGGTTCATGGAGGAACTCAAGAAAGGCAAGGCCAAGGCCAACCCGGAACTGATCGGCCAATTCGGCGTCGGGTTTTACTCGGCCTTCATGGTCGCCGATAACGTGATCCTGAAAACCCGCCCCGCCACCGGTAACGAGTCGTGGACGTGGGAATCAAGCGGCGACGGCACCTACGAAATTTCCGAGGGCGGCCGTGACAAGCGCGGCACCGAGATCACTCTGCACCTTAACGAAAGCAGCAGGGACTACATCGTCGAATTCAGGCTCCGTCAAATCATCAAGAAATATTCCGACTTCGTGGAATACCCTGTCGTGATGGACATCATCCGGGATGAGACCCCGATGGACGACGAGGGCAAGCCTAAGGAGGGCGCGGAAAAACAAACAACTGTCACCGAGGAAACACTCAATTCGATGAAGGCGATCTGGATGCGCCCGAAGAGCGAGGTCAAAAAGGAGGAGTACAACGAATTCTACAAGCACGTATCCCATGACTACACCGACCCGCTAAAAACCATCCACTATTCCGCCGAGGGGAAGATTGAGTTCAAGGCGCTGCTTTACCTGCCCGCCAAGGCGCCGTTCGACATGTTCCAGCAGGAAGGAACCAAGCACGGCATCCACCTGTACGTGAAACGCATCTTCATCATGGACAACTGCGAGGCACTGCTCCCCCGCTACCTGCGCTTCGCCAAGGGCGTCGTTGAGTCCAACGACCTGCCACTGAACGTCTCCCGCGAAATCCTGCAGGAAGATGTCATTATCAAAAAAATCGAGAAAAGCGTTACCACAAAAATCCTCTCCGAGCTGAAGTCCATGATGAAAAAGTCGGAGGAAGATTACCTCAACTTCTACCGGGAATTCGGCAAGGTGCTCAAGGAAGGCATTGAGGTTGACCCCACGAACAAGGACAAAATCAAGGATCTGCTCCTGTTCGAAAGCAGCAGGACCGAGCCCGGCAGATACGTGTCGCTCAAGGAATACACCGAGCGAATGGCGCTGGACCAAAAGGAGATATACTACATCACCGGCACCTCACGCAGCGCTGTCGAAAACTCACCGCACCTCGAGGTGTTCAAGAAAAAAGAGATCGAGGTGCTTTTCATGACCGAGCCAGTGGATGAGTTTATCCTGTCCAGTTTCGGCGAGTACGACGAAAAAAGCCTCAAGTCCATCGCCCAGGGCGACATCGACCTCGGCACCGAGGAGGAAAATAAAATCGCCGACGAACAGAAAAAGGAAGCCTCGGGCAAGTACAAGAAACTCATCAAGAAAGTGCAGGACAGCCTCAAGGACGAAGTGAAAGAGGTTCGACTCTCCGACCGACTGACCGACAGCGCCAGTTGCCTAGTCACCGACGACGGCGACATGAACCCGCAGATGGAGCGCATCTTCGCCGCCATGAACCAACAAGTGCCGGAGACCAAGCGAATCCTCGAGTTGAACCCCGACCACCCGGTGATCGAGACGATGAACGACCTGTTCGCCGCCGATAAAAAGAACCCGAAGCTCGCCGATTACTCCGAACTGCTCTACGACCAAGCGCTGTTGACCGAAGGCATCGCCATCAAAGATCCCGCAAGGTTCGCCCGCTTGGTCACCGGCCTAATGGTCCAAGCCAAGTAACCCCGCTTGGCCAAGCGCATCCGGCTTCAAATTCAAACATGGGTGAACAGCATCCTGTTCATCCTGACCATCCATATGAGCTAAGTTACGGCTTTGGGAAGGAGCGCATTCGGCTGTAGCGGCGGTAGGTTTCCCAGATGTCGCCTTGACCAAGCGCTCTCGGATCGCCTGTTTTTTTTAGGTAGACGTCCATTTTGTCGCGATACATTTGCGTGGTTTTGTAGTGGGTCGGGTCGAGCGCGAGGTTATTCAGGCAGGCCGGATCGCTGGTGATGTCGTACAACTCCTCGCCGGAGCGCTTGTCAACCGACCAGTGGAAGTACCGCGCGATGCCGGGCTGGGCGCGGTTTTCGATTAAAAATGTCAGCGACGGGCAGGCGTCGATGTCGTGGTAGCCGCCATGCATCGGGCCAAGTTTGCCAGGGGAAACAAACTTTTGCGGATCGCCCGCCGGCCAGCGATCCGGCTTGAAGTTACGAATGTAAATATGCCGGTCGGATCGCAAGCAACGCTGCGGGTAGCTCATGTTGTTGTGGCGGGAGGATGAGTGACGTTCGCGGCCGCTGAACACATGGGTTCGCTGCGCCTCCACCCGGCCGGATTTGCCCGACTCAAGCAGCGAAACTAGGCTCCGCCCGACCGGCGCCAACGCCACTTTGTCAAGCGCCGGATGCGTCACGCCGCCCACCTCGAGAATGGTTGCCGTGAGATCGACGAAAGCCACCGGGTCGGTGACTTCGCGGCCGCCTTTGGCCCGGCCTGGCCACATGATCGCCAACGGGACGTGTACCCCAAACTCCAAACAGTTGGCCTTGGCCCGGGGGAAGGCCATGCCGTTATCCGACGTGACGATAACCAGCGTGTTGTCCAGTTCGCCGATTTCCTCGAGTTGCTTCAGCGCCCTGGCCAAGTGCGAGTCGAACCACTCGATCTCGGCGTAGTAGTCGAGGATGTCGCTGCGGATTTCCGGTGTGTCCGGCAGGAAGGCCGGGACGTCGGCGTCCTCAAGTTTCCTGCCCTGATTAAGGCCGATGCCTTTCTCGAAAACCCGGTGCGGCTCGTGGCCGCCCAGCCAAAAACAGAACGGCTTGCCTTCGGGACGCTGCCTTAAAAAATCATCAAAGTTGGCAGCGTAGTCAGTGGAGGAAATGCCCTTGATGCGAGGGTTCTTTTTCCTGGAGGAAAAGACCGGCCCAGCCGGGTTCCGCTTGAAGCCGCCATCCTTGTAATTGCCCGGCCCCCACCCTTTGCCGGTGTAACCGACCCAGTAGCCGGCCTGCTCGAGCAGGTCGGGAAAGGTCGCATACTTTGCGTCAAACTTGCTGGCGTGCGTGCCGGCGTGTTCGATCATCCAGTGGTAGCGGCCGGTCAACAATGAGGCGCGGCTTGGGCTGCACCCCGGCGACCCGGCGATGCAGGTGCGGAACAACACGCCTCCCCTAGCCACACGATCGAAAGCCGGCGTTCGGATACCACGGCAACCGTAGGCCGACGCGTGAGGGTACGATTGGTCATCCGAGATGGCGAAGAGGATGTTCGGCCGCTTGGCCAAGGACTGCGCTTCGAGCCACAAAAAATCCCGCGACAAACACGCAGGCAACAAGCAACTCGGTGAGTCATTTTCATTTCAAGACCTCATTCGAGGCCGAGGACGTTTTCCATGTTGTAAAGGCCGGGCTCCTGGCAGCAGGCCCAGATGGCGGCACGCAGAGCGCCGTTGGCGAAGGTGTTGCGGCTGGCCGCCTTGTGCGTTAATTCGAGCCGCTCGCCGTTTCCTGCGTACACCACGGTGTGATCGCCGACCACGTCGCCGCCGCGAAGCGAGTGCATACCAATCTCGGAATCGGTTCGCTCGCCGACGATGCCCTCGCGGCCGTAACGCAGTTCCTTTTCGAGCGACACCTTGCGCACCTCGGCCAAAATTTCGGCGAGCGTGGCAGCGGTGCCACTTGGCGCGTCGCGCTTGAGCCGATGATGCATCTCGACAACTTCAAGGTCGAAGTCCGCCCCCAGCACCTCGGTTGCCTTGCGGGTGAGCCAAAACAGGGTGTTCACCCCGGTGGAGAAATTGGACGCCCACACGACGGGAATCTCCGATTGAAGTTTCAGCACCGCCGCCCTGTCATCGGCGGAATGGCCGGTCGTGCCGATCACCAGCGCTTTTTTGTGCTGAGCGCAAAGCTCGCCTGTTGGCCTCGTGATCTCGTGAAAACTGAAGTCGATCACCACATCCGTCTGCTCGATCACTGCCGCCAAGTCATCGCCGACGTCGACTCCAGCGACGATCTCGATGTCGGGGTTTGTCTCGCCGCAGAGGAGCAGCGTCTCGCCCATCCGCCCCTTGGCCCCGTTGATGATGACTTTGGTCATGGCTGTTATTTTTTTAGCACGCCGCACGCCTTGAGTGTCTTGGCCAATTGAGCGCGATTGCTCGCCGACATTTTGCAGAGCGGCAGGCGGTATACCTCCGTGCACTTGCCTTGCATCGCGAGGGCGGCTTTCGTTGGCACGGGGTTTGTCTCGATAAACAAGTCCTTAAACAGCGGGTAATATTTTTGGTGCAGCTTGAGCGCGTCGGCGGCCTTACCGGCGGCGAAGGCATTGACCATTTTCGCAATCTGTCTTGGAATGATGTTCGAGGCGACGCTGATGACACCCTCTGCGCCTACGGCCATGAACGGGAGCGTCAGCGCGTCGTCGCCGCTCAGGATAGTGAACCGTTGGCCAAGCGCGGCGCGAAGCTGGCTCACCCGGTCAGCGTCACCTCCGGCCTCCTTGATGCCCACGATGTTTTTGCACGCCTTTGCCAAACGCTGGACGGTTGGCACCTCAATGGCAATGTTGCAGCGGCTAGGGATGCTGTAGAGGATGATCGGCAGGCTGGTTGCCTGGGCGATTTTTTTGAAATGCTGGAACAGGCCCTCCTGCGACGGCTTGTTGTAATAGGGAGCAACCTGCAGCGAGCCGTCGGCACCGACGGACTCAGCGGCTTGGGTCAACCCGATCGCCTCGGCGGTCGCGTTAGCGCCGGTACCGGCCAGGACTTTCACCCTGCCCTTGGCCGCCCGGACGGCCAACTCGATGACCTTGATGTGCTCGTCAAAGCCAAGTGCGGGTGATTCGCCGGTCGTGCCCACCGGTACGATCCCGTCCACTCCCGCACGAACTTGATCGCGAATCAGTTTTTGATAGGCCTCTTCATCTACTCGCCCCTTATGGAACGGCGTGACCAAGGCGGTGTAAGTTCCTGTAAACATCGTCAAAATGCGCAGAGAGAGTCGGGGTAAACACGCCTTTTGACCAGCAAGATTTTGGCGGTGTCAGGGGTTGAGCGCCTTGGGCATCAGGTCGATCTTCTTGACCTTGGCCGCCTGGCCGTAGGCAACGTCGCACTTGGGGCAGGAAGGGCTACCGAACTCATTGTACTTCGGGAAGAGGTGGAGAATGAAAACTGAACCGCACTGGTCGCACTCATTCGTCGGATGCGCCGGGCCTTTGTCACAGTGCACGCAGTACAGGACGGAATCGCTCATCGCGCCGGGATACTGCCGCCAGTTTGACTGATACGTACTGATATGGTCGGTCTTTTTACAGGACAGGCAGTAGTAGCCAATCTGGATCGGGGCCTGTGTCATATTGGCTGTCCACGACCAAGCCAGCAACGCAACGGATCCTACGGCTGCCGCCACAATCCCCATGTTTTTTAACAACCCGGAATTCTTCCCGCTCATATCTTTGCTGGAATGACTTTGCCCTTGGCGGCCATCTCGCCCAAGTCGGACTGGTAAATGTAATATTGGCGACCGCCGGTGTTCCAACTGTGCACGAAGTACATTTGCTGGAAGCGATACCAGTTCACAGAGCCATCGGTGTTGCCCTGATTACCGCCAGTGGGCATGCCCTTTGTGTCTTTGTGCGCCGGATACCCACCGTAAGCCGTTGGGCGTCCGCCGCCCCATCGGCCGTCAATTCTCCCAACCAAGTCAGCGACCAACACCATGTCAGGACTGTCCTGTCCCGAACTGTGCGGACTGCGAGCCTTGAATCGGCCATTCGAGTTCTGCCAATGCGACGCGCCGCCGAAATGCTGAAAGCCCAGAATCATCTGGGGGTATTGTTTCTCCCACGCCGGGAATAGCGGATTGGTGTTGTACCCCTTCGGCAAGGCCCCGGAGACACGCAACGCTGGGCAACCGAATACTTTGTTCACTTTCAATCCACGGAGAGTGTAGGGGTCGTTGTTTTCCTTGTACCCCTTGGGCTTCCTCGATGCCAAGTTATACTGGGGTAGCAGTGCCACCTCCTCCAAGTTTAGGCACTTTTGAACAATGTTATTGTTGAACCACGACGAGCGCGGCGCGGTGTTACGGCCCTTAAGATAAACCCCCGCATTGTCGTCGCGATACATGGACAGGCCAAGGATCGTCTGCTTCATGTTGTTTTGGCAAACCGCCTTAAGCGCTGCATTCTTGGCTTGGGCCAAGGCTGGCAACAGCATCGCCGCAAGGATGGCGATGATGGCGATCACCACCAGCAACTCGATCAGGGTAAATCCACTTTGTTTGTGTTGTTTTTTTATTTTCATAGCACAATCAAATTCGGAAAAAAGAAAATCTACCGATTGGCCAAGCGCAGCGCAACCTACAAAATTTTAATTTTAATTTACCGGCGGATAAACCAGATGCCCGTCCGGGCCAAGCGGGATGCCGAAAGCCACCCACACCAGAAGCATTATCGTCCAAACAATTGAGAATATGATACTAAACGGCAGCATCGTCGAGATTAGCGTACCCATCCCCCCCTTGGGCGCGATGTTTTTCATGAATGCCAGCATGATAACCATGTACGGATTAAGCGGCGTGATGCAGTTGGTAACCGAGTCGCCGATGCGGTAGGCGCACTGCGTCAACTCCGGCGCGATACCAACCATCATGAACATTGGGATGAAGATTGGCGCGAACATGGTGTACTTGGCCGACATTGAGCCAACGAACATGTTGAAGCACATCGTCATCCCGATGAACGCAACCAGTAGCATCGACGTCGGCAACGCCGCCTGGCCAAGCGCCTGGCCGCCGGTCATTGCCAGCATCCTGTCCAGGCCTGAATATTTGAAATGCTCAACAAACTGCCCGGCGAAAAACGCCATGACGATGATCGACGCCATGCCAGCCATCGACTCGTTCAACAACCGGGTCACATCGCGGTCGTTGCGAATTTTCTTCTGCACCACGCCGTACACAATGCCAGGGATAATAAAAATGATGAACACTAGCGGAACGATCGCCTTCACCCAGCGGGGGAAAATATTGCTCGACGGTACCAGCAACAGCCCGTCCCGCTCGACACTCCCTTCCGGCGGCGACTGACCTTCAGTCAATTGCACTACCTCTGCTGCTACCGCCTGAGCAGGGTTGGCGGGCGACTCCATCTGGTAAGTGTACAGAGGTGAGCCGGGAATATTAACCAGTGCCAGAACCACCCCCAGCCCCACCACAAACACAACTGTCGAAATTTTCAGCGCTCGCCAATCCTCCGGCGACAACCTTTGCTGCGCCAAGTCGCTGGCATCAACCCGGGTCGGCCCACCCTCTTCCGGCGACTTGGCTGCCAGACGTTTCTCGACGATCACATCGGCGACGAACCAGCCGACACCGGTCATCACCACTGTCGAGACGATCATGAACCACCAGTTGCAGGCGGGGTTCAGTTGATACTTGGGGTCGATCACCTGCGCTCCGCCGTTGGCCAAGCCGGCGAGCAACGGCTCGAGGCTGGTGATGAACAGATTCGCATTGAAGCCAGCCGCCACCCCGGCAAACACCGCCGCCAAGCCGGCCAGCGGCGAGCGGCCCACTGCCTTGTACAGCGCAGCGGCCAAGGGTGGTAAGATGATGTAGCCGGCGTCGGAGGTCAGCGACGACATGATGCCCATGAACACGACCGCCGGAGTCAACAGTTGTTTGGGCACCACCATTAGCATCGCCTTGAGCGCGGAGCCGATGAAGCCGGTCCTCTCCGCGATCCCGATGCCGAGCATCCCCACCAGCACAATGCCTAGCGGAGCGAAGTTGATGAAATTTTTGACCATGCTCGAGATCGCCCAAAACAGGCCGTCGCGCGTCAGGATGTTGTTGGCCTCGTAGGTCTTGCCGGTGGCCACCCACTTCACTGTGGCTTCTGCCGCCGGCCCAAGCGAGGCCGCCTGCTCCGGCAAACGCTCCTCGACAATCCACTGCGTCTTGGCAGCCGCTGCCGAGGCGATCATCACCAGCACCGTACCTATAAGAAACAGCGTCGCGGGGTCAGGCAACCGGTTACCGAAACGCTCTATCCAGCCCAGCCAACCGCTGGGAAATCCGGTTTTTTGTGTGAATGCGTGTTCAGCCATGAGCCTGTGAAAGCTCGGATACTGCCCGGACAGACACACAGGTCAATTCCCGATTGCTTTTTGAACATTTCAGCTCCACCCTCTTCCAAGACAAAGAGGATGAAAAAAACCATCACATTTATCGCAGCAATCGTCTTTCTGGCAGGTCCGCTTGGCCAAGCGGTCGAGTTATCGGAGAAAGACAGTGGCAAAATCGCGCGGGTTGTCGGGTTCCTGCTCTCCAACACTCACTTCAAGCGCACGCCGCTCAACGACGACATCTCGAAGGCGTTCCTCAAGAAATACATGGAGTCGCTCGACTACAGTCGCATGGTTTTCCTGCAACCCGACTATGAGGAATTCGAGGCCAAGTACGGCACCCTGCTCGACAACCTGACCAAGCGCGGCGATGTCACGCCTGCCTTTGAGATTCACAAACGGTACTTCACCCGGCTCAAGACGGCACACAGCTGGCTGGAGGAAATAATCTGGGCAGACATCGATTTCACCGTCGAGGAATCGTTCATCCCCAACCGAACCAAGGCTGAATGGCCGGCGACCGAGGCCGAGGCACGCGACTTCTGGCGCAAGCGCATCAAGTACGAGGTGCTCGGCACCCGCCTTGGAAAGCGTCGCGGCGTCGAGGCAATGAAGTCCAATGCCATTAACGGCGAAGTCGTCAAGAAGGACGACGGTACAGCGGTCAAGCCGTACGACATCAAGGCTGAGAAGGAGAAAACCCTCCGCAGATACGAGCGCTTCCTCCGCGTCCGCACTGAGATGGATTCCGGCGATGTGTTGCAGGTTTACCTCACCGCGCTATCCAATGGCTACGACCCCCACTCCGACTACTTCAGCCCGCGCGAGGCCGAGAATTTTGAGATCAACAACATCAAACTCTCCCTAACCGGCATCGGCGCCCGGCTCCAGTGGGACGACGGGTACACCAAACTCGTCGAACTCGTCCCCGGTGGCCCGGCCATCCGCAGCAAAAAACTCAAGCCGGGAGACCGCATCGTCGCCGTGGCCCAAGGCGAGGATGGTGAACCGCTAGATGTCGTCGAGATGGAACTTGACAAGGTCGTCGACAAGATTCGCGGCGAAAAAGGCACTTTGGTTCGCCTGACCATCATCCCGGTCGATGCTGCCGATGACAGCGAAACCCGGGAGGTGCGATTGGTCCGCGACAAAATCAAACTGACCGACAGCCTCGCCAAGGGACAGGTCATCGACTACCCGGAGGAGGAGGACGGCTCGCAGCCGCGATTGGGAGTGATCGACCTCCCGCAATTTTACGAAAACTGTGCCCGTGATGTGTCGCTGATTCTGGATCGTTTCAAAAAAGAAAAGGTCACCGGCGTCGTGCTTGACCTCCGGCGTAACGGTGGCGGCCTGCTGCCAGAGGCCGTCAAACTGGCCGGCCTGTTCATCGACCAAGGCCCCATCGTACAGGTCATCGACAGCCGCCGCCGGAAACAAGTCCTGCAGGACAACGACACGAATATCGTCTACGATGGCCCGATGATTGTCCTCGTCAGCAAGCTCAGCGCCTCCGCCTCCGAGATCGTCGCCGCGGCATTGCAGGACTACGGCCGGGCGCTCCTCGTCGGCAGCCTGTCCACTCACGGCAAAGGCAGCGTCCAAACTGTCATGCCGCTCAACAACTGGGTGCGCCTACCCGACTCCGGCAAGCTCAAGCTCACTGTGTCGAAATTCTACCGTGTCGCCGGTGGCACCACCCAAAAACAAGGCGTCATCCCCGACCTGATACTGCCCACACCGTATGACTATATGGAGATTGGCGAAGCCTCGCTGCCCAACTGCCTCGAGGCCGATCACACGGAAAAACTCGCCTATCGACGCCTCAACCGCGTAGTCGAACACGTCGAAACCCTGGTCAAGAACTCCAACGCGCGCATTAAGGATGATCAGGATTTCGCCTATATTCTAGAAGACATCGAGACGCTCAAGGAGCGTCTCAAAGACAAGTCCGTCTCACTCAGCGAAACCAAGCGCCTTGCCGAAAAGGACGAGGAAAAAGCCAAGCGCGAGAAGCGAAAACAAGAACGCAAGTTACGAGACAAGGCCGAGGAAGCCGTTTTTGACCTCACGATCAAGATGATCAAGTCCAACACCAAGCTGGGTGAGGAAGTCGAAAACGAGGAGAAACCAATCCGTCTCGAGGAAGAACCTGAGGAGGGCGAGGAAACAGAGGAGGAAGAGGACAAGCCAAAGCTCGATTCGCACATGCGCGAGACACTACACATCCTCCACGACTACATTAAGCTACTCAACCCGAAGGGACATATCGCCGCCAAGGAGAGCGTCACCGACCCAAAAATCCAGTAACGAGATAATTTTTGCCATCACTTTTGGTGCTGTATAGGGGATGTGACGATGCCTCTTTATATTGGTCAGGCGATCGACTCAACTGTCGACTGCTACTCAGTCGTCGCTTAAAGGATAACTAATACGCGTCAGTTCTTCCCCTTGACTGGTAGCGGTTATTTTAAAACACCATCCGGGTCGAGTGGACCGCAAACTCGCTCGATTTCTTTTCGTATCCTGCCGTTGGTGGCGACGACGACATAGGAGTGTTCGCCTTTCCGGCGTGGCATTCGCCAAAACTCGCCACCCGCACACTCAAGAACCAACCCTCCGGCTGCAATATCCCACAGATTAATCTTCGACTCGATGTAACCGTGAAAGCGGCCGCAAGCGACGTACGTCAACGCCAACGTCGCCGAGCCCATCATTCGCGGTTTGCGGATTTTCTGAGCCAACTTGTTGAAGTATGGGATCATATAATCCATCGTTTTCTTGTCCTTGGCAAAGCCTATTGACAGCATGGCCTCTTTCAGTGGCCCATCGTTTACGTGAATCCGTTTACCGTTTAACTTAGCCGCTTTACCCCTGATCGCCGTCCAAAGTTCCTCCACAAACGGATCGTACACCGCACCGATGATCGTTTTGTAATTCTCTCCATATTTGTTCTGCTTGGCCAAGCGCTGCTGCAGTGCGATCGACACGCAGGCGTGCGGGATTCCGTAAGTATAATTCACCGTGCCGTCGATCGGATCGACCACCCACCTCAGTTCACTCTCGACATCGCCGGCATCCTCCTCCTCGCCAAGGACGGCAATCTCCGGATGCGCCTTGGTCAGTATCGACTCGATCTTGCGCTGACAGCGGACGTCCAGTTCCAGTTTGATGTCACGCTGGGTGGCTTCGTTGATTTTTTTCGAAGCCAGGCGGTTACGCCGCATGATATCTCCAGCGACATGCGCCGCCCTCACGGCAACCGCAAGCAGGTTTTTCTTTTCTGAAACGGTCATCAATTCGAAAGATTACAGATCGCCTCGTTGATTTGTCCGCGCTTGGCCTGCCAAACAGCCAGGCGTTGGCGCTGCTCATCGAGAACTTCGGCGGGGGCGCGCTCGGCAAAACTGGGATTGTTGAGTTTCGACTCAACCTTGGCGATCTCTTTCTCGGTTTTCCCCAACTCCTTGGCCAAACGCTTCCGTTCAGCGTCAAAGTCAATCAACCCCTCCAGCGGCAAATACAAATCGCCAAAGGGCGAACCGACGCGCGGCGTTCCCTTGGGCACCTCCGAGTCAAGCGAAACCGACTCGGCGTTAAGTAGCACTTTAAGCACCTCGACCTCATTGGCATCCGACTTTCCACCAGGGCTGAACATGTAGTCGATTTTCTTGTTGAACGGAATGTTGTACGCGGCACGGAGGTTGCGTCCCTGCGTCACAAGATCGTGCTTCGCGGCGACGAGGCAATCCACCGTGTCGTCCAACTCATAAAGCTCGTTGAACGAAGCATCGAACACCTTAGGCCAGTTCGCTGTCATGATGGTCTTGCCTCCCTGCTCCACCGGCAAGTCTCCGGAATACCCAAGCCCATGCCACAGTTCCTCCGTGATAAACGGCAGAAACGGATGAAACAACCGCAGAGTGTTGCCCATCACAAAATCGACCACGGCAAGAACATTGGCTTTGCAAGTTTCATCGTCGCCGAAGAAGGTTGCCTTGCAGGACTCGATGTACCAGTCGCAGTACTCGCTCCAGAAAAACCGGTACAACGCCGCCGTGGCGTCCGAGAAACGATACGCCTCGAGGGCAGTCGTCACATCGTCGATCGCTTGGCCAAGCCGCCGCAAAATCCACTTGTCGTCGCTGGTCAGTTGTTCCGTACTAATCTCACCCTCAGATTCGCCGCCCTGCATTTGCCGGAAGCGGCAGGCGTTCCACAGCTTGTTGCAGAAGTTGCGGCCGAGCTCGACGTCTTTTTCGTCGAATAACACGTCGAGGCCAAGCGGAGCGCTGCGCATCGTGCCAAAACGCAGGGCATCAGCGCCATACTGGGCAATCAACTCCAGCGGGTCGGGCGAGTTGCCCAGGCTCTTCGACATCTTTCGCCCCTTTTTGTCGCGAATGATGCCAGTGAAATAGACGTTGCGGAACGGCAGATCGCCTTTGTACTCGTAGCCGGCCATAATCATGCGAGCGACCCAGAAAAAGATGATGTCCGGCCCAGTGACGAGATCGGTGGTCGGATAAAATTTGTTGAGCGTCTCGGTCTCCTCCGGCCAACCCATAGTGGCAAACGGCCAAAGCCACGAACTGCACCACGTGTCAAGTACGTCGGGGTCCTGCTCCCAACCCTCACCCTCGGGCGCATCGAGGTCGCAGTGGATTTCCTCGCCCCGATACCACACCGGAATGCGATGCCCCCACCAAAGCTGTCGACTGATGCACCAATCCTGAAGGCCACCCATCCAGTAGTCGTAAGTCTTCGACCAGCGCTCAGGATAAAACTTCATCGCTCCGTCGGCGACGCAGGCCCGAGCGGCATCCTGGCTGGGATATTTCAAAAACCATTGCTCGGAGAGGCGCGGCTCGACCGGCACATCGGCACGTTCGCTGAAGCCGACCTTGTTTTTGTAATCCTCCGCCTTGGTAAGCGCCCCCATTTCCTCAAGCTTGGCCGCAGCGGCTTTACGGGCTTCAAAACGATCCATGCCGGCCAACTCGACACCGGCCAAGCGATTCATTTTGCCGTCAGGTTCGAGGATATCGATGACTTCCAGTCCGTGACGTTGGCCAATATCAAAGTCGGCCTTGTCGTGTGCTGGCGTGACCTTCAACACGCCTGTGCCGAACTCGATGTCGATATGCTCGTCGGCAACGATCGGCAGATGCGCCTGGTTTTCCACCGGCAACGGCCGTACCGCATGTTTGCCAATCAAGTGAGCGTAGCGCGGATCGTTCGGGTTCACCGCAAACCCACTGTCGCCGGGGATGGTCTCCGGCCGCGTGGTCGCAATCTCCAGCCAAGTGCCCGGCTCCTCGACGACCTCCACCTTGAAATAATAGAGCTGGCTGTTTTGCTCCTTCATGATGACCTCCTCGTCCGAAAGGGCCGTCAGCGACTTGGGGCACCAGTTCACCATCCGCTTGCCGCGGTAGATGTGCCCCTTTTTATAAAGATCCACGAAGACGCGCTGCACGCATTTTGTGTATCCCTCGTCCATCGTGAAACGCAGCCGCGACCAATCGCACGATGCGCCCAGCTTTTTCAACTGCTCGATGATGATGCCGCCATGCTTCTCTTTCCATTCCCAAATATGCTCTAGCAGTTTCTCGCGACCGAGATCGTCCCTATGCTTCATTACGCCCTCCTTGCGCAGCTTGCGTTCGACGACACTTTGCGTGGCGATGCCGGCGTGGTCGGTGCCCGGGAGCCACAGAACCTCCTTGCCATCCATGCGCGCCTTGCGAGCGAGAATGTCCTGAATGGTGTTGTTGAGCACATGCCCCATGTGCAGCTTGCCGGTGACGTTTGGCGGTGGGATGACGATCGAGTACGCCGGCCGCTCATCGCTTACGCGTTCAGGCTTGGCCGTAAAACATTCGTTCTCCTCCCAGAATGAGTACCACTTCGTCTCGATCGCCTGGGATTCGTAAACCTTGGGAATTTCTGCCATGAAATTAGAAACTATCTGCCCACAGAAGTCACTTTTTCAGCAAGCGAAACTCGATGCTGTCCATCAAGGCCTGTAGGCTGGCCTTGATGATGTTTTCATCCACGCCAACGGTGTACCATCTCTCTTTGCCATCGGTGGACTCGATGAGTACGCGCGTCTTGGCTGCCGTTCCGGTGCCACCGTTGAGAATGCGCACTTTGTAATCAGTAAGTTTCACCTGCTTAAGCACGGGGTAAAACCCGCGCAACGCATTTCGCAGCGCGTGGTCGAGTGCGTTCACCGGGCCATCGCCGTCAGCGACTGTGTGAGCCGTCTTGTCGCCGACACGCACCTTGACGGTCGCCTCGCAAACATGCTCGACACCATCCCCGTGCATAGAGACGTGGAAGGCTTCCAGCTGAAATGCCGACTCCACCCGGCCAAGCGCCTTGCGGATGAGCAACGCCAGCGATCCTTCCGCACCCTCGTAATCATAACCGAGGTGCTCCTGTTCCTTGACCTTGGCCAAGATGCCTTTCAATTGCGGGGTGTCGTTGTTCACGCGGATGCCCATTTCCTGAGCCTTCATCACGATGTTGCTGCGACCGGCCAAGTCGCTCACAAGAATCCGGCGCTTGTTGCCAACAGCATCCGGAGTCGCATGCTCAAAACTTTGCGCCACTTTCTGCACAGCATTCACGTGCATCCCGCCCTTGTGAGCAAACGCCGTTGCGCCGACCCACGGCTGACGCCGGTCAGGCATCAGGTTGGCCACCTCGTCCACAAACCGTGACAAGTCGCGGAGCTTCCTGATTTGCGCTGCGGGGATGGATCGCTTGCCCATCTTCAGCGAGATATTCGGAATCACACTGATGAGATTACAGTTACCGGTGCGCTCGCCATAGCCGTTGATGGTGCCCTGCACCTGCGTCGCCCCAGCGTCCACGGCAACTAACGCATTTGCCACGCCGAGGCCGATGTCGTTGTGGGTGTGAATGCCCACGTTGCATGAAAGTTTCTCACGCGCCGCAGCGGTGATGGCTGCCACTTCACTTGGCAGCGAGCCTCCGTTCGTGTCACACAGCACCACAAAGTCCGCACCGGCTTCCTCCGCCGCAAGCCAAGTCGCTATCGCGTATTCGGGATCATCCTTGTAGCCGTCGAGTGCGTGCTCGGCATCATAGATTACTTTTTTACCCTTCTTTTTCAGGAACCGGATCGTGTCGGCGATCATCGCCAAATTCTCCTTCGGAGTGGTGCGCAGCACCTCCTTAACATGCAGCAACCACGTCTTGCCAAAGAGGGTCACCACCGGGGTCTTGGCCTCCACGAGCAGCTTGACCTGCGGGTCGTCCTTGGCGGAGATTTTCTTGCGGCGCGTTGAGCCGAAGGCGGCAATCTGGGTGTTCTTCCACTTGCGCTTGGCTGCCTGTTTGAAAAACTCGATGTCCTTCGGGTTGCTCCCCGGCCAACCGCCTTCCACGTAATGCACACCAAAGGCATCCAGCTTTTCGGCCACGCGCAGCTTGTCCGCAACCGAGAAACTCACGCCTTCGCCCTGCGTGCCGTCACGCAGTGTTGTGTCATATATCTCAACGAAGTTCTTCATCAAAAAAGGCGGTTTACCCCGCCAAGGCCGTAATTTCTACTGCCAGAAGCCAAGCGAGACCAGCACCAAAACCGCGCTTGGCTAAGCATTACACTTCACCATCAAAACCCAACTGGCGAATTGCCTCATACAAAACCAAGGCTACACAATTAGAAATATTCAAGGAGCGAGCATCGTCCCGAAACATGGGGATGTACAACCAGCGCTTACCCGCATCACGATAAAGCTGCTCGGGCAACCCGGAAGATTCGCGGCCAAACACCAAATAATCGCCACTGGAAAACTGGGCGTCAGAATAACACGTCGGCCCGCCTGTCTCGATGAACCACAGTTTGGCATCTTCGGGAAGCGAACCGGCAAACGCCGTCCAACTTTCCCAAATCTTCCACTCAACATGCTGCCAGTAATCCATCCCGGCGCGTTTCAACCGACTGTCGTCCAAGTCGAAACCAAGTGGCTCGATCAAATGCAGCTTCGTCTGCGTCACCGAGCAAAGCCGCCCGATGTTGCCCGTATTGGGGGGGATCTCGGGCTCGACCAACACAATATTCATACCGCTGCCGAGGCGACTCATCGCTTGCCCTTCCCTTTCCGGTAAAAAACCTTCCACAAAACCAAGCCGTGCGGCGGTGCTGTCACGCCCGCCCTCGAGCGGTCGCACGATTTCAAAATATCGCGAACATCGCCCGTCTTCAGCTTGCCCGTTCCCACCTCGACCAGTGTCCCAACGATGCCGCGACACATCTTGTACAGGAAACCGTCGCCCTCGATAACCCAAGTCAACATGGAATCTTTTTTGTAGATTTCGCACGCAGTCACCGTGCGAACCGTCGAGCGCATCTCGTACTCGCGCTTCACGGCGAAGGCGCGGAAGTCTCGCTTCCCGACAAAGTGCTTCGCCCCACGTTGCATGCGTTCAAAGTCCAGCTCGCGAGGCACGTGCCAAGCGGTGTTGTTTTGTAGGGGATCCATCACCGGATGATTCCAAATGCTGTATCGGTACTGCTTGCCGCTGGCATCGAACCGCGCATGGAAGGTCATCGGCACGCGCTTGGCCTCCGTCACCCGCACGTCATCCGGCAAAAACGAATTCAGGGCTAGTCGCAACTTTCGTTCTTCGATTCGACATTCTGACTTCAGCACCTCCACATGTGCCACCATCCCTCGCGCGTGCACGCCGGTGTCTGTGCGGCTCGAGCTGTGAATTCGTGCCACACTCGGAAAAAGCCTTTGCAATGCTTCCTCGATCCGCTGCTGGACGGTCACACCGTTTTTCTGAACCTGCCACCCCTTGTAATGAGTGCCGTCATACGCAACGGTCAACTTGAGTTTAATGCTGTCCATGGCGATCAGGCCAAGCTGTCCAGATAACTTTGAAGCAGGATCGCCGCCGACATCGAATCGACATTTTGGCGCTTCTTCTTTTTCTTTACCCTTCCCTGTGTGAGTGACCGATTGGCCATTACCGAAGTCAGCCTCTCGTCCCATGTCTTGATCGGTACGGTGATGCTGTTTTTCAGCACCGACTCGAACTCCCTCACTTTCATTGTTGCCTCTCCGTAGCTGCCGTCCATATTTCGTGGCATGCCCAACAGGATAAACTCGACCTCGTACTCCTGCAGCAGATCCTTCAACCGATCGAGGAATCCGGAGAACGGTTCCGCCGGGATGAACTCGAGTGGCTGCGCGATTATTTTCAACTCATCGCTCATCGCGATGCCCATACGGACGGTGCCGTGATCTATGGCGAGGACTCGCATAAGCTAAATCGTCTTCATCACCTTGGTCGCTGCCGCGACTGTTTCTTCAATGGCTCCCTCATCGTGTGCGGCGGAAATAAACCCGGCTTCGAATTGCGACGGAGCAATATAAACCCCCTCCTCCAGCATTCCGTGAAAATATTTACCAAATCTGTTGCGGTCACTTTGCATCGCATCAGTCATATTGTAAACTGGCGCATCGGCGAAATAGCAGCACGACATCGAGCCGATACGTTGCAACTGAACCGCAACACCAGCTGCCATAGCCGCCTTGGCCAAACCGTCCGACAGCTCTTGGCCAAGCGCGTCGATTTTTTTGTAAACCGAACCATCCTCCAACGCCTCCAGCACAGCGACACCGGCGGCCATGGCCAAGGGGTTGCCACTCAACGTACCAGCTTGGTAAACAGGCCCGGCCGGCGCAAGGCAGTCCATGATTTCACTCCGGCCGCCAAATGCTCCGACCGGCAAGCCGCCGCCGATGACTTTGCCGAAACAACTCAAGTCCGGCGCGATACCAAAGCGCCCCTGCGCCCCGGCCAAGCCGAGGCGAAAGCCGGTCATCACCTCGTCAAATATCAAAAGCGACTCGTGCTCGGCGGTGATTTCGCGGAGGAATTCCAGATACCCATCACGCGGTAAATACAAACCGGCGTTGGCCGGCACCGGCTCCAAAATTATCCCGGCGATATCCCGTCCGTGTTCAGCGAAGGCACCCCGCACCGTCTCCACATCGTTAAACGGCAGCACGATCGTTTGGCTGGTGAACTCCGGCGGCACGCCGGCGCTGTCCGGTTGCCCAAGCGTCAACGCACCCGAACCGGCCTTGACGAGCAGCGAGTCAACGTGCCCGTGATAGCAACCCTCGAACTTAATGATTTTGTTGCGCTTGGTGAAGCCACGGGCCAAGCGAATCGCCGACATCGTCGCCTCGGTGCCGGAGTTGCACATGCGCACCTTCTCCACCGACGGCACGGCGTTGACGACCAACTCCGCCATGCGGACTTCGAGCGGATTCGGGATGCCGAAACTCGTGCCGTGCTCTGCGGCCTTTTTCACCGCCTCGACGACCACCCTCGGGGCGTGCCCCAAAATCGCAGGACCCCATGTCCCCACATAGTCGATGTACTCATTGCCGTCGGCGTCCCAAACTGTGGCTCCGCTCACGCGCACGGCGAAAAACGGATTGCCGCCGACAGCGTGGAAAGCCCTCACGGGAGAATTCACCCCGCCGGGAATCCATTGCTGTGCTTTTTCAAAAAGAGACTGTGATTCTGCGCTCGACCGCATGCGGCGACAAAATACCGACTCCCCATCTAAACGCACGCGGAAAGTGCAAATCAGTCCTCGGCCGTGCTGGCTTTGAGCAGATAATCGGCGATGTGAAGAGCTCGGATGTGATGCGCGCCGGCTTTGCGCAAGCCGGATTGGATTTGCAGCAGGCAACCGGGATTTGTCGTGACGATTACCTCCGCGCCAGACTCGATGATGTTTTGCACTTTTCGTTTTTGCAGCCTGCTAGCCATTTCAGGTTCAGTCAGGTTGTAGCTTCCGGCGCTACCGCAGCAGAGATCCGACTCAGCAAGTTCAACAAGTTCGCCCCCCGACTTGGCTTTCACCAACTCGCGAGGCTCGGCCGTGATTCCCTGCGCGTGGGCCAAGTGACAGGCATCGTGATACGTGACCTTCTCTCGCGATCCGCAAGCCGTGAGCCGGGAAACCTCCAGCCAACTGACCAAATCCTTCACCTTCGCGCTAAACGCTGCGGCCCGTTCCGCCCAAGCGGGATCGTCTTTGAGCAACTCGCCGTATTCAACGAGAGTTGAGCCGCAACCGGCGGCGTTGATGATGATCGCGTCGAGCGGTTCATTCTCGAACACCGCAATGTTGCGCCTCGCACAATCCCTCGCTTTGGCCAATTGCCCGCTGTGGGCGTACAACGCGCCGCAGCAGCCCTGCCCCCTTGGTGTGATTACATCCCAGCCGTCGCGGTTGAGCAACTCGGCGCTCGATTCGTTCGTGTCGCCGAACATGACCTGCATCACGCATCCCTCGATGAAGCCGACTTTCCCCCTCGCCTCCCTCTTGGCCAAGCGTTCGGCTGGCAATTTACCCTTAACCATGCGCTGCGGCAGCAGTTCCATCATCTCCCGTGTAAACTTGGGCAGCAAAAATCCAAGCCGTAAAAAACGAATCACCCGAACCGGCCACAAAGCCACATACATCCGCCATGGAAACGGAAAAACCTGCTCAATGACGAGTCGCCGCAACAGCCATTGAAACATGCCACGCCCGTGGTGTTTCTCAATATGATCGCGCGTCGCCTCGAGCAGCGACCCGTACTGCACTCCGCTTGGGCAGGCGGTCTCGCAGGCGCGGCAACCGAGACACAAGTCAATATGCCGGACCGTTGTGGCCTCCACGTCCAACAGGCCCGACTGCATGGCGCGCATGAGATAAATCCGGCCACGCGGCGAGTCGTTTTCGTTACCCGTCTCGAGGTAAGTCGGGCAGGACGAGAGGCACAGCCCGCAGTGCACACAGGCCAGCGCCTTGGTTTCATCGAGAAATTGGCCTCTCGCGTTCATCCGGGCAGCACTCCTTTCGGGTCGAAAATCGCCTTTACCCGTTTCTGCAAATCCGGCGACGGTACTTCGCTCACTTTGGCGCTGGTGTGATAGATTACACCGTTTCCTGCCCGAGCCACGAACGACTCTTCGCCCAGGTTGAGCAAAGTCGAAATCAGGTTTCCCGGGGCAACTGATGTAAAACTGAGAGCCGTTTGGCGGAATCGGGTATCGTAATCGAGTGATGCCTCATCGGCAAAGCCAAGCGCGTTCGCAGCGTCCGACTGAGTCTCGACATCGGCGCTTGGCCCGGCGAAGCCAGCGAGCAGCGTGAGCGGCTCACCGTCGATTCGGTATAAGTCGAGCACCGTCGGTTGCAGGTCGGAGGCCCAAATTTTCTCAAGCAAATCCTCCGCTTGGCCAAGCGACTCGCAGCACTTGGCCAAGTGCGCCTCCGCTTCCGGCAAAGGCTGCAGCTTGAACGCCGCCTCGACAATGATTCCCAATTCGTTTTTCGCGCCGACGAACAAACGGCACAGATCGAACCCCGCAACATTCTTGACCACCTTGCCGCCGTTGCGAATTAACCGGCCGTCCGGCAGCACCACGGCCAAGCCGATGACCCAATCGCGGATCGTGCCAAAGCCAAAGCGTCTCGGGCCGTTTAAGTTGTCCGCCAGTAACTCGCCGATGGTCACGGTTTCGGGTTGCGGCGGATCGACCGGAAGCCACTGGTTGGCCTTGGCCAAGCGCGACTGGAATTCCGCAAGCGTCATCCCCGCCTGCACCGTCGCGGTCATGTCCTCCGAAACATGCTCGACGAGATCAGCGACAGCCTCCAGTGAAACTTCACCAACTCCCTGCAACTGCGGGAGCAACTCCTGCAACTCAGGAATTGAAGTTGGATTATGCGTTATCAAAGCCGTTCAAACTCCTCCACGGTTATGCCAGTTTCACGAATTAAAGTTCATAAAAGCACCTTTCGACACATCACCCGGATGACGGGAAACCGAGATACCAAGATTGTTTTCTCTGCAGAACCAGACGGGATGTGTGGTAGTCCGAATTATTTGAAAGCTCACTCGTTTTAACTTTTGCGCCAGTTCACGATGAGTAACTGGCACCAATTTAGGCATGAGCGGCAAACTAATAGATATTCACACCGGGATATTGAGATTCCTCGATTGGAGCCCTAACGGTTTCCCTTGCCTCGAGACAGCTTTTAATTCCCTCAAGCGTATCCCCCAAGCAACACATCCGGGGATCAAAGGCACCTTGATGGCGAAGTTCCCATCTTCATCCTGTAAATATTCAATGGCGAATCCTTGATGCGTCATCATGTCTTTAATGAACTTAAAATAGCAGGGAGTAAATTAGGCCGCGACTTGTTTTTTTTGGGCGAACTCGGCGCAGCGCTTCGCGCCGGGGAACATTTTGTGGGGGTTGGAGCGCTTGTTCGGGTCGAAGGCCCGGCGCAACTGCTTCATGGCGTCTAAGTCATCCCCGCTGAATTGCTTCGTCATGAAGTCAATTTTCTCGGCACCGATACCGTGTTCGCCGGTGACGCTGCCACCGAGTTCAATGCATTTTCCAAGAATGTCGTGCCCCGCCTGCAATGCTCGTTTCACTTGGTCGGGATCGCGTTCATCGTACAGGATCAGCGGGTGAATATTGCCGTCGCCAGCGTGGAAGACGTTGGGGATTCGCAGTTTGTACTTGTCACTGACGGAGCTGATAAAGCGCATGATTTCCGGCAGTTTGCTTCGCGGCACGACGCCGTCCTGCGTGACGTAGTTGGGGCTCAGGCGGCCGATCGCACCGAAGGCGCGTTTGCGGCATTTCCACAGGGCGGCACGCTCGGTATCGTCCTTAGCCAAGCGTACTTCGCTGGCGTTGTTTTGGAGGCAAACCTCCTCGACCCGCCTAGCCTGTTGCTCGACGCCCTTGGGCAAGCCGTCCAACTCGACGATCAGCACCGCGCCTGCATCGAGAGGGAAGCCGAAGTGATACGCCTCCTCAAGCGCCTGCGTAATAAGTTGATCCATCATCTCCAGTGCAGCTGGCACAATCCCCGCGGCAATAATGCCGCTCACCGCCTGGCTGGCCTCGTCCACACTTTCGAAAACACAGAGGAAGGTCTTGAACGCCGGCGGCGTTTTCATGAGGCGTACCAACACCCTCGTCACGACGCCGAACATACCTTCCGAGCCGATCGCAGCGCCGCGCAAATCGAACCCGGCCACCTCCTCGCCGCCATCGGGTTTAACACCCAGCCATTCGATTGTGCCGTCTGGCAATACCATCTCGTAGCCGAGTACGTGGTTGGTTGTGACGCCATTTTTGAGCGTGTGCGGCCCGCCGGAATTGGTGGCGATGTTGCCGCCGATCGTGCAGGCCGTCTGGCTCGAGGGATCCGGCGCGTAAAACAATCCGTGCGCCGACGCGTTACGGGTGATCCACGCGTTGATGCAGCCGGCCTCGACGAGTGCCCGGCGGTTGCGAGGATCGATGTTTAGTACCCGATTCATCCGGGTGAGCGCGATCATCACGCCGCCATCGACCGCAAGTACTGCGCCGCTGAGGCTGGTGCCAGCTCCTCGCGGGATGATGGGTACTTCCATCTCGGCGCACAGGCACACGACCGCCTCCACTTCCTGCGTGGATCGGGGAAGCACAACTGCAGTTGGGGGGTTCCTTTGGAGTGTGTAGGCGTCGCACTCGTACACCATGAGTTCCCGCTCGTCGGCAAGCACGGCATCTTTGCCAACGATCTCGATCAAACGGCGGGTGAGCTGTCTTTTGTCTGCCTTACAGTTCATGCCCATTTGGTCATCCCAAGTTTTTCCGAATATGAGAAACAGGGCTTTCCCGCTTGATCATTCGCCTGACAGGGCACATCGGAAGTTAAGATCGAAGCTCTTTTATGAACTGAATACAGCCAGTTCAACCTAACTTGGTTAATCAGCTCCGCCCAACTGCTCAATCATCACAATCAGAGGCAGGAACATGGCGATCACGATACCGCCAACAATTACGGCGAGGAAAACAATCATGATCGGCTCAATCAGCGAGGTCAGAGATTCCACGGCACGATCAACCTCCTCATCGTAGGTGTCGGCGATTTTCTCAAGCATCTGTGGCATGTCACCGGTTTTTTCGCCGACATCCACCATGCTGATGACCATCGGGGGGAACACGCGAGAGGCATCCAACGGCGCGACAATGGTTTCCCCCTCCTTGACGCTGTCGTGAACGTCCTGAACCGCACGCGCCACGACCACGTTACCTGAAGTGTCCTTGACGATATTGAGCGCCTGGAGAATCGGCACACCGGAGTTGATTAGAGTGCCAAGTGTCCGTGCAAAACGGGCAATCGCCACCCTCTCCACAACGGGGCCGATGACAGGAAAAAAAAGGCTCATTTTGTCGAGAATGTAACGACCAAAGTTCGTCCGCCCGAGCATAGAAAACGTGAAGAAACAGGCGAAGACACCGCACATTGTCCCCATGGCGTTCAGGCGGACCGTGTCACTGATGGATAACACGAGTTCTGTAAAATCCGGCAACCCGTCCTTGCCCAGCATGTCGGCGAACACGTCCTTGAATTTAGGGATAACGAACACCAAAAGAATGCCCATGATCACCACCGCAACCACCAACACGGCGATGGGATAAAACATGGCGGCCTTAACCTTGCCTTTAATTTTCATGGCCTTTTCCATGAACATGGCCAAACGGTCAAGAACCACCTCAAGCACACCGCCCAACTCACCTGCCTTGACCATGCTGACAAATAGTTTGTTGAAAACCTTGGGGTGCTGGGCCAATCCCTCGGAGAACGTGCCGCCGCCCTCGATCACTTCAGACAACTCACCCAGAACGCGCCTCAACGTGGCGTCCTTTTCCTGCTTTTCAAGCACCTTGAGTCCGGTAAGAAGAGGCAAACCAGCGGAAGTCAACTGGGCCAACTGGCGGGTGAAGATCGTGAGAATCTTTTCCTTAACTCTGCCCCCCATGCCGGGGATGCTGATCTCCATCTGCCCGACACCTTTTTTGGCACCCTTTTTACCTTTCCGCCGCTTGGTCTTCTTTGTGGCCGCCTTGGTTTGTTGCACCTTGGTGGGAGCCAAACCCATCTCCTGTAACCGTGCCAATGCCTCGGCCTGACTGGCAGCGGGCATTTCGCCACTCTCAGTCTTCCCACTCTTGGTGTTTACAGCTTCGTATTGAAAGGTGGCCATAAATGCGTCCTGATATCTTATGATGTGTAACGGAGCACCTCTTCCACGGTCGTATCACCATCGTAGATGCCACGCAAGCCATCTTGTCGCAGGGTACTCATGCCCAGTTCAACTGCTTTTTGGCGGATGACGATGGTGGGGGCACTTATGTTGATCAACTCTCGTATCTGCTCGGAAATGACTAAAAACTCAAAAATACCCCGCCGGCCGGAATAACCGGTGTCGTGGCAGGAGGAGCAACCCCGACCGTAATGAAACTTGATCTCGTTCGAATCGTTTTGCTTTAATCCAAGTTCCTCAAGTTGGCTATCTGTCGGCTCAAACGGACTGCTGCATTTTTTGCAGATGGTCCGGATGAGGCGCTGGGCAAGCACACACAAGAGGGAAGATGAGATAAGGAACGGCTCCACCCCCATGTCTAAAAGGCGGGTTACAGCACCAGCAGCATCGTTGGTGTGCAGGGTGCTGAGTACCAAGTGACCCGTCAGCGATGCTTGAATAGAAATCTTTGCGGTCTCGAGATCGCGCATCTCTCCGACCATGATAATGTCCGGATCCTGCCGCAGGAATGAGCGCAAGCCGGCGGCAAACGTCATCCCCATAGCTTCCCTGACAGGAACCTGCATGATTCCGTCGATGTCAAACTCGACAGGATCCTCGACTGACAAAATCTTGTCGCCGATGGAATTCACCTCGTGAAGAGTGGAATACAGGGTGGTGGTTTTACCGCAGCCCGTCGGGCCGGTCACAATGAAAATTCCGTTGGGAGTTTTTGCGGTTTCCTTGATCTGGGTCAGCATGTCACCAGGAAAGCCAAGGGCATCCAAATCCAGCGTGATGGCTTCGCGGTCTAGCACACGCAACACGACAGATTCACCAAACTGTGTCGGTAAACAGGAAACACGCAGGTCGATCTTTCGGCCGTCAGGCATGATGCGTGGGATGCGCCCATCCTGTGGCCGGCGACGCTCGTCCGGCTTGAGATCCGCCATGACCTTGATGCGGCTGACCACGTTGGTGGCGAGGCTCTTTGGCGGACTAGTTAACTCGTAGAGGGCTCCATCCACACGGGCCCGAATCTTGAAATCGTTCTCGAATGGCTCGAAGTGAATATCGCTCGCACGGTCACCAATGGCCGTTACCAACACAGCATCCACAAAAGCGGCGATATCCCGTTCATCCCCTGTGACGTCGATTTTCACGATGTCCTCCTCGTCCATTCTGTCGTCGGAGGAGTCGGCGCCCATTTCTTTGAGTATCTCCTCAAACGCAGCACCTCCGGTCGCGGCATCGGCCTCGTCCTCGCCGTAGTGTTCCTTGACAGCAGCTATAACCTGGGCGGGATCAGCAACAACTACCTGTATATCCAAACCGGTTGTAAAGCTGATCTCATCGCTCGCAGAGATGTCAAGCGGATCCACAAAAGCCACATGCAATGTAGGCTCAAAATGGGACACCGGAATACACTTGTGCTGCTTAGCCAAGCCGGCAGGCAGGAGCTTGATCAATTCCGGGGTGATCATGGCATCATTGAGATCCATTGACTCCGCCCCGAGATGGTCGCACAAAGCTTGAATGATCCTGTCGGAGTCCAGATATCCCAAGTCCAACAAGGCCTGAAATGCGGTTACCCCCTTGGTTTCCACTTCACCGGCGGCCTCCTCAAGCTGGAACTCGTCCAATAGATTCAGCTCAGCGATCAACGACAGAAGCGGTATGGATAAAAAGTCTGCCATCAATCTTCCTCTTCCTCCTCATCAGCCGCCATCCCCGCCTGCACACTCCGAAGCTTCTCCATAATGGTCCCCGGGTCTTGTGATTTAGTGATGACCTCATCCTCGGTAATCAAGCCAGCCTGATATTTCTCCAACAGGAACGTATCGAGGTTCACCATGCCGTATTTAGCACCAGTTTGAATATCTGAATTAATCCGATAAGTTTTATTGTCACGAATCAGCGCGGAAATCGAAGGTGTCAAGTTCATGATCTCGAATACCGCTACCCGGCCCGGCTTGTCAGCACGCGGACATAGCAACTGTGAAATCACAGAAACCAACACCGTGGAAAGCTGGATGCGAATGGTGTTCTGCTGGTTGGTCGGGAATGCGTTCACGATACGGTCAATGGTCTTGGCAGCGCCTGTCGTATGAAGGGTGCCGAACACCAAGTGACCCGTCTCTGCTGCCGTAATGGCCGACTCAATCGTCTCCAAATCCCGCATCTCACCTACCAGAATAATGTCTGGATCCTGTCGCAGGACACGCCGAAGGGCTTCGCCGAAACTGGGCACATCCACGTGTACCTCGCGCTGAGTGACAATGGCGGCCTTGTGGTTGTGAAAAAACTCAATGGGATCTTCTACGGTGACAATATGGGCGTCGTCACGCTCCATGTTGATGATATCAATCATCGAAGCCAACGTGGTGCTTTTACCGGAACCGGTTGGACCGGTCACCAGACACATGCCACGCGGTTTGTACAACAATTCTTTGACCGATGGCGGCAAACCGATCTGCTCGAATGTCAGCAGCGTTGTCGGAATCTGCCGCAACACGGATGCAAACCTGCCCTTCTCTTTGAAAACCGCCACCCGGAAGCGAGCCATGTCTCCAAATGCAAAGGCAAAGTCAGCACCGCCACGTTCGCGCACCGCCTGAACATTCTCATCAGATGTGATGGAACGCATCAATTCCTCCGACATTTCATCCGTGACAACCGGGCCGTCCACCTTCTGTAAAATACCGTGCAGTCGGATCGAAGGAGGGATGCCAACCCGGATGTGGAGATCGGATGCGCCCTCCTTCACAACAAGGTGCAACAAGTCTGACATTGAATATGACATTGTTATCTAAAAAACCGCTCAATCCTCGTCACCCACCGTGACGCGCAGCACTTCATTCGCTGTGGTCATGCCGGCGACTGCCTTCCGGGCGCCATCCTCGCGAAGGGTTCTCATACCCACTTCGCGGGCGCGCTTTCTCAACTCTGTGTTCGTAACCTGGTTCACGATCATCTTTCGGCTTTCATCGTCCACTACGAATACTTCAAACAATCCAAACCGCCCCTTGTGTCCGGTGCCGTTGCACTTATCACAGCCTTTCCCTGCCATGAAATTAGGATCCTTTATCTGGTTCGGATCAAGGCCAAGTGCCAATAGATCACTGTTATCAGGTGTGGCTGGTGCCTCACATTTTTGGCAAATCTTCCGAACTAGGCGCTGTGCCATGAGACACCGAGTGGCGGAAGCGATAAGGAACGGCTTCACACCAATATCCGTTAACCGTGTCACCGCAGAAGGCGCATCGTTTGTATGTAGTGTGGAGAAAACCAAATGGCCGGTCAACGAAGCATTAATCGCGATGGACGCTGTCTCGTAATCACGAATCTCACCCAACATCACCACATTTGGCGCCTGACGCAACATCGCCCTGAGGGCGTTGGCGAACGTCAAATCCACCGCTGTATTCACCTGCACCTGGTTGATCCCCTCAAGTAAATACTCGACCGGATCTTCTACTGTGATGATTTTACGATCCGGCTTGTTGATGTAATTCAGGCAGGAGTACAGCGTGGTGGTTTTCCCCGAGCCTGTCGGGCCTGTCACCAGCAGAATTCCGTCAGGCAACTGAATCAACTTCTCAAATGTCTGCTGGTCATCGGTCAAAAAGCCCAACTGGCCAAGGCCAAGCTTCAGCCCTTCCTTATCCAAAAGTCGCATGACGATGCTCTCGCCGTGAGTTGTCGGGAGGCAACTTACACGCAAGTCAATCGATTTACCGCCGACGTTCGCCTGAATACGACCGTCCTGCGGGACGCGTTTCTCTGCAATGTCCATCTCGGACATAATTTTCAGGCGGCTGATCACTGCAGCCTGCAAACGCCTTGGCGGAGATTTCTGCTCGTGGCAAACTCCGTCAATCCGGTAACGCATCCGAAACCGCGCAGCCAGTGGCTCAAGATGAATGTCAGAGGCTCCCATACGGAAAGCCTCCACAATCATGGTGTTCACCAGTTTGATGATCGGAGTATCCGCATCGACGGCACCACCATCATCCTCCACACTCACTTCCCCAAGCGTGCTGATCTGCACGTCCCCCTCGGTGATGTCCTGAATCAGTTTACTGACGCTGTCATCCTTGGCCGCCCCGTAATACTGCTTGAGGGCATCCTCAATCTCATCCTCATCGGCAACACTGATCTTGACCTCCTTGTTGAGCGCTTGCCCAAGAGCGTCGATCGCATCAAGGTCAGAGGGGTCGGACATTGCCACCGTGACGCTCAAGTCGTCATGATACAACGGCACCACCTTGTACTGGTGCGCCACGGACCGGGGAACCGAGGAGATCACATCGTCCTCAATCGTCTGCTCAGCGATCTCCACAAACTCCGCGCCGAATTGCGCCGCCTTGGCCTGGGACACCTGGATCGTCATCAGCACACCCTTAGTGATAAGTGTATCGACAACCCCCTCCCCACTGGACATGGCCTCGTCCTCGGCGAGGGCGCGCTCCTCGTCCGTCACCACTCCCATCTCGGTCAGTGTTTCCAGTAAATAGTCGTCTCGTGCAGACACAATCTTAATTCATGGGTGCTCAGCCCCAAAGAGCGAAGTAGCTTATCCTCATTGAAAACAAAGTAAAGGCAGACAAAAAATCTTCAGGCGAACCCTAACCACCTAGCGAAGGGCGCAAAGGGCTACCCGAAGCTCCCCGGCCAGCCAAGTCTTAATTCATTTTTTATCGCGGCGAAGAAGCAAATCAACCGCTCTGAAAGTAGGGAGATCATGTCCAGATTGCCTCCAGGAGGTATTTGCGCCACTCTCCTCGCAGTCGAACTTGGCCATGCGCTTGGCCAAGCCAGCGCATGGAGTCTCCTCTACAACTAGTCATCGGGATCGATGGTGGTGCGACTTACAGCCACGGAGTGGCCGCAACGCACGACGGCCGCGTCCTCGCTGCCGTCCACTCCGCGTCGATGAACTTCACCGGTTCCTACCAAAAGGAAGTTCGGCGGCGGGTCAACGAAATCCTCCGAGATCTCGAGTTGCAACTGCCCTTCGCTAACGAATTCACCCATTACGCCGTCTCGGCCGCAGGCATCTTCAACGAAGCCACAGCCGACCAGAAGGAAAAGCTATGCGGCAAAATCTACCCTTGGAAACGCACACGCCTCGTGGGCGACTCCATTGCCGCGTTTCAAGGCGCAACACTTGGCCGGCCTGGCGTGCTCGCCATTTGCGGAACAGGCACCAGCATCATCGCCTGCAACAAGGAGAAGAAGTTCACACAACTGGGGGGATGGGGGCCGCTGCTCGATGATGTCGGCAGCGCCTACTGGATCGCGCTGAAATGCATTCGCGCTACCATCGCGGAGTTCGAGCAGACCGGCCCAAAAACCGCGATCACAGCAGCCCTTTGCGAGTGGCATGAAATCAAAAGCGTGCAGGGATTGATCCCGGTGATTTACCACCCCGAATTCACCCGCGACAAATTTGCCATCCTTGCCGCCCGGCTCGACAAGGAGATCGGCACAACCGATCCGGTTTATCAGCAAATCAGCCGCGAGGCCGGCGAAGCCGTCGGAAATCTCACCCTCCAAGCCGCGGAGAAATCGGGCCTTGACACCTCCCCGCTACCGCTCTTTTTTTCCGGTGGCGTCCTACAGTTTAACAGGGAGGCGATGAAATCATTCGAGGCGACCGTCCGCAGTAAACACCAGGTGATGCTCAGCCAACCCCGGCTGCCTACCGTGCTCGGCACTGCAATGCTCGCCCTGAGGGAGGCTAAAGTAGAAATCACAGACAGGCTCGCAGTTCAACTCGACACGACCTACAAAAACATTAACGAGCTCCTCTCCAATTAATGCCGCGGCGGTGGGGCGAAAAAACCGCTTCTCCCCGGGTCAGCTTGTCTCCTCGTATTCGATTTCCTCCCCCCAATCCCCAACCTTCAAAATGCCACGAACCTTCCGCCTCTCATAACGGTGCTGCTTCGCCTTACCCGGCTGGGTTTGCGCCTGATGAAAGGGATGCTCCTCGCTGACGAGGCCGGAAACGACATCGGTGTTTTTTCTCATTAAGGTTAATGGGGGGTAAGGAAGAAACCGTCGGGGATAAAGCGAGCAAACCACGCTGGCTAGATGCAAGCCACTCCCCAGTATGTATCAGGTAACACATAACAAACAGTTGAAGAACTTTGACCCCTCCTCCGTGAAAGCGTTCGAAAAAATCAGTTAGAAAATTGAAACGTCCCGGAGCGCCACTCGTCAAGTGACTCCGCCGCAATTAGTTCCATCCCAAAGCCACAAAATGCCGCCTCCACTCCGGCAAACTGCTCCTCCAAAATCCCTGCCAAAACCAACCGCCCAGCCGGTGCCAACCACGACGCCAACTTGGCTTTTTCAGCAATCAGCAATTCGGACATCAAATTGGCACAAACCACATCAAACTGCCTACCGCCCAGGGGCATTTTCGTCAGATCTCGCTCCTCAAACGCCAGCACATGAGCAAGCCCGTTTTGTTCCGCGTTTCGCCGGGCAACCTGCACCGACACAGGGTCAAAGTCCCACGCCTCCACCGGGCCATAACCCAGCTTGGCCGCCGAGATGGCCAAAATTCCGGACCCCGTGCCCGCATCTAGCAGACTCTTCCCGCCGCCGACCGGCACGCACTCCGCCAATTGCCTCAGACAAAACAACGTCGTCGCGTGGTGTCCCGTCCCAAAACTCATCCCCGGATTCAAAATAACCACCGCTTGGCCAAATTTCGGCTCGATCTCCTCCCAATCCGGTTTCACCAGCAATCGGTCGCCCACCTGGATCGGGCTGAAATGTTTCTTCCACGACTCCGACCAGTCCTCCCGCTTCACCGGCTCGACCGCCCAATCCCCCGCGCCTACATCCAGCCCGACAGCGCGAAGAACATCCAATCCTTCGCCAAGCGACGTCTCCTCTGCCAGGTCAATTGATTCGCGCTCGAGATAAACCGTGACCTTGGCCTCTCCCGATCCGTCCGACGCCCAAACCGACGCCGTCGTCCCAAAGATTGATTCCAGCAACGCTCCCACCGATTCCCCCGCCTCCGGCGTCGTCAACACCTGAACCGAAATTATCTGTTCCAACTCCCCGCTCATCATTCGCTACCGCGATTTGCGAAACCCTTGATCATGAAATACGGCTACGCCGCTCCATTCTCTCCCAGCCACAGCCACGGGGCAAAGTTGTGCAGCTTGATTTCTGCACGGTTCGATCGGTGTTCAATGACGGTCAAGCTGGCGAAGTCGACCTCGAAACGGTCCATTTTCGAAAATGGCTCGTCGAGCAGCAGGGCCAACAGCATACGGATCACGCCGCCATGGCACACCACAAGCACGTCCTGCCCCTCCCCTTCGCCCATCATTTGCTCCAGACTGCCGCGAATGCGTGACCGGTATCCGTCCATCGGCTCGGCTTCCGCGACGTCTCCGCTCTCCAAATGCACAAGCCAGTCCTCAGCATTAACGCCGAATTTTTCCTGTATCTCGTGCCACTTGTGGCCAGTCCAAACACCAAAATCGACTTCCCGCAATTCGTCAATCACCTCGGCCTCCCGGCCAAGCGCATCGAGCAGTGGCTTGGCTGTCTGCCGTACCCGAACCATCGGGCTGCGGTAAATATGGTCGAAGTTGCGGCCCTGCAAAAACTTGGCCAAACCCTTGGCCTGCTCGTGGCCAGTCGCCGACAGTTCCATGTCGATACTGCCGCCGAAAACCTGATGGTACGCTTCGTCGACTTCGCCGTGGCGGACGAGATGTAGGCGTGTCGGCTCTTCCCTGACGTACATGATGCGCGGCTGTTTCAGCCCTCGGCGATCGCCGCTTTCTGCAACTCCAGTAGCTCGGCCACCCCCTTGCGTCCGTGTGCCAGCATGGTTGTCAGCTCGGCTTCGGTGAAGCTGTTTTTCTCGCCGGTGCCCTGTAACTCGATGAACTCGCTGTTAGCGTTCATCACGAGGTTCATGTCCACCTCGGCGGCGACGTCCTCGACGTACGGTAGATCCAGAAGCGGCACGCCGCCCACCACGCCCACGCTCACCGCAGCAATTGGCGAAATGATTGGATCACTTTTCAGTAATCCCTCTGACTGAAGCTTGGTCAAGGCCAGCGACAACGCGACATAACCGCCGGTGATCGACGCCGTGCGCGTCCCACCGTCGGCTTGGAGCACGTCGCAGTCGATCCAGATAGTGCGCGAGCCAAGCTTAACCATGTTCAAAGCAGCCCGCATCGAGCGGCCTATGAGGCGCTGGATTTCCTGCGAACGCCCATCGATCTTGCCCTTGGTAATGTCGCGCCGTTTGCGGTCGAGCGTCGAGTAGGGGAGCATCGAGTACTCGGCGGTAAGCCAGCCTCCCTCGACATTCTGCATCTTCATCCAGCGCGGCACCGATTCCTCGACGGTAGCGGTGCAAATAACGCGGGTATTGCCCCACTCGATCAGCGTCGAGCCGGTGGCGTACGGAGCAATGTTGTTTTTAAAATTAACCGTGCGGAGTTGATCCACCGCGCGGCCGTCCGGTCGTTGTTTTGTGTTTGAGTCTCCCTCGCTCATGGCCAACCAAGATACCTCCACCCGGGCGGCAACTCAATCTCGATCGCTCATATCAATGATAATGACGCGGATAATCCCCGGCAACATCACGGTATTTGGTCGCGAACTCGATGCACGCACCGGTATCGAGCTGGCCGACACAACCCCTGTACATCTCCTGCCAAGGCGTCTGATGACTCAGCTCCGGAGGGGAGTAATTTTCACTCCGCTTGGCCAACGCCTCGTCCGATACCAGCAATTCGACACGGCACTTGTTTAGATCCACCCGCACCTCGTCGCCGGTCTCGAGCAGGGCCAGATTCCCGCCCGCAGCCGACTCGGGAGCAATGTTCAAAATACTCGGGCTGGCCGAGGTGCCGCTTTGTCGGCCGTCGCCCATCGTCGGTAGCGTGTGAATGCCTTGTTTTAAAAGGCGGTCCGGAGGCTGCATATTCACCACTTCGCCGGAGCCGGGATAACCAATCGGCCCACAGCCGCGAATCACCAGCATGCACGAGTCGTCGATTTCCAGCGACGGATCGTTGAGGCGCTCGCGATAATCCTCCGGCCCCTCAAACACGATCACACGGGACGTGAACACGTTTTCATTCCCCGGCTCGGCTAAATACCGTGCCCGGAACTCGTCGCTTACGACACATGTCTTGATCAGCGCCGCATCAAACAAGTTACCGCTCAAGACCAAAAAGCCGGCCTTTTCTTTCATCGGGTTTTTATAGGCGTAAATCACCTCGTGATCCGGTTCCGGCACATCAATCTGGTTTTCGGCCACAGTATTGCCGCTCACAGTCAACGCGTCACCGTGAATTCGGCCTGCGCCGAGCAACTCGCGAACGACGCCCGGAATACCTCCCGCACGATGGAAGGCCTCGCCAAGGTACTTGCCGGCCGGTTGGCAGTTGACAAGCAACGGCACGTCGTAGCCGATGTCCTGCCAATCCTGCAGGCTCAACTCAACTCCCAAGTGGCGCGCAATCGCCGTTAGGTGAACGGGACAGTTCGTGGAACCGCCGATGGCTGTGTTGACAACGACAGCATTCTCGAATGCCTCGCGAGTCATCACTTTGTTCGGGGTCAAATCTTCGTGAACCATGTCCACAATTCGTTTGCCTGTTCGGTACGCCATCTGGCCGCGCTCGCGATACGCCGCCGGGATCACCGCACAACCTGGCAAGGACATGCCCAACGCCTCGGCGAGTGAATTCATCGAGAGCGCTGTCCCCATCGTGTTGCAGTGGCCGACGCTGGGAGACGAGGCGGCCACTTGGTCGAGCAACTCTTCGAATGTGATTTTACCCTCGGCCATCTGCTTGCGCCCCTCCCAGATCATCGTGCCGGAGCCGGCCAACTCGCCGTTGTACCAGCCGTCAAGCATCGGGCCACCGGACTGCACGATCGCCGGCAGGTTCATCGTCGCTGCGGCCATCAGGCAGGCTGGTGTGGTTTTGTCGCAACCGGTCGTCAGCACCACGCCGTCGAACGGATAGCCGTGCAGCACCTCGACTAGCCCCAAATAGGCCAGGTTTCGATCGAGCGCAGCGGCCGGCCGGCGGCAACTCTCCTGAATCGGGTGAACCGGGAATACAAACGGAATGCCTCCGGAATCTCGAATGCCGGCTTTGACGCGCTCAGCCGTCTCGATGTGACCACGGTTGCACGGAGTGATGTCACTCCCGACCTGGGCAATGCCGATGATCGGCTTGCCAGCACGCAACTCCTCCGGAGTGATGCCATAGTTCAGGAACCGCTCGATGTAAATAACGGTCCCATCCGGATGCCCCGGGTTGTTGAACCACTCCTCACTTCGAAGTCTCTTCGTTGCTTTTTTCGAGTCACTCATGCGCTTGGGTAATAGTAAAGCATCGCGCCCCGTTTGCCAACAGAGCCTGGGGAACCCGCCCTACCCTCGGCCGAGATTGGGTATGGGTTGAAACTTGCCAAGCGGGGCGGTCTCGTTGACATTGCCTTGCATGTTCAGCCTTGCGGGAAAGTCCGCTGTCGTGACCGGCGCGGGATCGGGAATTGGCCAAGCGATCGCCCTCGCCTTGGCCAAACAGGGTGCGTTTGTAGATATACTCGAGGTTAACGTTGACGGCGCCAACGACACGGTCGAGCAGATCCGCTCCGCCGGTGGCCAAGCGGATGCTGTCGAGTGCGACGTATCGAATCACGGCCAAGTACAGGAAGTTTTTGACAATCTTGGCAGCGCCCGCGGCGGTCTGGACTGCCTTGTCAACAACGCCGGCATCGCGCACGTTGGCAACATCACGAACACCAGCGAGGAGGATTTTGACCGCGTGATCAGCGTGAACTTGAAGGGCGCCTTCAACTGCCTCAAGGGTGGTGTCCGGCAGATGCTCAAGAGCGGCGGTGGTGCGATTGTCAACATCGCCTCGACCGTGGCGACGATGGCTATCAACGATCGACTCTCCTACAGCACCAGCAAGGGCGGCGTGCTTGCGATGACCTACTCAGTGGCCAAGGATCATCTGCACGACAACATCCGCTGCAACGCGATTTTGCCGGGCCGCATCCACACTCCGTTCGTCGACGGCTTCATCGCGGAGAATTACCCGGACAACCAGGCGGAGATGTTCAAGAAACTTTCCGAGTATCAGCCAATTGGCCGTATGGGCACACCGGCGGAAGTCGGTGCGATGGCGGTGTTCCTCTGCAGCAACGAGGCGTCGTTCATCACCGGCGCCCCCTTCCCCGTTGATGGCGGGACGCTGTACGTTCGCTGATTCACAAAAAACGCCCAGGCTTTCTCCCGAAATCGCGCTGAACGCCGAAGCCCTGCTGCAGAAAGCTGCCACGCAGACCGGCTTATCTGACTTTGGCGATGACGCGTTTCGCGAGCCGTACGAACTGCTGCTCCAGTCACTGCGGGAAGAGGCGCGACTCAACACGCAAGGCGTGATCATGTTACAACAGACTATTCTGCGCCTGCTCGTAAGCCGACTGCTAACTGAGCAGGCTTTTGCCGCGAACCCGGAGATGGCGAAGACACCGATTGAGCAACCGCTGTACATCCTTGGCTTCCCTCGGACCGGCACAACGCTGCTGCACAACCTGCTTTCCCGCGATCCAGCCGCGCGCTGGCTCGAGTCGCGCGATTTTATGAACCGGTAAATCATCCTGAATCATTCGCAGGTGAAACTGGAAGTAGACGGAAAGTTCCGAATCGTCGTAGCGCACTGCGAAGGCGGAGAAGCAAACCAACTCGACACCACCGGGCACCGCGAAGGCGGCGTAATCTTTCGCTGGCTGCTGCCAAGCGGTGAATGGTGCCAGCCCAATTTTCGTGTCGAGAAGCTTTAGGCATCCAAGCGCTTAGCCAAGCGTGGACGGTTAATCCGAGAACAGATACTCGAGGTCGTTCGTTGTCAGGCCCTTAGCGAAACCGTCTTCTCCAAGCACGTCGGATACCGTCTTGGCTTTGCGCTGCTGCAAGTCCCATATTTTCTCCTCGACGGTTCCCGGTGAAATCATCTTGTAGGCATTCACCGTGGCGGTTTGACCGATGCGATGGGTTCGGTCTATTGCCTGCGCCTCGACGGCCGGATTCCACCACGGATCGTAAATGACGACGTAACTGGCGCTCGTGAGGTTGAGGCCGGTGCCGGCCGCCCGCAGACTGAGCAGAAATACCGACGCCGACTCGGCCTCCTGAAAAGCATTGACGACATCCTGCCGGTTTTTGGTTTCGCCGGTCAGCATATAGGTGGGCATCTCCCGGTCTGAGCATTCCTTCTCGAGTATCTGAAGCATCCGAACAAACTGGCTAAACACCAGCACCTTATGCCCTTCCTCGAGCAGCGGTTCGACCAGTTCGAATAGCGTATCCATTTTGCCGGATTCCGTGTCGCTGCCAACCAGGCCGGGATGACAGCAAATCTGCCGCAACCGTGTCAGCGCCGCGAGCACGTGCATCTTGCTCTTGGCGACGCCCTTCTGCTGGACGGCTTTCATCACCTGCTCACGGCTGCGCTTCAACTCGGCTAGATACAGTTTTCGCTGCTCTTCGGGCAAGTCGCAGTCGAGCCTCTGCTCTATGCGGTCCGGTAGATCCTTGGCGACCTGTTTTTTGACGCGGCGCAGCAACAACGGCCGCAGCTTGGCCGAGAGCTTTTTGCGCCCAAGCCGCGCTGCGTTCTCGTCTTTTTCAGACGCCTTTAAATCGTAAACCTGGGTGAAATGCTGCTGGTTACCAAGATAGTTGGGCTGGACAAAATCTACGATGCTCCACAGATCGAGCATGCGGTTCTCGATCGGAGTGCCGGTAAGCGCCAACTTGTGGTCGGCCTTGAGCTCCTTGACCGACTTAGTCACCTGCGCGCCGGGGTTCTTGATGAACTGCGCCTCGTCGAGCACGATGGCGCGGAAGGCAAACTTGGCCAACTCGTCAAGGTCACGGCGAAGGATTGAATAATTGGTAACCACGATGTCGTAGTCGGGGATTCGCTTGCGAAGGTTGTGCCGGGCTCGGCCGCTCTCCAAGACAAGCACCTTCATCATGGGGGTGAAGCGTTCCGATTCACGACGCCAGTTGTGCAAAACCGAGGCGGGACAGACAACCAATGCCGGCTTGGTCTTGGCATTCTTCCGGCGACTGGTCCTCAGCCACAACAGCCAGGCAAGCGTTTGCAGCGTCTTGCCCAGACCCATGTCGTCTGCGAGAATTCCGCCCAGCTTGAACTTGGCCAAGTGGCAAAGAAAACTAAAGCCATCCACCTGATACGGGCGCAACTCGGCGTGGATTCCATCCGGAAGTTCAGTGTGTTCAACCCCTTCAAACTCATCCAGGCGCCCCCGCAAGTGCTCCAACTCCTCGGATGGGACAAACTTGGCCAAGCCATCCTCGTCCAGGTGCGCAGCCTGCTCTAACCCGACCTTCTGCTCGACTGCGGACAGGCCGTCCACGCCAAGGTCCGCCATCGCCTCCTGTGCATCCTGCACGGCCTTTTGATCCAACTGAACCCAGCCGGCGTCGGGTAGATTGACGAAGTTGCCGCTGGCAGCTGCGAGTTGCTGGAGATCGCGCTCAGTCAACTTCAGCCCCTCCTCCTCCCACTCAGCGGAGACAGACAGCCAATCGATGCCACTGCCCCGGACGATCAACTTGGGCTTTAGACGCTTAGGCTGCAGGAACAGGCGCTTGAATTCCGTGTCGCCAAGGTACTCCGCATCAGGCTTGTCCGGCCAGGCGGCGTGCAGGCTCTCGAGGAAAAGAGGGTTAGCGTCTCCCACCCAAAGTCCCGGCTCCGGTGTGAACCAGTCCAGCCGCCTGAGCCATCCAACGGCCGCCTCAAGTCGCTCGTCATCGAGCACTTCCGGCTTATTCGGTTTTTGTTTCCCTGATTGTTCCCTAACCCATTCGTGGCCGTTCCACTGCCAGAGACTCTTGTCGGATTCGCTCTTGGCCAAGAGTTTCAATCGAACAGTGTCACTGGACATCTCAAAGACAAATCGCGGTGTCGCCTTGTGCGTCTTGCAAAGCTGCTCCCAGTTCACACCGTTGTTGGTGGTTATCTTGCGCAGCTTGGTGAGCAGGCGATGCGTTAACTTGGACACCGGCGCCTTTTTCATCTTGGCCCAATTACCAAGCACCTCGTGTGAAGGAGAGTTACGGAGAAGAAACACCTCGCCCCCGATCAGAGCCAGCGTGGGGTCACCAGCAAAAAATCGAACCTCGGACATTGTGCAGGTTTTCTTGTCGGGCAGTTTGACCTCATGCGTGAAGAATAGATCCGATTTCGCCTTCTCCAAGTGAGGCTCCATCTCGATGATCCGACCCAGAAACTGTATTGGCTTCTTTTCGCCCTCGAGATCAATCCGCCCGGATTTACCCCACTGCACCAGCCACTTCAGCAACTCCGCACCATCCAGCGGGATCAAATCCGCCTCCGTGTCGTAGTCATGCCTAACACCGGAAGACCACCGGATAAACGACCAGTCGTTTGAGGGAAACAATTCCTGCTCGTGGGCGGCTCGCATGGTCAGGTCGGCCATGTCGTCCAGTGTCTTTACTCGATCGCCGGTCCTGGGGCGTATAACGTGAATCTCCACCCCGAGTTTGTACAATCCCGGCAACTCCGTGTCTTCAACAAGGCGCCCCACCACACGCAACGCTGCACGAGGCGCATCGAGATGAACCGGCGTTGGCGGGAACATCCATTCCTCAAGCCCTTTAAAAAGTTGATGGTCTTTTTCAGCCTGCTCAACCTGGGCAAAGCGCGTGAAGTTGGCATACGGCATCAACTCGTTGGGCACCGAGCGCCCCGACTTCATGAACACCAGCGCCAAGTCCTCTAGCCGAACGTCCCCGCTGCTCTTCGCCATACCGCCCCACCAGTCGTCCTGGCTGAAATCCTTGCGGGCCAGGCTTAGCTTGTTGAAATAATCCTCTAGCAAAAGCCACGAACGCTGCGAATCGTTGCACGACGAAAAAATCTGCAGCAACTTGGCCCGCTCGGCCACGTCTTCCTTGGATTCGGACAACTGGTGTCGCAGGTCGGCGTAGTCGCCGTAGGTATTGTTGATGACAGCGTGGTGCGCGTCGTACTTGGACGCTTTTGCTGAACTGACGGTCGGCTTTTTTTTCTTAGCTGTTCGGGGCATCACGAGAACTCAATAAAACAGGTTTGTGATAACGACATAATCCAACCTGCCTCGTCAAACCTAAAAAAAATATTTGCCCTCCTCTTGACTTCCAAAATTACTTGACAAGTCTCCCGGCTTTGACTTTTCAGGGTCTCTTCCATTATCTTCCCTCCCGATGAATTTGATCCGGCACACGGATTCCGGCTTCTCCGCCAAACTGAACAAGCTCATCGCTGCCTCCAGCCTTTTCGATCCAGGCGTCGAGCAGCGAGCCCTTGAAATAATCCGCGTAGTACAGCGACGCGGCGACAAGGCTCTCCTTCATTACACGGAAAAGTTTGATGGAGCCAAGCTGACCCAGGGAAAACTGCGCGTCGCCCAAGCCGAACTGCCTGCCGCTTGGCGCGCCACCGATGCACGCATCCGCAAGGCTATCCGCTTGACCAAGGCCAACGTCGCCTTATTCGCAAAACGATCACTCCGCAAGAACTGGCAGACCCGCAACGCCCAAGGAGGTGTAGTCGGCGAAAAGTTCGATCCGTTCGCACGAGTTGGCGTGTACATCCCTGGCGGAACAGCCCCCCTCGCATCGACCACGCTGATGACCGTCACCCTGGCCAAGGTTGCCGGTTGCCGCGAAATCGTCGCCTGCACTCCCTGCGGAAAAGATGGCCAGGTCAATACCGCCCTGCTCGCCGCGCTTGGCCAAGCGGGAGCCACCGAGGTGTATCGTGTCGGTGGCGCACAGGCTATCGCAGCGATGGCTTGCGGAACCAAGACGATCCGCCCGGTCCAAAAGATCTTCGGCCCCGGCAACGCCTACGTCGTCGCGGCTAAGCGACTGTTGTTTGGCCGCGTGGCCATCGACCTTCTGCCCGGGCCAAGCGAGATGTTCATCCTAGCAGACTCGTCGGCCAACCCGAAGTACGCCGCCGCTGACCTACTCGCGCAAGCCGAGCACGGCTCCGGTGACGAGCGCGTTTGGTTTGCCAGTAATTCCAAAAAAACCATCGCTGACGTGGAGCGGGAACTCGAGCGGCAACTCCCCGCGTTGTCGCGCCGCGAGTTCATCCGGAAGGCACTCAGGAACAACGGATGGCTCATCCACTTGAAATCGGTTAACGACGGTATCGCCCTCGCCAACCGCATCGCGCCGGAGCATTGCGAACTAATGCTCCGAAAGCCTGGAGATGCCGTGAAAGCCCTCACCACCGTTGGGGCAATTTTTATTGGCCCGTGGGCCCCAACCGTTCTCGGCGACTACGTGGCTGGTCCCAGCCATACGCTGCCAACAGGCGGCGCCGGTGCTTCGTTCGCCGGCTTGACCGTGGATCAATTCCAGCGCCGCACAAGCATTGTTAAATACACCAGGCCTGCCTTGGCCAAGTCCATCGAAACGATCCGGACATTCGCCGAAATGGAGGGACTCGATGCCCACGGTCGGTCGGCCGAAATTCGGCTCGAGGATTAATTCCACTTGATGACAGCCAAGCGCAGAGACCACTCCCCGCGACAACTGGTTCGTCCGATAGTGCGAGAGCTGCACGGCTACGTGCCGGGCGAGCAGCCGAAAGTTCGCGGGCTCATCAAGCTCAACACGAACGAGAACCCCGCGCCTCCCTCGCCAAAGGTCATCCGCGCCATCCGGTCGGCTGCCGATGAGCGGTTGCGCCGTTACCCCGACCCGGCCGCTCAACCGCTGCGCGAGGCTCTTGCCAAGTTCCACGGATGCAAGCCGGAAAACATCATTGTCGGCAACGGCTCCGACGAGTTGCTCGCCCTGGCCACCCGAGCATTCGTCGAGCCGCGCCAAGCCGGCGCAACAACCCGTCGGCAAATCGCGAAACAAACCATCCAGTACTTCACACCGAGCTACTCGCTTTACCCGATCCTCGCCGACATTCACGGCGCGCAGCGCAACGAAGTCAAGCTGCCCACCAGTTTTAAGTTACCAACAAATGAGGTGTTGCAAAAGAGCAACTGGAATTTCAGCGCGGCACTCAGTTACATCACGACGCCGAACGCGCCCAGTGGATGCGGCTACGCAACGAGCGCCTTGGCCAAGCTTTGCGCAGCGCAAAGTGGCGTAACTATTATGGACGAGGCGTATGTTGACTTCGCCGACGAAAATGCGCTGCGTTTGCCCAAGCGGTTCCCGCACGTCATCGTGTCCCGCACGTTCAGCAAGGCTTACTCGCTTTGCTTTCAGCGCATAGGCTACTTCGTCGGCCACCCGGTACTCATTGGTGCGCTGAACAGGATACGCGACAGCTACAACGTTAATGGCCTTGGCCAGGCGGCGGCGCTGGCCACGCTCTCGGACATCGGCCACTACCGAAAGCAGTTCAAGCACATTATTCAGTTGCGAACCGAAACCACTGGGGCACTCGAAGCCCTTGGCTTTGAGGTTCTGCCCAGCCAAACCAATTTCATTTTTGCCAGGCCGACCGGCATCACTGCTGCCGAATGGTTTCAGCAATTGCGGGAGAGGAAAATCCTGACCCGATGGTTTGATGCGCCCAAGGTGCGGGGCTGGCTGCGCATCACCATCGGCACCGAGACCGAGATGAGAAAATTCCTCTCAGCAACCCGGGCCATCCATCGCGCCAACAGGCCCGCATGAACGCGTTATCCACCAGATTAAAAGCATCCCCGCTTCTTGCAAGGGTGTTGCCGTTTGTCGTCTTCATCGTGCTGACCGCTTGCCAGGGCAGCTTTGGCCCGGAGTCTCATTTCTGGGTATACCTGACCAAGTGCGTCGTCGGGGGCTGGCTGGTATGGGTAACTTGGCCGCTTGTATCCGAGATGCGCTGGGCAATCAGTCTCGAGGCCCTGGTTGCCGGGACGCTAGTTTTTGTGATCTGGGTGGCGCTGGATGTGCCGGACACGAAGTTGAGCCAGCCGGACACGTGGAACCTGCACAATCACTTCGGCCCGGGATCGGCAATGGTTTGGTTTTTTGCCGGTGTTCGGATTGCCGGCTCAACGCTGCTGGTGCCGCTGCTTGAGGAGGTGTTTTACCGCTCATTCCTCTACCGCTACATTCTTGCCCCGAACTGGATGTTCACCCCACACAGCTCGTTCGCCTTGAAACCCTTCCTGATCACATCAATCGTATTCGGATTCACTCACCAGCACTGGTTGGCCGGCATTGCTTGTGGCATGATTTATCAATTACTGGTGATCCGCACAAACCGGATCGGTGACGCCATCACCGCGCACGCCGTCACCAACCTACTGCTTGGAGTTTGGGTAATCACAAAGGGGTTTGGCTATGCCGAAGAGTTCCCCTGGCATTTTTGGTAAACCGTTGAACACAAAACCATCACCCTCCGCCGGCACGCCACGCAAGCTGCGATCCGGTCGCGACCCGAAAACCAACGCCTATCGACTCGTCCATGGCCAGGCGGATGGCTGGAAAGATCTGTACGTAGACCGTCTCGGGGATTTTCTGCTGATACAGTCGCCCCAGCCACTCACCGACCCGCAACTCGAGGCTGCTATAAAGTGGAAATGCGCGCTCAAGATCAAGGGGGTTTATTACAAAAAACTAAATCGAATGGTGCAGCGAAGCACCACTACCTCCGCATCACCCCGGATCATCATGGGATTGGAGGCACCTGACGAATTTGAAGTGATGGAGAATGGCCTGAAGTACCGCTTGAGCCTGAAACAGGGATACTCTACCGGGCTATTCCTCGACATGAGAGAGAATCGGCAGCGCATTCTCTCAAACCACATTGAACCCGGATTCACCGTGTTTAATTCGCCCCCCGGCACCGCCACGGTGCTGAATATTTTCTCATACACCTGCTCGTTCTCGGTCTGCGCGGCACGTACAGGAGCCACAACAATCAATCTTGACCTCTCGCGTAAATACCTCGACTGGGGCCGCGCAAATTTCCAGCTCAACCAAGTAAACCCAAAGGATCACGATTTCATCTACGGAGACGCCCTCGAGTGGATGAAGCGCTTGGCCAAGCGCGGGGACAGGCATGACCTGGTCATCCTGGATCCGCCCACGTTTTCGCGCTCGAAGCAGTCCGGGGTATTTCTGGCGAAGCGGGACTACGGCAGCTTGACCAAGGCGGCAGCACCCCTGGTTCGCAATGGCGGATTGCTGCTTGCCTGCTGCAATGCTGCGGGCTTGAGCAATGCAAAGTTCAGGGAAGAAGTCAGAAGAGGAATCCGCGCCAGCGGCAGAAAAATCGTGGGGTTGTTTTCGGCGATGCAACCCCCGGATTTCCCGATCACCAAAACCGAACCTGCCTACCTGAAAGTGTCGTGGCTTCGACTGGATTGAATCTCAGCGCCAGGACTGGTAGTTGCTCAGCAAGTCGTGGTGAGGTAAATTGTCGTTATTCCAACGACGAAGGGAGCGGAAGCTGCGCTCATGAAGCCGTGTCCGATCCAATTCCTCGACATGACCGTCACAAAAACTGATATTGTATTTCCCCCTATGCCGAGCCTCGGTCGCATCAATAATCTTGTCACTCAACGGGTAGGATTTTCGCTGGACAAAATTCCTATAGTTGATGTCCAGATGCGCCATGCCACTGGCACCCCCGTCACTATCCTTTCCGTACAATATATTGATCATCGGCTTGGTCATCCAAATCAGCGTGGCGTCGCCAACCCCGATCATATTCGCCGTTGATCGAATATCCCCATCGGTAATCTTCGAGCCTTCGGACGGAATATCATCCAAGTCGCCGCTAATCAGGGTGTGACTGAAAGTACCCCCAAGGCCAAGGCTGCTGTAGCCAAGTTTCACACCAAAGGCGTTATACCCGTAACTGCCCAAAGCGACGGCATTGTCATTTCCTGATAGTGTCGTCCCTTTGTAGTCCGAACAAATGAAGGGGCTTTTCTCCGCCCACTCGGCTCCAATGTAGGGCAAAAGACGCTCGTGCCAATACTGCTGGGTTACGCCTTCCGAGTCCGTAGGATCAAAATTGTAAACGGGATAGTGGCCCTGATCCCCCACGTATGAGTTCAGCGCGATGCCATATTGGCGAAGATTATTTTTGCAGGCCAATGATCGAGCGGCGCTCTTGGCCTGAAACAGTGACGGGAGCATCAAGGCCGCCAGAATGGCGATGATAGCGATTACGACCAGCAACTCAATGAGAGTGAATGCGGTGCCTCCCCCTTCCCTCCCCAACCGGAGAAAGCATACTGGCCGCTTGGCCAAGCATCGAGTCGACTGAGTTTTCATTTCGTCATTCCAGCGAAACAATCCTGTAAAACCGGGAGTTTTCTGAGGAAATAGCGTCCAAAGCAAAGGTTCCGGACGTTGTCTTCAAATCCTTCCAAACTATCGCTGAAAAACTATCGCTGAATTGAACCAAATATTCAAGTGTATTTTCAGATTTTTCCCAGCTCAATAAAACCCGGTTTCCCTTGGTATCAAGCGAGATTTCGAGGCCTTCCACCGGCTGGGGTACTTCGGTGGAATCACCATGGTTGTTTTCAAATTGCCGCCACATGGCGCTTGCAGTTGAGAATTCATCCGGTATTGGCACGGTGTCCTGCACGGAACTGATCTGGGCGACAATGCCCATGTCCTTGCTTAGCCAGTAGTAATTGCGGACGAAGTCGGTTGAGGCTTTTTGCCAATCCTCAATAATACCTGGGATTTTAATGAAGGTGTCGTACTGAACCAGTTCGTTGACCCGCAGGCAGTCATGAAAACCAAGGTCCGGAAGGATGATGATCCCATGGCCGTCCACCGTCATTTCAGATTGGTAAACCTGCTTGGTTGGTGCCTCGATGTCGCCCAACCCGAGCATCGACTGGCGGGTGACGAACTCGAACGTAGTGTTGGCGTTCCACGAGTCGCCAAACTTGATGACTGCGGGGAAGTCGTTCAATCGGGTGCTGAACTGTATTGCCGGATCCTCTTCGTCGATGCTGATGTCATGGAAACCGTACACATCCCGCCCCCTAGCAGCGCTCACGTCAAGGAACAAACTTTTTTGTCTGCCAGATGAATCAAACGTCGCCCGTTCCACGATCGTCGCCCCCTCAAATTCAACATCCGTGTTGATCGCACTTGGCTTCACGTAGTCGAACCGGATCGTCTCATCCTCCGGTCCCTCCCGAAAATCCCAAACCTGATCCTCCCCGGCCTCACCGATGTAGTCGAACACATCAACCTCCTCCCGTGCGGCTTCTGAAAAATGCCCGACAAAGTTGGAATACATTTTGTAATACTGCCCCTCTTTGCCGAACATGTCCTTAGCCGTGATGGTGATTTGGCCCAGCGACTCGCCTGGCACGATTAACATCCCAAGTGCGATCGCCCATGGAGTGACCCAACGGTTGACCAAGCGCTTGATTGCAGTTTCAGCTAAAATGAATTTGATCATCTCGATCCTCATTCAGCATCAGGCATGCCACGATTTCCGAGCTTTGATTACCTCCTTGGCCCGTCAATCGCAACGGGCCGTGAAGCCAGTTTGCGCGACAACCACGCAGGCCGCGTGGCGAACACTCCCGAAAGCTAGAACCCGGCAATTGTGCCGTCAACCTTTCCTGTTTCGGATTGCACCCCGGCGGCATCCCACTATTATCCCGCCCGAGCGGCCCCCCGCAAATCCGGAATGAAAACCCACCTCGATTTTGAGCAACCCCTTGTTGACCTTCAAGCTAAGCTGGATGCCCTGACTAAGACCTCTTTGCCAAGCGGGGTGGAGATAGACTTCCAGGGTGAAGCCGATCAGATCCGGGCCAAGATCGAGGAAACCCGAAATAGCATTTACTCTAGCCTCACTCCCTGGCAGCGAGTGCAACTGGCCCGCCACCCTCGGCGCCCCTACACGCTCGATTACCTCCACAGCACCTTTGACAATTTCTCTGAACTGCACGGCGACCGGCTTTACTCCGACGACAAGGCGATGGTCGCCGGCTTCGCCAAGCTGGGCGACACACGGGTCATGGTCATGGGCACACAGAAGGGGCGCGACACCAAGGAGAACGTGTTGCGCAACTTCGGCTGCGCCCACCCAGAGGGTTACCGCAAGGCATTGCGCCTGATGAAACTTGCCAGCAAGTTCAACCTGCCGGTGATCACCATCATCGACACCGCCGGCGCCTTTCCGGGCATCGGCGCCGAGGAGCGCCACATCGCCAAGGCCATCGCCGTCAATCTCCGCGAAATGATGATGCTCAAGGTGCCCATCATCACCGTGGTCATCGGCGAGGGCGGCTCCGGTGGAGCGCTGGGAATCGGCGTGGCAGACCGCGTCCTCATTCTCGAGAACGCCTATTATTCGGTCATCAGCCCGGAAGGCTGTGCCTCAATACTTTGGAAGGATCGCGCCGCCGCGCCCGACGCTGCCGATGCCCTCAAAATCACTTCCGATCACCTGAAAAAGTTCGGCCTTGTGGACGAAATTATCCCCGAACCGCTTGGTGGCGCACACAACGACCCCGAAGCCACTGCGGCCACGCTGAAGAAACATCTGCTCAAACACCTGAAGGCACTCAAGCTGATGCCGTTGAAAAAACGACTCGACGACCGGTACAAGAAATTTCGCAACCACGGGCAGTTTAAGGAAGAGTCGCAGGTCAAGGCAGCCAACTAATCACCGTTCCCCGCTAATGGCAGAGTCATGTTTTCCTGCCGGCCAAACCCCTTGACCTCCAGACGGTCTGCGTGGACGTTCACGATGGCGTAGGCCGTCTCATCCGTGTCCACCATCCCCGTAAACGTCACAAAGTGCCGCTTAGCCAAGCGGCCGTAATTCCCGGCGTGATTGTGGCCGTTCATATACGCCACGACACTTCTGTTCTCCCGTACCACAGCCAGCACCTCGGCGGCATTCCACAGGTTGTGCACGTTCTCGGGATACACAGGAAAGTGACAAAACAGAATCACCCGCTCCCCCGCCCGCTTGGCCTCACCGAGCGCTTTTTTTAACCAATCAAGTTGCACTTGGCCAACGGCTCCGTTCCAACTCGGCGTGCCGCTTGGCAGTTTTTTGTGAACTGCCACGGCGGCCTTGTGTCGCGGATCACTCGCCGGATAGGCGTGCAGACTGACGTCATTTCCATCCAACGCGATGAAACGATATCCCTGATAACGAAACTGGTAATACCGCGACTTGAGGCCCAGTGCGGCAGGTACCTTGGCCTTGTGTTCGTCGGCCACGCTGAAATCGTGATTGCCGAGGACGTGATAATGGTCGGCCTTGAGCATGTCATAAATCGGCGCCACATCTGCAAAACTCTTGAAGTCTCGGTCGATGAAGTCGCCGAGGTGCACGACGAATTGCAACTCGAACCGGTTCAGGTGCTCGACACACGCCTTCAGTTTTATCGGCGACAACGCGTACTGGCGAGCCGCCGTCTTGGGCACCTTGACGTTGCAGTATTGGCAGTCTGCAATGACTCCAAAGGAAAAAATCGGTGCGCCGTTTGGCTGGGCAAACAGCAACCCCTGCCCGCAAAGCCAAGCGCCAAGACACAGTGCCAATCGAAGAGTCACGAGAGTTTCCAGCCTTTGCGATATTCGCTGCGGACGTAGCGGTTGGCTTTCTGGCTGTTGGTCGAGCGTAACGCTTTGGCGTCCCATTGCACAGGCTCTCCGGCGCGGATGGCGAGGTTACCCAGCAACACCATCTCGGTGAACGGCCCGGAGATCTCGAAACGGCTCAGCGGCTTATGGCCGGTGCCGGTGGCGGCATTCACCCACTCGACGTAGTTGCCCTTGGTTCGAGGAAGCGTTTTCGGCGTATTGGCCTCAATCTGTTTCACCTCGTCCTCGTCGCGCCCGGTGATCCTCCAGCCCGTGCCGCTGCGGCTGAAAAACATCCTGCCCTTCTCGCCGATCAACACGGAGCCGAAACCCTTTTTGCCCTTGGCAACCATATTGACGCCGCCGGTGGTCTCGAGTGACGGCGCGTTTTGCACACCGTTCTTTTTACCGTCGTACCAGACAAGCTTCACCGGCGGTCGGCTGCCGCGGTAGCCGAACTGGTAGTCGATCACCGCCCAGTTCGGGGCGCTCTCGCCGGTGTTGCCGCCGTGCCGTGCCCGCACACTCGTCGGCGAACCCAACTCGAGGCTCCACCACGCCATATCCATGATGTGGCAGGCCATGTCGCCAAGCGCCCCGGTGCCAAAGTCCCACCAACCACGCCATGAAAACGGAACATACCCTTTGCCGTACGGTCGGTGCGCCGCCGGGCCAAGCCACAAATCCCAGTCCAAGCCCTTGGGCACGTCGGCCTTGCCCGGGCGCTCTGTCATGCCCTGCGGCCAAATCGGGCGGTTGGTCCAGATGTGCGCCTCGGTGACGTTGCCGATGATCCCGGCGCGAACCAACTCGACCGCGCGGCGGATCGACTCGCCGGCATGCGCCTGGTTCCCCATTTGCGTGGTCACACCGGTGCGCTTGGCCAAGCGGGTCAAGTAACGCGCCTCATACACGTCGTGCGTTAGCGGTTTTTGGGTGTAGCAATGCTTGCCCATTTTCATCGCCATCGAGGTGGCTGCGGCGTGAGTGTGGTCGGGCGACGAGATGGTGCAGGCGTCGATGCTGCCGCCCATCTTCTCGAGCATCACGCGAAAGTCGGCGAAGCGCTTGGCCTTGGCGTGCGCCTTGAACATACCCGAGCCGCGGCCTTCATCAACGTCGCAAAGTGCGACAATGTCGCAACCGGCATTGGCCGCCCCGGTGATATCCGCCCGGCCCTTGCCGCCCGCGCCGATGCCGGCGACGGCTAAACGGCTGTTTGCGCCAAACACACGGCTTGGTACGACTTGAAAGCCAAAAGCGCCCACAGCGCTTGCGCCGATAAACCGCCGGCGCGTCATGTCTGTCTTGTTCTGTTTGGTTTTCATCATGTGAGTTGGCTCAGTGCAAAGCAGCTCGCAATTCCAGCCCGTCGACGATTCGGCCCTCAGCCTCATTCAATTCCGTCAGCCGAGAGTAAACCCGATCCTTCTCAAAGTACTCCAAGGCCATCCCGACAAAAACATGCCCGTGCCTGGCCTCAGACACCCAAAGGTCGTGGTAAAACTTCTGCAGCCCTTTGTCGTTGTCCAGCGCCTCTGAGACAAGTCGAAAACGCTCCGCGCCGCGGCATTCGATGATCGACGCCAGTAGCAACCGATCCAGAAACCGCCGTAGCGAGTCGCTGTGTAGCAGCTTCATCAGAGCCGTGATGTAAGGATCTTTCCCGATCTCCTTGGCCAACGGAATACCGCGCTCCCGCATCACCTCGTAAACCTGCTGGAAATGCTCCAGCTCCTCAACGCCTGTGGCGACCAATTCGGGGATGATCTCGATCCGATCCGGATACTTGGCCACGAGACTCATCGCCAACGCCGAGGCCTTGCGCTCGCAGTCGGCGTGATCCTGCAGGAACGACGGCAGGTTAGCCATCACGGCATCAACCCACTCCGCCTTGGTGGCCACTGTCAGTTCAAGGGATAATTTCATCCGGCCCGGCAGGTTAACAACTTTGCCAAGCGGCGTGGAGTTTCAAGTTTTTAGATTGAATTTTTTAATGAGCCGTAGATTCTCAGCATTTGTGCTTTGAAAACACAAAGTAACTCTATCGCTCCACCTTCATCTTTTTCAAACCCTACCAATCTGCGTTCATCTTTATCCCTCCTTTACTGCTCTCCGTCCGCTCTTGAGGCGCGCTCGCTCCCATTGACTATTTCGCACTCCCCTTGGGCAAGCGCTTGGTTTAGCCTTCGCCGCGTTCGCTTAGGACAAACCGCATGAGTGATAAAACCAAACTGGCCGTCCTCGGCTCCGGCAAGGGGTCAAACCTCGTCTCGTTGGCCAAAGCCTGTGCCGCCGGGGCGCTGCCAGCGGACATTGTGCTGGTGGCCAGCGATGTCTCCAATGCGGGGATTCTGGAGCGAGCCGCAGGGGCCGGACTGTCGGCCCGGTTTATTGAACCGGGGGGGTTTCGAACCAAACTGGACGAAAACGCCGAGGCAGCCTACATCGCCGCGCTTCTTGAAGCCGGGGCCGAGTGGATAGCTTTGGCTGGTTTCATGCGTATTTTGAAGGGTGATTTTCTGCGTGCATTCGAGAAAAAGGTCGTTAATATTCACCCCTCTTTGCTGCCCGCATTTCCGGGGCTGGAGGCTTGGAAGCAGGCGCACGATTACGGGGTTAAGGCCACCGGTTGCACCGTTCACATGGTGGATCACGGCATAGACACTGGCTCCATTCTGGCGCAGGGCGTGGTACCCGTGCTCGAGGATGACACCGCCGCGACGCTTCACGTGCGCATCCAGCAAGAGGAACACACGCTTTACCCGCGAACACTCGCCCGTTTGTTCAACGGCGAGATTCGCGTTTAGCCACTCCGTATGGAGTATGAAGATGAACATAAAACTGCCGCGCAGGACCTGGCAATTCAACCCGGCCACCCGGATGAAGCAATCCGTCCAGCGCTACACCCATGCCCGGGCCAAGCTGACAGCGCGGCGGCAAATCCATGAGTAAAAAGAAAATCATCCGATTCGGACTACCCAAGGGCAGCCTGGAGAAACCAACCATCGAGAAGATGGCCAAGGCCGGGTATAACATCCGCGTCAGCGACCGTTCGCTGGTACCGTATATCGACGACCCGGAAATCGAGATTCGACTCATCCGCGCACAAGAAATTAGCCGCTACGTCGAACTGGGCTACCTCGACTGCGGCATCACCGGGCTGGACTGGATCATGGAGAACGGCTCCAAAGTTCATGAGGTCACCGAGTTGCTGTTCAGCCGCGCCACACGCCGCCCAGCCCGCTGGGTGCTCTGCGTGCCGGAGGAGTCGCCCATCAAGAGCGTCAAGGGCCTGAAAGGCAAGCGCATCGCCACCGAGGTCGTAAACCTCACCAAAAAGTATCTGCGAAAAAACGGCGTCAATGCCAACGTCGAGTTTTCCTGGGGCGCCACCGAGGTGAAGGCCCGCGAATTGGTCGATGCCATCGTCGAGGTCACGGAGACTGGATCGAGCCTTGTGGCGAACAAACTACGCATTATTGACGAGCTACTTTCCTCCACCCCTCGCCTGATTTCAAACCGCGAAACTTGGAAAAATAGCTGGAAGCGCAACAAGATCGAGACCGTCGCAATGCTCCTGCGGGGCGCGCTCGACGCCGAGACCAAGGTCGGCATGAAATTCAACATCGAGGAAAAAAATCTATCAAAAGTGTTGAAAAAGCTCCCCGCTTTGCGTAATCCAACCGTTTCCGGCCTGAGTGGCAGTGGCTGGATGGCGGTTGAAACCATCATCGAGGAAGCTGTTGCCCGGGAGATTATACCGGCACTCAAGACCGCCGGAGCCGAGGGAATCATCGAGTATCCCCTCAACAAAGTAGTCCATTAATTTTTAACTGCTAAAGCAACAAACCACCGAAACGAGACATACATGGGTTCACTGAAGAAACGCCGGAAAGCGAAAATCAACAAGCACAAGCGCAAGAAAAAATCCCGCGCCAATCGCCACAAGAAGCGCACCTGGCAGAAGTAGCCTGCCGGGCTTGCGCCTCGATGTTCCCGGTGAACCCCCGACCATGAGACGAGGTTCACATACGAGACTGTTCTTCGGGCTGACCCTATTGTGGGTCGGCACCGGTTGTTCCACTTCGCCACTGGCTAAGCCGCCACCTGGCGTCCCCTCAGGCGTTTACGGCGTCAATATCGAGGAGGAAACCGGCCCCGAGGATCCTGAGTTCCTGAACCGCGTCGAGGGTCTCACCCACTTTCTCACAAGCCGCAGCTTTGAGTTTCGAGGCAAGCCGGACGGATCGATCAAGCACCTCGAGGCTGCCGCCAAGGCGGATCCCTCGCAGGAGACCGTGGTTGTCCAGGCCGCCCGACGATTTCTTCAACGGAAAAAAACCGATAAGGCCATCGAGATTCTCCGCCTTGCTCAGGCGGCCAACCCGGAATCCGAGACGACACACGAGTGGCTCGGCCTAGCCTACCAGCAGGCTAGTCAACCGGACGAAGCCATCGCCGCCTTCGGGATTGCACTTGCCAAGTCGAACCCGACACTCATCTCGGTTCGCGGCTTGAGCAAGCTCCACGCTGCGGCCAATCGCTTTGATGATGCATTCAAGGTGCTCGATACGGCCCTCACCAAGGACAAACGCGAGCCGGAATTCTGGCTGGGCATCGCCGACCTGTACCGCGATACCGGCATTGCTGCCCGGGCCAAGATGGACAGGATCAAGGCCGGCATCATCACAAGCCTCAACAAAGCCAGCGCCCTCAAGCCGGAGAGCCCGCTGGTCCTTAATCGACTAGCTGACTACTACAAAGTCTGGGGCGAAAGTGAAAAAGCTATAGCGTTGTTCATCCAGTTGATCGAACTGAACCCCAGCCTAATCGGTGTTCGCGAGCAGTTGGCCGATCTTTACCTGCGGGCGGACAAGACCGAGAACGCTACTAGGCAACTCGAGGCAATCCTACGCGAGCGCCCCACCAACGAGCGCGCGTTGTTCGTGCTTGGCGGCATCAAGCGCCAACTCGACAAGCTCGACGAGGCGGCCGCCCACTTCGAGACCGTCCTCAAGATCAACCCCAAGTTCGAACTGGCCTATTACGAACTGGCCGGCGTGCGGTTGTTTCAAAACAAGCCCGACATCACCCTGGCCACGCTCAAGAAGGCCGGCGAGCAGTTCAAGCCCAGATTCATCACCAAGTTTTACGCCGGACTCGCCCACAGTTCCCTCCACCAATATCCCAAGGCCATCGAGAACCTGCTCGACGCCGAGGAACTGGCCCAAGCTGGCGAGCAAAACCGGCTCACCCATTTTTTCTATTTCCAACTTGGAGCAGCCTACGAGCGGAACCGCCAGTACGAAACCGCCAACGACACCTTCAACAAAGCCATCGAGATGTCGCCGGATTACCATAATGCGATGAACTATCTGGGCTACATGTGGGCGGACATCAACCGCAACCTCGACGAGGCAGCTAAACACATCACCAAGGCCAACGAGCTTTCCCCCGACAACGCCTCGTACGTGGACAGCCTCGGCTGGCTGTATTTCCGGCAGGGCAAATATACAGAAGCGCTCGCCGAGTTGCAGCGCGCCGCCGAGTTGATGAAAGACGAGCCCGACTCAACCATCCACGAGCACATCGGCGACACCCACCAGCAGCTTGGCCAAGCTCACGAGGCCAGGGCGCAGTGGGAAAAGTCGCTTGGCCTGCTGCGCGAACAGGAGAAAAAAATGACGACCCCCGACGCCTATTTGCTCGAGCAACTCGGCAACGTACTCAACAAGCTTGGCCAAGCGGACAAGGCCAATGCCGCCTGGCAGCGTTCCTACGACATCACCCCCAACCAGCCGCTCCACAAAAAACTCCACCCCGCGAAAAAGGAGGAGTGATGGCCCACCGGTTCAAGAAACACTACACGCTGGCCGAGGCCCGGGCCATGATGCCCAGGGTCCGGGAGTGGCTGGACTCGATGGTTCAACTTCGTCACCAGTACGCCACGATCAGCAAGCGCGTCGATAACATGATGAGCGCCCAGTCCGACGTCGGCGGCGACTCGGTCAACCAGTCGATCAAGCTCCTGTCCGAAATCCAGGCCATCCTTGGCGAGTTCAAGACGCACCAAATCTTCATCAAAGATGCCGAGCGAGGCCTGATAGACTTCCCCTCCCGCCGGGGCACTCGCGAAGTTTTCCTTTGCTGGGAAAAAAGCGAGGACGACATCGCCCACTGGCACGAACTGGACACCGGCTACGACAACCGCGAGCCGCTTTAGGCCGGCAAACGCACAATGGAACCGTCGCCGAAACTCCCCGTGAAAATCAAGAAACGGCGCAAATTGTTTCTGCACAAGCTCAGCGGTCTGTGGGTGTTTCTCGTGGACAACGCCTTTTTTGGAGCAACATTCGCCACTGGCGGCTTGGCTCTTCCGATTTCTTGCATTCTGGCTTTTTTCACGGGTAGTGCCGGCGTTTTTTTGATCGAAACCTTGGTTAACCGGGACAGAAAAGGTCGGGCCTTCAACAAGGCCCTGCTCGCCGGCGTGCTCTCCGGCATCCCCACCAGCCTTGCCGGGACGATCTACGGGGCGTGGGTGCTGCGCATGGCCGGCTTGAGCAAAAATGACATCCCAATTGAGGCACCGCCCATCGACGTTCAGTCCCCCACGCCCCAGGACGACAGCAGATCATCCCACTGAGCGGCGTGCGCCTCGATCGTGCCGTCGGTCCAGATCACATGATCGGCTCGCTTGATTTTTTCATCCACCGGCATCTGCGCCGCAATTCGGCTGTCGATCTCCCCGTCACTCCACCCGCGAGCACGGAGGCGCTCGCGCTGCAACTCCAGCGAACAGGCCACACACGCAATCTTGTCAAAGCTAGATTCGGCCTCCGTCTCGAACAACAGCGGAATGACCGCCACCGCCAGCCGTTCCCCCGTCACCGACCAGTCCTCGAGCCGCGCCTGCCACACTTTACGAATGCGGGGATGCAAAATACCCTCCAGTTTTTCACGGGCCGTCGAGTCGTTGAAAACCAACTCCCCAACCTTGGCCCGATCCAGCAATCCATCCCCCAGCAACATGCCGCCGCCGAATGACTCGACGATCTCCGCCAAGGCCGGTTGCCCGGGTGCGACCAACTCTCGGGCAAGTGCATCCGAGTCGCACACCTTTGCGCCGCGCTTGGCCAGGAGTTCAGCTGCCGTGGACTTGCCCATCCCGATTCCGCCCGTGAGCCCCAGTCGAATCATCGGCCCGATGAAAACCCCTCTCGCCGAATGGCCAAGCCCAAACCGGGATTCAGCATCGCCGCCGTGGCGAACTGCACCGCCTCACAACCTCGATCGAGGCATGCCCTAACATCCGCCGCTTGGCCAAGCCCACCGACCCCCACCAGGCGCACATCAATTCCGAACTCCCGTATCAAGCCGTCATACAAAGCCAGCTGCTCTAGCGTCGTCTCACGGATAATCTCCCCGGCAATGCCCCGGCATTGGCCCTCAAACAGCAGCTCGGCGTTGCGTTGCCGCACTTTTGCCGACAAGCCGTTGACCATCACCAGCGCATCAGCAGACGGCGCAACCACCTCAACCAGCGCGTGCGCTGTTTCCCGATTGTTGATATTCCCAACCTTCAGCAGCAGCGGCGTGTTCGGCAACGCCTCACGCAACTCGGCCGCCACAATCCCCGCGTCAGTTGGATTGAGAAAAAGCTGGCCATCGACACTACTGACGTTCGGGCAACTGAAGTTGGCTTCCACTCCGTCCGCACCACTCTCGACAGCCCACCGGGCGCATTGCGCGTAGTCGGCAGCGAGGTCATCGATCGACCAACCGTCCTGAGCCGTGGCAACAACGGAGACGCAGAGGAACTTGCCCTTCGCCAGGCGCGAGCGAGTTGCCGCCACGTCATCCCGCCAAAAGCTCGGCGGCTTCGATGGCATGCCGAACGACACCGCCCAACTGCCGTTCATCACGCTGGCAACACTCAACTCCGCCGGCACCACGCCGCCCTCCCATGCAATCGGCTGAAGATTCGGCATCTTGTACGAGCTCCTCTCGCAACTCCTCACCGTTTTGTAAGTCAGGACGTCGAAACCAAGGGAGGCATAATAAAGCAGCCACTTACCGTTGAGAAGTGGGCCAGCCGCAATGCCTAGCGGCGAATCAACCGGCACGCCGCAGTAGAGCCACTCACCGCCCACGACCGGAACCACATCGCCAACCGGCTCCGGCGCATGTTCATAATTCCAGGCGTAATCCTGCGTGATATCGTATTTCGCGAAACCTGAATTCACGTCGCCGTTGAAACTACCCCAAGCCACCGTAACGGGCGAGCGCAGGAACCCCCTCTAAATAAAGAGAATGCTTAAGCGAATTGATGTAAACCAGAAACCTTTCAATGTGAAGCGGGCACAGAAAAGAGCAATAGATTCGAGCCCAATCAAGACAGCAAAGGCTGATTTGCGCCAACTGATTGCTTCACCCACTGATTTGTCATCATTAATTTTTTTCTTTTGATTCTGTTTCTGGGATATTCAACAAGAAATTACGGATTAAAACTGTTCCAGACATTCCCTCCAGTGGATTTGCCTCATCCGCAGAATAAAAAAGTGGGTTTAATCTACCTGTCCGAACATCTCCAGGGAGAGAAACCCTATAACTTGAAATACCTTCGACAGATTCAGGAAAATCCGTGCTTATGTATTGCGCCCCGGATGAAAAAGCCTTTTGCATTTTTGAGTAATCATTGTTTCTGGCCTCAGCCAAATTCGAGTCAGCCCTGGTTCGGACAAGATAACCTTCCTTAACTCTATCCTTTATTGATGAATAATTTGTAACAGGATCATTTATTTTCAAAAAAGCAGATTCCGGGTTTCCCGGAGGAGAACTAACGAACATTAAGGCTCCTTTTAATTCAGGATGGAGGGTTAAATAATTAATTCGCTCTTCACCCTGATTATCCAAGGCAAAAATTAACCTCCCTCTGGCTTGATATAATGATGGCCACCCCTTCATTGTTACAGCCTTGTTTAATGAATCAAACTTACCCCTAACATTGTCTGGTGTAATAATTTGACTGATATCTAATATAGACAATATTTCTTTTTCTAAAGCCAGAAAATCCGGAACTTGAAAAGTGCTATTTTCTTGAATATTTACTGATCTATTAACCTTCTTTGTTTCAATCATAACCATTATCGGAATGTGATAGGAATTCCGTCTAGACCATCTATTAATTTCTTCTAATGCTGCTTTAAGGGTTGGCGTGTTTGATCGAAAGTCAAAATTCGGAAAATGTATTATTTTCATTCCTGCATTACTCATTGCCTCTTCGTCGAATTCTGGATGTTTTGTTTTCCAGTTTCTCCCATTAGCCATTACAGCCCCTACGGGAGATGAATATGCACCTCCCTTTGTATCGTGGAAGAGGTCTAGTTCAAATTTTCTCATGCTAAGTAAATTCAACTGTTCACTTAAAGGGCGATGCGTATAAGAAATACCGTCAGCTTGTGACGGCATGACTGACCTTATTAAATTCATCACACTAGCATGAGGTGCAATATGATAACTATTGTGAGTTCCAATTGCTTGAATTTGACTCACAGTTAGTTCCATATCTTTTTTTCTCACAATATAGGATCGTATCTTCACCTTAAGCACTGATGGTAGATTCGGTTCTTTATTTAGCAACAATCGCTTTCCGTTATCGGAAATCCGCACTGTAACCCTAGGTGATATTGACTCAACACGATGCATCCACAACTCGTTTAACGGCAATAATGAAGAAATAATTTCAAATGATAATTGAGTGCCATTCTGGCGAAATAAGCCTCTTACAGACTCTTCATTTTCATCTTTGTTCTTTGGCTCTTGGACTTGGTCCGCACTAAGATTCAGAGAGCAAAAAATGAGCAAAGATATTAGAAGATTGGTATGGAGTTGTATCATAATTATGAAATATTTTTTTTAGATGGTATTTAGTTATTGAAAACCCCTTGCACTCTAGATTATTTGTAATCGTTCACCGCGAAGGGCCTGCTTTTTTGCTGTGGATTAACATCAGGGTTCTCAAACATTCCCATGGACCCCGATACTATTTATTGCAATGAGCTTAAACAAAAGTCAAAATAGAGCAAAAAAATATAAACGACAATCTCAGACCTCTCACAAGAGAATATATTTCACAGCATCAGCATTGATAAATCCGTGGCATGATTAACCGTTCTATCCCTTCGTCAGTGCCAATTTATGAACTCAATATGATGACTAAACGCTTCAGTTTTTTTGAATTAAATCGAGTTTAATTAATATAATTACTATAAAAGCTCTAATAATAATTTTTAGATTATTTTTGGTGAAATACGGCAGGCAAAATATAACACAACCGAAAGGCATCGAGAACCGACGCCGCAATTTGATATTTTCTCGTTGTTCTTCTATGAGCAATGCATGACCCAGATAACCAAAGGGGTTAATAAACTAAGCAAGCAGATCGAAGGGCAATCGTTTCTGACTGTACTCAAATATGTTTTGCCCTTTATACCCAATGATATTGCAGCAAAGGAGGCGTCCACACATTTACCCAGTGCTGATATTCAAAGTGCTGGTTTTGCAGAAGCTTCACGGCCTGAGTGATGAGGAGGTATGGTTAAAGATGGTAGATCGATTTAGTGTTATGATATTCCTAGGATTGAATCCTGGAGACGCGACTCCGGATACGCTAAAGATCTAGAATTTATTAATGGAGGCATTGGAATACGATTGCACAGATGGTGCCAGGGAACTACTCGAGTGACATGACTAGACTCTAACAGAGAGAGTGTTTATAGGCAGAAAGAATTTCAGAAGAGAAGCGCAAGGCAGACGGCAAAAAGATTACGATAAGCGCTTTGAAATAAAGCCAGCAAGCCGTAAAAGTTGGCTCAACAAATGAAAACGATGTTCATCGGTTCAAAAGAAAGCAAAATCGGCTGGATTAAGTGAGCCTCCGTTCTTCCAAAAACTAATCTAAAAAAAATCCTACTTAAACCAACCAGACGAATACCTCTTTCAATAAAAGCTTTTCAACTAAAATGACCCTGATTGGCACACTAATTCACGGTTTCGTAGTTCAACACAACGACGTCATCCTGCAATCGGATCGAGGTGATCTTCAGTTTGGCTTCGCCCGTTGATCGTAATCTGTAAAAACGCTTAGATCCGGTCATTTTCACTGTGAATATTTCGTTCTGTTCATCAATCAATGCACCAGATTCAATAGTATATTCACCAACAACCGTATCTGATGAAAGAAGCGTTAAAGACGGCACCTTTATTCCACTAGTGACCGTGATGGTCACCGCCTCGGACGACTGGGCACCGTGCGGATCCGTCACGACAAACTTAACCACATGGATTCCAACCTGATCCTCGGAGGGACTCCACCGGAAGCCGGTTTCGGGATCGAACACAGCACCAACTGGCAGATCGGTTAACGAGTATACGAGTTCGGTCGTCGTCGGGATCACTAGCGCTTGGGTTGACGACTAGCACTTGGCCTACCTCAACGGTCTGCGGCCCGATGCCGACAATCGCCGGCGGCAGATTGACCGTCACGGTGAGCACCCCGTTGGCTCTGGACTCCAGTTCATCCAGCACCAAGACGGTCACTTCCACGGTTCCGCCTTCCGTCTCCGGTGTAGTCGTCCACTCAATCAGGCCCTTGGCTGAAACGGTCATTTCGGCCGGGGCGTTCTGCAACCGATACTTCAAATTGGCATTGTCGCCATCCGAGTCATCCGCAAACACCTGGACAGACAGCTTTTCACCCCTCGACACTAAAACGGGCTCTAATGCCTCAATTGTCGGTGCAACATTCGGCTTTGATGTCACCGTGAATACCACAATTTCATCATCCTCCTGATCCTTGCTGATCTTCCACTTGAAACAACACCGTATGAACACCCAACTGTTCCTCAGTCGGCACCCAGCTAAAACCAGACGAAGCATTGAACTCAGCTCCTGTTGGCAAATCCATAGCATCAAAAACCAGCTCTCCACCTTCCGGGTCAGTTGCGCTTGGCTTGATAGTCAGCACCTGGCCAACCTGCACATTTTGCGGGCCAATATTGGCCAAAGCTGGCGGTAGGTTAACTGTCACGACCCAAATGTATGCCGGGACGGAGTGCCTTTTCATCGAGAACAGAAATCGTCACCTTTGTACTGCCCCCTATTGCATCAGCGTCTACTGTCCACTCAATCAGGCCCACTGTTGAGATGGTCATCCCAACCGGTGCATCCTGCAAGTGGTACTTCAACTTGGCGTTGTCCCCGTCAGGATCATCCGCAACCACCTGTACAGACAGTTTGTCACCCATCGACACTACGACCGGATCCATTGCGGCAATCGTCGGACCAATATTTGCCTCCACATTTATGTGAACCACCAGAGTCCCGCTGGCTCCACGAGAATCAGTAGCTGTGAATGAAACATCATGAGCCCCTGCCTCCCCAAAACCAGGGCTCCACTTAAAACCCTCTTGAGGGCTATATGTCGCACCTTCAGGGAAATTGGAGGTAGTGTAAACCCACACTGTATCATCAAAATCAGTGATAACAGGCTTAAAGATCAGTTCCCTGCCCTCCTTCACTGTTTGTTCCGCAACGGCAAGCCACCTGGGTGATTGGTTGACCCTAACGACTAACTTGCGACTGGCCGCCAACAGGTTCTGGTCGAATACAACAATACTTACATTGTATATCTTAGCTTCAATTTCGCTGCCTACAGTCCATTCAATCAAGCCGCTTGCAGAAATAGTCATACCTTGCGGCTGGTTTCGCAGCACGTATCTCAGCTTGGACAAATCACCGTCGTCGTCAGCCACAACCTGAATCTTCAAAATGTCCCCCACGGAAACTAACACCGGGTCGAACAACTCAATCGTGGGCGGCGAGTTCACCTCCACCAATGCCTCGGCGCTAACCTCAAAACCGACTGGGTTTGAGATGATTACAGAGTAAAAACCTTCATCTCCTTCCACCACACTGCCAAGAGCCAATGAAACACCTGTTTGATCCGCCAAGGTAACACCATCTTTTTGCCACTGATAACTCAGCGGTTCACTCCCCGTCGCCAACGCCCATAACATCGCACCTTCCCCTTGCAATAAGGTTGCCCCGATTGGTTGAGCCACTATTAAAACAGGTTCATCAACAACCACTGCAGCTTTCCGGCTGAACATGGCCCCAAGCATGTTTTTCACCTGGACCCGATATAAGCCATCATCCAAACGGGTCATATTGGCAACCTGCATTTCTGACTCCACAGCCCCCTCAATCTTTTCATCACCCCGATACCACTGATACTCCAATGGACCTGTGCCCGTGGCGGTCACACTCAGGGAAAGCGTTCCGTCCAAAACCACGTGGGTATCCGCTGGCTGCGTTGTGATACTTACCGCTAGGGTCACATCCAACTTGGCTGGATCGCTGACGATAATTCCGTATGGGTTCTCAACCAACACGGTGTACAGGGCATCGTCCTCGGCACCCACATCCGTCAGCAGTAGGGCTTGCTCAGTGGCCCCGGCAATATCCACACCGTCTCTCTGCCATTTATAGGTAAGCGGCCCCGTGCCGGTGACTTCCACGACGAAAGTTGTGTCAACCCCCTTAAGCACCGTGCCGCCTGCCGGATGGCTCGCCACTGCCGGCGGCAGGTTGACCACGAGCGTTCCGATTTCGCTGGTGATTGTGCTGACCGAGTTGCTGGCGACCAAGTAATAATCACCCTTATTTTCACTGCTTGAGTTCTCAATCCTGACGGATGCCCCGACAGCGCCCTCGATTGGGCTACCGTTGAAATACCACTGGTACGCTATTGGGTTTGACCCACTGATGGCAGCCTCAAATAGAACAAGACTCCCCGCAACCACCGACTGGTTCTGCGGATGATCAGTCACCGACACGAGTATCATCACCTGCACCTCAGCCTCATCACTCATCGTGATGCCCGCCTCATTGACAACCTCCACCGCGTAAGCACCCGCATCCGAGAGTTTTAACTCGCTCAGTCTTAAAACATTTTTAGTTTCGCCTTCCAGCACCACACCGTCCACTCGCCATTGGTAAGTAACATCGCCAGTTCCCTGGGCCTCGACGCTCAAGACAAACTCGTCGCCCAGTGAGGCGAAGCCTCCCTCGGGCTGTGTCAAAATATCCGGTGCGACCACAACAACAACCTCGGCGGCTTCACTGGTGACGCTGCCGACTGTATTGGTTACGGTAACATGGTACGATCCAGCGTCACTCGCCCCGGCATTCGGCACTGTCAACACGGCATCGGTTCCACCCGTGATTGCCTGGTTGTCCCGGTACCACTGGTACGCCAACCCACTGCCGGTAGCTGAAACCGTAAGGATCAACCGGGCATTGAGGCCAATGTTCTTTAACGTTGGTTGACTTACAATTTGGGGCGCCGCTACCACACTGACCTCAATCGGATCACTCACAATGCTCCCAGCAGAGTTGCTTATCTCAACCGTGTACTGACCTGCATCAAGGCTGTCCACACCGGTCAATTCTATCGAGTCACCAGTCCCGTCAGATATCACCACGCCGTCCAATTTCCACTGGTAGGCCAACGGTGCTGAACCCACCGCTGTTACGTTTATTTTAACGATGCCTCCCTCCACAGCTGACAACGACTCTGTCAGTAGCGTTATCACCGGCGGCGACTCCACGCTCAGCGTGACCGTGTCGCTAACCACGCTGCCTGCACCATTGGTGACCGTCACCTTGTATTCACCGCCAGTATTCGCTTCAACGCTTGTCAACGTCAATGTGGAGTCCGTGGCATCTGCAATTGCAGCACCGTCCTGTGACCATTGGTAAGAGATTGGCTCCGTACCGGTAGCCGCCACTTGAAACAGGGTGCTGCCACCCAGCACAACGGTTGCGGCCTCGGGTTGCGAAGCTATCGAAACCGACTGCACCACGGACACTGTCACACCAGCACTCTCTGTCAGACCGGCCGAGTTTCTAATCACAACGGAGTACACCCCTGCATCCGTTCCAGCGATGTCCAGCAAGGTCAGGCTGGCACCGGTTTGGCCATCAATCAGTGTCCCATCCTGTTTCCATGCGTAAGTCATGGGCTGACTCCCTGTTGCGCTCACCGTTAGGACCAGCGTCTGCCCGGCGATGACATTGGGATCCTCCGTCAGTGAGGCGACCACCGGCGGCATCTCGACGCTCAGAGTAGCGACATTACTTAGCACACTGCCCGCTGGGTTGGTGACGACCACCTGATATTCTCCGGCGGAAGCCTCGCTCAAGCCAGCCAAGGTCAGAGCCGCCCCGGTACCTCCATTGACATCCTCCCCAGCGTGTTTCCACTGGTAAGTGATCGGATCAGTGCCAGTGACAGAGATTTGGAGGACAACACTGCCCCCCACAATCCCGCTGGTGCTCGCCGGTTGCGTCCCAATACTGACGGGTTGGATAACGCGCACCGGGATGTTATCGCTGGTTACACTGCCGGCAAAACTGCTTACCTCAACACTATAATCTCCCGCATCAGCGTACTGTATATCTGTGAGGCTCAACGTGGCTCCCGTGGCGCCGTCAATCAGATTTCCATCACGTCTCCACTTATAGGTTAACGCCGCATCCGCCAAGGGACTACTCGCCGAGACTTCCAGCGTCACGGTCTCATTCAATAAACCGTCCGCACTTTCGGTCGCCGAGTCGATCACCGGTGTCTTCGAAAGTTCGTGGTTCAATTGTACCGTCCCTGTTTCCCCACCCACACCGTCAACCGCAACCAGATAAGTGACACCCTTCTCCACGTTGAATACCACTTCACTATCCTGACCGTCGTCACCGCTATTGTCGTCGCTGGCAACCTCCTCGAAAGCATCCCATCCACTTCCCGTGCCTACCTTGTAAATGGCTAGTACCGTATCAAAATCACTGTTGTCCGTGGACAACCTAGCTGTGCCTTCCTCCGTGGGTATGAAGGTTGTCCATGCGGAGGCACCACCGGTATTGCCTGCATGATTTGGCTCTCCCGGGTCCTTGGCAGCACCGGTCGTTGTGAACACTGTCGCACCGCTAAACGAGCCTTGGCCCGGCTTTTTCTCTATCTTTCTGAGCTTATTGATTAATCGGGGCAACAAACCAGAACCTCCAAAAATAATCTCATTTTCCTTCTCCCCTTGCCCTGCCGCCCCGCCGCCGGCGGGCGAGCTCAAGTCCAGCTTAGTGTTCACTTCTGTTTCAGGAGCATCCGCTTCAAACTGAACCACCAACTGGGCGCTTTCACTAATGACGCTTTCCGCCCCGGAGGTCACATGTACGCTGTACGCACCGGCGTCCGATGTTTTTACCTCGTCAAACACCAACCGCTTGGTTATTTCGCCAGCCAGAAGTTGTTTGCCCTTGTACCATGCGTAACCGATATCGCCGGTTTCGACCTCTAGAGTAACCACAAACTCCGCAGTCAACCCCACAACGCCAGCCGTTGGCTTTGGTTGAACGGTAACCACAGGCAACACGGCACTACTAACTTCCAGTTGCCAACTCAAAGCCACATCGCCTGTTGCCCCGTTGAACCCATCAACCGCCACGCTGTACACCTGACCCTCGATCGCGTTGAACCGAACCTTGCTCGTCAGATATCCACCCGAGTCTGCATCCGCCGCGCGTCCCTGCAGTTCCCCCAGCGTCCCACCGGTATAGACGGCCAGTGTCGTGTCGAAAGTGCTTCCCCGAGTATCGAAGGTTGCGATACCACTGCCCGGCGCTAGCCAATTCAACCACACAGAAGCAGAGGCGGCACGCCCCCCATGCTGTGGCTCATTCGTTTCCGACGTGGCTCCAACACTGGTTCCGCGATACTCCCCGCTTACCTCACTTAATTGAATCGCCTCAAGGAAATTATCCTTCAGCTCAATCGAATCCGTCCGCACGCGGAGATTCATGGAATTACTATAAAGGGCGCCTCCCTCACTACCCACGTTAAGGCTGTAGCTACCAGAGTCGCTGATGACTACATTAGGCAAGACCAGTGTCTGCTCGGTACCGCCTGAAATATTGACACCATTCTTTAGCCACTGATAGTTGAACGTGCCAAATCCAGTAACAGGAGCGGTCAACGTGACAGTCGAACCCGGATCGACCTCTTTCAATGCATCCAGATCACCAACGCTCGGCGGCAACAGCACCTCGACTGTAGCAATCGAACTGGTCACCTCCCCCACTATATTGCCTACCACAACACTGTAGCTACCGGCATCAGTAACCTTGGCATCGACGATTTGAAGTGTGCTTTGAGTCGCTTTAGCAACAGCGGCACTATCCTTGTACCACTGATAGGCGACTGGCCCTGTGCCACTTGCCAAAACGACCAATTTATAAGATTGGCCCTGCCTAATCTGGGTTGATACAGGCTGGGTGATAATGGTGACGGGCTGGGCAACCCTAAGGGAAGCTCTCCGGCTCTCCTGGTCGCCGGCTGGGTTGGTGACCAGCACACTGTAGTACTCACCCGAGTCATCAAGACTCACACTGTCGATGGTGAAATTTGCCGCTGTCGCCCCGACAACCTGCTTACCGTTTTTAAGCCATTGATAAGCCAGCGGCTCGGTACCGGTCACCTCGACCTGGAAGGTGACACTCGTCCCGGTCGGCACAAGTTGATCCTTCGGTTCAGTCACAAGTTTGATCGGTACGTTGACGACCACCTTAGCTTCATCGCTGGTGACGGTACCCCCTTCGTTTGAAACCGTGACCGTGTACGTCCCGCCTGTGAGAAGCCTGAACATCCGAAATCTCAACCTTAGAACCTGTGAACTCGTCGAGCACCTCGCCGTCGCGTTTCCACTCGAAGCTCAGCGGCTCCGTGCCGCTTGCGGCAACAACCAAAGAAATGGTCTCTGCCTGGCGCAGCACAGCGCCAATGGGCTGGGTCGTGATGACCGCAGGCTTCAGAATCAACAGACTCACTTCCTCGCTCACTACACTACCCGCCGGGTTCTTCGTTATTACCTGGTAACTCCCCTCTTTCGCCTTGCTCGCATTGGCAACTGTCAGCACCGGTCCGGTCCCACCCTCTACCGCCTTGCTATTAAACCGCCACTCGTATTCGATCGGCTCCGTCCCCTGCGCACCTACTTTGAATGACGTAGACTCTCCCTCGATCACTCGCGCCTCCACCGGCTGCTCCGTGATCGTGATAGGTTGATAAATCACAACCTGCACCTCACCACTTGTCGCCTCCCCGGCTGTGTTTTTAGCCACCACGCTGTACATCCCGGAATCCTGCTGAACGGCACTTTCAATCTTCAAAACCGGTTCACTGCTCTCCTGTAATAGTTTCCCGTCCTTCTTCCAATGGTAGGTCAACGGCCCGCTCCCCCCGGCTCCCACACGCAGGACAAGCTGACCCCCTTCACGCCCCGTATAGGGTGTTGGCTGAGTCAGAATGACAGGGGGTATAACCACCTTAAGGTTTGCGCTCTCGCTCCGGACCGTTCCCACCGTGTTGGTGATGTCCACCTCATAAACACCACGGTGATTGGCCTCCACCTGCAGGATGCGAAGTTGCGAACCGGTTGCCCCATCAACCGCCTTGCTGTTATGATACCATTGATAACTGAGCGGCCCTGTCCCGGATGCAGCCACCTTCAAGACCGCCACCGCGCCTTCATTGGCCCTTGTGTCCGACGGCTGAGCAGTGATCGCCACCTGTTCCATCACCTCCACCTCGAATACAGATCCCCTAACACTCCCCACGGCGTTGATCACCTCGACTTGATATAACCCCGCATCATCCACTGCTACATTCTCAATCAAGAGATCCGATTCGCCGCTCTGATATAATACCCCCTGACGATACCAGTTGTATGTCAGCGGCTCAGTTCCGCTTGCGCTGGCCTGAAGTTTCAGTGCGCTGCCCACCAAGATGGCTTGGTCTTCCACCTCTCGTGTCAACTTAGGCATCACGCTGATGCTGAGATTGGCCTCGCGGCTTCGTACGCGACCGGCTTCATTCTTCACCTCAACCTGGTACAACCCGCGGTCGCTCTCCTTCACAATACCCATTTCATATACCGAGCCGTCAGCTCCATCAATCGGGTTACCTCCGTAGTACCACTGGTAGCTCAGTGGGCCCGTGCCGGTGGCTTCAACTGTAAACCGCGCGATGGAGCCTTCAGTTAAGGCCGAGTCTTGCACCTCCTGCGTGATCTCCACCGGCAACACGACCACCAGCGTTGCGGACCCGCTCTCAACCTTCCCTCCGCGGTTGGTCAGCAATACGGTATAGTCACCCTGATCCGAAATCGTTATGTCCTCCAGTTGCAGTTCCGACTTCGTCTCGCCTTCCACTGCCACCCCATCCTTTAGCCACTGGTAAGACAGGGGCGTACTGCCGCCCGCGATCATGCTGAACAGCACCGGTTGGCCCTGCACCACACGCTGACTCGCGGGCGCCTGCACGACCTCCGGCATCGACACGATGTCCAGGCTCGCCTTGCTGCTCTTGATCTTTCCCAGTGGGTTGCTGATCTCCACCTGATAACTTCCCGCGTCGGCCAAGCTCAAGCCTTCCAACTTCAGAACAGCGCCATCGGATTCCTCTAACAATGCCCCATCCTTGAACCAACGGTAAGTCACCGGTGCGCTGCCGCTCACCTCCACACTAAACTTGGAACTCCCCCCAACCATTGCCATAAGATCCCCGAGATCGGACACCAGTTTTAACGGAAGGTTGACCGTTAACAGCACTGAGTCACTTTCTATTTCCCCCACCTCGTTCCCAACTCGCACACTGTAAAAGCCAGCGCTTTCGGAGGTCACTCCCTTCAACTTCAAATCTTGCTCAATCGCCCCTTCAATCAGCGCCCCGTTAAAATACCACTGATAGTCCAACGGCTTCGACCCAGAAACGGCAACCTGGAAAACCACTTCCCCTCCCTCTTTCACAGATTTCTCAACAGGCTGGCGCGTGAACCCCGGGCCCTGGTTTACATCCAACTCGGCCTCGCTCCGCACGGTGTTGATCTGGTTTGCCAATTCCACGGCATAAAGGCCTTTTTGAAGTTCTCGGATGCCGCTCAAAACCAACTTCTCTCCGTTCTCCTCCGGCAGTTCGTTGCCATCGAAAAACCACCGGTAGGTGAATGGGCGCGCACCCTCTGCCTCCACGCTCAAGACAACATCCGTGCCGACTCGCACGGTGCGATCCTTCAGGCCGCTGACGATCTCTACCGGGAGGTTCAGCGACAACCGCGCCGGCTCGCTTACAATCTCTCCACCGGCGTTGGCCAAACGCACGTGATACTGACCACCGTCCGCCTTCTGGACAGAGGGCAGGTTGAGCACCAGCGTATCCTGCCCTTCGATGACCTCGCCGTCCTTGTACCATTCCACCTGTATCGGCTCCGTTCCATTGACAATCAGACTAAACTTGTGCAGATCACCAAGGTTGACCGTCGAAGAATCAAGTCCACCCTTTAAAACCGGAGGCTCGAGTACTTTCAAATAGGAAATCTGGCTTCGGCTTGTACCAAGGTTGTTGATGACTGCGACCTCATAGTTACCGGCGTCCCCAACTGAAATCGTCTCCAGTTTCAGCACCTGCCCCGTTGCTCCCGATATTAATGCCTTGTTCCTATACCATTGATAAATTAGCGGCTTGAGACCGACCGCCGACACACTCAACTGACCATCCCCTCCCACCACAGCGGTGAAGCCCTCCGGTTCAACCAGGATGCTGGGCGCGGCATTTCCCGACGCTCGAGGCAGCACGGTGATCTGCACTTGTCGATTCGCTGGACTATAGTTGGAGTTGTCCGCCGGTATAAACTGAACCTTGAGCGTGTAGACGCTGAAGATCTCTCCCTCTCGAACCTCCAAGACCGTCCCGGTCGCGGGGATGTACTCGAACTGGCCCGGCACATCCGTTCCTGCGTTAAGCTGACCCTCGCTCAGCACCGTTCCCGCCTCAATGTCCTCAGGCTTGAACCACGACAACTCCGGCTTGGCCAAGGCGACATCGATGGTCACACGAGCCTCCACGATGTTATACTCAGCGGTGTCCTCCGGCGTGAACTTGGCCCTCAGCGACTGGCCGTTCCCAGCCTTGAGCACTACCCCCAAAGCCGGATTATACTCAAACACACCTGGCACATCCGCCCCCGCACTCAACTGCACCTGCCCAAGCGCTGTACCGTAAACAAAGCCCTCCGGCTTGGCCCACTTCAGCACCGGGTCGTCCGGCACACCAGCTACCACAATTGTCACCGCCACAGTACGCTCGACGTACTGTCCAGGCTCGTCTGCCACTTGTACCGAGAATGCCTCCAGTTCCCCATACTCATCAGCCGGCGGCAACCAGTCCACTGACTCTCCCGAGCCAAGGACCCGTTTGACCAATGGCTTCCCCTCGGCATCGACCAGCGTTCCACTCGATACATTTGTGATCAGAAACGTCAACTCATCTCCATCGGCGTCGTAGGCGTCCGACGCCTCTAACAATGCTCCGTGGCTTAATGCGTAAACTTCATCCTCACGAGCGCCAGTCAAGTTCTCCACAACGGTCATTTGGGGAGCATCCCCCACAGGCTTAACCGTGATTCCCACCTTCGCCGATGCCGACTCGAGTTCCCCGTCGCTCACGACAAACGTGAATCCGTCCTGCCCGTTGAAATCCTTGCCAGGCACGTAACTTAGGTCCGCGCCGGAACCGACAAGCTGGCCGTTCTGGGGCAGATCAACCACCTTGTACGTCAGGGTTGAACTCTCGATATCCGTCCCCTTCAGCTGAATCTTCACCTGCTCATCCTCCGTGGCATCCACCACAGCAGCCAACGCCACCGGTGCCGCATTGACTTCTTCCACTTCAATCTTAACCTCACGAATCGTCTCTAGTTTTCCGTCCGACACCACCACGTCGAATCGATACACGCCCGGCCCCTGCGCCTCGGTCGGGGTCCATCGAATTGTGCTTCCAGCCAGTGTCATCCCTTGCGGCGCGCCAGAAAGCACATAGGTCAGCTGACTATCCGTGCGTCCGTTGTCGTTGGCCGATACGACAATTTGCAGCGGCTTACCCTCCAGAACCTGCAACGACTCAATTCGATCAACCTGTGGTGCCTTCGTATCCTCCACTGTGACCGTTCGAACCACTGTCTGGCTCGAATTGCCACGACTGTCGCTCGCCTGATAGTTAACCTCATATGCGCCAATCTTGCCCGTATCCACTTCACCGGAAATTTTTACTGCCGTACTTAAATCCCCATCTATTAAATCCGATGCCGACGCGCCCGGCTCCTCGTAACTGCCCCCCGCTTCAAGTTGTACCGTCAACTCGCCTTTCAATGCGATCACCGGGCCTTCGGTGTCCACGACACTGACTGTTCGAACCTTCGCCTCGGCCTTGTTCCCGACACTATCCTCCACCAGATACTTGATTGAGTACTCCCCGGGAACTTTGGCGTTCACCGTGCTCTCCGCTATCAACCGGGTGGCAAGGTCACCGTCCAGGTTGTCCGTGGCCTTCACACCAGGATCAACAAATTCATACCCGGCCTGCACCTCCATCTCCTCATCACCAAGCAACACGATCACTGGCGACACATGATCCTCTATGATAACCGTCCGTATTACCTGTAGGGCCGAGTTGCCTTGCGTATCCTTTACGTCATAGCTCACATGGTAGCTCCCTGCCACATTTACATCGACTGGATTATTGACCTCAATTAAGGCTGTTAGATCCCCATCAACACTGTCCTCCGCCGTTGCACCCGCATCAACATACTCAACCCCTCCATCCATCACGACCGTTGAAGCCCCCGTAAGTCGGATGATCGGCGATCCCGTGTCGCCAACAATCACAATCCGGCTTGCCTCTGTCGATGTGTTCCCCGCCGAGTCAGACACCTTGTAAAACACGATATACTGCCCAGCTTTTTCCACATCAATCCCCTGCTCCACCACCACACTGCTGCCAAGGTCTCCTTCAAGCGAATCCACCGCCTCGTACCCTGGCTCAACAAACGCCGCTCCAACCTCGATCACCATCGTCAACTCCCCCTTGAGGCTCAACACCGGCGGCGTTGCATCCCTCACCGTCACCGTGCGACTCGATGGTTCCGAAACATTCCCGTCACGATCGATTGCATTGTAGCTGATGCTATACTTGCCCGGCACCATCACGTCCACAGGGTTGTCCACGCTCACCAACTTCGACACATCCCCATCGAGTTGATCCACCGCCGTGGCTCCCGCATCCACGTACGTAACACCTGCTTCCACCGTAATGTTGGCCCTCCCGATCAGTTGTATCACCGGCGGAACCCCATCACTCTTCACCTCAACCGTTCGCCGTTGCCCCGCCGCCTCGTTGCCCGCCTTGTCATTGACGGTGTATATCAACTCATAGACGCCGACCTGACTTGTGTCCACTTGACCAAATACTTTCACCACCGAACTCAAGTCCCCATCCACAATGTCGTTCGCCTCATAACCCGGCTCACTGAACAACTGCCCCTTCGTAATCTGATAATCCGTACCGCCCAACAGCTTCAGCACCGGCGGAACCGTGTCCCTAACCTCAACCGTTCGCACCGCCTCGGTTCGGTTGCCCGAACTGTCCGCTACCGCATAGGCCAACTCATACTCTCCGTACTTCCCTGTATCTACAGAACCAACCACGGTGATTTTACCGGTAAGATCTCCATCGAGTCCGTCCAGTGCCGAGGCTCCGGGATCAACAAATTTGCTGCCAGCCTCAATCGCCAACTTTACCCCGCCCTTGAGAATAATCACCGGACCGGCGGTGTCTTGTACAACGACGCTCCGTGTCACAGTATCTGCCCGGTTCCCGCTGCTGTCACTAGCTGTAAAGGTGACAACGTACTCCCCCAGACTCTGCACATTAACCGGGTTGTTGACCTTTAACCTCGGTGTGATGTCACCCACTGCCGGATCATTCACCACCGCTCCGGCATCAACATACTGAGCGCCAGCCTCGACCTGCACGACACTCTCCCCGTTGAGCACAATGCTCGGGGCAGTCGTGTCCTCTATCTTCACCAGCCGAATTAGCGGTTTCGACACATTGCCACTCTGGTCCTGTGCCGTGTAGGACACCTCGTAAAGACCCGGCTTGCCCAAGTCCACACTGCTTTTGATCAGTACACTCGCCGTGACATCCCCATCCAGGGCGTCAACCGCCTCAGCTCCCTTTTCTTGGTACTCTTGGCCAAGCTCAAGCACAACCTTCTCCGTGCCTACCAACTTGACTTGTGGGGCCATGCCATCCTTCACTACCACGGTCCGCACCATCTCAACAGCGGCGTTACCGTTTGAGTCTTTCACGTTGTAGGCCAGTTGGTATGTGCCGATCTTCGCCGTGTTTACCTCGCCTGACACCACCACATTGCCCGTTAAGTCACCATCCACCTTGTCTTCCGAAAAATATCCCGGATCAACAAAGACCAGACCCGCTTCGGTGTCCACCGACTGACCCCCAGTCAACTCAATCACTGGCTGTCCGGTATCTCCCACGATAACCACACGGATCACCTCTGATGCGATATTGCCAGAACTGTCGGTCACGTTGTATTTGACCTTGTACGTGCCGTTCAACTCAACATTTACCGGATTGACCACCTCGATCTTAGCCGTAATATCGCCATCTACATTATCACTCGCCTGCGCTCCAAGATCCACGTAAGCCTCTTTGAGTACCTGTTTAACAACGGCGTTACCCGCTAGGGTAATCACGGGCGCTAACCGGTCCACAACAACCACCCGGCGAACCAATTGCTCCGCCTTGTTACCACTCGAGTCGGCCACGTTGTAGAGCACCTCGTATTGACCGGGCTTTGTCGTATCTACCTGATTGTCAACCTTGATGCTCCCGGTCAGGTTCCCTTCAAATGCATCCACCGCCGTCGCCCCGGCATCCGAGTATTCCCTGCCCACCTCAAACTCTAGGGCAGCCTCTCCAACAAGATACATCTCCGGCATTATCGTGTCCCTCACAGACACCTCGCGCTCAAGGCTAACAGCCTTGTTCCCTGACGAGTCAACTACGTCATATGTAATTATATACTCTCCCAGTCGCCGAATATCTACCGGGTTTTTCACCCGCAGGAACTTATTTAAACCCTTATCAACATAGTCCGTTACGATAACTCCTGGATCCTCATAAATCACACCTGCCTCAGCTACAACCGAAGCCTCACCTTTCATCTCCAACAATGGAGGGGTTGTGTCAGTAACGATTATTTTCCGGGTCAACTGTGTTGCTGCATTACCGGTTATATCACTCACGTCATAGGTGACAATATAATTACCCGGCTTTTCCAGACTGAGTGGGGTAGCAATCACAACGCTCTCAGTCAGATCCCCATCCTCAGCATCATTCGCAAAAGCACCCAACTCGACATAAGTATCGCCCGCCTCCAATTGAACAACTGCAATACCTTCCAAAGTTAATATAGGAGGGGCAGTATCACGGCGAATCAATACTTCACGTACAGTTTCTATCGCTTGGTTACCTTTGCTGTCACTAACATTGTACCTAACGTAATATCGCCCAGACTTTGAGGTATCAACATTACTTGAGATTTGCAAATTGCCAGAAACATCACCATCAAGATCATCAACGGCAATCGCTCCCAAATCTTTATATATACTACCCTCAGCCGCACCAACTGTAGCCCCTCCAATTAAAACGATATGCGGCGGCACAAGATCCTCAACAACTACAGTCCGAACCTTCAAATCCGCTTCGTTGCCCGCCTCGTCTGTGACATTGTACTGGACCGTATAGGTTCCCAACTGACTCGTGTCGACACTACTATCCACCTTGATAAGATCAGAAACTTCACCGTACATTAAATCTTGCGCGGTCGCACCGGAGTCAATGTACTCCAAACCAAATGCAGTTGCGGTCTCATTTTCCCCTATAATCGTGATCACTGGCGCTATCGTGTCCTCCACATTCACAGTCCTAACAACCTCAACACCTGTATTCCCTGCCGCATCACTCACTTTGTAGATCAATTTGTTACTGCCTACTTGGAAAAGATTAACCGTGCCGACCACCTCTACTGACGCTGTCAAATCTCCATCATAACTGTCCGTCGCAGTCACACCAGCATCTATGTAATTTACACCTCCCTCAACTGTAACAACCTCATCCCCTAGAAGCGTAATCACTGGCTGTATCGTGTCCTCCACATTCACAGTTCTCACCACAGCAACCGAGTTCCCTGCCGCGTCATTCACTTTAAAGCTCAACAAATAAATGCCCGCCGTCGCAGTGTTCACCGTACCTGTTACCACAATTGAACCCGTCAAATCACCGTCGTAACTGTCCGTTGCACTTGCCCCAGCATCAGTATAGCTTGAACCCGGCTCAACCGTCACAACATCGTTATCAATTAGCGTAATAACTGGCGCCGTTATATCCGCCACATTTACCGTCCTTACTAATTGAACCGCTGCGTTACCGGCTGCATCACTTACACTGTAAACCACAGTATAACTACCAATCGTCAGGATATCCACTGTGCTCTCCTTTACAATAGACCCCGTCAAATCACCGTCAAAACTATCGCTCGCACTCGCTCCGGAATCACTGTAACTAGTTCCCAAATCAGCCTGGACTATTGCTTCCCCTTTAAGCGTGATTACAGGCAAAGTAGTGTCACCCACATTAACTGTCCTAACAACCTCCTGCGCAGCATTTCCCGCCTCATCACTTACATTATAACTCACCGTGTAATTCCCAACTGCAAAGACGTCTACCGTGCTCTCCGTGGCAACAGATACCGTCAAATCACCATCATAGCTGTCGATCGCACTCGCTCCGGCATCAATATAACTTGTTCCTGCATCAACCTGAACTACCGGATCACCCTTAAGCGTGATTACAGGCAACGTTTTGTCACTCACATTAACCGTCCTGACTACTTCCTCAGCGGTGTTCCCTGCAGCGTCACTTACATTGTAAGTCAGTTTGTATTCTCCCACTTTTAAGTAATCTACGATGCCGGCAACATCCACTGAGCTTGTCAAATCTCCATCATAGCTATCCGTCGCATTCGCCCCATCATCATTAAAAACAGTACCCGCCTCAACAGTCACGGTGACATCACCGCTTAGCTCAATCACTCCACCGCTTAGCAGCGACACCTTCAGCTTGATTACAGGCGCTGTCGTGTCCACAACGTTTACCGTCCTAACCACCGACTCTGCGGCGTTCCCCCCTTGATCAACTACATCGTAGGTCACGCTGTAAAGACCTAAAGCTCCTGTGTTCACCGTGCTTGTCACCTCTATTGAACTCGTCAAATCGCCATCGTAGCTGTCGCTCGCTATCGCACCGCTTTCAATGTACCTCGAGCCCACCTCAACCTGCATTGTTGCCTCTCCCTTTAGCGTTATCACCGGGGCCTTAGTATCCTGAACGTTCACTGTCCTGACTACCCCAACTGCGGCATTTCCGCTGCTATCACTGACGCTGTAGGTCACCGTGTAAATACCCACTGCATCTACATTGACCGAGCTGTTACTGAGGATAGAACCTGTCAAATCACCATCCAATGTGTCGCTCGCGCTAGCACCAGCATCTACATAAGGAGTTCCGGCCTCGTGGAACACTGAAATTTCACCCTTTTGTTTTATTACCGGTGTCCCAGAATCACCAACAGTAACTATTCGTCGAACTTCTAATGCTGTATTACCAGATGAATCCGAAACGTTATAACTTAAAACGTAGGTACCAACGGAATTTACTTCGACACTGCCTGTCATCACTACGGACCCAGTCAAATCACCATCGTAACTATCCGTCGCACTCACCCCGGCATCCACATACGTACCTTTCGCCTCAACCTGCACCGTGGCCTTACCGCTCAGTGTTATCACCGGCACCTTTGTGTCCACTACATTCACTGTCCTAACCACCTCAACCGCCGCATTCCCGGTTGCATCAGTTGCATTGTAAGTCACCGTATAAATCACCAGTCTTATCGACATCCACTGTACCACTCGTTGTTACAGTTTCTCCTCCATCTGATGTTGCACCTCCTTCAGTGTATCTCCCCCCCGACTTCAACAGTCACCTCAATTGCACCCGTCAGCGTGATCACCGGCGCAGTAGTGTCTACTGGTTCACTCACGGTAACATTTCTGGTTGCTGTGCCCGTATTTCCTGCGGCATCACTTGCACATGTAAGTAACCGTATAAACACCAACCGTATTCACATCCTACTGTACCGCTGGTTGTTACAGTTTCATCCTCCATCTGATGTTGCACCAGCATCGGTGTAAGCCCCCCTAATTTCTACAGTCACCGAAGCTGAACCTGTCAGCGTGATCACCGGCGCGGTCGTGTCTGCTGGCCCCGACTCCAAGCGCTTTAATTAACAATGGTTCCCCGAAACTCCCAACCTCTCCTTCCGGCCTAATCACTACACTCAGATCAATCTTTTCAGACGTCACTCCCTTACTCGCATCATATACCTTGAATGTCGCCGTCTCATCCCCACCTGCAGCGTGAACCTGGGCATTCAACCAGGCTGTCCCAGAGTTTAAGAGAACCTCTTGCTTTCCCCTCAACTCTTCCCCAACATAAATTCCCACTATATCTCCCACTTCAGCTGCTTCACCATCAATCGTCACCTGCCCTATTAGCGTTGTGGCTATGTTTGTGTAGGTCTTAACTTCCCCTATAATAAAACCGCCCCCAGAATCTGCTTCGATCACATTCACCGCCCTGACCACCTCAACCGCCGCGTTCCCTGCTGAGTCACTCACATTGTAAGTCACCGTGTAACTGCCCAACGATTCGATGTCCACCGTACTCTTCAGCACGATTAAAGCTGTCAAATCTCCATCAACATTATCGCTCGCACTCGCCCCGGCATCGCTGTAAGTCAAACCCACCCCAACAGATACTACCTCATCCCCATTTAGCGCTATCACCGGCGCCGTCGTATCTGTTTGACCTGCTCCAACCACTTTGATCATCAACGGTTCCCCAAAACTTCCCACTTCGCCTTCCGGCTGAATCACCACACTTAGATCAATATCATTATGCGTAACTCCCGTACTAGCATCATATACTTTGAACGCAGCTGTCTCCTCTCCCCCTACTGAATGAACCTGTACGTTCAACCAGGCATAACCCCCATTAATGATAACGCCCTGCTTCCCCCTCAACTCTTCCCCGACATAAATCGCCACTACATCTCCCACTCCCGCAGCTTCCCCATCAATAGTCACCTGCCCTATTAGCGTTGTGGCTATATTTGTGTAGGTCGTAACCTTGCCAAAGTTTTCTCCAGCAGCAACCTCCACTATATTCACTGTCCTGACCACCTCAACCGCTGCCTTCCCGGCTGCATTAGTTGCACTGTATTTAATAGTGTAAACACCAACAGTATTGATATCCACTGTTCCGCTCGTTGTCACAGTTTCTCCTCCATCTGATATTGCACCTGCTTCAGTGTATGCCCCCCCAACACCAACCGTCACTGAAGCTGCACCTATCAACGTTATCACCGGCACCGCCGTTCCTGCTGGAGCACTCACGGTAACAATCCTGGTCGCTGTGCCCGTATTCCCGGCTGTATCACTTGCACTGTATGTAACGGTGTAAACACCAGCCGTATTGACATCCACTGTCCCGCTCGGTGTTACAGTTTCCCCTCCATCGGCTGTCGCTCCCGCATCTGTATAAGTCACTCCAAGCTCATGGGTCACTGAAGCAGAGCCTGTCAGGGTGATCACGGGTGCCGTCGTATCCGACACGGTTACGGTTCGAGTTACACTTGTTGCTGTGTTCCCGGCTGCATCAGCTGCGCTGTAAGTAAGGGTATAGGTTCCAGCGGTGTTCACATTCACCGTTCCGCTAGTCGTAACCGTTTCCCCTCCACTGGCTGTCGCTCCCGAATCTGTATAAGTCGTTCCAAGCTCATGGGTCACTGAAGCAGAGCCTGTCAGAGTGATCACAGGTGACGCCGTATCCGACACGGTTACGGTTCTGGTTACATTTGTTGCTGTGTTCCCGGCTGCATCAGCTGCGCTGTAAGTAAGGGTATAGGTTCCAGCAGTGTTCACATTCACCGTTCCGCTAGTCGTAACCGTTTCCCCTCCACTGGCTGTCGCTCCCGCATCTGTATAAGTCGTTCCAAGCTCATGGGTCACTGAAGCAGAGCCTGTCAGAGTGATTACAGGTGCCGCCGTATCCGACACGGTTACGGTTCTGGTTACACTTGTTGCTGCGTTCCCGGCTGTATCAGTTGCACTGTAGGTCAGGGTATAGGCTCCAGTGTTGTTCACGTTCACCGTTCCGCTAGTCGTAACCGTTTCCCCTCCATTGGCTGTCGCTCCCGCATCTGTATAAGTCGTTCCAAGCTCATGGGTCACTGAAGCAGAACCTGTCAGGGTGATCACAGGTCCCATCGTATCCGACACGGTTACGGTCCGAATTACACTTGTCGCCGCGATCCCGGCTGCATCAGCTGCGCTGTAAGTCAGGGTATAGGTTCCAGCGGTGTTCACATTCACCGTTCCGCTAGTCGTAACCGTTTCCCCTCCATCGGCTGTCGCTCCCGCATCCGTATAAGTCGCTCCAAGCTCATGGGTCACTAAAGCAGAGCCTGTCAGCGTGATCACTGGAGGGGTCGTGTCAGCTACAATCACCTTGAGAAATAAAGGATCCGAATAGCTTCCCTCCGAAGCCCTATTACTGTCGTTTCCGTCGAACTCAACAGTCAGATCTATATCGTCATACGTTAATCCCGTACTCGCATCATATACCTTGAATGTCGCCGTCTCCGTTCCTCCAGCAGCATGGATCTCCATATTCAACCAGGCTATCCCAGCATTTATGATTACCGCATTCTTACCCCTCAATTCCCCACCCACATAAGCTGCCACTACATCTCCATCTTCCGCGGCCACCCCATTAATCGTTACCTGACCAAACATAGTTGTGGCAACACTTGTGTAAGTTTTAACGTCACCAAAATTTTCCTGACCTAACGAAGAGCGCTCCAACAAGGCAAAAAAACACAAAAAAGACAGTAGAAAGGGGGATTTATTATTAGAAATAATATTAAACATTATATTTGTTTACTGATTTTCGAAATAAAGATATAATTAACAGACATGTACTAACATAAAAATTTATCGACTTAAAAGCTAAGTGGTTAAAAAAACCGAGTAGATTTCCTCATTTTTTCGATACAAATGCAAGAATAATCACTGAAATTGGATCAAAAAGAATTGGCAACCCAGATCCAATTGTAGTTTTGTCATAAGTGATTGCCAATTCTTCTGTCTACTTAGAATTATGCATACAAGTGAAGCTAATCTGGCTTTCGGACTACAAAATAAATAGCCTCGAAATAACCCATAATAAACGTTTTTAAAAAAAACCAACCGAACCTCCAGAAAAAAGGTCAAGCTAATTTAAGAAGGACACCAAGGGTAAAACACATACTTTAATTCACGTGTGATATTAAGGTAATTCAGAAAGAAAAATTAAGCTCTAAGAAACAATTAAGTTTAAACCCACCGGAGAACTATTATGGAGTGTCCAGATAAAGCGAAAGAAATAGTTAGAAACTATACTGTTTTAATTAATTGAGTAATTATAATTAAGTTATAATATTTCAGGAAATAGCTGTATTTGAACTATTTTAAAACCGTTTACAGACTTAAACAGTACTAGTGTCAAATAATCTGTGTTGCGGTTATCAGAATTTTTCGTTTTGCCCTTCGTGTACAGAGAGGACAGTGAGAAAAAAACAGGTGCCGACATCAGAATTTTATAGACAGGAATAGAACTAAAGCATTTAAAGCAAAAAGTATTCCGCGAATAAAGGCAGTAGGAGTTAATTAATGTAATATCATTGCACAGAACAATATCTTAAATATTAAATATATTTACAACTATATATCAAGACCGCTATTCAATATTACTTTACCGCTTAGCAATTCAACTAACTTAACGTATTTCACATCCGCGTCATACAAAAGTTTCAGCTCGTACTCTTTACTGTTATGACTCAAAGATATCACAATACCTTTAACAATCACTTGTAACTTAGCATCTACTGTATTCTCCCCAATTGACATATCTGGCCATTCATTAAAACTTATTGATAATAAATTTGTTTTTTCAAGATTCCAGTTAACTTTTTGAATTATCTTATTCAAGACTTCGTTAATGGGTATTGAGAATTTATTATTATATTTAACATTGTTTTGCTTAATAATAGCCCCCCATTCTTTTTCTTTTAAAATCATTGCAGGCGTAATACCGCTTTTATCCACCCAATCGAGTTTTGCTCCTGATAAAATCAGAAAAGCTGAAGATTCAAAGTTATCAGATTTCAATGATAACAAAAGTGATGTAGCACCTTTTACATTTTCAAGATCTACAGGTGTATTTCTAACCAGATGCCGAAATAATCCATTAATATCTCCAGATCTAGATGCATCCCAAATAGAGAAAGTTAATTTCTTGTTAGCGTAATGTGCTTTTTGGAAAGTTTTAATTATTTTCCCAGATTCAACAGAGCTGTAGGCACAGTAACTATTTGTACTTACACATTGTGCCAGCGAAATACCCGGGGTGCAATCAGGACATTTGCATGGATGTAAATTTAACTCAGCAATTAGTTCCTTGTGCCTCGAGGGCTGTATGTTGCTTAGATTGAGATTGGTCAGCACAACATATTCACTTGGATTAAATTTATTTTTTACTTCCGTACTAATTTCGGACTGTTTCCCACAACCTGTTAACATCAAAACAAATATGAAAATAATTTTAAAATTCACCTTTCTAAGTAAAATTCTATTCAATGATTTTAAGGTATTCATTTAACTGTACAACCGTATTTGAGTATTATCTAATTAATATCCTCTGATATTACGGCATCTGTATTTTTCAAAATACCGTAAATTTCTTTATCTAAAACATCCTTATTTATTAAATAAATATCCATCGCGGTGTAACCTTGATTATTCTTTAGATTTGAATCCACACCCAATTCCATTAATAACTTTACAGTATCAGAATGATTTCCAGTTATTGCAGTATGCAACAACGTCCCTCCCCCATTATCTTGTATATTAAAATTTATATCAAAATCACTGAGATACTCTAATATTTTATTACTCCCATTTCTTGACGCAACATGTAGCGGGGTCGCCCCCAGTTTGTTCCTTACACTTGAAATCCTAATTAAGTCGAACCCATCGCTATAAACTTTCTTCAACTCTTTAATATTATTCTTCTTAAAAATTTCGACGATCTCAATTTGACGATCACTTTTTCTTTTACTATTCGGATGGTTGATGCTTTTTTTAATCTCATCATGTAATGCAGGCATATTGGTTGACGATTTGATTACTTCACTTGCTGCTGTGACCTCTTGATTAATTTCTATATCTTCAGCAACAGTACAACCTAAAATTAATATTATTAGAAAACAAACATAAATATTATATTTTATTGATTTACCTGTCATTTAATTGAGATTGCACCTGAGTCTAACAGATACAGACATAGTTAATTTTATTCAGTATGATTTTCATTTTAAAACTTACCGATTTAAGAGCATTTGGCCAGAGGGTCCATGGTTCCCCCTTAAATTAATCAACTTATCTCACATTCTCTGTGAAGAACTTTCTTGACACCAAATAACACTCATTTTACTCAATTATTTTTAAAACTCTTAATCGGTAGAATACTTTGCTTCCATCCTCATTTACCCCACGATGTTGGATAGTTTTACCATTACCTAAAATAATCTCAACTACACTCCAATTAATTAGATCAGATGACTTCTCAAGATTATAATATTGGCTTAACTCACTCTCAAAATTAATCCCAAAAGGTGAACGAGTGTGGCTTAATACCACTTTGGAACTCTCTATCTCCCAGTCAAACTTTACAAAATTATTAACTGTTCCATACGTCTCACCTATCTGCAGTTTCATCGATTTACGAGCACTGTACTTCTTTCCTGATTCCCTTTCCCACAGTCTAAATATCACGACTTCCCCTTCTTGCAAATTTACATTTAAGGTTGAATAACTACCTCCTTTAGCCAGCACAACCTCTTGCTGCCCCCTCAACTCATCACCCACAAACGCCGCTAAAACACTGCCCCTACTTACAGTTTTCTCTTCAACTGTCACTTCCGCCAAGACTGTTGCACTCACATTTGGATACACCACAACTTGTCCCCATCGCGATTCACCTAATGACTCCATCTTCACTATATACCTATTACCAACCTGCCCTGAGACATCACCCACATTCCACACTCCATCAGCACTGACCTTCAACCAGTAGCCCAAACCGGGGACGATGTTTTTCAATGTGTTTAAAAAAGACGGCAACGCCGGGTTATAGGAGTTCTTCAGGTTCTTAAATTGCATTACTATCCCACCAAGGCTTGTCAACTCGTTCCCTGCTGCAGCACCGCTCTCCCTAGGGTACCCCACAAGATTCCATCCCGTCTTCACTTTTATCGACGCTCCTGCAGGCACCTCTCCCTCCAATTCAAAAATTACATTAGCATCCACCTTCACCCAGTATCCATCTTCTACATTCAATCCCTTCAGTGTGTTGAGGAATCCCGGCAATGCCGGGTTATATGAACTTTTCAGGTCCTTAATCTGAGCCAGGTTTCCCTTGATCGTTTTAAGTACTGTTGCCGGTGACATGTCTTCTGCCACTACATAGAATGATATAAGGTTCCAGCCCGCCTTAAGGTTTAGCGTCTGCACCACAGTCGTCTTATCCTCTTCCTTAGCCTTTTCCACCACCACCACTCGAGTCGCACTCTCGGCTGCATTCCCCTCAGCATCCCTTACGTCATACTTTAGAGTGTAGGTTCCTTCCAAGGATGTATCTACTTCGCCGCTCACTACTATCTCCTCCGTCAAATCCCCGTCCAAGTTGTCAGTCGCACTTGCTCCAGAATCAGTGTAACTACTCCCCTCCTCATAAGTCACTAACGCTTCCCCCTTAAGCGTGATTACCGGTCCCGTCGAATCCTGTACCTTCACCTTCCTAACTGCTTCCTTGGCTTTGTTCCCTGCCGCGTCACTCACTCCATAACTCACCGTGTAATCCCCCGGTTTACTCACGTCCACCGTGCTAACTACATTCACCTCTTCACTTAAATCACCATCCACCACATCCATCACACTCGCTCCCTTATCCGTGTAGCTACTCCCTGCTTCATGCGTCACCAACACTTCACCCTTCAGCTTGATTACCGGTTCCGTCGTGTCTTGAACCTTAACCGTTCTCACCAACCCCTTCGCCATGTTTCCCACAGTGTCACTCACTCCATAACTCACCGTGTAACTCCCCGGTTTACTCGCGTCCACCGTGCTCAAAACCGCAACCACTCCACTCAAATCTCCATCCACCAGATCAGTCGCACTCGCTCCACCATCCTTGTAACTATCTCCAGCCTCATGTTTCACCACCTCATCACCATTCAGCGTTATAACAGGCCCTGTCGTGTCCTCCACCGTAACCGTCCTTACAACCGCATTCGCCTTGTTCCCCGCTACGTCACTCACGCCATAACTCACCGTGTAAACCCCCGGCTTGAGCGTGTTGACCGTACTCACTATATCAATCTCCAAACTCAAATCTCCATCCACTACATCCAGAGCACTCGCCCCATCGTCCTTGTAACTACTCCCTGCCTCATGCGTCACCGACTCTTCACCCTTCAAATTGATCACCGGCCCCCTCGTGTCCCGAACCTCTACCTTCCTGGTCACTTGAGTCGCCGCATTTCCCTTTAAGTCTTTCACACTGTAAAATAACTCATACACCCCCACCTTGGCCTGTATCCACGCCTCCCACCACCTTGATCAACCCACTCAGCTCTCCATCCCCCATATCGGCCGCACTCGCTCCCGCATCCGTGTAGCTACTCCCCGCCTCTATAACCTCTCTAGCCTTACCCTTTAATGTGATCACCGGCCTACCCGTATCCCCCACCACCACTGTCCGTATTACTTCCAGCGCATCATTGCCCGCGCTGTCGCTCACATTATATCTCAACTGATACTCACCCACCTTCGACACATTCACCTCCCCTTCCATCTTGACCTTCACGTTCAAATCTCCATCCACAACATCCACCGCACTGGCTCCCGAATCCAAATACGCCTGCCCTAACTCCACTGCCACCACCGATTTACCCGACAGGGTTATCACCGGCGCCGTTGTGTCCTTTACCGATACCGACCTCACCACCTCCACCGCCGCATTCCCGTTAGCGTCACTCACATTGTAGGTCACGCTGTAACTTCCCTCCTTGCTTATGTCTACCGTGCTCACAACCTTCACATCTCCACTCAAATCTCCATCCACAACATCCACCGCACTCACCCCTGAATCTTTATAACTACTCCCAGCCTCATGTATTACTGTCAAATCACCTTTTGACTTAATCACTGGTCCCGTCGTATCCCTTACCGTAATCGTCCGCTCTTTCTTCGCCGATACATTACCCAACGAATCCACCGCACTGTATACCAAAGTGTAACTCCCGGGCTTGTTAGAGTTCACATCACCACTGGTCTGAACCGATACCGCCCCATCCACCACATCGGCCGCAGTCGCACCTCCATCCTTGTAGCGGCCTCCAGCTTCGTGCGTCACCACTTCTCCACCATTCAGCGTAACTACTGGTCCCGTCGTGTCCACCACTGACACCTTCCTAACTACCGCCCTAGCCTTGTTGCCCACTGCATCACTCACTCCATAGCTAATAGCATACACCCCCGGCTTGCCTATATTAACCGTGCTCTCCACTTCCAAATCTCCACTCAAATCTCCATCCACCAAATCACTCGCAGTCGCTCCCGCATCCGTGTAAATACCTCCAGCCTCGTGAGTCACCAGCACTCCTCCTCCTAGCTTTATCACGGGAGGCGTAGTATCAACAATCGTCACTTTCCGTATCGCCGTTGTCTTGTTCCCCACGGAATCACTCACACCATAATTCACTTTGTAACTCCCCGGTTTAACCGAATTGACCGTGCTAACCACATTCATCTCCTCACTCAAATTCCCATCCACTAAATCCACCGCACTCGCTCCCAAATCAGTGTAACCACTCCCCGCCTCATAAGTCACTAACGCTTCCCCCTTAAGCGTGATTACCGGTCCCGTCGAATCCTGTACCTTCACCTTCCTAACTGCTTCCTTGGCTTTGTTCCCTGCCGCGTCACTCACTCCATAACTCACCGTGTAATCCCCCGGTTTACTCACGTCCACCGTGCTAACTACATTCACCTCTTCACTTAAATCACCATCCACCACATCCATCACACTCGCTCCCTTATCCGTGTAGCTACTCCCTGCTTCATGCGTCACCAACACTTCACCCTTCAGCTTGATTACCGGTCCCGTCGTGTCTTGAACCTTAACCGTTCTCACCAACCCCTTCGCCATGTTTCCCACAGTGTCACTCACTCCATAACTCACCGTGTAACTCCCCGGTTTACTCGCGTCCACCGTGCTCAAAACCGCAACCACTCCACTCAAATCTCCATCCACCAGATCAGTCGCACTCGCTCCACCATCCTTGTAACTATCTCCAGCCTCATGTTTCACCACCTCATCACCATTCAGCGTTATAACAGGCCCTGTCGTGTCCTCCACCGTAACCGTCCTTACAACCGCATTCGCCTTGTTCCCCGCTACGTCACTCACGCCATAACTCACCGTGTAAACCCCCGGCTTGAGCGTGTTGACCGTACTCACTATATCAATCTCCAAACTCAAATCTCCATCCACTACATCCAGAGCACTCGCCCCATCGTCCTTGTAACTACTCCCTGCCTCATGCGTCACCGACTCTTCACCCTTCAAATTGATCACCGGCCCTCTCGTGTCCTGAACCTCTACCTTCCTGGTAACTTGAGTCGCCGCATTTCCCTGTGAGTCTTTCACACTGTAAAATAACTCATACACCCCCACCTTGGCCGTATCCACACCTCCCACCACCTTGATCAACCCACTCAGCTCTCCATCCCCCATATCGGCCGCACTCGCTCCCGCATCCGTGTAGCTACTCCCCGCCTCTATAACCTCTCTGGCCTTGCCCTTTAACGTGATCACCGGCCTACCCGTATCCCCCACCACCACTGTCCGTATTACTTCCAGCGCATCATTGCCCGCGCTGTCGCTCACATTATATCTCAACTGATACTCACCCACCTTCGACACATTCACCTCCCCTTCCATCTTGACCTTCACGTTCAAATCTCCATCCACAACATCCACCGCACTGGCTCCCGAATCCAAATACGCCTGCCCTAACTCCACTGCCACCACCGATTTACCCGACAGGGTTATCACCGGCGCCGTTGTGTCCTTTACCGATACCGACCTCACCACCTCCACCGCCGCATTCCCGTTAGCGTCACTCACATTGTAGGTCACGCTGTAACTTCCCTCCTTGCTTATGTCTACCGTGCTCACAACCTTCACATCTCCACTCAAATCTCCATCCACAACATCCACCGCACTCACCCCTGAATCTTTATAACTACTCCCAGCCTCATGTATTACCGTCAAATCACCTTTTGATTTAATCACCGGTCCCGTCGTATCCTTTACAGTAACCGTCCGCTCTTTCTTCGCCGATACGTTACCCAGCGAATCTACCGCACTGTATACCAGCGTGTAACTCCCGGGCTTGTTAGACTTCACATCTCCACTGGTCTGAACCGATACCGCCCCATCCACCACATCGGCCGCAGTCGCACCTCCATCCTTGTAGCGGCCTCCAGCTTCGTGCGTCACCACTTCTCCACCATTCAGCGTAACCACTGGTCCCGTCGTGTCCACCACCGACACCTTCCTCGTCACTTGTTTCGCCGCATTACCGTGAGTGTCCTTCACACTGTAAATTAACTCATACACTCCCACCTTGCCCGTATCCACACCGCCCTCTACCTTAATCAACCCACTCAAGTCCCCATCACCCACATCCACCGCACTCGCTCCAGCATCCTTGTAACTCGACTTTCGCCAGTCAGCCTCAACACTATTCATGCTGAGCACTTCGTATGAAGTAAATCCATCTCGATAATCTAAAGCGAATTGACCATCGCCTAATACTTCGACAATCCAACTCCTTTCTCCATCTATGATAATCTCATCTCCAACACCTTTGAGCGGCGTACTGACAGCCTCTATGTCCTCTCTGGCTTTGCCCTTTAGCGTGATCACCGGACTCTCCGTGTCCTCAACTACAACTGTCCGTACTACTTCCGTCCCATCATTGCCCTCACTGTCACTCACTTTATATACCAATTGATACTCGCCCACCTTTGACACATCCACATCTCCCTCCATCTTAACTTTCACACTCAAATCTCCATCCACCGCATCCACCGCTCTGGCCCCTCCATCTAAATACTCCTCCCCCACCTCTACTGCTACGGTCGTCTGCCCTATCATCGTGATTACCGGCCCCCTCGTGTCCTGCACTTTCACCTTCCTAACAGCCTCTTTGGCCTTATTACCACCCGCATCACTAACTCCATAACTCACCGTGTAATCCCCCGGTTTACTCACGTCCACTGTGCTAACCACATTCACCTCTCCACTCAAATCTCCATCCACCACATCCACCGCACTCGCTCCCCTATCCGTGTAAATACTCCCCGCCTCATGCGTCACCAAAACTTCACCTTTCAACTTGATTACTGGTCCCGTCGTGTCCTGAACCTTAACCGTCCTCACTTTCTTCACCGACACGTTACCCAACGAATCCACCGCATTGTAAACTAACTTGTAACTCCCGGGCTTGTTCTGGTTCACATCTCCACTGGTCTGAACCGATACCGCCCCATCCACCACATCAGCCCCACTCGCCCCACCATCCTTGTAACTGCCACCTGCCTCATGTTTCACCATCTCATCACCATTCAGCGTTATAACAGGCCCCGTCGTGTCCACCACCCTAACAGTCCTCACAACCCCCTTCGCCTTGTTACCTGCTGCATCACTCACTCCATAACTTACTCTGTAAACACCCGGCTTGAGCGTGTTAACCGTACTCACTATATCAACACTCAAATCTCCATCCACTACATCCACCGCACTCGCCCCAGCGTCCTTGTAACTACTCCCTGCCTCATGCGTCACCGACACTTCACCCTTCAAATTGATCACCGGCCCTCTCGTGTCCTGAACCTCTACCTTCCTGGTAACTTGAGTCGCCGCATTTCCCTGTGAGTCTTTCACACTGTAAAATAACTCATACACCCCCACCTTGGTCGTATCCACGCCTCCCAATACCTTGATCAACCCACTCAGTTCTCCATCCCCCATATCGGCCGCACTCGCTCCCGCATCCGTGTAGCTACTCCCCGCCTCTATAACCTCTCTAGCCTTACCCTTTAATGTGATCACCGGCCTACCCGTATCCCCCACCACCACTGTCCGTATTACTTCCAGCGCATCATTGCCCGCGCTGTCGCTCACATTATATCTCAACTGATACTCACCCACCTTCGACACATTCACCTCCCCTTCCATCTTGACCTTCACGTTCAAATCTCCATCCACAACATCCACCGCACTGGCTCCCGAATCCGAATACGCCTGCCCTAACTCCACTGCCACCACCGATTGTACCCGACAGGGTAATTACCGGCGCCGTTGTGTCCTTTACCGTAACCGTCCTCACCAGCTCCACCGCCGCATTTCCATTGGCGTCGCTCACACTGTAGATCACGCTATAACTTCCCTCCTTACTTATGTCTACCGTGCTCACAACCTTCACATCTCCACTCAAATCTCCATCCAGCGCATCCACCGCACTTGCTCCCGAATCCTTGTAACGACTCCCCGCCTCTTGTGTCACCGACATATCTCCTATCAGCGTGATCATCGGACCCTTCGTGTCCTTCACCGTAACCGTCCGCTCTTTCTTCGCTGATACGTTACCCAACGAGTCCACCGCACTGTATACCAACGTGTAACTCCCGGGCTTGTTAGAGTTCACATCTCCGCTGGTCTGAACCGATACCGCCCCGTCCACCACATCGTCCGCAGTCGCACCTCCATCCTTGTAACTGCCTCCCGCTTCGTGCGTCACCACCTCATCACCATTCAGCGTTATCACCGGTCCCGTCGTATCCACCACCGACACCTTCCTAACTGTAGCTCTGGCCTTGTTTCCCAATGAATCACTCACTACATAACTTACCGTGTAAACCCCCGGCTTGCCAATATTGACAGTGCTCAACATGTCGAGTTCTCCACTCAAATCTCCATCCACCAAATCACTCGCACTCGCTCCCGCATCCGTGTAACTACCTCCAGCCTCATGCAAGACCAGCGCTTCCCCCTTAAGTTTGATTACCGGAGGCCTAGTATCAACAATCGTCACCGTCCTCAGCACCCCCTTGGCCTTGTTCCCCACTGCGTCACTCAATCCATAACTTACTGTGTAAACCCCCGGCTTGCTGACATCCACCGTGCTTACAACATCCACATTTCCACTCAAATCTCCATCCAGCGAATCAACCGCAATAGCTCCCCAATCTGTGAAACTCATTCCCGCTTCATGCGTTACTGTGCTGCTTCCACTCAGCGTGATCTGTGGAACAGTTGTGTCTACTACCTTAACCGTTCGCAAAACCTCCACCGCCGCGTTCCCGTTTGCGTCACTCACATTGTAGGTAACGCTGTAACTTCCCACCGTATCTGTATTTACCGTACTCTCACTTGTAACTGAATCGGTCAAATCTCCGTCCAGTGTATCTCTCGCACTCACTCCTCCGTCTACATAAGGCACTTTCGCCTCATGAGTCACTGTGCTGCTTCCACTCAGAGTGATTTTCGGTACGGTCGTGTCTACCACATTAACCGTCCTCAACGCCTCCACCGCCGCATTCCCGTTGGCATCACTCACACTGTGGGTCACGCTATAGCTTCCCACCGCATCCGTGTTCACCGTGCTCACACTCTTTACCTTTCCCGTTAGATTCCCATCAAGCGAATCACTTGCACTCACTCCTCCGTCTACATAAGGCACTTTCGCCTCATGAGTCACTGTGCTGCTTCCACTCAGAGTGATTTTCGGTACGGTCGTGTCTACCACCTTAACCGTTCGCACAACCTCCACCGCCGCGTTCCCGTTGGCGTCACTCACGCTGTAGCTCACGCTGTAATTCCCCACTTCATCCGTGTTCACCGTGCTCACACTCTTTACCGACAAACTATCGTCTACTGTATCGACTGCTGTAGCACCCTGATCCACATATGCACCCTTCGCCTCTTGCGTCACTGTATTGCTTCCAATTAAAGTAATTTGAGGCGCAGTCGTGTCTACCACCCTAACCGTCCTCACCACTCCCACCGCTGCGTTCCCGTTGGAGTCAATCACACTGTAGGTCACGCTGTAATCACCCACTTCATCCGTGTTCACCGTGCTCACACTCTTTACGGCCAATACCCCGTCTAATGTGTCGACTGCTGTAGCTCCTTCGTCCACAAATGTTTTCTTTGCCTCTTGGATCACTAATACATCACCATTTAAACTAATTACTGGTGCTCCAGTATCTCCTATAGTTACCACCCTTTGAACTTCTATAGCGTTATTTCCCGCAGAATCTTTGGCATTATACTTCAATACATATGTACCTACGGTGTTTACATCAATAGTTCCAGTTATAGTCGGAACTAGGTTTCCATCAACTAAATCAACCACATTAACCCCTGGGTCGATAAACTCTGCCAAGGCCTCGTTCTGTATCGTTGCCCCCCCCAAAAGCGTGATCACCGGCGGGGTTGTATCCACTACGTTTACCACCCTAGCCACCTCAATCGCCGCATTACCATTGGCGTCGCTCACACTGTAGGTTACGCTGTAACTCCCCAAGGAATCCGTATTCACTGTGCTCACACTCTTCACCTTCCCCGTTAGATTACCGTCCAGCGTATCGCTCGCAATAGCTCCTCTGTCCACATATATCCCCTTCGCCTCTTGCGTTACTGTGCTACTTCCACTTAGCGTGATCAGAGGCAAGGTTGTATCTACCACTCCAACCGTCCTAGACATTTCTACCGCTGCATTCGCGCTGGAGTCACTCACACTGTAAGTCACACTGTAACTACCCACCGCATCCGTGTTCACTGTACTCAAAACTGTTACTGACTTGGTCAAATCGCCGTCTATTGAATCAATCGCTTTCACACCTCCGTCCACATAAGGATCCTTCGCCTCATGCGTCACCGAACTGCTTCCAAGCAGAGTGATCTTTGGCATTGTACTATCTACCACCTTAACCGTCCTAACCACATTCACCGCTGTATTTCCGTTTGAGTCACTCACACTGTAGGTCACACTGTAATCTCCCACTACATCCGTGTTTACCGTGCTCACACTCTTCATCGCTCCCGTTAGATTTCCATCCAGCGCATCACTCGCTTTAGCTCCACGGTCAACATATGTCCCCTTCGCTTCTTGGACCACTAATACATCACCATTTATACTTATTACTGGTATCCCTGTATCTCCTACAGTTACAGTTCTTTGAACTTCTACCGCTGAGTTACCAGATGAATCTTTAGCATTATACTTCAATACATATGTACCTACGGTGTTTACATCAATAGTTCCAGTTATAGTCGGATCTAGGTTTCCACCAACTAAATCAACCACATCAACCCCTGGGTCGATAAACTCTGCCAAGGCCTCGTTCTGTATCGTTGCCCCCCCCAAAAGCGTGATCACCGGCGGGGTTGTATCTACTACGTTTACCACCCTAGCCACCTCAATCGCCGCATTACCATTGGCGTCGCTCACACTGTAGGTTACGCTGTAACTCCCAACCTTACTTATATCTACTGTACTCAACACCTCCACAACTCCGCTCAAATCTCCGTCAACAACATCCACCGCACTGGCCCCTGAATCCTTGTAACTTACCCCCGCTTCATGCGTCAAAAATGCTTTGTGCTTCAACCTGATCACCGGTCCCATAGTATCCACCACTTTAACCGACCTAGTCTCAGTGCTCTTATTTCCGACAGCATCAACGGCGTTAAATATTAGAGTGTAACTCCCTGTCTTATTTTGATTTACATCACCAATTGTCTTTACAGACACAGGCCCATCTACCGAATCATTAGCAATAGCGCCTTTATCAGCATAAACCTCACCCGCTTCATGCGTTACACTCGCTAACCCTCTGAGCGTGATCAGCGGCCCTGTTGTATCTTTCACTGACACCTTTCTAATCACTTCCTTCGCCTTGTTGCCAGCTTTATCGGAGGCCGAATATTTCAAAGTATAATCACCCGGAATATTGCTTTGCGCTAAACCCGTAATTGTGACCTCCACGGCCCCATCCACAGCATCTAAGGCACTTGCCCCTGAATCAGTGTAAACACTCCCAGCCTCATGCATGACATTCGGATCACCATTCAGAGTGATAACCGGAGGCGTTGCATCAAACCCAAGAGACACGGGATTGCCATATGACCCAATATTATTTTCAAGTGTATAACTGTCAGAAACACCAAATACCACATTATTTCCATGATCAAATAACTTAAAGCTAACTATATCTAGCTTAGCCGGGGCACCTGCATTAATAACAAATATTGCATAATTCTTATTGTTAATTAGTGGATTTAACAATTGTTGCATCCCTCGCAGTTTACCTCCAACGAATGCTCCCAGCAGAAGGTCAGAGCCTGCTGGCGTACCATCTACTGAAACTGTTGAATAAATTATTTTTGATTCTGACGGGAGTACATCTAATTGCCCCCAACTGTCAGGAACGGAAGCAACCTCTAATATACCAGAATAAGAACCATAATAATTAGCGCTATCAACGATTACCTTAACATCATATTTCCCAGCTTTGTCAGGGCCAAGTGTTTTGTAATAACCATCCCCTTCTGACACTTCCTTATATGATACGACATATTTATTTGCTACCTCTTCTGGAGTCACAACAAATCCAACTTCTTTTCTTTCATCATTAAGCAGATCAAACTGAACAAGATGATTAGAATTTGGCATAATTACAGGCGTGGCCTTACCTATTATAAGTGTTTCAGTTTTAACACCTTCATAATCAGTATCAGACACATTCGCCAAAACAGAATAAACACCAACATTAATTGGATCTACAGACGCACCAGCACTATCTTTATAGGTTAAATTAACATTTAGCTCTTGTGGATCAGTAGTTGCTAAAGCAGATTTTACAGACCCATCATATGTGTGCTGTAAATTTTTAATTTCTATTACTGCAGAAGCTTTGTCTTTCTGATCTGCGAAGCTAAGAACATAAGGAGGTGAAAATGAAGGATCACCTATTGCCTGCGAGGCCATATGACTTGAACTGATGGTTACAGCAGCATCAACTCCATCTAACGTCCTCCTTAAGTTTGAATCGTATAACTTAAAACTTACACTATCACCCACCTTGACTCTAACCGTTATAAAACAGTAGCTTATATTGTTATAAATTATTACAGATTCCTCACCCCTTAACACATCTCCCACAAATGCCCCGACCTTATCACCATCAGAAGGTATACCGCCATTAAGTTTAGGGGATGAATAAAAGGTAACGCTTGTATTTAAAGTAGTATTAATACTACTTCCTGTTTCACCGTTGGATATACCAACCCTCCTCAAATCACCAGTCAGTTCCACAGCCCCTTTAACCGCATCAGCAGTCAACACCAATAACCCCCCTCCAGAAAATGTGATTTCTGTTCCTTTGGGAAAACGGCTTAATGTCTTTACCACTGTAACGCTCACACCAGACCCTTCATTAACAGCACTTGATGATTCCACCTCCCAACTAGGACCGCCAATTCCAATATAAGGAATTGAAAAGGCTAATAAAATAAATAAATTTTTAATTCTGTTTATCAAATGCACCATTTCAAAAAAATTTAAGAACCATTAGGTTGTTAATAATATAAATTAAGTTAAATAATTATTTTTAATATTTAAACTTGGTCGACCAAAGAAATAAATTAATTGATTTCACTAAATTGAACGAATGCTTCAACAAATATTAGATAACGTGACCTCGCATTATCTAATTAATATAATTATATTTGTATCTGAAAAAACAATAATTGTGATTCAAGTATTTTCATAACTAACCAAGTAGAAAGGTCTCTAATTGCAGGCTTTAACTAATGTCACTACAAAGTATTATGCCCAAATAAAACCATTAGGAGATAATGAAGCGGGGTGAATCTCGTGCCTTTATTCGACCTGGCATTAACAAAAGAATTGAGTAAGGGATGAGTAAAAACCCAATTCTCTACAAGTTTAAACAAACTACTCACTTCTAAAATTAGTTTTTTCTAAAAAACTGAGTTAGCAGAAGCAGTATCTTTAGATTTACAAATCAAATTCATTTGGTGTTGCAACTTATAAATTAGTCTAATTGCAATCCTATCAAAGTATAAGCTATTATGCCGTTATACAGATTAAATTAATACGTGAGATATAACTGATTAGATATTAAAATAAACTGGTCTCTGGATAACGTAATATTACTCAGACTTTACTTTTATTCTATAATACCCTCTTAAATTATTCTCTGGATTATTTAATTTAAACTCAATTGAATTAACGCCCTGAAACACTTTAACAGGCATCCAATTATCGAGATTCGAAGAACTTTCCAGAACGTAAACTTTTTCCTTGTCCTGTGCTTTACTGCGAATATAAAGCGAGTCACCAACTAAGTTAATTGTGATTATCGGCTGTTCTTTTACTGGAATAGATTCAACTCCTGAAGCATCTTTTACTGTATAGGTTACACCAATCTCATTATCGCCTGTTTGCGATATATAAGGAGACGATTCTTCATCAAGTCTCTCAGATGAAAAGTGAAATTTTAACAAATTAGATAGGGATCCGTAGGTCTCTCCAATTGACGCGGAAATTTCACTGCTCATCGCATAACCAATCGCCTCACTTGAATCCCAATAATAGATTTTCAGGGACTCATTTCCTTTCATATTAACATTAAGCGTCACATAGGATTCACCTTCATGAAATTCAATATATTGCGCACCCCTCAATTCATTTTCTACAAATGCAGCAATGAAATCACCTTCTTCCTGAATAATGCCGTCTATATATGAGGTGCCAATTAGAGTTGAAGGTGTGTTTGGATAAATTATTATCTGACCAAAACCTCCGACTAGAGCTTCATCAGAAGCCATTTTCTGTATAGTTCTTAATCCGCTGTCACCATTTCCAAATTTTAGGTCAGCTTCATTCTTCATTTTGACCCAATACCCTTTTCCAGCTTCCATTTGCTTAAGCGTGTTCAGGAATGAGGGAAGAGAAGGATCATACATTGAGAAAGTGCTTTTTACTGTTTCAACGTCATTTACAATTGATTTCATTACCTCAGAAGGAGCCTCAGCCTTACTGACAGGATAACCGATTAAGTTCCACCCACTTCGTAAATTAACAGTCACTTCTTTGGGCCTTGACCCTTGAATGGTCAAAAACTTGTCTTCTTTCATTTTAACCCAGTAACCTTTATCCAGTCGTGTCTTCTTTAAGGTATTCAAGAACTCAGGTATATCAGGGTTATAAATACTAGTAGTATCCTTTATTATCAATAATGAACTTTTAATTGATTCAAATAATTTAGCCGGGTTCATATCGTCAGCAATAATTGCAAATGATATTAAATTCCATCCTTTATTCAAATTGATTGTTTGCTCTACAAACCCTCCGAAACTTAAAACATACAAGTTGTCCGGATATTCACCTATTTTTTGAGCCGGGCTGATTAAAAATTCTTCTTCATAATCTACCAACACATCTTTATCTCTTCTCCACAACTTAAGCGTCATCTTTTCACCTTCCTCAAGTACGCTGATGGTTACCGTTGCATATGCTACCCCATTATTTACAACGATCTGTTGCTTACCCCTCAATTCACTTCCCACAAAAGCTGCAATCACATCACCATCTGATGCGGGGACACCGAAAATATCAACAGATCCAAGAAGTTGCGCTGATATCTGTGGATAAGTCACAGGTAATCCAAATGGATCCTTAGCATTAATTTTAAGTGTCTTAGTTGATTCCCCAAAATAATTGTTTTCTGTCACTGTTACCTTCACTTGGTAAACACCAACCGCTGAAGGAGCTGTTCCAAGTGTTTCACCTTCAGTATTTAAGTATTCAACAACTAAATTCAAACCATTTGGTATACTTGTGATGACTCCAGCTTTAGGTGTTCCGTCTATTATATTTATTAAATTAGCGAATTCGATTACTGCTTCCGCCTTTTCGATTGTAAGTGTTCCCGACCAGGAACCCTGATACCGACTATCATTTAAAGCCACTGTAACGTCATACTTTCCGGCAGAAACAGGCTGCAGATCAGTTCCGTTGTATTTTATAATACTTGTCAATCCGGGCGGTGTTGTAGTTACTGAAATCAATTTTGCCTCGCCATCATATTTCTGGCTTATATTCCCTATATTTATCGTGGCAACCGACTTTGTTATAACCAGTTCTCCACTCGAACTTCCCTGGTAGGTTGTGTCATCAATTACTGCTTCGACACTATATTTACCAGGTTCAGTAGGGGGATCGCTGGAGCCGTTATAGGTAATATTATGCTTAAGACCTGCCGGAACAATCGTTATTCCTACAGGACTTACATTCCCATCATAAACTTTGGCCAGTCTAGTTAAAGTTATTGCAGCATCTGGCTTTTTAATGGTTAGCGTCTTACTCAACTCAGCCGTATTATTTGAATCATTAATTACCACTTTAACAGAGTAAGTTCCGTAATCACTAGGAGCAGTACTCCCCCCATCGTATGTTACATTATAAGCCAAGCCTGAAGGCACAGTTGTCACGCTTACTTGTTTAGGCTGCCCTGAATAATCCTGAACGGTATTCGCCACTGCAATTTTTGCTTCACGCTTTCTTATAACAAGTGTTCCTGTAGCTGAACCCTTGTACTTGGGATTGCCAAAGACTGCAGTGACATAATATGATCCCGCATTTATTGGCACTTCATCAGACCCGTCATATTTAACTGAAACTGCTGCTCCATCCGGGATCGTTACTAATCTGGCAGGCTTATACGTTCCATCATATGTTTGAGTTAGATTATCTAATGTTATTGCCCCAACTATTCTTTTAATTGTTAAATCAGCGAATGCGCTACCCTGGTAGTTGTTTTCATCCAACTCGACCTTTACTCGGTATGTCCCCTCGTCGGATGGTGAACCCGGCAATTTGTTCTCCCCTGAATCCCGATACTCTGTCTTCAGATTTAAACCAGCAACTGAAATGGATACTTGGGGTTGCTTGGCATTACCATCTTTTATATGACTTAGATCCGTTAGACTAATTGTAACTGGAGCTTTTTCTATTTCCAGAAAAGCCTCCTTCTCTCCAGTATATTGCTTGTCATGAACCTTTACTTTTACAGTATACAACCCTGCATTAGTTGGGGGCGTCCTACTCTCTTCATAAATCGTATCGTCTGAGGACTTACCTTTATATGTCACTATAGTCTGATCAACTGTTACTGAAATACTTACACTGGCAGATTTGGGACTTCCATCATACACATGCTTAAGATTTGTTATGTTTATTGTTGCCTTTGAATCTTCCGAACTGTCGATAGAAACTGAACCATTAATAGCGTTGAACTCAATAGAACCCTCATTTAATGATGTCGCACCTAGGGTGACAGGGGAAACCTTACCCGGTTCTCCAATCGCTTTAAACTCTATGTTAACCAAATTGCCCGTACCACTCACAGTACCAGAGGGTGAAGCCGCCGAGATTACAATCTTACCTTTTTCCTCCTATATTCGAAGAAAAACTCCATTTAGACAATAAATCACCTGCTGAAACCTTTACTGCAGTTAGATCATTTGCATTATAGTAAATGATAGAATCCATTGAAGCCATACCAGAGAATGCACCGACATCAAGTGGCACTACGACGTTTCTGCCCAAAGCCACTTTACGGTCAGAAATCACCAAGTTTACCTTCGGACTTGTATAACTAAACCCGTTGACCAACCGACTCATCTGCCTTGATTTATTCTCGATACGAACATCCACATAAGTAGGAAAATGTTTCGGGCTTGAACAGGTTAACTCAGTGGCACTATTAATGACAATGTCGGTAGCCTTCTTGGTGCCAAAGTAAATATCCATCCCAGCCTCAAAATTCGTCCCGGTGACAGTAATCTTATTTCCTCCCTCCAACGAACCACTGCTTGGTTCCAAATAACTTAAGTACAAAGTGTTTTCCAATATAATCTTGTTTGGAGTGTCCGGTGTGGCATGACTATTTGTGCTCACACCATCATACACCTCTATATAATACTCCAATCCAGGTGCGAAAACCACTGCACCTGGCACGGTAGCCTGAAACTTCAAATATCCAGGCATATTTCCACTGATCTTGTTTGCAACTACTTTATTATATGTTTTTGCACCTATAAGCCTGTAATAAACAGACACATCCTTGATATCGACGTTATCCGTTACCTCAGCTATTAATGTAATATCTTTTTGGACCTCCCCGGTTGTTATTCGATCATGTTTTATTAAAGGTAATACCACCATTATTGGGGTTGCATCATCCAGGTTGGAAAAGGCCGACTCAGTCCCCTGAGTATCGACAACCTTATATTTATAGAAATACTTACTACCTGGCGCAACTCCTGTATCAACGTAACTTCTTTTAATTTTCGGAATCAACGCACGATTAATTTTTTTATAGGTACCGTCCTTTGTGGTCGACTTGTACAGGTTAAAACCAGCTAGCATGTTAAAATCTTTCTGCACCCAAATGAGTTTGTTTGCTCCCTCCGCTGCGTTGACCTGGAGATTTAGAGACTCAATAGTTACTGTATTTATTGTAAACCGGAACCTCCCAGTATCACGGCCAGATTCGAGCCAAGGGTCTGACTTTGCTACAGCCTTGTATGTTCTCACCATCTGGTACCCATCTCCTGTCACCGGGGTTATCTCAAATGTACTCTGCGTTGATACCACTGCTTAAGCAGTGGTATCAACGCAGAGTACTAAGCTATTGGATCTATTAAGAAAATGCTTGCAACAAGTTAAAACCTTATTTATTCAATTACATCATGAAAACTATTCAACACTTTGTTAATGGAAAGTCTTTTAGCGGTGAGTCAAAAAGAACTGGAAAAATTTTTAATCCAGCTACAGGGGAACAAGAGGCAGAAGTAAAACTAGCTACTACAAAAGATATTAATGAAGCAGTTGCAAATGCAAAAAAAGCATTTGATGCATGGGCTAACACACCTCCACTTCAAAGAGCTAGAGTAATGTTCAAATTTAAAGAATTAATTGAAAAAAATTCAGATGAACTTACTAAAATAATAGTAGCTGAACACGGAAAAGTTTATGAAGACGCTAAAGGATCATTAACAAGAGGTTTAGAAGTTGTAGAGTATGCATGTGGCATACCTCAAATGTTAAAGGGTGAATTTACTGAAAATGTAGGAACAAATGTTGATAGCTGGTCTATAAGACAGCCGCTTGGTGTTTGTGCAGGCATTACTCCTTTTAATTTTCCAGCTATGGTTCCTATGTGGATGTTTCCAATGGCAATTGCGTGTGGAAATACATTTGTTTTAAAGCCTTCTGAAAAAGATCCTTCTTGTTCTATGAGATTAGCAGAACTTTTAAAAGAAGCAGGGTTACCTGACGGTGTATTTAATGTTGTTAACGGAGACAAAGAAGCAGTTGATGCATTAATTAATAACAAAGATGTGGTTGCAATGAGTTTTGTAGGATCAACACCTATTGCAAAATATATTTATGAAAATTGTGCTAAAAATGAAAAAAGAGTTCAAGCATTAGGAGGAGCTAAAAATCATTGTGTAGTAATGCCTGATTGTGATTTAGATCAAGCAGTTAATGGTTTAATGGGTGCCGCATATGGTTCAGCAGGAGAAAGATGTATGGCTCAATCAGTAGCAGTAGCAGTTGGGAATATGGGTGATAAATTAGTAAGTAGTTTAGCAAAAAAAGTTGAAGCTTTAAAAGTTGGTCCAGGAATGGACAAAAAATCTGAGATGGGTCCGCTTAGTTACAAAAGAACATTTAGCAAAAGTTAAAAGCTATGTAGATATTGGTGAAAAAGAAGGAGCTAAATTAATTGTAGACGGAAGAAATTTAAAATTACAAGGCTATGAAAATGGCTATTACATTGGAGGCTGTTTATTTGATCACGTAACTAAAGATATGAAAATTTATAAAGAAGAGATCTTTGGACCAGTTTTATCTGTAGTTAGAGCAAAAAATTTTGATGAAGCTCTAAAGCTAGTTAATGATCATGAGTTTGGTAATGGTGCGAGTATATTTACAAGAGATGGAGATTCAGGAAGAACATTTTCTAGTAAAGCTAAGATAGGAATGATTGGTATTAATATACCAATCCCAGTTCCAATGGCTTTTCATAGTTTTGGTGGTTGGAAAAGATCATTATTTGGAGACCAACACATGCATGGTCCAGAAGGAGTTAGATTTTATACTAAATTAAAAACAATGACATCAAGATGGCCTTCAGGTTCAAGATCTGATCCAGAGTTTGTGATGCCAACAATGAAATAAAAAGGAGAAAAATGAGAAAAAAAATTACTTTAATAGGAGCTGGTCAAATAGGAGGAACTCTAGCACATTTAATAGCTTTAAAAGAACTTGGAGATGTAGTTTTATTTGATGTAGCAGCAGGTATAGCTAAAGGTAAAGCTTTAGATATTGCTCAATCTTCACCAGTAGATGGATTTAATATTAATTTATCTGGAACAGATAATTATGAAGATACAAAAAATTCTGATGTAATTATAATAACAGCTGGTGTACCAAGAAAACCAGGAATGACAAGAGATGACTTACTTGGAATAAATCTTAAAAATTATAAAACAAGTAGCTGAAGGAATTAAAAAAACATCACCAAATGCATTTGTAATATGTATTACAAACCCATTAGATGTAATTGTAATGGCTTTACAAAAATATTCAGGATTACCTAAAAATAAAATAGTAGGAATGGCTGGAATTTTAGACTCTTCAAGATTTATTTATTTCTTGTCACAAGAATTAAAAGTTCCAGTGAAAAAAATTAAATCATTTGTTCTAGGAGGTCATGGAGATAGTATGGTTGCAATGCTTGGACACACAGAAGTTGAAGGAAAAAAAATTAATGAATTAGTTAAAGAAGGAAAAATTCAAAAAAAAAATTAGATGAAATAGTAGAGAGAACAAAAAAAGGTGGAGCAGAAATAGTAAAATATTTAGAAAAAGGATCAGCTTTTTACGCACCAGCAGCTTCAGGAGTAGAAATGGCTGAAAGTTATCTTAAAGATTTAAAAAAACAACTTCCTTGTGCAGTTTATCTTAACGGAGAATATAAAACTAAAAATATTTATGCAGGTGTTCCAGTAATTATTGGAAAAAAGGGCGTTGAAAAAATAATTCAAATTAAGCTAACCGAAAAAGAAAAAAATAATTTCAAAAAATCAATCAATTCAGTCAAAGAACTATTCAATGCAGCAATAAAAATAGACTCAGATTTAAAATAAATTAATCTGTGAAAAATAAGCTAACAAAATATTTATCTTTTATTTTAATTATTATTTTTAGTATTTTTGCAGGTTACGAAAACCCTAAGCTTGTAGAAGTTCCAAAAAAATATTACTATTTTTTTCTTAAAAAAATTGGGTTAGTTGATAGATTTGTAAATATAGATAAAAAGGAAGATAATATTCAATCTAAAAAAAAATCAGAAGAATACTTTGCTAATTCTTTTTCTTTGAATTTAGAAAAAGTAAAAAGTTATGAAGGTAAAACTGCATCGATTTTTCTAAAAAAACAAAATAAAGAAGTGAAGTATGAGATTTTTACCCGTAAAGGACTTCAATTATCTAATGATTCTACAAACGAGATAAATTTACCACTTAATTTTTATTTAGAACAAGATGGTGGGGTAAAAAGTGTTTTTCAAATAAAAGATCAAAAATTTGCTTTGATTTCACAAAAACAATTTTCTTGCATCTATGCTTCAATTTTTAATATTAACTACTCAAAAGAAATAATAAAAAGCAAATGTATACCTGATAAAAAGCTAATAAATTTTGGAGGGCTAGGAGGAGCTTATATTTTTAATAATGACAGCTTGATTCTTTCAATTGGAGTTCCTACACACCTATCAGAAGAAATAGATAATCTTTCACAAGATAGCGACTCAATATTTGGAAAATTAATAAAAATTAAAAAAAATGATATTTTAGAGGAAGATGTTAAGTATAGTTTTTTTTCAACTGGGCATAGAAATCCACAAGGTCTTGTCAAATTCGAAGATACAATTTTTTCGCTAGAACACGGTCCCCAAGGAGGAGATGAGCTAAATGAAATTAAAGAAGGAAATAATTATGGATGGCCAATAGCTTCTTTAGGAACACGATATAATAATGGTAGAAGCTTTTCTAGGTCACATAAAAAGCTAAATTTTATAGAACCAATTTATAGTTTTTTACCAGCAGTTGCACCTTCATCATTAAATATATGTCCTAAAAATTTATCTTTACACTATGAAAATTTTACTTGTTTAATGGGTCTTAGTTTAAAGGAAATGTCATTGATAATTTTCTTGCTTGAAAAAGATCCTTACAGAATTTTCAGTATTGAAAAGATTCCATTAGATAAAAGATTAAGACATTTTGGACTTAATTACGATGGAAATATTTTTAATGACGATGATGGATATTTTTACTTTAGTTCTGATGCAGATGGTCTTTACAAAGCGAAATTTAGTAAATTTAGAAAATAATTTATAGTTTTTTTAATACAATTTGTCTTCCCATGGCAAAAATTCCGGGAAAAAGTTTCACTAAAATATTATCAATAAAATTTAAAACCTTTAAAAAAAAATCATTAAGGGGAATGTAAAAAGTTTTTGAGGAAACACCACCAGAATTAAGAAACACAAAACATTCATAAAACTTTTGATGTTCAATTGAAAATTTAGTTCCCAATATTTTATTAAATTTTTCAATATCATCAAAGACTAAATGAGGAATTGCAATATTTCCAGACCATCTATCGTTTTCATCTGACATGGGGGCATCTTCATTCCAAACATCTTTTGTAAAATCGAATCCTTCATGCCTCATAATAATTGTAATCATTTGAAATATTAAAGAACAATAAGCTTCTTGAATAATCAGTTTACCTCCACTTTTTAATATTCTATGCATTTCAGCAAAAAATTTCATTGGATAAGGAACGTGGTGAATCATATTTACAGCAATTACAAAGTCATAAAAATTTGAGTTATG
>CALJHX010000024.1 GCA_937770485.1 uncultured Verrucomicrobiae bacterium | reverse complement strand
CGAGCGTCTGAGCGCCTTCGCCCGAAGTGCCTTCCGGCGTCCGCCGACCGAGGGCGAGCTCAAGCCGATCCGCGCCCTAGTTGCAGCTAAGCTGAACGCCGAACTCAAGCCACTGGAGGCATTGCAGCTCGGGCTCCAAACTATTCTGTGCGCGCCCGGTTTTCTCTACCAGCATGAGGGCGAGGGAAAACTCAACGGCTACGCGCTGGCCTCGCGCCTCTCCTATTTCCTGTGGTCGTCTATGCCCGACGAAGAACTACTCAAGCTCGCCGCCGCCGGCACGCTCAATGAACCTGCGACCCGGCGTAAGCAGGTGGAACGTATGCTCGCCGATCCGAAAGGGCAACGCTTCGTTAGCAACTTCACGCGGATCTGGCTTGAACTCGACAATATCGGCAAGATGCCGCCCTCCAAGGACTTCCTAAGCTACTATCGGGATAATCTGGAGAGCGCCATGCGCAAGGAGACCGAGTATTTCTTCGGGCACGTCCTCAAGGAGAACCTGCCGCTCCGCGAGTTTCTCGCGGCCGACTACAGTTTCCTCAACCGCGAGCTGGCGGAGCATTACGGAATGCCTGGGCTCAAGGGGAATCACTTCCGCAAGGTCAGCCTGCCGAATGCATCGCGCGGCGGAATCCTGGGGCACGGCAGCTTTCTAACAGCCTCGGCCAATGGCGTGGATACCTCGCCGGTTGTGCGGGGGATTTACGTGATGAACAAACTCCTGGACTATACCCCGCCGCCACCGCCAGACGACGTGCCTGCCATTGAACCAGACGTTCGCGGTGCGACCACCCTGAGGGAACAATTGATAAAGCACCGGGCGGACGCCACCTGCGCCCAGTGCCACAACAAGATCGACCCACCGGGCTTCGCCCTAGAGAACTACGATGCCATCGGCGGTTGGCGCGATCAATACGACCGCAAGCTCAAGGTGGATTCTTCCGGCAAATTGCCCAATGGCCAAACCTTCGCCTCCAACGCCGAGTTCAGAAAGTTGGTTGTCGCGCAGGACGAAACCTTCACCCGTTGCCTGACCAAGAAACTTCTCACTTACGCCATCGGTCGCCAACTGAACAGTAGCGATCGCCCAAGCATCGACAAGATCAGCAAGGAAATGGCTAGCAAGGATAAAGGCCTCCAGGATCTCATCCAAGCCGTCGTCGCTAGCGAGGGCTTCCTCCAGAACTAGCTTCCATTTTTAGGCAGGGGCTGCATGATTTGCCGCATGCAATCACTCTCCCGACGTTCATTCATTAGTCATGCCGCATTGGCTGCCCCGGTTATCTCATTCGCGCCTACGCTTTTGGCCAAGGACAAGAATGATCCAAACCGTTTCCAGATTGGCATCCAAGAATACACGTTCCACCGCTGGATTGGTGAAGGTAAACTCGATCATTTGGACTATCCGGCCTTGGCTAAGGAGAAGCTGGAGATTACCCATATCGAGTATTGGAACCGACCATTCAATGGCAAGCATACCGACAAGGCCTACATGGGGGAACTGGTCAAGCGCACGACGGGTGAAGGCATGAAGAACGTGCTGATTCTCGTCGACGCCAAGAACCAACTCGATTCGAGAGACGCCAAGGCGCGTACCCGCGCGATTGATGAGCACAAGGGTTGGGTGGATTGCGCTGCGCAACTTGGCTGTGATGCGATTCGTGTTAATTGCCGTTCGGGTGGGAACCGGGATGAAAATCTTGATAATGCCGCCAAGGGATTGGGGCCCTTATGCGATTACGCCAAGGGAACAAAGGTGAAAATTGTGATCGAGCCGCATGGCGGGAATTCGCAGGATCCGGACTGGCTGCTCGCCGCGATGAAGGAAATCAACCGACTAAACGCGGGGCTGTTGCCCGACTTCAACAACTTCGGCCGCTACAATCGTTACGAAGGAGTGACCAAGAGCTTGCCTTTTGCTCCGGCCGTCTGTGCCAAGGCGTTGAAGTTCGACGCCAAGGGCAACGAGACCAACACCGACTTCTTTAAGATGCTGAAGATCGTTTATGATTCAAAATTCTCCGGCGTCATCTCGATTGAGTTTGAAGGGCACGGCATCGATCCGATTGAGGGCTCCCTGAAGACCAAGGCGTTGATTAAAAAGGCGCTCAAGGCTGCGGCCGCATGATCCGAAATATCTTTTTTACCCTGGCTTTCCTCGTCACCCTGAACGTTCAGGCGGCCAAGCCTTTGAACGTTGTGCTGATCTTGGTCGACGACTTGGGTTGGATGGATCTTTCCTGCCAAGGCAGTCGTTATTTCGAGACGCCTCATATCGACCGTCTTGCTGCTGAGGGCATGCGCTTTACCGACGCCTATGCAGCTTGTGCCGTGTGCTCTCCGACGAGAGCCGCCGTGCAGACGGGGCGTTATCCGGGCCGCCTTGGGGTTACGGACTGGATACGGTCACGCTTTCAGGGCGGGACCATTCCTACAGACAAAAAAAATCCGAGCGGTTTCTCTGGAGGTAAACGAAAGTTTCTTGTTCCCAAGAATGCTCTCTGGATGGAATCTGAAGAGGTAACGATTGCCGAACTGTTAAAGCCCGCCGGCTACGTCACCTGCCACATTGGTAAATGGCACCTTGGGGCCGATGATTGGTATCCGCAGAAACAAGGTTACGACTTTAACTATGGAGGTTGTGATTATGGTCAGCCGCCAAGTTACTTCGATCCCTTCAATCAGCCCAAACATCGTCATGCAATGATTCGAGGCGGAATTCCTCACTTGCCGGGACGTAAGCCGGGGCAGTACCTGTCAGATCGGGAAGCGGAAGAAGCAGTCGCGTTCATCGAGAAACATAAGGACAAACCGTTTTTCCTCAATATGAACAACTATGCCGTTCATACCCCTATTCAGGCTAAGGCGGAAGTGACGGCCAAGTACGCGAAGAAGCCCCAAACCACTCAAAAGAACGCTAAGTATGCCGCCATGGTGGAGTCAGTCGATGATTGCGCGGGTCGTATCATGGATGCGCTTGAGGAGCATGGGATCGCTGATCGCACGATGATCATTTTTACTTCCGATAACGGGGGGTTGGTGGGGCCGACGAGTAATGCACCTCTTAGATCGGGTAAAGGATACGCTTACGAAGGGGGCATTCGTGTTCCTCTCATTATTAAGTGGCCTGGCGTGGTTAAGCCAGGAGTCACCAGCGCTGAACCCGTAACCAGTGTTGATTACTTGCCCACTATCGCGGAAGTCACAGGATTGGATTTACCCAAAGGACGAGCAATCGATGGGATTTCATTGGCTAAACACTTGAGCTCTCAGGGCAAGCAAAACCTCGAGCGCGAGGCGATCTATTGGCACTTTCCTCATTACCGACATAACCCGGGACCGTACAGTATCATTCGCGAAGGTCCTTGGAAGTTGATCAAGTTTTATGAGGGTTCAATGGAACTTTTTAACCTTAAGGACGATCTCGGCGAAACGAAAAACTTGGCCTCTGTTATGCCGGAAAAAGTAAAAGAATTGAATTCGCGTCTCCTTGCTCACCTCAAGTCAATAGGAGCCAAAATACCAAAGCTTAACTCTGCCAGGCAATAAGGGGGAACCTCAGAATACATAAACTGTAGATGTTTGGGGTGTAAGAGGGTATTCTCAAATAAGATTTAAGCTTCATGTGTCATATCATTAACTGAATTAGATTTTACTAAATTTTAAAAGGAATACGGATGTTAGATCGACGAACATTTCTTAGGGGTACCGCTCTCTGCACCGGGGCAGTTGCAGCAAGCAAGGTGAGTGAGATGCAGGGTGCAGTCACCAATCCTTCAGGGGTCGGCGGCTATAACTACCGGTTGCCGAAATTGGCCAAGGGCAGTCGGTTGCTTTTTCTGGGGGACTCCATCACCGACATGAAATGGGGGCGCAACGAGCGCGATCGCAATCATTACCTTGGACACAGCTACGTTTACCTGATTGCCTCGCGGCTCGGGGTGGATATGCCAGAGGCGCAGTTGGAATTCTTCAATCGCGGCATCAGTGGTCACAAGGTTTCTGATCTGAAAGCGCGTTGGCAAAAGGATGCTATCGATATGAAGCCTGATCTACTCACCATACTCATCGGAGTGAATGACGTGAGTAGGGGCGGCACCCTGAAGCAATGGGAAGCGGACTACCGTTTTATTTTGGATGCCAGCCGAAAGGCAAAAGCCGATTTACCGGTGGTGTTACTAGACCCCTTCGTCCTGCGGTCAGGTAGATTGAAGAACGAAGCTGCATGGAAAGAATGGAGGGGAAAGGTGGATCAATACTGTGGTATCGTTGCACAGTTGGCGGAGGATTATGATGCCACTCATGTGAAGACCCAGGAAGTTTTTGATGCGGCCGCAAAGGCAGCCAGTCCGGAGCAGTGGATTTGGGACGGGGTTCATCCACTGCCGCAAGGCCATGAATTAATCGCGCGCAACTGGCTGCTGCAAGTCAGCGACTGAGGAGCTGAAGAAAATAAAATTCGATTTTGGGCGATTTTTCGCTGGGTGGTGGGTGTTACTTTTGGCTGGTTTGATTCCCCTGTTCCCTCATGCAGCTGACTGATACAAAAAGGTCCTTCCAATTTTTGACTTCGCATTTACATCAATCCCAGTTGCCCCTCTGACTAGTTGGCATGAAGAGCAGTCAGCTCACCTAGACTGAACTCGTCCATGGACATCAAGCCTTGAATGAGATTGTAAGTTCAGGAACGTTTCATCTAATGCTTTTTCTTGTGCGAATTAGATCGCCGCTGGATGATTGGCGCGTGACCCGCTTGTGCAGGATTTTTTGCCTCATCTTGGTTGCTCAACCGCTTGGCCAAGCGGCGGAGCGGTTTGATTATCATTCCATCCGTAAGCAGTCGATGGTGGCGTCGCAGGGGTTTTATGAGGGGGAACTGCATCTGCGCACGGAAGGGAAGGCGCGACCACAGGAAATGCGCGGGTTTGGCGCAGGCTGGCGCGGGGACAGTCATCTGCTCTGGGACGGTTTGGTGGAGGAATCAAATGCGGTCGAGTTCGATGTTTCCGAGGCGGGCAGATACACGCTGGCGATGCAGTGGACTTTGGCTCCCGATTATGGGGTTTTCGAGGTGAAGCTGAACGGCAAGGTGGTTGAACCGCAGCTGGATTTGTATTCGCCACGTGTGAAACTGGCTAACTTGCGCGATCTAGGCGGGATTACGATGAAGGCAGGTGCTCAGCGTCTGGTTATCAAGCTTATTCGCGGCAATCCAAAGGCGCAAAAGTTTCGGGGGAAGGGTTATTTGTATGGCTTGGATTATTTGGAAGCTAACCGATCTTTCGCCCAAATCAGCCAAGCCCGAGAAGATCAAGTCCACGGTCGAGGCCCTGTTTAATTTAGGACGAGGCGCGCCTCATGATGAAGCAGTATTGTTTTCGGTGTCACGGAGTGAAGAAGGTGAAGGGCAAGGTGAACCTAGAGGTCTTGGTCAAACGCGCGGATTTCCTGAAGCACATCGAGATTACGCAGCACGCGGCGGAGATGATGGCCAAGGCGGAGATGCCGCCGGAGGATGAGAAGCAGCCGACGAAGGCCGAACGTGCAAAGCTTGCACATTTTTTCGATGACTTAGTGGACGAATATCTGCAATCGAATACAGAGCTAGAGCCGGTGGTGATGCGCCGATTGAATCGCTATGAGTACAACAACGCGGTGCGCGATCTGTTGCAATTACGCGGAGATATTTATCCGCTGCCAGAGAAGGTGATTCGTTCCAGTAACTATTTTGATCCCTCCACTGGTCGCATGCCTGACTCAGTAAATGCGGGCAACCGTACACTGGGTAAAAATATTGTGGAGAAACAAATCCTTAAGGGCGTCGACCCTTTTGCTATTGATCTGCAGGCCGAGCACGGCTTCAATAATCAGGGTGAGCAGTTGAGTGTCCCTCCAATTTTGCTGGAGAGTTTGCTGAAGCTGGGGCGTGCGATTGTGAACAGCCCGGAGTTTGACGGGTATTCGGGCCTGCGTAACACGCTTTTTAAGGATAACGGGAAACCGGTGGAGACGCGGCTCCGGACGTTTCTGGAGCGCGCCTTTCGTTCGCCGGTGGAGAGCCAGGTGCTGAAGCGCTACGCGGCGTTTCATGCGGCTGAGCAAAAACGTACCGGCTTATACTCACAGGCGATGAAGTCCGTCGTGGCGGCTGTACTCGCTTCACCAAAGTTTATCTACGTGGTGGAATCCAAGAATGGCATTGGTAAGATGGCACCGGCTAGTGACTATGAGTTGGCACAGCGCCTGGCGTTGTTTCTCTGGAGCAGCATCCCTGATGAATCCCTCATGGCGGCTGTGCGCAAGGGTGAATTGCGTAACTCCGAGGTGCTTGAGGCGCAGGTGCGCCGTATGCTCAATGATCACCGTAGCCGCGCTCTCTCCGAGAACTTTGCACGCCAATGGCTGCGGCTGGACCAACTTATCACCGCTGTGCCGGACTTTGACCGGTTTCAGGTGTACTACTCTCGCATCGGTTGTGAGCAGTGGAAGTTTGGCCTGCAAACGATGGTGGAGCCGCTGTTGCTTTTTGAAAGTGTTCAGGTGGAGGACCGCTCGATCATGCTGTTTGTCGACAGCAATTACTCATACCGTTCTGATGAGTTGCAGGCTTGGTACACGTCTCCAGAGAATCCATTTGAGAGTAAAGAAAATCGCAACCGTTTTAGCACCCACACGCAGAATTTTCATAAGCGAATATTGGGCAACCGCCGGGAGGGTGGAGTGATTACCACCGCCGCGGTGCTCACGATGACCGCAACGCCGTTGCGCACAAGCCCCATCAAGCGTGGAGCGTGGGTGGCCGCGACGATCTTCAATGATCCGCCGCCGCCGCCGCCCGATGTCGTGCCGGAGATCGAGGCGGATGATGCGGCCATCGAGGCCAGGGGTCTAACCATCCGCGAGCGCCTCAAACAACACGCCACTGACCAGACCTGTGCCAGTTGCCATGCGCGCATCGATCCGCTGGGCTTCGCGTTGGAGAGCTTCGATCCCATTGGGCGTTGGCGCGAAAAGTACAGCAGTGGCCTGCCCATCGACTCCAGCGGCAAACTGTTCGGCGAGGCTGAGTTCAAGGACATCGAGGCATTCAAGGACGCCATTCTGGAGCGACCGGAAAAATTCATGCGCGCCTTCACTGAGCATCTGTTGAGCTACGCTCTTGGTCGCGAATTGAAGATCACTGACAAGCCGTCGATCGATAAAATCACCCGGCGCGTTGTGGCCGATCATGGGCGCTTCTCCACCGTCGTGGTTGAGATTGCCAAGAGCATCCCGTTCCGGCATAAAACCGGGCAGAACGAAAGCAAATGAATGTGCTGAGAGAAAAGCAAATCCCGAGGCGTACTTTCCTGCGCGGCTGCGGCGCGGCACTGGCGCTGCCGTTACTCGATGTGATGCAGGCCAGCGGCGCGAAGTCCGTTCAGCCGCCCAAGCGCGTGGCGTTCTTTTACACACCCAACGGCGTCGCGCAAACAGCGTGGCACCCGGCTGAGACCGGCCACAACTTCGCCTTAAGTCGTACGCTTCAGCCGTTGGAACCGCTACGCAAAAAGATTTCACTCTTTACCAATCTTGATCGCGTGAAAGTGCCGGGGACTGATGGACACGCCCAGGCCGGCGCGTGTTATCTCAGCACCGCTGCTCCTGATGAACTTTCGCCCGCGGGTTATCCCCTCAAGCGCACCATTGACCAGGTCATTGCCGACACCGTCGGCAAGGCTACGCCTTTCCGTTCGCTTGAGCTCTCATGCAATAGCTTTACCGACAACCGCGAGTCGGTTTATTTCGACAATATCTCTTGGTACGGCCACGGCCATGTGGCGCGTTCCATCAAGGACCCGCGCAAGGTCTTCGAGCGTTTGTTCAATGTGCAGGAACATCGCGCCAACGGCAGCGTACTCGATCTTGTGTTGGCCGATGCCGAAGATTTGCAGGGGAAACTCGGTCGATTAGACCGCTACAAGCTCGACGATTATATGGATTCGGTACGTACTGTGGAGCAGCAGATCGAGCGTATCACCAAGCGGCAGGTGGATATTCGGGACATTGACATTGAGGAGCCGGAAAAACTTTGGACGACAATGCGCCGTGATGAATACATTCAGATCATGGGTGATTTGATGATCATTGCACTGCAAACTGACCTCACGCGCGTGAGTTCCATGATGGTTGCGCCTGAGCGCTGGTCCACGCCGCTGATGTTCGAGGATGTATTTGTGAAACCCATCGATCATCACGGCTGGACGCACAATCAAAAGAATACTGGGGTGCTGGGTGATCTCGAGAAACTCGATCATTTTCACATGCGCCAGTTTGCACGTATCAGCGCCAAGATGGACGCCATCCAGGAAGGTGAAGGCACGTTGCTCGACAACATGATGTTTACCTACGGTTCCGGCCTCAGCAGCGGTATGCTGCACGAATGCACCAATCTGCCCACCGTGATTGCCGGCAGTGCGGGTGGTCTTCTAAAAACCAACCGTCACGAACAGCACGCCAAAGGAACCCCCATCGCTAATCTCTGGGTTTCCATGGCCCAAATCATGGGCGTAAAAACCGACCGACTCGGGGATAGTACCGGTTCTCTCAAAGGCTTTCTCGCGTAAGGTAAATCCGGGAAGATTTATGAAATTTTTATTCGCGCTTTTCATTGCGGCGGCGTCACTTTCAGCGGCGCCGAATTATGTGCTGATTTTTTGTGATGATCTCGGGTACGGCGACCTGGGGTGTTATGGGTCGAAGAAAAACCGCACACCGCGCATTGATCAGCTGGCGCGCGAGGGAATGCGGTTCACCGATTTTTATTCCTCCAGCCCCGTGTGCACCCCTTCGCGTGCGAGCCTGATGACCGGCTGCTACGCGCGGCGGGTGGGGATGCATGAGGATTTCACCGGGCACTGGGTGCTTATCCCACGCAGTCGTCGTGGGCTCAGTCCCAACGAGTTGACTTTACCTGAGGCGCTCAAGGCCGAGGGTTATATCACCGCTTGCATCGGCAAATGGCATCTTGGCGATCAACCGCCGCACTTGCCCACTGAGCACGGCTTTGATGAATACTTTGGTATTCCCTATTCGAATGATATGGCCAGCAAACGTCGCGGCGATCCGCCTTTGCCTTTGGTTAAACAAAAAAGCGTGATCGAAGCACCAGCCAACCAGGCTACACTCACACAGCGTTACACAAGGGAAGCGGTAAACTTCATCGAGCGTAATCAAAAGCGACCGTTCTTACTGTATCTGCCTCACACTTTCCCGCATCTCCCGCTTTTTGCCTCTAAGGACTTTCACGGCAAAAGTGCCAACGGGCGTTACGGTGATTCGGTGGAGGAAATAGATTGGTCCACCGGCCAGATTTTGAATGCGCTTAAAAAGCATGGTCTTGATAAAAATACACTTGTGATTTTCACCTCGGACAACGGCTCTAACGGCCGCAATGGCGGTTCGAATGCACCCCTGTCCGGTTCCAAGGGGAGCACGATGGAAGGCGGTATGCGCGTGCCAATGATCGCCCGCTGGCCCGGCCGCATTCCTGCCGACAGCAAGTGTAGTGCACTGGCCAGCACCATGGATTTTCTGCCGACCTTCTGCGAACTAAGTGGAGCCAAACTGTCCAAAAACAAAATCGATGGGCACAGCATCGTGCCGTTGTTATTCAGAGGCGAAGGATCATCAGGGTACGAGGCGTTTTTTTATTATCGTCGACGCCAGCTTCAGGCCATCCGCTGGGGCGATTGGAAATGGCATCTCCCTTTGAAGAACACATTTCCAGCATGGACCACACCAAGCAACAAGGGCCGTGGACGACCTGGTAAGTTGGTGAATCTCAAAACAGATCTCAGTGAGAAGATCGACGTTCAGAATGAGAACCCCAAAGTGATGGTTAGGATGAAACAACTCGCTGCCCAAGCCGTCACCCAACTCGGGAACGAAGCCAAGCCTGGTACGAAGACACGCAAGGCCATGACTTTGAATTCCTCCAAGCCACTGGTTTTATCCGAAAGATAACACCTTTTTTTATGCAAGTCGCGTGATCAACAAAATCTACCAATCTTGCTTAGAGACCTGCATGGTGTCTCTTGTGATCCCATCTCCTGCTTTCGAGGTCAAATGCAAACCGGCAAGCAGCAACTCCCTGAGTTACTCATGACTAAATCACATCAAACCAGCCGGCGTCGTTTCCTGAAAACGAGTGTTTTGACTGCTGTCTCTGCGCCAACGATAATTCACTCATCCGCGCTTGGCCAAGCGGGCAAACCAGCGCCGAGCAACCGCATCACCGTCGGCCTTGTTGGCTGTGGCGGCCGGGGCGTGGGTGTGATGAGTTCGTTCCTCAGAGAGCCAAACGCGCAAGTCATAGCCACCTGCGACCCGTATGAGACCCATTACCGTGGACAAGGGAAGGGCCGCTCGCTTGGCCGTAAACCAGCAGCCGAGATGGTCGGCAAAAAGTATGGCTCAAAGCCCTGCGACACTTACGTGGACTACCGGGATCTGTGCGCCCGTGATGATCTCGACGTCGTGATTGTTGCCACGCCCGACCATTGGCATGCAGTGCAGGCGCTTGAGGCGCTTCGGAACGGCAAGGACATCTACTGTGAAAAACCGGTTACCCATTTTTTCGCCGAGGGCCAGGCGCTTTATCGTGAGGTGGCCAAGTGCCAGGCGATCTTTCAAACCGGTTCGCAACAGCGTTCCGCAACTGTATTTCGAAATGCCGTGGAACTCGTCCGTAACGGGCTCATCGGCAAGGTCAAGGAAGTGCAGGTTGGTTTGCCCAAGGGGCCGGACAAGATCAAGGGCGATCCCACCGAGGAGGATCGTTCCGGCCGGGAGGGTTATCAACTCTGGACCGGTCCCGCTCCGATGTTGCCGTATGTGCGCGCGCGGCATCACCAAATGTGGCGAGTACACTTGGCCTATGGCGGTGGCCAGTTGATGGACTGGATCGGGCATCACAATGACATCGCCCACTGGGGGCTCGGCGAAGACCAGGGAGGTCCGATCCGTGTCGAGGCCAAGAACTTCACTTGGAGTCCCGTTCCGGTTTACAAGGCACCGGTGCATTACGAGGTGCACTGCGAGTACGCTGGCGGCATCCGAACCAGCATCGGCACACACAACAAAATGGGTACCAAGTTCATCGGCGAGGAGGGTTGGGTGTACGTCAACCGTGGCAAACTCGACGCATCGAATCGCGCCTGGTTGGAGCCCGGATTCACCCCCGGCAAGTTCAAGGCGTACAAGTCCGGCAACCACACCCGCAACTTTCTCGAGTGCGTGAAGAGCCGCAAGCCGGCCATCTGCCCGGCGGAAACGGCGCACCGCTCCATCACGCCTGGCCACTTGGGCTACGTCTCCAACGCGCTTGGCCGCGCGTTGAAATGGAATCCAAAAAAAGAACAATGCGTTGGCGACAACGAGGCCAACACGTTGCTCAACAAGATGCACCACCGCAAACCCTGGACACTTGGATGACTGCTAGCACTTAGAGTCATTTCATTGATGTCTTCAACAGCCTTTGCTCGTCGATTCGGAGTGCTGTCATTAGTGACAACTTCGCTGGTATTCTAGAGGACTCGTCTAAAGGCATAGACGTGAATTTAAGTTTTTGTTGGATTCCATTTCAACGCGCGGCCAAGCGCTAGGTTTTCAAATAAAAAGGGTGGATTTCGTGCTGATGAGTTTCGCATCACTTCACTAATCATTTTATTCAGAGCTTGAGTTCAATGGTGAATGATTAAGAGTGGGCATGTGAACAAGCAATGGTCATTCATCCTCACGTTTTTTTTCTTTGTAGTCACTGCTTTTGCCGCGCCGAAGAAATACAATGTGCTCTTCATTATTTCTGATGACCTGACTTCCTCCGCGTTGTCCTGTTATGGCAATACGGTCTGTAAAACACCGAATATCGACGCCCTTGCAGCCAGAGGTACCCGCTTCACCCGCACCTATTGTCAGGGCACCTATTGCGGCCCTTCGCGTGCCTCATTTATGAGTGGCTATTATCCGCATGCGACGGGTGTGTTGGGATACAAGAGTCCGCGCCCACGGATTGGCAACCGAGCAACATGGTCGCAGCATTTCAAGAATAACGGCTATCACTCTACGCGCATCAGCAAGATCTATCACATGGGCGTTCCCGGCGGCATTGAGCAGGGTGGTCATGGTGCCGATGACGCCGCCTCGTGGACCGAGCGCTTCAACAGTCCTGGCCCCGAATGGAAAGCCCCCGGTCAGGGTGAGACTCTGGAGGGTAATCCGGATGGCAAACGGCCGGTCGTGGGCGGTAACACCTTTGTGGTAGTGGAAGCTGAAGGTGATGATTTGGTCCATTCAGATGGCAAAACTGCTGCCAAGGCCTGTGAACTGCTGGCGAAGTATGCGAAAAGGGAGAAGCCGTTCTTTCTGGGCGTAGGCTTTGTGCGTCCGCATGTGCCGTTTGTGGCGCCCAAAAAATATTATCCGCCTTTTCTGCCGTATTCCAAAATGAAACTACCGCCCAAGGTTAAAGGTGACTGGAATGATATCCCCAAGCCGGGCATTAACTACAAGACCAGCGTGAACATGAAGATGGATGTCCGACGGCAAAAGAAGGCCGTGGGTGGCTATTACGCCTCGGTAAATTTCATGGATGCGCAGGTGGGCAAGGTGCTGGCTGCGCTAAAAAAGACAGGGCTGGAAGATGACACGATTGTGATTTTCACGAGCGACCACGGCTATCATCTCGGCGAGCATGATTTTTGGGCCAAGGTGAGTTTGCTTGATGAGTCCTCGCAGGTGCCGCTCATAATTAGAGTACCCGGCAAGAAACCCGCCGTATGCCATTCCTTGACCGAGTTGCTTGACCTTTATCCCACCGTTTCCGCCCTCTGCGGTCTCCCAACCCAATCGCGCCTGCAGGGTAAGGATATCTCCAAAATGCTTGATGACCCTAGGCATACTGTGCGTACTGCCGCCTTTTCCGTGGCTCCCATGCGCAGCGGCTTTCTTTTACGTGAGAATGAGTGGGCCTACATCCAGTACGGTGAAAATGGTGCTCAAGGCATTGAGCTCTACAACGTAAAAGAGGATCCGTACCAGTACACCAGCCTCGCTCAACATCCTGCCCACCAAGAGACCGTGGCTCGCTTCAAGGCCCAGATGACAGGCAAGCTGCGGAACATCCGCAACAACGATCTCAAGGGGAACTGAAAGCCAGGTTGCGGGCTGTCATTAAAAATCTCGTCATGTCGAATCTGTTTATCCGGAGAAAATACTCTTTTCTTGCTTGTATAGGGGCGCCACTAAATCATTGCCACGTGATTCGATTATTTCTTTTTTTACTATTGTCGGTACTTGGCCAAACGCTTGGTCTTGCTGCTGAATCCCTGCCGTTGCCCAAGGAGATGCCGTGGGACTTGGCAGCACTGAAGAAGGTTCCAGCATTCGAGTGGGTGAGGCAAAAGGGTGGGGTGCATTCGGTCTTATATGCAGGCGAAAAATATCGTGGTAAACCGACACGCGTCTTCGCGTACTACGCTTCGCCCAGGACCCTTGGCAAGGGTGGCGATGACAATGTGCCGGGCATAGTGCTTGTGCATGGAGGCGGTGGCGCAGCGTTTGCAAATTGGGCAGAATTATGGGCCAAGCGAGGCTATGCGGCCATCGCCATGGACTTGGCCGGTTGCGGTGAGGGCCTCCAACGACTTCCAGATGGAGGACCGAACCAGAGCCACACCGAAAAGTTTGGCACTATTGATGAACCTTTGGAGAACCAATGGTCATACCATGCGGTGGCCAATGTGGTGCGAGGGCATTCACTGCTACGCAGCTTTAAGGAAGTGGATGCCGATCGCATCGCATTGACGGGGATCAGTTGGGGCGGCTATCTCACCTGTATTGTGGCTGGGGTGGATGACCGGTTCACAGTGGCCATGCCGGTTTATGGCTGCGGTTTTTTACGCGACAACAGCGCATGGAAGAAGGTGGAATTCGGCAAGATGACGCAGCCGCAGTCGGACAAGTGGCATCGGCTCTGGGATCCCTCCCGCTACATAGGCTCTGCGAAAATGCCTGTGATGTTCCTGAACGGCACTAATGATTTCGCCTATCCGATGGATAGCTACGCGAAGACTTGTGAGTTGGTACAGAGTGAAAAGAATTACAGCATTCAGCTTCGCATGAAGCACGGGCACATTTTTGATTTCCCAGAATTCTTTTTGTTTGTGGACCAATATATTCGCAAAGGCACACCGATGCCGTTGGTCGCTCGGCCGATTATTAAAGAGGGCAGGGTTTCCTCGACAGTGAAATCTTCGACCAAAATACTTAGTGCCAATCTCCATTACACTAGTGGTCTGCATGAACAAAACGGAAAGCGCTCATGGACTACAGTACCGCTCATCGTCGATGGCCAACAAATCCACGGGGCAGCTCCTCCGCAGGACGCCACTGTATGGTATATTGATGTGAGTGACGAACGTAAGGCAGTCACGAGTAGTGAGGTGATGCTAACCCAAGATGGGTGAATAATAACAAACTGACGGGAAGTAAGCGGCGTTTGTACCGGTGCACTAGGGAGTGTGAGCACCGGCACAGCGTGAACAAGTGGTGCTTAAAGCCGGGTGCGTGCCGGGAAGCGATCGGGATTCCCTCTAACGAACCAGGGGAAAACAGAGGACAACCGTAAGGCATCCTGGCCTGGGTGGACTTTATCCACTTGTCGTTGGCCAAGCGCTTGACCAAACTTTTGACCGCATGTTTTTTTCTGTTCGATTTGTTGTTTGTACGATCGGTGTGTTTGGTATGTGTATCACTGCCCTGGCAAAGCAAAGGTCACCGATCAAGCGCCCCAATATCGTGATGATTGTTGCGGACGATATGAACTGGGATACGCCCGGATGTTTTGGCGGTGCTGCTCCGGATATTACGCCGAACATCGATCGCCTGGCCTCTGAAGGGATTCGGTTTGAGCACGCATATGTGAATATCGCGGTTTGCACGCCTTCGTGCAGTGTGATGCTTACGGGGTTGTATTCTCAGAACAACGGTGCGGAAGGATTTCAGCGAGTTCACCCCGGCACGCCGACTCTACCTGCGGTTCTCAGTGAGGAAGGGTATCTCTGCGGGACGATTGGGAAGCCGCTGAGGCAGCAGGATGTTTTTCATTGGTCAGTGAATTATCGATGGCAGGGGGCGGGTGATGAAAACCGTTGGGGACGTGATCCGGAGGTTTATAGGCGGTTCGCCAAATCGTTTTTTCAAATAGCTAAAGTTTCGAAGTAGCCGTTTTTTTTTGATGGCGAGTTCACACGATCCGCATCGGCCCTACGGTGGTGGAAAAACTGATGTACCACATTTTTAGCGAATGAAATCGTCGCGCACTTACAAGCCCAGCGAAGTGAAGGTGCCGGGATTCCTTCCCGACATTTCGGATGTGCGAAAGGAGATGGCAAGGTACTGCACCTCGGCAAGGCGACTGGATGAAATGGTGGGAGAGATTCTTTCGGAGTTGGCCAAAACGAAAAATACCGACGACACGATCGTCGTGTTCCTTTCGGATCACGGAATGTCCGCGCCTTTCGCCAAATCGAATTGCTATGTCGAAAGCACCCGCACGCCGTTGATCATTCGTTGGCCCAAGCAAATTCAAAAACAATATATAGATCGCGGGCACATGATTTCGGTGGTTGACCTGTTGCCAACATTGCTTGAAGCGGGCGGTTTGCCTCTGCAAGAGAAGTCGGATGGCTGTTCGTTCTTTTCTTTGATGAAGGGAGAAAAGCAGAGTGGTCGCGATGCTATCTTTGCGCAGTTCCATCACATCCACGGTCGCAATCCTTATCCGATGCGTTCGATCATCACAAAAGATCACGCTTACCTGTTTAACGCGTGGTCCGATGGCGAACGCACGTATCGGGCCGAGTCGATGGCAGGTTTGACGTATCGGGCGATGAAGAAGGAGGGAGAGAAGAACCCCGGCCTGGCCAAGCGCGTGTATCATCTCGAACACCGGACGTTTGAGGGATTCTACGATCTCAGAAAGGATCCGTTCTGTCTCGAAAACTTACTTCCGTACAAAGATCAAGGGGCGGCTTTCAAGTTGGGCAACGAGGCGCTTAAAATGCTCCGGCAAAAACTTCGGACGTGGATGGTGGAGTACAACGATTTTGCATTGGAAGCGTTCGATCAACGTGATTCACCCAAAGCGCTTGAGCAGTTCATGAAGGATTACATCGAGCGTTCAGGGAAAGAGGTCGAGTCAATGAAGCCTTACGAGGAAGCCAAGCGCTATCGTTTTTGACGTGATGAATCTATCCAGCATCCCAGGGCAACACGAGTACGGCGGGAAGCCGTTTCCATTGGTGATTAACGCGCCGGAATGTTCCCTGTCCGAAGGTTGCGAGTGGGCGAGGGGAGTTGCTGGTGAATTATCCAAAGCGGCTTTTGAGCACGGAGCTGTCTTGGTTCGCGGGTTGCCCTTGGCCAAGCCGGAGGATTTCGATGCGGCCGTTGGTGCTTTCAATTTCGCGAATTTCTCCTACGTCGATTCGTTGTCGAACGCCTATCGCATCAACTACACGCAACGAGTTTTTTCTGCCAACGAAGCGCCATCGGATATCACAATCTTTCTTCATCATGAACTGGCGCAGACGCCGGTTTATCCAAGTAAACTTTTTTTCTTCTGCCAAACGGCTGCTGACGAGGGAGGCGCGACGCCGATTTGCCGCTCCGATGTTTTGTGGAAACGCCTATACGAACAGCGCCCCGACTTCGCCGAGGCCTGCCAGGCCAGGGGCCTGAAATATTCCAACGTCATGCCGGCCGAAGCCGACGAGTCGTCCGGCATGGGGCGGAGTTGGCAAAGCACTTTCAGCGTGGACAACCGCGAAGCCGCCGAGGCGCGCTTGGCCAAGCTAAGTTACTCTTGGGAATGGCATCCCAATGGCGATCTCCGCGCCACCACGCCGGTGCTCCCTGCCGTGCGCGATCTTGGAGATGGGCGTGCCAGTTTTTTTAACCAGCTCATCGCCGCCTTCAATGGCTGGAAAGACACCCGAAACGATCCGGCCCGGGCGATCATGTTCGGCGATGGTACATTGCTCAACCCTGCGGACGTTGGAGTAGCCAGTGCCATCGCCGACGAAATCACTTTCGATATCCCATGGCAGGCAGGCGATCTTGCGCTGGTCGACAACTACGTCGCCATGCACGGCCGCCGCGCTTTCAAGGGAACCCGCAGGGTGTTGGCATCTCTTGTGGCTGACAATTAACCCCCTGTAATTGGCACAAAGAAGTTGTTGGACAAGCTTTATTGACGGTGTAGTTTTTTTGTTAGCAATAAAGCGATCGGATTAAACCAAGCTCGAAAAAAAATGTTGAAACATGGACACCTGAACATCATCGGCAGACGTCGTTTCCTGAAGCAAGCGGCCCTGGGGACCACCGCATTCTGGACGGTTAGAGGTGCTTTCGCGGAGGCGCTCACTTTGACGCCCAGACAAACCGAAGGTCCTCTATACCCGGATCATCTTCCCCTGGACACTGACAACGACCTTCTTCGTATCAACGATTCCATTACCCCCGCAGTTGGCGAGGTGGCCCATGTCAGCGGAAAAATCCTCGATTGTAAGGGAGACCCCATCAGGAACGCCACCGTGGAATTATGGCAGGTAGACAGTCAGGGTGTTTATATTCACTCGCAGACTGCGAAAAGTTCAAAAAGAGACAAGAACTTTCAAGGCTTTGGAAGGTTCCTTACCGGAAGTACCGGTGAATATTACTTTAGGACTGTCAAGCCGCCCCCATATGGAGGTCGGGCTCAACACATTCATTTCGCCGTGATCAGGGGCAAGCATCGGGTGTTAACCACGCAGCTTTATGTGAAGGGCGATCCAAAGGTCAAGGAGGATGGGCCCATCAATGAGATCAAGGATCCTAATTTGAGGAGCATGCTCATTAAGGAGTTCAAGCCCTTGAAGGGATCAAAGACTGGTGAACTGACCGTCGGTTTTGATCTGGTTGTCGGGGTCACGCCGGAGGATCCCAAAGAGGATCCAGTGCGTTTGCACAACCCAAAATACAAGAAGGGCTGAGCCATCTCCAGGAGCAGGTTTCCCCGCCGAATAAATTGAAGTCACTGTCTGCTGTCTGCGTTTTATTTTGCAGCGGCAACGTTGATGGGCGCTTTGCCTTTTCAGTTGCGAATTTCCTGAGGCTGCCATCTAATCGTCCGTGATGTATCAGCTTTTTAAATGCCTACTACTGTCTTTTGGTTTCACGGCAGTTGGCTTGCTGGCTAATCCCACGACGGAGCAGGTCGAGTTTTTCGAGAAAAACATTCGACCGGCTCTCGCCGAGCATTGTTACGAGTGCCACAATAGCAGCGACAAGGCCAAGGGCGGGCTGGCGCTGGATTGGCGGGGCGGCTTGTTCAAGGGCAGTGATAGCGGGCAGGTGATTGTCGCCGGCAAGCCGGATGAGAGCCTGTTGCTCCGGGCGATCCGCCATGAAGAGAAGGATATCAAGATGCCCAAGGACGGCCCGAGATTGTCTCCGGTCATCGTCCGAAACTTCGAGAGGTGGATTGCGATGGGGGCTCCCGATCCGCGAGTCAAGAAGCCCAGCAGCGAGGACATTGCCAAAGCCATCTCGTGGGAGACCATTCGCGAGCAGCGAAAGAAATGGTGGAGTTTTCAGCCCGTTCGTTCTCCTGTGCCGCCGCGTGTGAAGGGCGATTGGGCTCAAACCGACATTGACAAATTCATTCAGGCCGAGTGGGAGACTGAGGGGCTTTCTCCGGCGGGCAACGCAGAACCACACGCGCTCATTCGCCGCCTGTCGTTCGTGCTGACTGGCCTGCCACCGACGCCGGAGGAGACGGCGGCGTTTGTGCAGGTTGCTGAGGGTGATCGCCGGCCGGCCGTCGTGAATGCTGTCGAGCGATTGCTCGCCTCGCCCCATTTTGGTGAGCGCTGGGCACGGCACTGGATGGACTGGGTGCGCTATGCTGAGTCACTTGGGAGCGAGGGTGATCCTGCCATCCCGAATGCCAACCAGTATCGCAACTACCTAATCCGCGCCTTGAATAACGACGTGCCGTACGATCAGTTGTTGCGCGAACACATTGCCGGCGACCTGTTGCTTAAACCTCGTCTCAACATGAAGCTTGGCCTGAATGAATCGGCGATCGGTCCGGCTCATTATCGTTTCGTGTTGCAGGGCTTTGCTCCGACGGATGCGCTCGACGAGTTGGTGCGGACAACCGAGAATCAGATCGATGTTGTGTCCAAGGCGTTCCTTGGTCTCACAGTTTCGTGTGCTCGATGTCACAACCACAAATTCGACCCGATCAGCCAGGAGGATTACCACGCGTTTTACAGCATCATGACTAGTTGCCGGCCGGCGACGGTCAATATCGATACGTCTGCCCGACAGGAAACCAACAAGGCTAAATTGGCCGGGTTGAAACCCAGAATTCGCGCTGCGCTGGCCGAGCAGTGGTTGACTGAAACAGGCACAATCTCAGAGCAAATTCTTCAGCCAAGCGCAGAGTGGAAAAAAGCCATTGAGGGTGCCAAGGATTTCAGAAATCCGTTGCATGCTTGGAACCAGTTGCGCTTGGCTAAGGGCGAAAAATTCACCGAAGATTGGAAGAAACTTGCCAATGCTTTTTCAGAAAGCAAAAAGGCACTCGATGAACAGCGTGCACGAAAATATGCCAAGCGCTGGCAGCTTGGGCAGGATGCCGATCCACTAAACGAATGGGTGCTCGATGGCAACGGCTTGGACGGCGCGGTGGCCAAGGCTGGCGCGTTTCGCGTTTCGCCAAGCGGTGATCGAATCGTAGAAAACATTCTGCCCGCTGCCGTTTATTCACATCTGCTTTCGGACAAGCACGTAGGGGTTCTTGGCTCGCCGTCATTTCGTGTGGAACCCGGGCAGTCCCTTTTTGTTCGCGTCATAGGTGGCGGGGATGTCATGGCGCGTTATGTGGTTCAAAACTACACCCGAAATGGCACGGTATATCCGGTGACACGGCTCAAGGACGGCAAGTGGCGCTGGCAATCGTGGAGCATCAAGTATTGGGAGGGTGATGACGTTCACCTGGAAGTCACCACCGCAGGCGAACAGGCCATTCTCGCCCTGAACAAGTCGAAATCATGGTTTGGTGTGAGCGATGTCATCGTGGTCCAGAAGGGACAACCGGCTCCACGTGAGGAACCGGCTGAATTTGTTGCACCACTTTTTGCTAAAGGCGATCCGAGGAATGCCAAGCGCTTGGCTAAACGTTACGCAGGGGCGCTGCGACAGAGCATCCGGGCCTGGCAGCGCGGCAAAATGACTGATGAGCAGGCTAATTTTCTCGGCTACTTTGTGCGCGAAGGGTTGTTGCCAAACACGCTCGACGAGTCACCGAAAGTCGCTGATATGGTGAAGGAATATCGCCGCCTCGAGGCCGAGGTGCCAGTGCCACGGCGTGCGCCAGGAGTCATTGAGGCCGAAGCCAGGGATCGCCCGCTTTTCGTTCGCGGCAATCACAAGCAACCGGCTCAAACCGTACCGCGCCGATTCCTCGAGGCGATCAATGCCAAGCCATTTGCGACCAAGAACTCCGGTCGATTGGAATTGGCGGAGGCGATGTTGCATGAGGACAACCCGCTGACCGCGCGCGTGATCGTGAACCGTGTCTGGCATCACGTGTTTGGCCGCGGCCTCGTCGCCACGCCCGACAACTTTGGTAAACTTGGCGAGACCCCGTCGCATCCTGAACTACTCGACTACTTGGCCAAGCGATTCGTCGCGGAAGCATGGTCGATCAAAAAGTTGATTCGCGAAATCGCGCTCACTCGAACGTTTCAATTGGCGGCCACACCGACGGCCAAGGCGCGCGAGATGGATCCGGACAATCGCCTGTTGACTAGCGCTCATGTTCGCCGATTGGAAGCAGAGGCGATTCGTGATGCCATGCTGCAGGTAAGTGGTTCGTTGGATCGCAGGCCACTTGGCGGCTCGGAAAATTCCGACAGCAATCGCCGCAGTCTTTATATTCGCATTATTCGAAACCGGCTCGATCCGTTCCTGACGGTCATGGATGCGCCGGTGCCCACCAGCACAAAAGGTCGGCGCGATGTGACCAATGTCCCGGCGCAGTCGCTTACAATGATGAACGATCCATTTATCATCTCGCTAGCTGAACGCTTGGCCAGGCGGGTGCGGGACGATGAGAGTTTGAAAACAATCGAGGCGCAGATCACACAAATGTTTCAACTGGCTTTGAATCGTCAAGCGGCTGTTGATGAACTGGCTGGGGCCAGGGCGTTCATTGGAGATGCGGCGGAGCGGCAGAAGTCTGTGCAGTCTCAACTTACGGCGTTTCAACGTCAAATCGCGGATTCCAAGGCCGAGGTGACTGCGATCCGCGAGCCGGTGCGAGAGCAACTCTTGGCTAAGCGCAAAAAAGACGGCCAACCTGCGGTGGGTGGGCAGGAGCCGATTGCCGCTTGGGATTTTGGCAAGGGCACAGAAGACCAACTCGGCCAATTGAATTTGTCGCTGATCGGCGGTGCCAAGGTCGTCGATGGCGCCTTGTTGTTGGACGGAAAGAGTGCGTTCGCCCGAAGCGCACCATTGGCCAAATCGCTCCGCGCAAAGACACTCGAGGCCTGGGTGCAGTTGAGCAATCTTGACCAGCGTGGGGGGGGAGTGGTGTCGGTACAGACGCTGAACGGCCACACCTTCGACGCCATCGTTTTCGGAGAGCGCAGTTCGAAACAGTGGCTGGCTGGAAGCGATAATCATCGGCGCACTGACGGTTTCAATGGACCAAAAGAAAATGAAGCCAAGTCGGGCCCGGTTTGCATCGCCATTGTGTATCACGATGATGGTAAGATCACTGGATATCGCAATGGCAAGCTGTATGGGCGGACCTACAGAAAGGCCGGTTTGCAATCTTTCAGGGCTGGCGACAGCGAGGTGGTGCTTGGATTGCGTCACGGGAAAGGTGGTGAAGGTGCTCGATCACTCGCCGGGCGGATTTTCAAGGCGAGATTGTATGACCACGCACTGGATTCAGTTGGCATAATGGCTTCCTATCAAGGCAGTGCCGGCTACATCTCCGATAAACAGTTATTCACAGCTATGGGCAAAGAACAGCGAGAGCAACTTGTCGATTTAGAATTGGGAATCCGGCAATTGAATCAAGATTTGGCAGTTTTGGAGAAAACTGGAGCTACTGTACAGGATCCTTGGCGCGATCTGGCCCAGGCCATGTTTAACCTCAAGGAGTTTATCTATTTGCAGTAAGCGGAGAGGATTTTAAATAATGAAAAAACGAGATATTTTAACGCGTCGTGAGATGCTCGCGCAATGTTCCACCGGTTTTGGAATGTTGGCGTTGCAGGGATTGATGGCCAATTCGGCTTTTGCCGATACCGCACGCCGGTCCCATTTCAAGCCACGCGCTAAGCATGTTATCCTCTGTTACATGTCGGGTGGGGTTTCCCAGGTGGACTCGTTTGATCCGAAGCCGAAGTTGCGCGAGCTACACGGCAAACCGATGCCAGTGAAGGTCGAGCGCACACAGTTCAATAACAATGGAAGCGTGATGGCCTCGCCGTTCGAGTTCAAGCGATACGGACAGAGTGGCACCCCGGTGAGCAGCATGTTTCCGCACGTCGCGGAATCGGTCGATGAACTGGCTGTTATTCGGTCCATGACCAGCAAGGTGAACGAGCACGCGCAGGGCAACTACGCGTTCCACACTGGCTTTCCGTTCATGGGGCATCCATCCGCGGGCGCCTGGGTGTCTTATGGCCTGGGCACGGAAAACCTGAATATGCCCGGCTTCGTGGTGTTGCAGGCCGGCGGGGCGGCGGTTCCGCACGGCGGTGTGGGGCTATTCAGCAACGGTTATTTGCCGGCACAAAACCAAGCCTCAATCATTGTCGGCGACAAGGCACCGGCGGTGCGCAACATCCAGCCGCGTGAAGACGATGTTTCACAACGCTCACGCTTGGATTTTGTGAATGGTTTGGATCGTGCATTTCTCAGCCGAATCGGCGGAGACAATGACGTCGATGCGGCAGTGCGCAATTACGAGACGGCTTATCGCATGCAGGCGTCCGTGCCGGAGTTGTGCGACTTGATCGGCGAGACTGCGGCCACCAAAAAAATGTACGGTATGGATTCGCCTAACGGCGTGACGGCGGCCTACGGGCATCAGGCGTTGCTCGCACGGCGGTTGGTGGAGCGTGGCGTGCGGTTTGTGGAGCTTAGTTGTTTGCCGGAGAAGATGGGTGGAGGACAGGCCCCCAACCCGTGGGACCAACACGGGAATCTCAAAGGCGGTCACGAGAACATGTCATTGCAGGTCGATCAACCCATCGGTGGTTTGCTCAAGGATCTAAAGGCACGCGGTTTGCTCGATGATACACTGGTGATCTGGGCCGGCGAGTTCGGTCGCACGCCGTTCTCGCAGGGCAGCAATGGCCGCGACCACAATCCATACGGCTACAGCGTGTGGCTGGCTGGCGGCGGCGTGAAGGGCGGGACGGTTTACGGCGCGACCGACGAGCTTGGCTACCACGTCACCGAGAACAAGTGCGACATCTACGACCTGTGGGCGACGGTGCTGCACCTGATGGGATTGGACCACGAGGAGTTGACCTACCGCCACGGCGGCCGGGACCTGCGACTCACCGACGTTCACGGTCGGGTCATTCAGGACGTGATTGCGTAATGGCTGCCTGATTGGCCAAGCCGGGGGGGGATAATCCAAGTGATCTTGAATCCGTTTTGAGAATAAGTGCCTCATCGATTTATCAAAGCTGTAAACTGTTTGGGCTTAAGGGCAGAGAACCAAGAAAAGTCATAAAAAAGACAGGTTCCAAGGGTTGGTAGGAAATGACACATACTTTCATTGGTTTAACCGGCCAGCCAAAGCTCACGCGCACAAAATAAAAAAATCAGCAATAAAAAATATTATGAGGTTATTGCTGGAGATGTTTTATATCGGTCACCATTGAGATTTAGTGGTTTTGTTCCAGAAAAAGTTTGTCCAGTTTCTACACATCCGGGGGATACTGAGTGATGGGATACGAAACGTCGCACAAAGAGTTCGCTCGATTGCTGGTTTAACATTAGCCAGTGCTCAAGCGGAACGTCAATTTTGCAGTAATCCCATGATGAAAGAAAATCTAACAACAAAAGAGACATGAAAAACAAGACAGTAGGCATTATGGCAGCGGCAGCTCTCCTCATCGGAGGGGCTTACATGCTGAACGCAAAAGATCGAGATTCAGATCGCAGCGACAAGACTAAAAGGATTTACATAACTTACATGAAACTGGGCGCATCCGAAGAACTCGTCGATGCGCAAGTGAACGGTCTTGCCAAGGTTGCCGGCCTTACACGAGAGCAGGCACTAGACTCGATGGGTATGATTTTGAGAGCCATTACGACGACGGAATCCAAACGAGAATTCGAAACTGCCCTGCGGAGTGGAACCGGGGTTATAAAGAAGAAACATAACCTGGACGACAAGCAGATCAAGTTCGTCGAGGGAGCCGGCAGAGAAATGCAGACCGAGGTGAAAAACGCCCAGGCAAGCACTATTTCAAAGGAAAAGCCTTCAGGAAGGGAGGATACTTCGGAATTGGTCATTCCGGAGAAATTTTCTAATCGAGTGAAGAAAATAGGGGCTGATCTTTATCGTGTGGGTGATGTAACAATCGATTCAAAACTTCAAGTTGCTGTCTTTCCGGCTAAGGTGAATCAAATCGTTGGACTGATTGAGTATGCGCTTGTTACCGATGCCGGCAAGGTCCACGAAAGTTTTTTGAGCACAAAAATTAAGCCAGGAAATTTACATGTGGCACTATTACTTCTAGGAATGAATCCTAAAACTGATGTTTCCGTAGAAGTTTCCTGGCAGAAGGATGGCGGGTGGATTCGTAAATCGATTACGGATTGCATTGCTCAATACCCACTTGAAGTAGCATCTGAAATTGAGGAGAAGGAAACTGAAAAATCTTTTAACTTAAAACCATCATGGTGGAAATGGACAGGATCAAGGGTAAGGCCTAGTGGGATTTTAGCGGCTGATGAGTTAGGTTCCATTCTAAGTTTGCAGCCGGACCCGGATGCACTGTCCTTGATAGAGCCAATGATTGACACGAGTCGATTTGGATCCCACGTTTGGTCGGAAAAGGTGCCTAAAAAGGATTCAATGATTCAAATATTCATCCAGCGAATTGAAACTGAAAAACACGGTAAATCATGATTTATTAAGTTATGTCAATAAAACTAAAGCTTACCGTTCTATTCAGTTCTGTTTTGTTTCTCTCAATTAATACGTTTGCGGTTGAGAAGCCGGTTGGCCAAAAGGAAATAAAGGATGCAATAGAAAAAGGAGCAAATTTTTTGTATCAAAATCAAAACGCCACAGGCTGGTGGTCAGACTCGAAGCTTCCTGCTTTAACGGGTTTGGCACTAGTGGCCTTGGAAATGGCAGATGCAACGAGACTGGATATAAAATATGAGTCGGAACGGAGGAGGGCCTACGATTACCTGACAAGTTTGGCCAAACCGAATGGCTCGATTCATGACGGCCGTTTAATCAACTACAACACAGCCTGCTCACTTATGGCCCTTTCAATGGCCAATGAGACTCGTTACAGGCCGTTAATTGAAAAGGCACGGGCCTACATTGCTGCATCCCAGATTGATTTGGGAGAAAAGGGAAAATGGGACAATGCCAATGATGGCGGGGTCGGATATAATGACAAATATGATCATTCCGACATGAACAATACACTGATGGCTATTGAAGCCATGCGCATGTCTGAGTCGGCTCTTCAACGGAAGGACCAGGGTAAACAACCTTTAAAGCATGACCTTGACTGGAAAGCCTTGGAACATTTTTTGGCCAGTTGCCAAAATCTTCCCGAACGCAGCGACAATCCGAATCTTTCGAATCAGCCGGAGGATCGAGGCGGTTTTATTTACCATCCGGGTGAGAGCAAGGCGGGTGAAGTGATCGACGGGGAAGCAAAGAGAGCGGCTTTGCGTTCTTATGGCTCGATCAGCTATGCAGGAATGATGAGTTTTGCCTATGCCCGGATAGGCAAAGACGATGACCGTGTCAGGGCGGTTATCGATTGGCTGGGCAGAAGCTATACCCTAAATGAAAATCCTGGGATGGGACAGGAGGGGCTTTACTATTATTTTCACCTGATGAGCAAAGCATTGAGAGCACAAGGCGTGAAAACGCTTAAAGGTCCGGATTCCAAATCAATAGATTGGAAGAATGAACTCGCTGCAAAATTAATTTCACTTCAAAACGGGGACGGTTCCTGGAAAAATTCAAACAAGCGCTGGATGGAGGGGGATCCAAATTTGACGACCTCTTATGTTTTAGTCGCCTTGTCGCTGCTGGTTAATTAGCTTTTGTTAAAATTTATTTAGGTGGAATTTATTTGTCTTCCAACTTTTCCTCTTTTCTTGATCTGATTCCGGTTGTCACTTTTTCTTCTGATATCTTCCCTTCTTTAATGGCTTTGGCCACGCCAGGGTTAGCTATTGGAATTTTTTTGTATTCTTCGGTGCAGTCACTTCGCTTAATCGAAATGTCGTCGATGAATATCTTCCCAGAACCTCCCTTACTGCACCGGTAACGAAACATCAACCTTACCCCTATTGAGTCTTCCGGTGCACTAGTTTAGGTGCTGAGATTCTTGTCCGTTTCTTACTCCCTAAAAACTTCGAGAGGATAGTTTGTTGCAATGTGCTACCGGAGAGGGATGTGAAAAATCAGAGCAGGACAAATACTTGTGAGCCGGCTGTTGACGGTTCCGGTTGATTCACTGGATTCTAGGCTTATCAGTTCCCTTTCAGTGTCATGAGGTAGGCCATGACGTCGGCGAGTTCTTGTTCATCAAGCAGGATGTTCATTGGAGGCATGGGGCTGGCACCGAGTTTGTCGAATCCCTCAGCCAGTTGCGCGGTTGGGTTGATCAAACTTTCGTAGATATAGGCGCGATCTTTACGACTGGCGATGCCGTCCATTGCCGGACCAATGACGCCCCCTTCATTGCCTACCCTGTGACAGCGAACACAGGAGGCAACGGCGTGTTTGTGAAAGATATCCTCGCCGCTCTTGGCTAGGCCTAGAACCTCCTTTTGTTCGGCCGATTCTTTATAGAGCGGCTTCACTTCCTGCAGTGAAATATCGTCAAACCAAGCGGTGCCTTTAGCCTGACCCCAGCCCCCGAAGAGGCAGTTGACGGTGAGGGGTCCGGCCTGCGTGTTGTCGAAGACTATCTCGACCTTTTGCCAGTCGGTGGTTTTTTGAAGCGCCTTGGTTTTGGCTTTGTGCTGTAACTCGTGAATGTTGAGCAACGCACCGTGTCCCCCGTTGACTCCTTCGGTTTTGATCCACGCGCTGAGTGCGTATTTGGTGCCGGACTTCAGGTTCACCGGGGTGTAGACACTGGTGTCGTGTCCGTTGCCGGAGCGAATCTTCACCGACGACTTGCCGCTATGCACATAGGCCTTGCGGGTTTCGATTGCGTGTTCGATGTCGGAGCCCTTGGCGCTGTAGGTACGTACTTTCCAGTCAGAGGGCAGTGTCCCCTCGGCATTTTCGAATGAGGCGTTGGCCAGAAGGTTCGAGCCGAGTTCGTAGCCGACGATGTCGGTTTGGTTGGCACCGGCAGCACTGAGGGCGAGTTTGAGCCACTCATCTTCGGCGTTGATTTTATCTTGTGACAGAACACTGGCTGCTCGTTGGTGCGTTTTCGATTCTGGAAATTGTGCCAGTTTAACGAACGCGGCCAGGCGCACGTGCAGATCTGCATCAGCCAAAGTGGCACTGTCGTAGAGCAACTGTTCGTCGTTCATCTCTTGGCCAAGCGCTCGGATCGCATTGCGTTTGACGGCCGGGTCGGTGCTGATGAGCGTTGTGCGCTTGGTTTCGGCGTCGAGTGCGCCGAGCCCCTCCAGTGTCCAGAGCGCGTGGATGGCGCCAGCGCCTTGGCCAAGTGCGCGTTTGCGCAGGGACGGGATGGCGTTTTTATGACGGCCCTCTACCAAGAGGCGTTGGGCAGTCTGTCTCCAGAATAGGTTGTCGCTGTCGAGTGCGGCGACGAGTTGCTTAGTTTTGGCCTTAGCCAAGGACTTAATTTTTGACTTCGGTGCATCGTCCCAAATCACGCGGTAGATGCGGCCGTGTTGCCGGTCGCGGTTGGGGTTGATGTGTGCGTTGCCCTGACCGCGCTGAGCGGCATAGCCGCCGCGTCCAAGACTCGGAGTTGGGTTGTGTTGGATGATGAAGTTGTACCAGTCGGCGATCCAAAGATGACCGTCCGGGCCGACCTCGGCGACGATTGGTGAGAACCATTCGTCAGCGCTGGCGACGAAGCTGAAGCTGTTTTTGGCGACGTAACCTGCACCTTTTTTCTCCATACGATACGTGCCGAGCAGGTTGCCGGTCGGGCCGCAGACGAATGCGGTGCCGTTGCGATACTTTTTCGGGAATCCTGCTGATGTCGCGAAGGCGTGGCCGCAGCCGGCGGTGTAGGCGTTGAAGGCGTCCACTTGGCGGATATTCGGTGTGATGGGGTGAAAGTAGGGCGAGTCGGCGATCATTTTTGCGCTCATCTTTTTGTCGCCGCTATAAACGGTCGCCGGAATACCTCCGAAAAATGTAGGGTTGTTGTTGGCGGTGGACCCAAAGACATCACCAGCTGCGTTGAAGCCCATTCCCCAAGTGTTATTGTTGAACTGGTGCAGAAACTCGATGTCGGAGCCGTCCGATCTGAAGCGGAATATGCCCATGCCAAAGTTGTGTTTCTCGCCGTTGATCGTGCCGGTGAATCGTGCGTAGCCGACCGTACCGTAAATCCAGTTGTCAAAACCGTAACGCAGATTGCTTGGGCCAGCGTGCGTGTCACCGACACCCCATCCGGTGAAGAGCACTTCTCGAATGTCGGCCTTGTCGTCGCCATCGGTGTCCTTGAGGAAATAAAACTCTGGAGCGTGCGCAAGAATGACGCCGCCCCGGGAAAAAGTCATCGACGTCATGATGTTTAAGCCGTCGGCGAAGACGGTGAACTTGTCGGCCCTGCCGTCGCCGTTGGTGTCTTCGCAAATCTTGATGCGGTCGTTGCCTTTGCGACCGTCCTTGAATTCGTTCGGGTAGTCCACCGACTCGACAACCCACAGCCGGCCACGCTCATCCCAGGTCATGTAGATCGGGTTGATGACATTCGGCTCGGAGGCGAACAGTTCCATGCGGAAACCGACCGGCACCTGCGTGTATTTCATGCTCTCTGCCGGCGGGAGCGGAAGTTGGTATTCGAGTGGCTTGGGGCGGCGTTCGTAGTTCGGGATGTTGTCGCGTTTCTCGTATTTCAGAGGTGCACGACTGGCGAGAAAATTGTCGTAACTCTCGCGGGCCTTGTCGCCGGCGGCCCAAAGAATACCGCTCTTTAGTAGTTGATGAAAACCAGCGTTGTTCCACACGCGTTGGTCGTGGCCTGAGGCGGTGTAAAAGATGCGTCCCTTGCCCTGCGTGCGAACCCATGTCCAGGGCTCCGGCTTGGTATGCGGATCGCCTTTCATTGCATCACGCACCATCAGCACCGTGCGGTTCTTCGGGTTATGGTTCGAGTGAAAGTAAGTTTCGTCCCAGGCGGTGAATTCCTTCACGTCCTTCAGTGCGGGGTGATTTGGCTTCACGATCTTGGCGGCAAACTCCGTACCTTGGTGGCCCTTGAACCGCCCGCCGACAAGTTGATCGAAGCCAGGTTCGTTGCCGAAGCACCAGCTCGCGCAATGCACCGGGACGAAGCCGCCGCCATTCTCGACATAGTTCTTCAGGTTGCTCCATTGGTGCGGCTCAATCCTGCCGTGGTTGGCATAGAGCAGCAGGGCGTCGAACTCGGCCAAGCGCGAAGCATTGCCAAGGGCTTCCTCAACGGATGTCACGTAGTCAAAATAAATTGCATCGCGGCCAAGCGCGCGAGAGAGCATCGGGTAAAATTGGTTGGAGTCGTGATGCTCGCTTTCGTGGCCAAGGAAGAGCACGCGGATCGGCCCATCGGAGGCCTTGGCCATGCGGGACGTCCCCGGCGCAGCCCAAGCAACGCCGAGGCACAGCAATGTAATTAGTCGAAAAGTCATCATTATGAAGGGGGGGAAAATAACGCGGAGACCCACCGGAGCAAGGCAAAAGCCGTCTTTTGCCCAGCGTTTTTTCATGTAAAAAGACCCAAAAAGTAAACCTTTTCATTACGGGGAGTTGTGTTAACATGACCGACCTCATGGATTGAGGACTTTTGTCATGCCGCCTACGGAATGGGTGGCGAGTCGACAACCCGTGAAGCAACCGTGATGATGAAATTCAAGGCAAACACTCGGCGTGATCTTCCACGGATCGCGGAGAAACTGAGGTTCGATGCTGATCAGGTGACCGATATGTTGGCTGTGTCGGCTGTGTTGCCGTTTCGCGTCAACGACTACGTCATCGAGAACCTGATCGATCCCAAGTCGGTGCCCAATGACCCGATTTTTCAGCTGACCTTCCCGCAGCGCGGCATGCTGGAGGAGAAGGATTTTCTGCACATGCGCGACTTGGTGGCCAAGGGTGCCTCCGAGACGGAGATCAAGCTGTCAGCGGATAAAATCCGGGGGCAACTCAACCCGCATCCCGCCGGGCAAATGCAGCTCAACGTACCGTTGCTCGACGGTGAGGTGGTCGACGGCATGCAGCACAAATATCAGGAGACGGTTTTATTTTTTCCGAGCCAGGGGCAGACCTGCCACGCCTACTGCAGTTACTGTTTTCGCTGGGCGCAGTTTGTCGGTGATGCCGACCTGAAGTTCGCCAGTCGGGAAGCCTCAAAACTGGTGGACTACGTGCGGGACAATCCGCAGGTGAGCAGCGTGCTGATCACCGGCGGCGACCCGATGGTGATGAAGACCGCAGTGCTACGCCGATACATCGAGCCGCTGCTGAGGGCAAATCTGCCGAGTCTGCACAGCATCCGCATCGGCACTAAGGCGCTGGCCTACTGGCCGTACCGATTCACCGAGGGTGAGGATGCCGACGACTTTCTGAGACTCATCGGCGAAGTGAAGGCGGCCGGTAAACACTTCGCGTTGATGGCGCACTCGAGCCACTCGCGGGAACTGGAGCCGGAGGTCGCACGAAAGGCGGTCGATCGGGTGCTAAACGCCGGCGCGGTCATTCGCTGCCAAGCGCCGCTCATTCGCAAGGTTAACGACAACGCCAATGTATGGGCGCAGCTCTGGCGCCAACAGGTTCAGCTTGGCATGGTGCCGTACTACATGTTTGTGGAGCGCGACACCGGGGCCAAGGCCTACTTCGAGGTGCCGCTCGCCCGGGCTTACAAGGTGTTCACCGAGGCTTACAGTCAGGTGGCTGGCCTGTGCCGTACCGTACGCGGTCCGTCGATGTCCGCGCTGCCGGGCAAGGTGCTGGTGGACGGCATCACCGAGGTGGCCGGCGAGAAGGTGTTTGTGCTGAAATTCCTGCAGGGCCGTGATCCCAAGTGGGCCAACCGGATCTTTTTCGCGAAGTACGACCCGAAGGCCACTTGGATGTCGGATCTGCAGCCCGCGTTTGGCGAGGAACGGTTTTTCTTCGAGGCTGCTGTGGATGAAGCGCTGGCAGAATCGGCGCGAAAGGGTTGACACCGCTTGACCCGTCTTACTCACTGGGCCTAGCATTCGCGCTGCCGATGACAAGGAACTTGAGCCGATTGATTACCGCCATCGCGGCTGTTCTCCTCGCCCATGGGGCGGTGGGACAGACTACCCCCTCCTATCGGAACAGCATCGTTGCCGAGGTGAATGACAAGATCATCACCCGGCAAATGGTGATGGATGCCATGAAGCCGGAGGTCACCCTGTTGCGCCGCCAATACGCCCGGCAGCCGCAGCTTTTTGGGCAGAAATATACCCAGCTTCAGGCCGACACAATGGAGGCGCTGATTCGCCGCGAGCTGGTTTTGAGCGAGTACATCGAGAAGGGCTACAACCTACCCGAGTCCATCATCGAGCAGCGTATCAAGGAGGAAGTCCGATCCGAGTATGGCAACCGAATCACCCTCATCAAGTCCCTCCAGCAGAGTAATATGACCTATGAGGAGTTCGCCCGGTATCAGCGGGAGAAGATCATCCAAATGGTGATGCAAGGCCAGTTTATCTCGAAGGCGAACATCGTGGTTTCCCCCCGACAGATTGAGGAATATTACGTGGCCAACAAGGACATGTTTCGCTCCGGTGTCGAGATTCGGCTCCGGTTTATTTTTCTGGAAGCCAGGAAACACGGTGGCGCGGAGGGCACCCTGAAGTTGGCCAATGAGATTCACCAAGTCCTGCAGTCGGGCGACTCCTTTGCCGCGGTCGCCTCGGTTTACACTGACCAATACCGCGCATCGGGAGGGCTCAAGCCTGACTGGATCAAGCGGGGCGGCCTCGCCCCGGAGCTGGATCAAGCGGCATTTGCGCTTGGCCAAGGCCAGATGAGCCCCGTCGTGGTGATGCCGCAGGGGTGCTACATATTGCGTTGCGAGGAGATGAATCAGGCCAAGCTCGGCACTTTGTCCGAGGTGCGCGCGCAGATTGAGCAGACCCTGCTGGAGAACGAGCAACAAGCCCGTAAGGACAAGTGGTTCGAGCGGCTCAAGCGCAAGTCCTACGTAAGGCAATTTTTGTTTTGATCAAATGTGCCTGTCCAAGCGTCGGAATTACCGGGATGAACTTGAATTGCCCTGACACGGTTGCCACCACGACATTCGCGCGGCGTTGGCGTGCTGCGGCGCTGTGTCTGTTATTGCCGCTCTTGGCGGCGAGTATGCAGGCCCAAGTGACGGTGACACTTGAGTTGCAAAAGAGCCGGTTTCTGCCGAGGGAATCCATGTTGGCGAAGCTGAAAATCGTCAATTTTTCCGGCCAAACGCTGGTTTTCGGCGAGGACAACCATTGGCTGCAGTTCCAGATCGAGTCAGAAACCGGAGAGGAGATCACTCCCATCACCGCCCCCCCACCCGTGAAGGGGCGGTTCACCGTCGAGTCCTCCATCCGTGCAACCAAGGAGATGGACATAGCGCCGCATTATGCGCTCGAGCGTGCCGGCCGCTACACCCTCACCGCCACGGTGCACATCAAGCAATGGGGTAAACAACTCGCCGCCAAGCCAGTCAAGTTCGACATCACCAACGGCACCGTACTGTGGGAGCAGATATTCGGTCTGCCGTTGAAGAAGGGCGATCCACCCGGTCAGCCGAGGCAGGTTCGGCGCTATGTCATCCAGCAGGCTAAGCACCTCAAGGCGATGAGCCTCTACGCCCGCGTGGACGACGGCCTCGGTGGCAAAGTGCACAGGGTTTTGCCAGTCTGCCCCATGGTGTCGTTCAACAAACCGCAGGCGCAGGTAGGGCCTCAGAGCAACCTGCACTTGCTCTGCCAGACCGGTGCCCGGAAATACAACTATTCAGTGATCGATCCTCATGGAAAAATCATCACGCGCCGCCACTACCTCATCGCCGGCAACCGCCCGCGACTGGGTTTCAAGGACGGGAAAATCATCGTTGCCGGAGGCTTTCAACTCACCCGGCCCGACGATCTCCCATCGAACAAAAAGAGCGGCGCGGAGCCGGAGTTGATCGTCCCGGGCAACGATCCCAAGCCCATACCCAACATCCGGCCGCCGATTCCGCTCCCGCCCAAGCGCACCGGGAATTGACCCGGCGGCCCACTGCATGATGAAACTGGTTATGCTCCCATTCACAGCCTTTGCTGCGTTGCTGGCGCTAGGCCAAGCCGGGTGCAGCAGCAGATTCCCCTTGGAGAAGCCGGTCACCGGTATTCATCCCAAAAAAGAAATGACATTCTCCGAAGACGTTACCTTTCTCAAAAAGCACGTCGACGTCATCATTCTCGGCCAAGGGAAAGACTCCCCGCAAGTGGCCGTCGTGCCGGCCTATCAGGGCCGGGTGATGACGAGCACCGTCGGCGCCGCCGGTAGCCCCAGCCACGGCTGGATCAACTACGATCTTATCGCGTCCGGCAAAACCGGTTTGCACATCAACGCCTTTGGCGGTGAGGATCGTTTCTGGCTCGGGCCGGAGGGCGGTCAGTTCTCCATTTTTTTCAAAAAGGGTGATCCTTTTGACCTCGAACATTGGCAGACACCGGCCGTCATCGACACAGCGCCGTATCAGGTGCTGTCGAGGACGGATAGCGAGGTGACATTCCGGCATGAGGCAAAAATAAAAAATTACTCCGACACCAAGTTCAGCATACGGATCGATCGCACCGTGCGGTTGTACAACCGTGAGAAGACAAGCGATCTGCTTGGCGCGGATTTACCGGAGGGCATTCACGCTGTTGCCTACGAGACGGAAAACATCCTGACCAACACCGGCGACACGGCGTGGACGAAGCAGGGAGGGTTGCTGTCGATCTGGATTCTCGGCATGTACAAGCATTCCGAGCAGACAACCGTGTTGGTGCCGTATGTGGAGGGCGACGAAGCCAAGCTCGGCCCGATAGTTAACGCCGACTACTTCGGCACCGTGCCGGCCGATCGGCTGAAGGTGGCGGATGGGGTGATTCGGTTTTCCGGCGACGGCCAGTATCGCAGCAAGATCGGCCTGACCTCGCAACGCGCCAAGCCGGTGCTCGGCAGTTACGACGCAACGCGGCAACTGCTGACCATCGTGCAATACACCAAGCCGGAAAGGGCAACTGATTACGTCAACTCCATGTGGGAACTGCAGGCCGAACCGTTCAAGGGCGACGTGGTGAACAGCTACAACGACGGGGCACCGAGTCCGGGAGTCAAGCAGCTTGGCCCGTTTTACGAGTTGGAATCCTCCTCACCGGCGTTGGCGCTCAAGCCGGGAGAAAGAGCCGCCCACATCCACCGCACCATCCATCTTCAAGGCGGTGAAGCCGCCGTCCGCGCCCTTGGCCAAGCGATCTTCGGCGCTATCGAATAATATTGGTCGAGGGTTGTCCGTGGAGGTGGTTTCCGTCTTTTGAAGCTTGGATGGCCTTGGGCGTGTCGACCAGCGCGCCGGGGTCGCCCTGCGCGTTCATCCAGCGATCCAATTCTTTGCGCAGCTTGGCCAAGTGCTTGGCTTCTGCCGGGTCGTTGGCCAGGTTTTCCATTTCATACGGGTCGGCGGCGACGCGATAAAGTTGCTCGGCCGGCCGGTGCATATAGCGCTTGACCAGGTTGTAACTGCGCGGCGAGTTCCACGAATCCCAAACCCATGTGGCCCAGTACGGGTTGTTGAGCTGGCCTGTGCCCCGTGTGCCCATAAGGTGTTTCTCGATGTAAATCTCATCCGGCAAAAGATTTCGGATGTAATGGTACTCGCCGTCGCTCACGGAGCGGATCGGGTAGGGTGGGCCTTCCGGGATGTTGTTGTGCACGCCGTAAGTGAATTGCCGATGCGCACCGGTTTTGCCGTGCAGCGCCGAGAGAAAACTCGAGCCATCGTAGGGATGCACTGATGGCTTGCCGCCGGCGGCATCGACGAGCGTCGGTAAAATGTCGGCGTACTGAACGAGGGCGTCGGTGCGTTTGCCGGCTGGCACTTGACCTGGCCAGCGGGCGACCAGCGCGGTGTGCACGCCGGTGTTCCAGTTCGTCCATTTGTTGCCGGGAAACTGCGACCCCTGCTCGGAGGTGAACAGCACGACGGTTTCCTCCTCCTCGCCGGTGGCCTTGAGGGCGTCGAGAATTTCACCGACTTGGCCGTCCATATACGTGATCTCGGCGAGGTACTTGGCGAAGTCCTGCCGTGTGCGAAGCGTGTCTGCGATGTTCGGCGGCAGCTTGAGTTTCGCCGGCGGGTACTGCGACGGGTCGCCCATCACCCACGGCACGTGTGGTTCGACGAGGGCGACGACGAGGCAGAACGGTTTTTTGGCATCGCGTTGCATGAAGCTGCGAATACCGTCGAGCTGATGGTTGCGCGTGGGGTTGCGGACGCAGTTGGGGTCGAAGCCGCTGACGTTCTCAAACGGAAACGCCGCCGCCGGCTTGACGTGCACCTTGCCGGCGATGCCCACTCGGTAGCCCAGCGCGCCGAGGTGGTGCGGCATGCTTTTCACGCTGGGCTGGCTGGCGGAGTGGTTCCAGGCACAGCCGTTGTGTAGCGGGTACTGTCCGGTCATCAACTCGGCGCGGCACGGCTGGCACATCGCCTCGGCGAGGTAGGCGCGGTTGAAGGTGAGCCCCTGGCTGGCCAGGCGATCGATATTCGGGGTCCGGGCGTTTTGGCCGCCGTACAATGGGAGGTCGTTGTACGTGCAGTCGTCGGCCATGATGATCAGGAAGTTGGGCTGCTTGGCTAAGGCGACTGCCGCTTGGCCAAGGGCAATGAATAGAAGGGAAAGTAGTAGCCGGTTCATGGCCGGTGAGAATCCCGCTAAAGACATGAAGGGTCAATTCATTCCCATTTGGGGAGACGAGGCACTGGCGGGTTATTTTCCGGCATCCACGTAATCGCGGCCCATGGTTCGTTTGGTTTCAAAATGTGGGTTGGTGCAAAATAGCTTCACCTCATGGGCCTGCATCCGGGTGACAATGCCTCCTTTTCGAACAACCGTTTTTTCGTCGCCGTAAAGCAGGTGAAGCGTGCGGCCGTTCAATCCCTCCAGTTTGGTGACATCGACTCCCAGATGTCGGTGATCGTCTTCGTTGACCAGGATCAAGAGATAATCGGCTTGGTTGCTTTTTAGTGTGCCCCGAACACCAATCCCCGGTGCATCAAAAAGATCGTTGATGACTGCCACTTCAATGGTCTGATCGGCGCCCACCAAAAGCGGTTCGAGTTCGCCTAACTCGGCGGTCAGGGCGTAGAGGGATTCCCGAAACAGGGGATCGTCGATGGTTTGTGTTCCCCAGTAGAAGATGCCACGGGCACCGTGCGCGATGGCGTCATAGGCCATGAATCTTGACTGGCGATAGCTCGGATAAAGACGCTTGCGCCCGGCCTTGGCCTTGTGCCATGAGAACCCCTGGAGAACCATCCAGACCGGCTTGCCGCGACCGATTGCATCCCAACGATCCACCAATCGCCCGATACTTTGCAGATCGGTGTCGGCTTTTCGAACGGCGTAGTAATCGCAGCCGGTGATGTCGATGGAGTCGATGTAATCCCGAACGTATTTCACGTCGCTGTCAGCGGCTTCGTTTACCCAGAAAGGCAGGTTGCGTTCGTCCAACTCCTGGACGAGCCGTATGCCTTCGTTCATCTTTGTGATGACTTTATCTCCCTCTTTTTTGGCATAATTTACAGCCTTGGGTATCTGGTTGTTCCAATCTTCGCGGGTGAAACCGGCGCGCTCCTTGAGGAAGCTGTACGCGGTAAATGTCCATACAATTTCGTCCGGACCCTCCCATACAGCCAAGGCAGGGTGGTTCCGCAGAGTCTCGATTTGTTTCCGCAACCCCGGTGTAGCCCCCTGCTGGACGCTGAGCGGCACCCAGCCCATCATTCCCTGCGCGTGTGCAGAGTCGAGAGAGGCTCGGTTGCTGCATCGGACAAGGTTGATGCCACTTTCAGCCATTCTTTGAAGCTTTTCCTTTTCGCCAGGGAACTCATAGAAACCAATTGGAAAACGCAGCCTGCCATTGTGGTCTGACAGTATGCCGGGGTGTCTCGATTTTTGTTCAACGGTCAAGATTTGTACCCCGCGTTTGGCGGCGACGGAGACTTCGCCCCCACCAGCCACGGCCAAAGTTTCGTTACCTGTCCTCGTTCCGAAATCTGTTCGCCGCGCCAGCACCCGGTTGCCCAGGCGCAAGCCGGACACAACCGGGCCGGGCTTTGAGGGCACGTCAAACTGGACCGGCACTCCGCGATCAATGAAGCCGCTGTACCTCAGGCTTTCCCGGTACACCTCATGGACCAGCTGGATTTCTGTTGCCAGCTCCCGGCCGGTACACCAGAGGAAAAACGTGTCGTGCCCGCGCAATAGCATGTGCCAAAGCAGTTCCTGATATTTTTCCTTGCTGAACTGTTCCACGGACGGGTCGGGATTGTCCGGGGGCGCTGTGGTGTGCCAGTGGACAAAGGGAATGATCGGTGTCTGCTGTGAGGTATGTTGACCCGCATTCGAGGCGACCAACATCATGTTGTAAAACCAGCGATAATCCTTGGGTTCAAAATCGTACCAACCGAAAGTGGGATACCATGTGTAAACCACCGGCATAGCAAATGTGTATCCGCAGTGTTCAAACTCGTGGGCCCACTCGCGATATCGAGCACGTTGATCCAGAAGTGCCGGTGCGTCGGGGGTTTCGTGTTCAAAATAGTCGTACCAGTACCGATAGCCGTTGTGGGGATTCACGGCGTAGTTGCCGACAAGCGCTTCCGGGAAATAACGGGTGACATTGTCGCCGAATGCAATCCGTTGAAGCTTGCTTCGAATCGCTCGCAGTTTGGCCTGGAATTTACGGAAATCATCGATACCCGGCACGTGTTCACGACAACGGTGGCAGCGCTTGGAACTGGCCCATGCGTCGTTCCACTCGATGGGGCCGTCGATCTCCCAGTCCGCGAAGATGAAATCGACATCGATCCCGGCGGCCTTGTATTGCTTCAGGAACGCCTCGACGCGTTGCCTGATCACCGGGATCCGATGCTCGATCGCAAACGGACAGCCCATCGTGCCGCCAAACGAGGTCTCGGCAAAAGGCCTGCCGTCGGCATCAATGTGCTGCGTCTTTTCAGTGCCATCAAAAAAGGAGTAAAGGCATCCCGTTGCATGGACGGAAACCATCCTGCCCAAGCGCTGCTGCAGCTCGCCGATCCGCAACCCTTCTTTCAGTGACGCATCAAATGAACCGTGGTTCCAGTTTACCGAATAGCCGATGCCCCGCTTGGCCAAGTCGTTCAACACCTTCTCCGCTTGGCCATTCGGCAGGGAGGAGAGTGAGCCGCTGATGGGTAGCACGAAAAGTGGCAGTCGACCGTTTATAGTCGTCTCAATAGATTTGGTGTTTTCGAGAACGGCTCGAAGGTTGTCTGGCAACACTTTTAAGGATTGAGCCATAGCCGCTTGGCCAAGCGCTAAAAAAAGAGGCAAGAGAAAAAGCCGGGTCATCGGCGGGAGCATCCCGTGCACCCTCGGACTGGTCAACCTTTTCGCCCGGATTTCCTTACGGGTCGGTTTGGCCAATAGGCGAGGCAAACAGCAGTGTGGGTACAGGGTGGTAACCATGCAAAAAAACCTCATTTTTTACGTGCATTAGAGGCATGGCGTGCTAGAATCCCCGCCGATCTATGAGCAACTTTATCGCCCGAATGAATGGCGGATTCCCCTTAGTGGGCCGCTTGGCATTGTCCGCAATTGCCGCAGTGGCTGTGACGACCCAAGCGGTGGAATTCGAGAACGACGTGGTTGAGGGCAACCTCGACACGACACTGAGCTACGGAGCCTCCTTTCGCACATCAGCTGCGGAGCCTGGCAACATCGGCATTGCCAATGGCGGTACGCGCTACTCCGTCAACGGCGACGACGCCAATCTCAATTACGGCACCGGCCTGTTCTCGCATGTGGCCAAGGGCACGCACGATCTGGAGTTGGACTTCAAGAAATTGCAGAACGTGAGCCTGTTCCTGCGCGGCACATACTTTGTCGACTTCGAGAACATCCGAGGCGACAGCCCGTTGAGCGACGCGGCCAAGCGCGAGGTCGGCCGCGACATGGAGTTGCTCGACGCTTACATCTCGTATGATCTCCCGATCTCCATACCGGTGAACATTCGTCTGGGCAACCAGGTGCTGAGTTGGGGCGAAAGCACGTTCATCCAGAACGGCATCAATGTCATCAACCCGATCGATGTGACCAAGTTCCGCATCCCCGGTTCGGAGCTGCGTGAGGCGTTGCGACCGGTGCCGCTTCTATCAGTGTCCCTTCAGGCAACTGACAACCTGACACTGGAGGGCTTTTACCAGTTCAAGCAGGAGGAGATGGAGATCGACCCCGCCGGCAGTTACTTCAGCACAAAGGATTTTGTCGGGCCGGGCGGTCAGTACGCCATGCTTGGTTTCGGGAGTACGGGTCAGCCCAACATGGAGAGTTTCATGGACAATCCGCTTTTCGGTTTGCTTGATGGAGAACCGGCCAGTGTGCCGACTGTTTCAAACCCGAGATTCAACCCGGCCCTGGCACCTAGCGCCGCGAATGCGCCGTTCCTTCCCGCGGGCGCAGCTGCGATTCCCCGTGGGCGCAGCAACCGGGCCAGCGACAGCGGGCAGTTCGGTCTGGCTGCACGCTATTTCGCTGAGGGCCTCAATGACACGGAGTTTGGCTTTTACTTCATCAACTATCACAGCCGCCTGCCGGTGATAAGCGCTATGACTGGGCGCGACATCTCTACCGAATTGGAGCCTACTGTTAACGCGGTCAAGGGAGGGATTGCTCAGATTGATGGTTTGTTGACCCAGGTGACTGGGGGCTTGGCCCAGGTCAATGGCGGACTGACCCAGGCCGATGCAGGCTTGGTGGAAGTAAACGGGGCCATTGCCCAACTTGAGGCGGCAGATCCCAACAGTGCAGATTTGGTTGCGTTAAGAACGCAACAGGCAACGCTTGTTGGCCAGAGAGATGGGCTCTTAGCCCAGCAGACAGAGCTGTCGACCAATCAAGCAGCTCTCAATGCTCAACGCGCTGGTTTCACGGGTCAATTGAATGGCCTCCAGAACAGTCTCCCGCAGCTTTATCCCGGCACGGCTCGCTATATGTTCGAGTATCCAGAGGATATCCAGTTGTTCGGTGTTAGCTTCAATACCGAGATCGGCGCCACCGGTATCTCACTGCAGGGGGAAGTGTCGTACCGGCGTGATGTGCCACTGCAGGTGGATGACATCGAGTTGCTAGTTGCCGGCCTCACTCCTTTCAACCCGGCACTGGGAAATATCGGTCTGATTCCGGTGGTCGACACCAATGGTGACGGCGTGCCGGACATGGGTAACCCTGCCTGGCAGGGTCGTAGCATGACGCAGCTCGGGGCGCAGGATTTCAACAGCTACGTCCAAGGCTACCGCCGGTTTGAAGTCTGGCAACCGCAGTTTACGGTGACAAAACTTTTTGGCCCCACGCTTGGTGCTTCGCAATGGGTGCTTGTTGGTGAAGCTGCCGCAACGGTGGTTCCGGATTTGCCGAGTAAGGATTTTTTGCGTTTTGACGGTCCCGGCACGGCACTCAGTGGTGATCCGTTAGCCCCGACGATTCTTCCTGGCCAAGGGCATGCACCGTATTCCGAATCGGCCGATGCTTTCGCGGATGACTTCTCCTGGGGTTACAGATTAGCTGCGCGCATCGATTACATGGACGTAATCGGCGGTGTGAACCTGTCCCCGGCGATTGTTTTTGCGCACGACGTTGACGGGAATACGCCGCTGCCGCTGGGCAACTTCCTGCACGACCGCAAGAGCGTGACCGTGGGATTGACCGCCACATATCAAAACTCATGGCAAGGTACGCTTAAGTACAGCGAGTTTTTCGGAAACGAGGGCTACAACCTCATGTACGACCGCGACTTCCTGCAGGCGATGGTTCAATACTCGTTCTAACCCAAACTAATTTTAACAATGAAAAGTAACACTGGTTTTTATCTGATCACAGCCACAGCACTGGCCGCGGGCGTGACTATAGCAACGGCTCAAAGTGCGGCCGATCTGGGCAAAAGCTTGACGCCTCTTGGAGCCGAGAAGGCAGGCAACGCCGCTGGCACCATCCCAGCCTGGGAGGGGGGCATCACGCAGCCGCCTGCAGGCTACAACTCAGGGGATCATCACCCAGACCCGTTTGCCAATGACAAGATAAGCGCAACCATCAACGCAGCCAACGCCGAGCAATACGCCGATAACCTGACCGAGGGTCACAAGGCGCTTCTTGCGAGATACGCCTCCACCTACAAGATGCCGGTGTACCCCACCCACCGCAGCGCCTCAGCGCCGCAGGATATTTATGATGCCACCAAGGCCAACGTCAGGTCCGCCAAGCTGGCGGACGGCGGCAATGGTGTGGCCGGTGCTTCCCGTGGGGCTCCGTTTCCGCTTCCGAAAAATGGGCAGGAAGTGATCTGGAACCATCTGCTGCGCTACCGCGGCCTCGGCGGGTTGCGTAAGATCGGGCAGGTTGCCCCGACTCGCACAGGCGACTACACACTGGTTCAGCTCGAGGAAAAATTTCTGTGGAACTACCACCAACCCGGTGCCGCCACGGAGAGCGTCGGTAATGTGATGGCCTACTTTGAGCAAAAAGTCACCGCGCCCGCTCGCTTGGCCGGGACAATCCTGATGGTGCACGAGACGCTTGACCAAGTGAAGGAGTCGCGCCGCGCCTGGGTGTACAACACCGGCCAGCGCCGCGTGCGTCGTGCGCCGCAGGTCGCTTACGATAACCCTGGCACGGCGTCGGACGGCATGCGCACCAGCGATCAGCTCGACATGTTCAACGGCGGGATTGACCGTTACGACTGGAAACTCGTCGGCAAAAGGGAGGTTTATGTGCCATACAATTCCTACAAGCTGCATAGCGACAGCCTGAAGGTGGCCGACATCGTCACGCCGATGCACATCAACCAGGAGCACTCCCGCTACGAGTTGCACCGCGTCTGGGTGGTTGAGGCCACTCTCAAGGAGGGCAAGCGCCACATTTATGCCAAGCGCCGCTTTTACGTGGACGAGGACAGTTGGGGCGTGCTGGTCGTGGATCAGTACGACAACCGGGGTCGTCTGTGGCGCGTGTCTGAGGGGCATGGCATCAACTACTACGACATCCTCAGTTTCTGGTCCACGCTCGAGGTGCACATGGATCTTTTGTCCGGCCGCTATCTCGCGTACGGCTTGGATAATGAAAACGAGATGTACGACTTCTCGTACCAGTCCAAGCCGGGTGACTACACGCCAGCTGCGTTGCGCCGGCGCGGTCGCCGTTAATATACCAATTGATTGGTGAGTAAAATCCCCAACCAACCCAACCAACCCGAAGACGGGCCGGGGTTCGCCCCGGCCCGTTCTTTTTTTGGCTACTGCACACCAAACTGGATCTCGGCTTGGCCAAGCGGCTGGGTTGCGGTGCTCCTCTTGTGCACCGGCTTGGCCAAGCCGGCCGCGCAGCCAGTCGATGGCAATGCCATCCCGGCACGCTTGGCCAAGCGCTCGCTGTTGCTGGACGTGCACGGCCGGGGCGAACGTGTCTTGGCCGTCGGTGAGCGCGGCCATATTTTGCTATCGACCGACGGCGGCAAAAACTGGCGACAGGTCGCCGCGCCCACCCGCCGCACGCTCACCGGCGTGTTTCTCATTGACGACCAGACTGGCTGGGCGGTCGGCCATCAGTCTGTGATTTTAAAATCCGGCGACGGTGGCGAAACATGGGCCAAGGCCAACGCCGAAAATGACCCCGAGACAGCCTATCTCGACATTCTTTTTCTCGACGCCAAGACCGGTTTCATCGTTGGTTCGTATGGCAAGTTTCTCTCGACCAGCGACGGCGGCAAAACGTGGACCGAGGCGAAGCAGGACGACGACCCGCACTTCAGCCACATCATCACAGCGCCGGACGGCGGCCTGTGGTTGACCGGTGAGTTTGGCACCGTACGGCGTAGCGGCGACCGGGCCAGGCGCTGGGAACCGCTGGCGACGCCGTATGAAGGCACGTTCTTTGGCACGCTTCCCTTGGCCAAGGGCGGTGCGGTGGTGTTCGGTTTGCGCGGCAACATCTTTCGCAGCGAAGATGGAAAGGCGTGGAAACAGGTCGAGTCGCCAACGCAGTCGCTATTACACGGCGGCTTGGCCTTGGCCGATGGCCGATTTGTGCTCAGTGCCGCCGCCGGTCAACTACTGCTCAGCGCCGATGAAGGGCGCACATTCCGTCCGGTCGAATGGCCGGGCGCGGCCACGGCGACAAGCCTTTGGCAGGCGAGCGACGGGGCCGTGTTGCTGACGAGCGACAAGGGCGTGCACCGGCTCGAGCTAACTGATTTCAAAACGGAGGGGGCGAAATGAGCGAGCCCGGTTTTGCGGCGTGGGTGGAGCAGTGGGTATTCGGGCACCGCAAATTGTTACTGACGGTTTTTCTTTTGGCGACGGCTGTGCTGTTCGGGTTTGCCACGCAGACGAAGATCGACGCCGGCTTTGAGAAACAACTTCCGCAGGGGCATCCGTACATCGGGACGTTCACAAAATACCAGTCGCAGTTCGGCGGCGCCAACCGCGTGATGATCGCGCTCATGGCGCGGGACGGCGATATTTTCACGCCGGAATATTTTGAGAAACTTGAGGCCGTGACGCAGGAAATGTACGGCATGCCGGGTGTCGATCAGTCGAGTGTCACGTCGCTTTTCACGCCGAACGTCCGGTTCACGGAGGTGGTCGATGACGGCTTCACCGGCGGGAACGTTGTGCCGTCCGATTTCACGCCGACTCCCGGGGGCTTGGCCAAGGTGCGGGAGAACGCGCTCAAGTCGAACTACATGGGCCGGCTAGTGACCGACTCGTTCAACGGCTCTATGGTGATGGTCAATCTGCTCGACATCGACCCCGACACCGGCGAGCGGCTCGACACCTTCGCCGTGGCCAACCGACTAGAGGAACTGCGCATAACGCACGAGTCGGACGCTGTCAGCGTGCACATCATCGGCTTCTCCAAGGTTATGGGCGATGTTCGGGACGGGGCGCTCAACGTGGTGTTTTTCTTTGGCGTGACGGTGGTGCTGACTTCGCTGCTGGTTTGGCTCTACGCGCAGTCTTTTTGGTTTGCTGCGCTGCCGCTTGGCTGCTCACTCTCCGCGGTGGCGTGGCAGCTTGGCCTGTTGAACCGGCTTGGCTACGGCATTGACCCAATGTCGATCCTCGTGCCGTTTCTCATTTTTGCGATCGGCGTGAGCCACGGCGTGCAGATGGTGCGGGCGTTTCGCGCCGAGCTGTTTGCGGGCAGCGATTCTCTCGAGGCCGCGCGCAGTGCATTCCGGCAACTGCTCGTGCCGGGCAGCGTGGCGTTGATCACGGACACGATTGGATTTGTCACCATCCTGCTCATCCCGGTGCCGACGATTCGTGAGTTGGCCATCGCCGCGAGCATCGGTGTGGCGGCGATTATCCTGACTAATCTGCTGCTGTTGCCGTTGCTGTTATCGTACCAGAAACCCCGTGCCGGATACCGCGAGAGCGTGGCTAGGCGCAAATTGTGGACGGGTAAAATATGGCATGCAGTATCGTATTTATCCGGGCCAAAAGTGTCGGTCGCGCTGGTTGCCGTTTGCGCCGTGATGTTTGGTCTTGGCTTTTCGAAAGCCATGCGTGTGGAGGTGGGCGACCTGCACGAGGGCGTGCCGGAGTTGCGGCCGGACTCGCCTTACAATCTCGACAGCGCGATGATCACCGACAATTTCAACCTTGGTGTCGATGTTTTCATCGCGTTCACCGAGACGGTAAAGGACGGCTCGGTGGACTACGCGGTGATGGAGTTGCTCGACCGTTTCGAGTGGCACTTGGCCAACGTCGAGGGAGTGAAAAACGTCATGGGCTTGGCTGGCATCGCGCGCACGATCAATTCCGGCTACAGCGAGGGCAGTTTTAAGTGGCGCGTGCTGCCGCACAACCGCGCCATGTTGGCGCAGGCGGTCGGGCGCGTGGAGACTTCGACTGGCCTGACCAACCTCGACGGCAGCGTGTTGCCGGTGATGGTGTTTCTCGAGGATCACAAGGCGGACACGCTGCGCCGCGTCGTCGCTGCCGTGAAGGGGTTCGATGAAAAGCACGGAACTGAAAAAACGCGATTCCGCCTGGCCGGCGGCAACGCCGGCGTGATGGCGGCGACCAACGAGGTGGTCGATGCGGCGCAGTTCCCGATTTTGATTTATGTGTACGTCGCGGTGGCGCTGCTGTGCTTTGCCAGCTACCGCTCAATCAAGGCGGTCGTGTGTATCGTGCTGCCGTTGGCGCTGGTGTCGGTGTTGGCGCACAGCCTGATGCACGCGCTGGAGATCGGACTGAAAACTTCGACGCTACCGGTGGTCGCGCTGGGTGTCGGCGAGGGCGTGGACTACGGGATTTATCTGTTCAGCTGCTTCGTGGCGCAGCGGCGCAAAGGGCTTTCGTTTACCGAGTCGATGGATGCCGCGATGACACAGGTCGGCAGCGCGGTGGTATTCACCGGCTTGACGCTTTCCATCGGGGTCGGCACGTGGGCATTCTCGGCGCTGCAGTTTCAGGCCGACATGGGCATCCTGCTGATGTTCATGTTTTTGATGAACATGGTTTTCGCAATCCTCCTGCTGCCAGCGATCGCGCGGCTGCTCTTTCGCTCATAGCGGCTTCATTCGTTCCTCGACGAATTTCCGGATCACCGCCACCTCGGTTTCGCCTTGGATGGTGTGCTCCTTCTCGAACACCTCCCACTGCATGCGGATGCCGCCGGCCTGCAGTTGTTCCATCTGCGCTTTGGTCTTTGCGAACGGCAGAAGCGGATCGGCGGTGCCATGCGTGATGAGAAACGACTGCTCCTTGGCTACGGGCGATTGCCCGGCGACGAGTTGCTCCGGCTCATGCGCGTAGCCACTGATGCCAACCAAACCAGCGAACCGGTGCGGATAGTGAACACCCACCTCGAGCGTCATCAGGCAACCTTGCGAAAACCCGAACAGGAACGTCTGCTCCGTGGCGAAGCCGCCATCGCGCTGCCGGTCGAGCAGGTCGGACAACAAGCCTCGGCTGCGCTCCACACCGGCCCCCGGCTTCAGGATATCGTACCACGAAAAGCCGCCGTAATAGTCGTCCGGCGCATTGACGAGCAGGGTGTTGAGCCTTGGGTTGTTCAGCGCGCGGGGCAGCCAGCGGAAGCCCTCCATGCTGTCGCCCAGCCCGTGTAGCACCAACATCAGCCATTTGGAGTCCGCCTCGGCGGCGGGAATGAGTTCCGTGTTAAGCACGGCTGCAGTGTAGCGAGCCGGCGACGCGAGCCAAGGCGGGAAAAAACTTAAGTTTTTCCAACTCATTCCGACAATGAGAGTGGTTATGCAGGTTGCTGCTGTAAAGTTTTCCTTACAGAAGTTATTCCAATTGGCTTGGAGCAACTTGAGGCAGTCGTTGACGGTTTAACCAGCGGAGGCGACGCAACTACGTGTAAGATTCGGAGTACAGTAAGCCGTTGCAGCAAAGCTGCTTCAGGGCGCCAACGAGAACGATAAGCGCGTTCTCGACCTGGTTGCTTGAGTGGGGGTTGTCCCTAACCGAGACCGTCTTCGTAGTCCGCGTTCGCCAATGCCGCTTGGCCAAGCGCGTGTTTCAACGGGTCGATCTCTTCGGCGCTGAAGCCAAGGTGCGAGTGCCGCCGCCATCCTTCGGCGTGCTGAAATACTCCCGACGCTTGGCCAAGTGCCAGCGACATTTCCTCCATCGATTTCAGGTACGAGTCCATCCCTTGGCTGACATCGAGCCATTCTTTCTGGCTGCGATGCGCGGCGAGCGCCTGCCGCTTGGTTTCGAGCACACTTGTCGTGTCGACGAACAGCCCAGGCGCGACCCGTCGCCGCAGGGCATCGCGCAAACCGTGAGGCATCCCGTGGTACACCGCCACTTCGCCGTCCACCGCCGGGCGCGCGGGCGAGACCTCAAAGTTGGGCATGCCGCGCGAGAAGGCGGCCGACACAGTCAGGCGCGAGGTGTTGGTGTGATCCTCCATATAATCCTCCGGTGAATGCGTCAGCACGATCGACGGGTTCACGTCGCGGATAATCGAGGCCAAATGCCGCAAATGCCGGAGGTCGTAAAAAATCTCGAGATCGCGCGAAAACGGCGGGTGAAAAGTTGCGCCAAGTATGGCAGCGGCCTCCCTCGCCTCGGACAGTCGCTTGGCCTCGATTTTCTCCGCACTCAAGCTGACGCTGCCGCAGTTGCCGCTCGAGATATTGAGGCAGTGCGTCTCCCAACCGGCCTCCCGCAGCAACAGCAGCGTGCCGGCCATCATGAACTCGATGTCGTCCGGGTGAGCGGCGATGGCGATGGCGACTCGCCGGGGCTGTTCGGTCGGGTCAGGCACGTAACTCGGAAAGTTTCACCGGCCGGTTTTTCTTCGCGGACAAGTCTGCGGCGAAGATGACCTCGTGCGACTTGGCCGCCGTGGCGAGGTCGGTCAACGGCATCGGCTTGCCCTTGGCCAAGGCGGCAAAAAACGCCTCGAATTGCGACTGGAACGGGTGGTCGCTCACGTCGCCCGAGTCGACCATTTTCATCGACAACTCGCTCCACTTGTTTTTGTCGAGACCGCTTGGCCCGCCGAGTTTGTTCGAGTGAAATTTGTTGTCCAGTAAACTGCCCTCGCTCCCGACGAGGTGCGTGTGAACATAATACGGCTGAAGACAGTCGATGATCGACGCGGTCTTGCCGACGCGGCCGTCTTTAAATTTGAGAATCGTCACGCTGCTCGTGTCGTACTCGTATTTTTTGAAATCCTTGTTCGCCGAGCCGGTCGAGTAACTGCTGACACTCTCGACCTCGCCGCCCATGTAGAGCAGCAGCGCGTCGAGCGCGTGGCACCCGGCCGAGAGCAGGCTGCTGCCGCCGGCATTGCGCTTGGTGTTCCAGCGAAATTGCCCGTACCACGGGCCGATGCCGTGATAGTAATCTACCTCGCCGTAATGAATCTGCCCCAGCAACCCGCGATCGATCACGCTCTTTGTGGCGATGAACTGACTCGAAAACCGCAACTCGAAACAGACGCACGCCTGCACGCCGGCCTCGGCCACTGCCTTTTGCATCGCCCGCAAATCTTTCAAATTCAACGCGAGCGGCTTTTCGATAATCAAATGTTTACCCGCCTTCGCGGCGGCGATGACTTGGCGCATGTGCTGGTATGGATAACTGCACACCGAGATCACATCGATCGCCGGATCGGCGAGCATCTTTTTGAGATCAGTGTGGCACTGGATTTCGCCGCCGTGTTTGGCACTGAGTTCCGCCGGGTCGAGTTTGCGTGACGAGCAAACCGCCGTGACTTGGCCTTGGCCGGTGGCGTTGATCGAGTCGATGTGTGCGCCGGCCACCCATCCGTAGCCAATGACGCCAATATTGAATTTTTTCATAAGTCCCGAACAAGCCGGAGTCCCAATGCCACAACGAACCCGCCGCCTTGTCAACTATTGCGTCGCGTCGTGGACCGTGGGATGTTCTAGCTCTCAGGTTGTGCGGTGTAACCGATTGGCTGTTTGCGCCGTCTTGGCCTGCTTACGCGGAAAAATCGATCAGGCTTATGTCAAAATCCAAAACAAACTCCGACTGCGGTTGCCCGACCGGCGACTGCGAACCCTCGCGCCGCCAGTTTTTCAGCCGCGGTGCCCAGTCCATCGCTGCCATTGGCGTGGCGGTGCAATCCGGCGCGACCGCTCAGGCGGCCCGTCCCAAGCCAGACGGTTGGCTGCCAACCGGCCTCGGGCAGACGCGCGACATGACTGCGGCCAACGGCTTGGTTTACGTCGCTGGCGACTTGGCGGTGGCCGTGCTCAAGCCAAGCGGCGAGATGGTGCGGCAGATTCCGTTTGCTGAAGCGCCGCGCTGCATCGCGGTGGCCAAGCGGCGACTAATCGTCGGCCTTCGCGATCGGGTGTTGCTCTGCGATCTCGACGGCAAAACGCTGTCCGAAACCAAGCGCTTGGCCAAGGGCGCCGCGCTGACGAGTTTGGCCGTGGCGGAGGACGGGACGATTTTTGCGGCCGACGGCGGCAGCCGTTCCATTTGGCGCATCAGCGCCGCCGGAGAAGTGCTCGATCGCATCGCCGGCGGCAAGGGCGGGCGGTTCGCCGTTCCCAAGTCGTTTTTCCCGATCACGTGGGCCGACGGCGGTTTGGTTGTGGCGCACCCGGGCCGGCACCGCGTTGAGCGTTACGATGCCGACGGCGAATTGCTGGCGCGCTGGGGCAAACGCTCCCGGGGGCTCGACGGTTTTTCCGGCTGCTGCAACCCGGTGAGTGTGGCGGTGACCGGCGCCGGCGAGTTCGTGACCGCCGAGCGCGGCCAGCCACGCATCAAACTTTTCGACAAGGCCGGAAAATTTCACGCCGAGATCGCCGGGCCGGAGGCGTTCGACGTGACTGAGCACGAGCGGGTCGATACCGACGCGGAGTTGGCCACCTGCCAAAACGGCGGCATCGAGGTGGCGCTGCTCGGCGATCAAGTCGTGGCGCTCGATCACACCACCGCGTCATTCCGACTGTTCGACTTGGCGTGAACATTTACACGAAACTTTCCGCGTGCCTCGCCGCGCTTGGCCTCGGCGCCGCGCTTGGCCAAGCGGCGGAGGACGCCAAGCCGGAAGGCACGCACGCCGAAATCGAGCCAATCCAATTTGGCACGCACCCCAGCGGCAAGGCGATCACCATCAAGACCATCGCGATGAACCGCGACGGCGATCTGCTCGTCGGCATCTCGTGGGGGGAAGGCAAGATGGAGTTTGCTGCGCCGCGCAGTGCCGACAATCCCGGCCCCCGCGATCGGCGCTCGCAGGGCTCCGGTGGTTTGATGCGAGCGTTGCCGGTTTTGGTGGCGCTCGACGCGGACGGCGACGGCGAGCTTTCCACCGACGAAATCGAGAAAGCCGAGGCGGCCTTGGCCAAGCTCGACAAAAACGCGGACGGCAAGTTGAGCGGCGACGAAGTGCGGCCTTCCCGTGGCGGCAGCCAACGCGAACGCCGCCCCGGCGGTCAAGCGCAGGGCACTGAAAAATCGGGCGAAGAGATCACACGCATTCTGGAGTTTGGCACCGAGGACGACATCGCCGATCTGGCTCGCGAGGCCAGTCCACAACAGTTTATGGAGGCGTTGCGCGAGATGGGTTCCGACGACCGGCGCAAGATAATGAGTGCGTTGCCGAGGGAGTTGCGGAGTCGGTTGGGACGGTCGCGCGGCCAGTCCGGCGGCCGTCGTCCCGGCGGGCGAACCCGTAGTCAAGGCGGTCGCGCAGGGGGTGGTGAGCGGCGGGGCAATCGTGGGCCGCTCGCGATCGACGATATGTTCGAGCACACTTACGGCATCCGCGTGATCGGTGCGGACGGCTCACTCAAAGCCGAGTGGCCGATGCCGGACAGCGGGCCGCACCCGAAAATGATCCACGCCTGCGCGGACGGCACGGTGTACGTCGCCGGTCACGGCAAAATGGCCTCGTACGACAAAAGCGGCAAACGCCTCGCGATGATCGACATCGACAAGCTCAGCGGCGAAAAGTCGCTCGCGGCCGGGATGTTCGTCAGCGACGCGCATGTGTTTCTCGCCGTCGGCATGGGCAACAGCATGCGGGCGACGGAGGATATTTACCGCTTCGAGCGCGACCTCACCGGCGCAAAAAAAATTGTCGAGCAACAGTACGGCTGTTGCAGCCACATCGACATGCAGGTGATGAACGGCGAGCTGCTCATCGCCGAGAATTCGCGGCACCGCGTTAATCGCTTCGACCTCGACGGCAAGCCGCTCGGCAAGTGGGGCAAGCGCGACCGCACCGGCATCGAGGGCTTCGCTGCGTGCTGCAATCCGGTCAACATCGACATCGGTCCGGGCAACGTTCTTTACACAGCTGAGTCCGGCATCGGCCGCATCAAGACTTACACGCCCGGCGGCAAGTTCCTCGGTGTCGTCGGCTATGTGGACACGACCGTTTTCGACGACGGCAGCCGACTCGCCGCGCAAACCTGCTACATCCCAATCGAGGTCAACCACGACGCCAGCCGCGTTTACGTGATGGACGTCCGCGCCAATCTCATCCGCGTGCTTGCCGCGAGAAAAAAATGATCCGGCTCGCTGGATTTTTTGTTGCGCTCGCGCTTGGCCAGGCGGCCGAGCCAACGGTGCAAATGGTGGTGATGGATCCGCTGGCGCTGCCGCTTTCCTGCTCGTGTGTCGATGGTGTTGGCCAACGCCGCTACGACCAACTCGCCGCTTATCTCGAGCAAACGACCGGCCGCCGCTTCAGGTTTATTTACGAGGAAAGCCTCGACCTCGCGCTGCGTCGCATCCGCTCCAAGCCGGACTTCATCATCGGCAAGGACGCGATGGTGCGCTTCGACGCCAAGCGACTGAAACTGACCGTCACGCCGCTCGCCGACCTCACCGATCGCGACGGTCGCACAACACAGCGCGGCGTGTTCCTCGTCCGCACCGGCGACCCTGCCAAGCGTCTCGACGATCTCTCCGGCCGCGCCGTCATGCTTGGCCCGGTGGAGGAGGCCGAGACGCATCAAGCTGCCAAGGCCGCGCTGCAACAGGCCCGGTTGGCCAAGCCGCCCAAGCTCGACTCGGCCGGGGCGGTCGATTCCGGCGTGCTGGCGTTGGGCGACGCCGAGGTGGCTGCCGCCGTGGTGCCGGACTATTTACCACCGCTGCTCGTCGGCTGCGGCAAGGTGGAGCCCGGCGCGGTGCGCGTGCTGGCCAAGACGCCACCCGTGCCCGGCGTGCGGTTGTTCCGCACCGGCGCGACCGATGACGCCTTGGCCAAGCGCGTGGCGGCGGAGGTCACCGCGTTGGCCAAGCAGAAGGAGTTGCTCGCCGCGCTCGAGTCGGCCAAAGGCTTTGTAAAGCCGCTTGGCCAAGCGACGGGGTGGGCGGACTGGCGAGGTCCGGGCCGCCTTGGCCAAGCGCCAAGTTTGCCGGACAAACTGCCCGGGCCGCTGCGCAAAATTTGGTCGGCCAAGCTCACCGGCCCAGCCGTTGCCGGCCCGGCGGCCACAGCGACGCGCGTCATCATCCCCGACAAAAACAAGGAGGCCACCCGCGACATTTTCCGCTGCCTCGATGCCGCCGACGGCAGCGAGATTTGGCGGCTGGACTACGCTGCCGCCGCTGACATGGATTACAGCAACTCGCCCCGCGCGACGCCGGTCATTCACGACGGCTTGGTTTATCTGCACGGAGCGCTGGGCGATCTGCACTGCGTTCGGCTCGACACCGGCGCGGTCGTTTGGCGGACAAATTATTACCGCGACCACGGAGCCAAGCTGCTGACGTGGGGCTCGAGTTCGCCGCCGCTGATCGTGGACGACAAGCTGATTATCAACCCCGGTGGCCGCGACGCCTCGGTGGTTGCGCTCGACCGAAAAACCGGAAGGCTGATTTGGGAAACGCCCGGCCACGCTGCCGCCTACTCGGCGTTCGTCGTGGGGAATCTTGGCGGACGGCGACAGGTCATCGGCTACGACTCGGCGAGCATCGGCGGTTGGGATCCGGCCAACGGCGAGCGGTTGTGGGAGCACGTGCCGCGCGAGGGGGCGGACTTCAACGTCACCACGCCGCTCATTCACGCCGGCCAACTGCTGCTCGCCACCGAGAACAACGCGACGCGGCTGCACGGTTTTTTGCCCGATGGAAAAATCAATCCCAAGCCGGTGCTAACTAACGTCAGCCTCGCGCCGGACACCTGCTCGCCGGTCATCGTCGGCGGCCGCGTGTTCGCCACGGCCTACGGCGAGATGTATTGCCTCGATTTGAAGAATGGATTGAAAACGATTTGGATGGCGGAGGACGACATGTTTTTCGACCACTCAAACGTGATCGGCGGCAACGGGCGCGTGTTGGCCTGGACGAACAGCGGCGACCTGCTGCTACTCGATGCCGCGGCAAACGAGTTTAAGCCGCTCGGCCGGTTGCGCCCCTTCGGCGATGCCAGCGCCGACTCGATGTCTCACCCCGCCATCGTCGGTAATCGCCTCTACCTCCGAAGCCCCCACGAACTCGCCTGCTTTGAGTTGATCGGCGATTAGTCAGCCCAGTGACTTGAGCACTTCGGGGTCGCGGACGTCGATCCAGCGGCCTTCGGTTTTTGCGCCGGCAATCGGTTCGCCCGCGTCGATCATCGTCGCGATGGCGTCAGTCAACTCGTACTCGCCGCGCGGGGATTTTTGTAGCTTGGCAGTGTGCTCGAACACGACGGGGCGGAAGATGTAAATGCCGGCGTTGTACCACATCGGGTCGCCTTCTTTCAGCCAGCCGTCGGCGCGGAGTTGGTCGAGTTGCTCCACACTCGGTTTCTCGACGATTTTCCGCAGGCAAAACTGGTCGTTGAAAAAGTTGATAGCCCCCTTGGTCACGTCCTCGCCCGGCGTCACGGTGATGAGGCCGGAAAACTCCCCTTGGCCAAAGCGCTCGACCATGGTCGCGTACGTTTTCGGGCGCACGAGGATGTCGCCGTAGGTCAACAGGAATGGGTCGTCGCCGACGAAGCTCTTGGCCAATTCCGGCGCCTTGCCGGTGCCGTCCTGCACCTCCTGCCGCGCGTAGCTGATCGAGAGGCCAATCGACGAACCGTCACCGAAATGTTGCTCGATGACTTCGGCTTTCCAGCCGGTGATGAGGCAGAAATCGCGCACACCCTGCGCGGCAATGCCGCTGATGATGTGCTCGAGGATTGTTTTGCCCTCGACCGGCAACATCGGCTTGGGAAGCTCGTCGGTGAGCGCGCCCATTCGGGTGCCTTTCCCGGCGGCGAGGATGACAGCTTTCATGCGCCGAACTTGTCGAACATCAACGCGTTCGCCTGCATGAGGCGGATGAGGTGCTTGGCCTCGATGATGCCAAGCGAGCCGCGGTTGGCGTGCGTCTCGGTGAAGCGCTCGAGCTTGTCGGAGCCGCTGGCGGCCGAGTGCAGCAATACCGGCTGCGGATGCCACGAGTGGCCCTTGAGCGCGCACGGCGTCGAGTGGTCGCCGGTGATGGCAATGACGTCCGGTTTTTTCTCAAGCAAGATCGGCAGCGCCTTGTCGAAGTCCTCGATCGCCCTGGTCTTGGCCTCGAAGTTTCCGTCCTCGCCGTGCATGTCGGTGTACTTGTAGTGGATGAAAAAATATTCGTAGTCGTGGTACAGCTCTTTGTATTTCTGGAACTGCTCCTCGATCGTCTGCGGGCCCTCGTGCTTGGTCATGCCGACAAGCTGGGCGAGGCCCTTGTACATCGGGTAAACGGCGAGGCACGCCGGGCGCATCGCGTAGCGCTCGGCGAACATCGGGATGTCCGGCTGATGCGCGATGCCGCGCATGAGGAAGCCGTTGGCCGGCTCCAAGCCGGCGAGCAGTGGCAGGGCGGCCTCGTAAAATTGGCCAATTAACTTGGCGGCTTTTTGCGCCTTGGCGCAGTTTGGATCGTCCGGCTGCGACTGGGCGATCGGCAGGCCCTCGCGGTGCGGGTCGGTATCGCCCAACGGCCCGGCCAGGTTGGCGCCGCGAAAGATGATGACAAAGCGGTGACCCTTGCCCGGCGTGATTATGACCTCGGCGTCGCCGATCTGTTTGATATTCGCCGAGAGCTTGGCGCAACGCTCCTCGCAAAGCTCGGTCTCGATGCGGCCGGCGCGGCGGTCGGTGACCAGGCCGTCGGCGTCGAGAGTGCAGAAGTTCGCCCGGGCGGCGACGTCGCCCGGCTGTAGTTCCAGGCCAAGACCAAGCGCCTCAATGACGCCTCGGCCGACCTCGACTTCCAGCGGGTCGTAGCCGAACAGCCCGAGGTGACCGGGACCGCTGCCGGGCGTGATGCCGTGCGCGGCGGGGATTAGCCGGCCCTGCGCCGAGTCCCTGGCCAAGGCGTCGAGATTGGGCGTGACCGCCGCCTCGAGCGGGGTCTTGTAATCCGTGGCGGCAGTGGCGATATCGCCGAGGCCGTCCATCACCAACAGAGCCATTTTGGCCCCGTTCTTCAAGGTAAGATCAGAGTAAACCGAGTCGATGCTCATAAAATAACCGCGCTTTGCCAAGCGCGGGCGGATTGTGCTGTCCACGGGACCTGGGGTCAACCAGTTCGGGGCCTGTGGGTTAGCGAAACGGTGAATAACTTGGGCCAGAATGGCACATAGAAAGCACAACCCATTGTGGTTAAGAGAATAGTACGCATCATTATATTGTGTTTTAGACTTTACTCGATTGGCTAAATTGGCTCTGATTCGCCGCGACGTGTATTTGAAGAATCTCACGGCCTTGGGCTTTAAGTCGTTTGCGGACAAGACATCACTCGATTTTCAGCCGGGTGTCACGGCGATTGTTGGCCCGAACGGCTGCGGCAAGTCGAATGTTTCCGATGCGATTCGGTGGGTTTTGGGTGAGCAATCGGCCAAGGCGCTCCGGGGCTCGGGGATGGTGGATGTGATTTTCAACGGCACCGACCAACGCAAGGCTCTTGGTATGGCGGAGGTGTCGATGACCATGGGCGGCATCGACACCGATCAACTCAAGGCGGCCGGAGTCGACTTGCCGTACAACGAAGTCACGGTGACTCGCCGGCTTTTCCGTGATGGTGGCAGTGATTATTTCATCAACAAAGTTTCATGTCGGCTCAAGGACATCCAGCAGTTGTTCATGGGCACAGGTATGGGGCGTGCCAGCTACGGCATCATGGCCCAGGGCAACATCACCCAGCTCATCTCCAGTAAGCCGGACGACCGACGGTTGGTGTTCGAGGAGGCCGCCGGCATCACGCGCTTCAAGACGCAGAAAAAAGAGGCGCTGCGAAAGCTCGACTACACGGAGCAAAATTTGCTGCGCGTGTCTGACACCATCCGCGAAGTCAAGCGGCAGATCGGCTCACTCCAGCGCCAGGCTGGCAAGGCAAAGCGCTACAAGGAGTTCATGGATGAACTCCAGAACCTGGAAAGCCAATTCGCCCGGCATCAGCTCGGGGAGTTTCAGGAAACCATCCGTCAATGCGAGCAGGCCATCAGCGAGTTCAAGGGCAAGTCGGATGATTTTACCGGGACAATCGAGAGCGAGGAGGCGCTGATCAACCAAGCGCGGCAGCAGCGTGGCGCGATCGAAAAACAGGTGAACGAGGCGCAGGAAAAAGGCGCCAACCTGCAGGCAGAACTCGAGCGACTCGAGAGCCGAATTCAATTTAGTCACGAGCGCATCCAGGAGTTGAACGAACACGTTGCCAAGGCGCACGAAGACATTGCGCAGGCCGAGCAGCGGCGCAGCGACGCCGAGCAGGAGTTGGCCGAGATGCAGGCCAAGCTCGGCAACGCGGACAACGCCGTCGGTGACATGCGCCGCGCCGTCGATGAAAAACAGGCCGCGTGCAATGCCATCGAGCAGGAGCTTGGCCAACGGGAGGAGACGTTTCGCCAGGCGCAGTCCGAGTCGTACAGCGTCGCGCAGGAACTAACCCGTGTCCGCAACGAGATCAACTCGATCGATTTGCAGAAGCGGGGAAACACCGTTCGGCTCGAGAAACTTTCGTCGGAGAAAACCCAGCTCGAGGAGGAAGAGACGAAACTTCGGGAGCGGCTTGGCCAATTTTCCAGCGATGTCGAGGATCGGAAATCGACCGCCCAAAGCCATCGGGGCACCGTCGAGGAACGCCAGCAGCGCTTGGCCGATCTGCAGGAACGCTTGGCCAAGCTGACCGCAGAATTAGACGATTTACTGAGGTTTCAGGCAGAAAAGAGGTCGCGGCTGAATGTGCTAAAGCAGTTGCAGGCCTCCAACGAGGGTGTCAGCGCAGGGGTTCAGGCAGCCATTAAAGAGTCCGAGGCTGCGCTTGGTTTGTTGGCCGATAAGATTCGCGTGCCGGGAAAATACGTCGCCGCTGTCGAGGCCGCGCTTGGCCGGCATTTGCAGTTGGTCATCACCCGGCAGGCGACCGATGCCCAGTCGATCTTGGCGTCGCTGAGTGAAGGCAAAAAAGGGCGCGCGGACATCGTTGCGCTCGACCTGATTTCTGGTGGCACACAGCCGTCGATCGATGCGACTAAGCTCGACGAGTTCGACGGCGTGGCGGCGCTTGGCCAAGTGGGATGCGACGCCGATGTTCAGCCGTTGCTCGACCGGCTGCTTGGCCGCTTGGTCATCGTGCCCGATCTCGACGCCGCGATGCGCGGCCGCGAACAGCATCGCGATTTGGATTTTGTGACGAGTGCCGGTGAGTTGCTTTCGCGGCACGGTGTGTTCAGCGGAGGTCGCGGCAATGGCAACGCGTCGGCCTCGCTGCTCGCGCGGAAAAATGAAATTGCCGAACTGGAAAAGGAACTCGAAGGAGTGGGCGGCAACGTCGATGAGCAGAGCCGCGAGAAGGGCGACATGCAGGCTGAGCAAACCGCGTTGCAGGCCGGTTTGCAACAGGAGCAGACGGAGCTGCGGCAGCAGGAGGTGTCCATCGCATCGAGCGAGGGCGAGCTGAGGGCGCTGGAGAATTCGCAGCGCGTGCTGGCGCAGAAAATCGAGGGTGTCACGTTCGAGCTGGAGAGTCTCTCCGGCCAGGAATCCGAGGGCAGTGGCAAGCGCGACTCGTTGGCCGCTGAGCTGGTTTCACTCGAGGAAAGGGAGGTGACCAACAACACGCTCTTGGGCGAGGTGACCGGAGTGGTCGAGGGGCTGCGCGGAAAGCGTGACGTTGCCAACGGAGAACTGACCGAAGCTAAGGTCGGACTGGCGTCGGAGGAACAGTTGCTGGCGTCGTTCCGTCGGCAACTCGAGCCACTCAATGTTCGCATAGAGGAGCTTAAGCAACTCGTCGCCCAGCGCCGAAGCGACATTGAGACGGGAGGGAATAAAAAAACACAGACCGAAAAGGACATTTCTGACTCGACGCAGCGTATCGCGGCTGTTCGCAGCGAGCGCGAGCAGTCCAGCGGCAAAATCGCCGGGCTGCTTTCCCAAAAAACCGGGGCGGATCAAAAAGTCGAGGAACGCGAGGAGGCGCTGCGCTCCATTCGCGAAGAGTTGAGCAGTTCGCAGGAACGCCGCTCGAAACTCGAGGTGGAACTGGCCCAAAACAACATGATGGCCAAGAACCTCTGCGAGCGGATACAGGAGAAGTACCAGATTGTTTTGCAGGAAGTGGAGGCCGAGTGCCTCAAGGTGACCGAGGACGACTCCGGAGGCCTCAAGGTGGAGGTTGCTGCTGACGGGGAGACCGACTGGGAGCGGGTGGGCGAGAAGGTCGCCGAGTTGCAGGATCGGCTCGATCGCATGGGGCCGGTGAATCTGGTCGCCATCGAGGAGTACAAGGAGACCGAGGAGCGTTACACCTTTTTGACGAGCCAACACGACGATCTCGTCAAGGCGAAGGAGCAGCTGCTGGAAGTCATCGACCAAATCAACGCTGAGACGACGGAAATGTTCCGGGTGACTTTCGAGAAGATTCGCGCCAACTTCCGCGAGCTGTTCACCGAGGTATTCGAGGGCGGCAAGGCGGACTTGGTTTTGGTGGACGAGGAGGACATTCTCAACAGCGGCATCGAGATCGTGGCGCGGCCCCCAGGAAAGAAACTCCAGAGTATCACGCTACTCTCCGGCGGCGAGCAGACGATGACCGCTGTGTCGCTGTTATTCTCAATTTATCAGGTCAGCCCGAGCCCTTTTTGTGTGCTGGACGAACTGGACGCGCCGCTCGACGAGTCGAATATCAATCGATTCATCCGCGTGCTCAAGCGGTTCATCGACCAGTCGCAATTTCTCATCATCACTCACAGCAAGCGTACCATCAGCATGGCCGACACGTTGTACGGGGTGACGATGCAGGAGCACGGCGTTAGCAAGATGGTATCGGTGAAATTCCAGGAAACCGAGCGGAACGAAGACGGCGCCCGGGCGCGCGAGACCAAGCCGACCGACTCCCGTGGTCTGGCGGTCAAGCCGGAAGCAGCCGTGGAGTCCGACGATGACAGCGACGTCATCTCGATGGGCAAGTAGCCAAGCGCTTGGGCAAGCAGAGGTAAGCCTTGGCCAAAAACACCCTCCCCCAGCGGGAGAGGTCAAGGGTGAGGGAGAACGCAAAAAAACGCTCCATCAGTAGTTATCGGAACCGGTGAAACCCACTCACCCTCATTCGGCCTTCGGCCTCCTTCTCCCTCGAGGGAGAAGGAATCAAACGGGGCGCGCTTGGGCAAGCGCAAGATGGGAAAAGGGGATATCTAATGTCGGACAAGGAAAACCCAAAGGAGACATATTTCACGGATTTTCACGAATTAATGAATCCGAGTGAATCCGTGTCAACGAAAGTACGGTCTGTTTTTCAGACCGTGCCGAAAATGGTTTTACTGGTACTCTCGAGGTCGTTGCAGGCCTCGACGAGTCGGTCGGCCGTGGCTTGCTCGGCTTTCTTGAGGTAGGAGCGAGGGTCGTACACCTTCTTGTTACCGACCTCGCCGTCGATCTTTAGCACTCCCTCGTAGTTGGCCATCATATGATCAGCGATGGGGCGGGTGAAGGAGTATTGCGTGTCGGTGTCGATGTTCATTTTGATCACGCCGTACTCGAGAGTCTCCTTGATTTGATGTTTCTCGGAGCCGCTGCCGCCGTGGAAGACGAGGTCGAACTTGGCCGCCTCGCCGTGTTTGCCGGTGACGGCGTCCTGTCCCTGCTTGAGGATGTCGGGCCGCAGCTTGACGGCGCCGGGCTTGTACGCGCCGTGCACGTTGCCAAACGTCGCGGCGAACATGTAGCGGCCGATACCATTAAGGCTCTCGTAAACGGTAAGCATATCCTCGGGTGTGGTGTAAAGTTTCTCCGCCGGCATGTCCTCGGTTCCGGCCGAGCCGTCCTCTTCACCGCCGACAACGCCGGCCTCGACTTCGAGGATGATTTCGTTTTCGGCGCACAGCTCGAGGTACTCTTTTGAGATAGCCATGTTTTCCTCGAGCGGCAAAATGGAGGCATCGAGCATGTGGCTTTGGAACAGATTACCCTGGCCACCGGCGCGGCGCTTAGCCGTCGCCTCGATGAGCGGCTTGAGGAAGCCGGCCGCTTTCTCCGGCTGGCAATGGTCGGTGTGCAGGCCGATGAGAATGTCGTATCGCTCGGCCAGCCGGTGGGCGGCCTCGGCGAGCACGATGCAGCCGAGCACGGCGTCGTTGTTGTTCAAGCCGGAGGCGAACTGCCCGCCGCCGGTGGACATCTGAATGATGCCGTCGGACTTTGCGTCGGCGAACGCCTTGAGCGCTGCATTGATCGTGGTGATGGAAGTGATGTTGACGGCCGGGTAGGCGTAGTCGCCGTTTTGGGCGGCGTCCAGCATCGCGGCGTACTGCTTCGGTGTTGCGATTGGCATAATTTTAAATCGTGGTAAGTTTCCCTTCCCAACGACTGGGCGGCGACCCGAACGGGCCAAGGGGCGGCGGATATTAGCGGGATTTCGCCCATTTGCAAGGTCACAGACAAGCCTGTTTGCGCGCCGTTTTTTTCGCTTGGCCAAGCGGCAAGAGGCCAAGCCGGCCTTGACAGCCAAGCTGTCCTCCGTAAAAACCGCGGTTCATGAAAGCGCGATTTTTCATCCTGAATCTGTTGCTGACACTCGGCTTGGCCGGGTGCGGCTCCCAAGCCCCGGAGCAAACCACAACCCCCGAACCCTCCTCCGACAGCAAGAAATCATCATCGGTTGTGCTGGCCCCGCCTGCCAAGCCGGCGGCAGCGCCGTCTCCCACTCCGGAACCAGTCGTCAAGCTGTCCCCCGAGCCGGAGCCGGCCGTTGAGCCGGCACCCAAGCTGGTGGTCGCGGCGACTCCAAAGCCAGAGCCGGAAGACACGACACCCAAAAGGGACATCTTTTTCAGCGCTGGCAGCGGCGACATCGATGCCGTTAAATTTCACTTGGCCAACGGCATCAAGGTCAACGCACAGGACAAAACCGGTAAGACAGCCCTGCTATGGGCTGTGCGCAGCCAGAAGCATGCTGTCGTGTCCCACCTGCTCGCCCGTGGCGCGAATCCAAACCTCGCCGACAAATCTCAGGTGACGCCCCTTTTTTGGGCGGTACGCATGCGGCGCAACGAGCTGGTGAGCCAGCTTCTCAGCAAGGGTTCGGACATCGGGCACAAGGACAAACGAGGCAAGACCGTTCTCGATTATGCGAAGGATGAAACGGTCATCGCGATCCTGCGCCGCCACGCCAGCGAGAAACAGTAACCGAACTACGCCATGACTATCGCGGAGTTGACCAACCAGATCCTCGCCTTCCGCGACGCACGCGACTGGGCGCAGTTTCACCGACCCAAGGACATGGCCGCCGCCGTGGCGATCGAGGCCGCCGAGTTGCAGGAACATTTTCTCTGGAAGACACACGCAGAATGTGACGAGCACTTGGCCAAGCACGGGGCCGATGTCGCCGAGGAGATGGCCGATATCGCGATTTACCTGTTCCTCATGGCCGACGACGCCGGCATCGACCTTGGCCAGGCGATGCAGGCCAAGCTCGCGACCAATGAAAAACGCTACCCCGCGGACCGGGCCAGAGGTCGCCACAACAAATACACCGACTACCAGCCTGACGATGAGTGACGTACGAGTGGGCGTCGTGGGTGCAGGGGCCAATACTACCGCCAGGCATATTCCTTTGCTGCAAGGGATCGATGGCGTGGAAATCGTCGGTGTTGTCAACCGCAGTGAGAGCTCATCATCCACCGTGGCCAAGCGATTTGGCATTCCAAAAACGTACGGGCACTGGGAGCAGGCGGTCGCCGATCGGGAAACGAACGTCATCCTAATCGGGACCTGGCCGTATCTGCACTGCCCGGTGACACTGGCTTCGCTCGACGCTGGCAAACACGTGCTCACCGAGGCGCGTATGGCGATGAACGCCGGCGAGGCCAATCGTATGCTTGAGGCTAGCCTGACAGAGCCGGGATTGGTCGCGCAGGTTGTGCCGTCCCCGATCACGCTGTTTGCCGATGCGACCATACATCGACTCATCGCCGAAGGCTTTCTTGGCAAACTACTCGCCGTCGAGACTCGTATTCGGGGCGATTTTATTGATAGTCAATCGTCAATGCACTGGCGACAGAACACTGAACTCAGCGGGAACAATATTCTGGCTATGGGCATTTACTACGAGGCCATCATGCGCTGGGTGGGCCGCGCAACAAACGTGATGGCTCGGGCGAAAACCTTCACCAAGCAGCGATCCGATGAGAAGGGTGAACCGCATCCGGTCGGGGTACCGGAGCACCTCGACGTTGTCGCTGACCTCGAGAACGGTGCGCAACTGCACCTGCAGCAATCCGCCATTACCGCGTTACTTCAGGATGATGCGATTTATCTTTTCGGCAGTGAGGGAACGCTGCAACTTGCCGGCGACAGGCTGTTTGGCGGCCGCAAGGGCGATAAGCAACTCACCGAAATCTCTATTCTCGACGAGGAGCGCGGCGAATGGCAAGTCGAGTCAGATTTCGTTGCTGCCATCCGGGGTGAACGCGAAGTAACGCACACGACTTTTGCTGACGGGGCTCATTACATGGAGTTCACCGATGCTGTAGCGCGGAGCATACACAACGGCCGTCTCGAGGTAGTCTGACCACCGTTTGGCCAAGCGCACCGTTGGACTTGATTTCGATAGGTTGTTTACCACAGTATCCGCCGAGTTTTTTAATGAGCGACGAGAATACAACCTGTTCCACTGCGATGGTTTACGAAAAGAAAAACCCGTTTCCATCCACACTCAAGCGGCGCGTGCTGCTCAACAAGGAAGGCTCGGACAAGGAGACGCTTCACCTCGAGCTGTGCCTTGCCGGCTCCGGGCTGGAATATCGCCC